>NZ_JBICST010000002.1:0-749917 GCF_043197265.1 Kribbella sp. NPDC049227 | reverse complement strand
CCGTCAACCCCTCGCGGTCCCCCTCCGACACACCTCCCGATATAACCACCACCCCCCCCATCTGACGCCCCCCCACCCCAACCTAATCAACCCGTGGTGCGGTGGACGCCTGTGGCGGCGTCCACCGCACGGCGGTCAGGTGGTCACGGGCTCGGGTTGTGGCGCCGGCCTGGCCGGTGGTGGAGCGGCGGCGATGGCCTCCAGTTCGGTGCGGAACTGAGAGAGCATCCAGCGCAGCGGCTGGTCCAGGACTCTGGCGATGGTCCCCTCGTCGACGCGCAGCAGGTCGGCGATGCGGGCCAGCGCGTCCGGTTCGTCGGTGGCGGCGTGGAGCAGGTGCACCACCTCGTGCCGGTGGGCGAAAACGGCCAGCGCGGCGGCCGCCAACCCCGGATCGATCTCGGGCGGACTTGCGATTTCCCCGTTAACAGTCACGCACCATCAACCCGATCCACCCCCGATCGGTTACGTGTCAGTCGTTTCGATCACCCTCCGCCGGGCAACCAGCCGACCTTGCCGATCAGGTACGTCGCCCCCACCAGGGCAGCGATATCGATCAACGTATGGGCCACGACCAGCGGGCCGACCCGGCCCCAGCGCCGGTACAGGTGGCAGAAGATGACGCCCATGATCACGTTGCCGACGAAGCCGCCGAGGCCCTGGTAGAGGTGATACGAGCCGCGCAGCAGCGAACTGGTGACCGTCGCCTGGGTGGTTGACCACCCCAGTTGGTCCAGCCGGTGGTTGAGGTAGCCGAGGACGATGACCTCCTCGAGTACGGCGTTCTGCACGGCGACGAGGACCAGGATCGGGATGCGCCACCAGTAGTCGGGGAGCTGGGACGGGTCGACGGACAGGTTGACGCCGGTGGCGTAGGCGGCGAGGTAGAAGGCGAGACCAGCTCCGCCCACGCAGGCGGCGACGGCGGTCCCGCGGCCGAGGTCGCGGACCCGCTGCCGCAGGTCGAAGCCGATCGTGTGCAGGGACTCGCCGCCGCGGGCCAGGAAATGGGCGACGAGGGCGACCGGAACCAGGGCGTTGACGATCGCGAACACCTGCCAGGTGAGGTCCAGCCACGGGCGTCCCGGCGCCCGCGAACCGACGATGACCGCCGTCTGCCCGCTGATCGGCTTGGCCGACGTCAGTACACCGGTGAACGAGATCACCGCGGACAGAGCCGACGCGCCCAGCGACAGCGCCAGGACCAGCCAGATCTCCTTCGTCAGGACCCGCCGGTCCGCAACGGCGGGCGCGGGTGGTCCGGCGGCCTCACCCGCGGAGCTCGTCATGCCTCAACTATCCACCGCTCCCCCAGCCGAACCGAGCAGGCCCACGACGTGAGTCAGGAGGTCGGCCGGCTCGACCGGCAGCCCGAACTGCGACTGGACCTGAAGGCCGTCCGAGAGCGCGATCAGCAAGGTCGCGATCAGCTCCGGGTCAGCGGACGCGGTGAACGTCCCGGCGGCCTGACGGGCGCGCACGGCGCCGGCCAGCGACTCGCGCAGTCGTGCGTAGCGCTCCACGAAGTACGGGTGCGACGGGTGCTGTGGGTCGCCGGCCTCGGCCGAGAACGTCGAATAGAGCTGGACCAGACCCGGTACGTCGCTGTTGTGGCGGATGATCGCGGTCAGCTTGCCGATCAGGTCCGACCCGTCGAAACGGTCGACGTCGGCCTCGTCGCGGGCCCGGAGAACCGCCTCGAAGAGCTTCTCCTTGGAGCCGAAGTAGTGCAGCAGCCCCGCCTCGCTCAGGCCGACCGCGGCGGCGAGTTCCTTGGTCGAGGTCTTGCGGTAGCCCTGCCGGGCGATCACCTCGAGCGCCGCGGTCAGGATCTCCTCCCGCTTCGCGACCCCCTTCGCGTACGGACCTCTGGCAGCCATGCGGGCGATGCTACCGAGACCCGGAACGAAAACCTAGCGATACTCGGTTTTGGCGCGTACAGTCGTCGCATGAACCCCAGCTCAGCCGATCTCGCCGCACTGCTCGGCCGCCTCACGCTCGAGGAGAAGGTCCGCGTCCTGACCGGACAGGACTTCTGGTCGACCCATCCGCTGCCCGGCATCGGCCTGCGCTCGATGGTTCTCTCGGACGGGCCGAGCGGCGTCCGCGGTCCCGTCTGGGACGAGCGCGACCCGTCGCTGAACCTTCCGTCGGCCACCGCCCTCTCGTCGTCCTGGGACGTCGAGGTCGCGCACCGGTACGGCGTCGTGTCGGCACTCGAAGCCAGGCGCAAGAACGTGGACGTCGTACTGGGTCCGACGATCAACTTGCATCGCTCCCCGCTCGGCGGCCGGCACTTCGAGGCGTTCAGCGAGGACCCGGTGCTCACCGCCGACCTGGCCGCTGCGTACGTGGCCGGCGTACAGGAGCTGGGTGTCGGCGCGACGCCGAAGCATTACGTCGCGAACGACTTCGAGACCGACCGCTTCACCGCCGACGTCGAGGTGAGTGAGCGGGCGCTGCGCGAGGTCTATCTGCTCGCGTTCGAGAAGGCGGTCTCCGAGTCGAAGGCGTGGCTGGTGATGAGCGCGTACAACTCGGTCAACGGGGCGACCGCGACGGAGAACGACCTGCTGGAGACACCGCTCAACACCGACTGGGGTTTCGACGGGGTCGTGGTGAGCGACTGGACCGCCGTACGCAGCGTCGAGAGCGCCAAGTACTCGCAGGATCTGGCGATGCCGGGACCGGTCGGCGCGTGGGGTGATGCGCTGGTCGACGCCGTACGGGCCGGTGAGGTCAAGGAAGAGGCGATCGACCGGAAGGTACTGCGGCTTCTCGCGCTCGCTGCCCGGGTCGGCGCGTTGGAGGGATACGCGAAGCCGGCCGAGGTGCCGCAGGTCGACGGCGTCGCATTCGCCCGGTCCGCGGCCGCGGAGGGTTCGGTCCTCCTCCGGAACACCGGAGAGTTGCCGTGGAGCGCGGTCTCGCGGGTGGCGGTGATCGGCCACAATGCCCGGGACGCGCGCACCCAGGGCGGTGGGAGTGCGACGGTCATCCCGTCGTCCGTGGTCTCGCCGCTCGACGGGCTCCGGGCCGCGCTGCCGGACGCCGAGGTCACGTACTCGCTCGGCGCCGTCGTGCAGGAAGGTGTCGCCGAGCTGCCGCTCGCCACCATGGTCAATCCGGAGACCGGGCAGCCGGGCGCACGGGTTCGATTCCTGGACGCCGACGGTGCCGAGTTGTTCGCCGAGGACCGGCTCTCCAGCGCGCTGGTCTACCTCGGCGGGAACGCACCTGTCGCCCGGACGAAGGTCTTCGAGTTCCACACGAGCTACACCCCGGCGGAGTCCGGGTCCGTCCTGCTCGGCTTCGCGTCCGTCGGGCGCGGCCGGATCTTTGCCGACGGCAAGCTTCTGCGCGAGGACGTCGCCGTACCGGTGGGCACCGATCTCGGCGCGGCGCTGCTGTCGCCGCCGTCGATCTCGGCGCCGCTCGACGTGACGGCCGGTCGGACGGTCGACGTTCGCGTCGAGTTCGAGTTGCCCGAGCGTGACGGTGATCTGGGCAACGCCATGGGCATCACCGTTGGCGTCGAGCCGGACCGCTCCGACCCGCAGGCGTTGATCGACGAGGCCGTCGCGGCGGCCGCGGCGGCAGACGTCGCGGTCGTGGTGGTCGGGACCAACTCGAAGGTCGAGTCCGAGGGCTACGACCGCGGTTCGCTCGCACTTCCCGGCCGTCAGGACGACCTGGTCCGGGCCGTGGTCGCGGCCAACCCGCGCACGGTGGTGGTCGTCAACGCAGGCTCGCCCGTGCTGCTGCCCTGGCGTGGCGAGGTTGCCGCGCTCCTGGTCACCTACTTCGGTGGCCAGGAGTACGGCAACGCCTTGGCCGACGTACTGCTCGGCATCCGGGAGCCCGGCGGGCGCCTGCCGACCACGTGGCCGCGCGAGGAGGCCGACGTACCGGTGATCGACGTGACACCACGCGACGGGGTCGTCCGGTACGACGAGGGCGTCCACATCGGGTACCGCGCCTGGCTGAAGGCCGGCACTGAGCCGGCGTTCGCCTTCGGCCACGGCCTCGGCTACACGACCTGGGAGCTCACCGACCTCCGCGCGGTCGATCCGTCCTCCGTTGCGCTGACGGTCCGCAACACCGGCGACCGCGCCGGCAAGCACGTCGTCCAGGTGTACGCCGAACGCCCTTCATCCACTGTGGATCGACCGGCCCGCTGGCTGGCCGGCTTCGCCGTCGTACGTCTCGCCGCGGGCGAAGCGCGGGAGCTCACCGTCCAGCTGCACAACCACACCTTCGAGCACTGGGACAACGACTGGACCACCGAACCCGGCACCTTCACGCTCCGCGCCGGCTCGTCGGTCACCGACCTCCCGCTCGCCTGCCCGATCGAAATCCCCTGACCGGCGCCGGTCGTCGTACGACGCGACGACCGGTGTCGGACTGCCAGTACAGGACCGAGCGTCCGGACCGGCGACGTTCGAGAAGACCCGCGTCGGTCAGCACCCGCAGGTGGTCCGACACGGTGGCCAGCGAGAGACCGGTGGTCGCGACCAGGACCGTCGTACTCACCGGCTCCGCCGCCTCGACCAGGATGCGGGCCCGGTTACGACCGAGCAGCTGCACCAACGGCTCGGCCGGCACCTCGGTCCCGGCGAAGATCCCGGTGACCGGATAGGTCAGCGCGAACCGGTCCGGCTTGCGCCAACTCACGTTGACGCCGGGACTGTGGGCCGCGATGAACATCAGGTCGCGACCCCGCACGTCCGTGGTCGGGTAGTCCCAGCGGTTCACCCGGATCCGCCCGTCCCCCAGCCAGCGGACATCCGGACCGAGCCCACGCAGTACGCCGGACCACCCCTGCTCGCTGAGCCTCGACGTCCGCGACACGATGTCGGCCTGCAGCACCCGCAACCGCCGCGGCCAGTCCGGCTCGACCGTCTCCGTCCACACCCACCGCAGCAGGTCCGCCGCCGCGTCCGCGAGCCCCGTCGACGTCAGCAGGATCTCGGGCAGCGGCGTCCGTACGACGCTGAGGTCGGCGCGGATCTGGTCGTCGTTCAGGCTCGTCAGCAACTCGAGCTCGTCGGCCAGCACCTGGTTCGGCTCGAGCGGCGGCACGGTCAGGAAGTCGGCGACCCAGCTCCGTCCGAAGGCGTTCTCGACCAGCGCGGCCCAGACCGGCCGCGCGGCCAACCGGGCCTCGAAGTCGGGCTTGTGCTGGTCCTTCCAGGCCCGGAACCACGGCTCGACCGGCCGCTGCAGCAGCTTCAGCGCGGCCACGGTCTCGGTCAGCTGCGACGTCCCGAACCTGGCCATGGCCAGGGTGTCGGCGTCGACGAGGAACTCGGACAAGGTTTCGCCTCCATCCGAAACTGTAGGGCGCGGACGCGCGGCCGTCGAAGCTGCCGGACATGAGCACCTACCGGGAGATCTTCAGGAACGCCGAGTTCCGCAACCTCTGGGTCAGCAGCGCCCTCGGCAACGCGTCGTCAACGATGACCAGCCTCACGCTCGCGCTGATGGTCGACGCCGCGACCGGATCGGCGTTGCTGGCTGCCCTGGTCATGTTCGGCCCGTCGCTGGCCCAGGTGCTCGGCGCCTCCACGCTGATGTCGGCCGCCGACACCGCGCGACCGCGGCGAGTCCTGACAGCACTGGCCGCCGTGTCGACCGCGGCGGTCGCCGCCCAGGCTGCGCTCGATCTCACCGCGGGGATGCGGCTCCTGCTCGCACTCCTGGTGGCCTACGGGCTCTCGATCGGAGGTGGCGTCCGCTGGGGTCTGCTGAACGAGGTGGTCGACGAGGACCAGTTCATCCTCGGCCGATCCGCGATGAATCTGTCGGTCGGTGCGATGCAGATCGCCGGCTTCGGCATTGCCGGATTGTTGCTGCAGGCACTGAGCCCGGCGACGGTGCTGTGGATGGCGACAGCCTCCTCGGCGCTGAGCATCCCCGTCCTCCGCTTCGGTCTGCACGATCGCGCACCGCGACGTAGGGCCCGGACGGGCCTCGGCGAGACCTGGCGAGGCAACCGCCGTCTCCTCGGCCAGACCAGGACCCGGCCGCTGCTGCTCGCCCTGTCGCTGCCGAACGGCCTGATCGTCGGCTGCGAGGCCCTCTTCGTCCCGTACGCCGGTCCGCGCGCGGGCTGGCTGCTGGCCGCGGGAGCCGCCGGGATGATGACCGGCGATCTCGTCGTCGGCCGCTTCCTCAGCCCGTCCGGTCGTCGTACCGCCGGTCGTTGGTTGCGGTACCTGCTCGCCGTCCCGTTCCTCGGGTTCGCCTTCGACCTGCCGATCGGCGTACTCGCGGCCTTGGTCGCTGTCGGCAGTAGTGGCTATTCGGCATCCTTGTCGCAACAGGAGGTGCTGGTCGATCTGACGCCGGCCGACCTCCGGGGGCAGGTGCTCGGCCTCGAGTCCGCGCTCCGGATGACCGCGTTCGGGATCTTCGCGATCCTGGCCGGCACGCTCGCCGACCTCACCGCGCCGGCACCCTCGATCACCGCCTTCGCGGTCGCGTCCTTGCTCGTCTCGCTCGTCCTCACCCGCCCGCTCGCGAAGGTGATGCGGCCCGGTGGCCGGATAGTCTCGCCGCATGGAGATAGCGCGGCTGAGGAAGGTCTCCAAGCGGTACGGCCGGCGGGAGGTTCTGACCGACGTCGATCTGCACCTGCAGGAGGGTGAGTTGCTGGCTCTCGTCGGCGCCAACGGTTCCGGCAAGTCGACGGTGCTGAAGCTGATGGTCGGCCTGTCCCGGCCGACGACCGGCACAGTACGCCGTACTGCGCAGATCGTGAGCTACGTACCCGACGTCTTCGCGTCGCACGACCGTCTCTCGGCCTCCGCTTATCTGCGGCACATGGGGAGAATCCGCGGCCTCACCGCTCGGGCTGCCCGGCAACGGTCCGGCGAACTTCTGGACAGGCTCGCACTGAGCGGCGGCGCGGACACTCCGATGCGGAAACTCTCCAAGGGCAACGCGCAGAAGGTCGCTCTCGCCCAGGCACTGCTCAAGCCACCGCAACTGCTCGTCCTCGACGAACCCTGGTCCGGCTTGGACACCACGGCCCACGGGACGCTTCGGGAACTGCTCACCGAGACGGCCCGCGAGGGTGGTGCGGTCGCGTTCACCGAGCACTCGGACCAGGTCGTGAAGTCAACGGCCACAAGGGTCTGCGAGATCCATCAGGGCAAGCTCGTCCAACGCACCACGAGCACACCGCACCACCTGATGGAGATCGAACTGATCCCCGGGGCCGACCTCGACTGGTCGCACCAGCCCGACGTTCTCGACGTACGACGCCACGACGCCGGCGTCACGGTGATCCTGCCGACCGGCAGCCACGACGCCGCGTTGCTGACCGCCCTCAATCACGGCTGGTCAGTGGTATCGGTTCGGCAGGTGAAGCCCGAGTGAGCGCCCTCTACCGGTATCTCCTGGCCAGCGTCCTGCTCTCCCAGCGGTACTTGCCGCCGACCCTGATCTTCCTCGCCGCGCTCGCGGTCGGCGTGACCTCGGACAACGGTCCGCTCCAGGCGTCGTACGCGTTCTGTGTGTTGGCCATGCTGATCTGCAGCACCTGGCTGGCGGTCAGCATCGTCAACCACGAGGACCCGACCCAGCGCAAGATCACGTTGGTGATGATGGGCGACTCACTGCGCGTACTCGCGATCACGGTCGCCGTCGTACTCACCTGGAGCGTCCCGCTCATCGCGGTCGGCCTGATCTATCCGATCGTCACCGGCAACCACGTCATCACCGCCGGCAACCTGACCGTCGGCGCCGTCGCCCAACTGGCCGCCGCGATGATCGGCACCGCGATCGGTCTGCTCTGCTCTCGCCTGGTCATCCCCCGCATCGGCATCGCGACCCTGACCGCGGCCGCCGCGATCCTCGTCGTCCTGCTGATCCGCTGGGTCTCCCCGATCCGCCCGATCATGACCCTGCTGTCCAACGACCACACGGCGACCGAGGACGCCGTACCGCTGACTCTCCTGACCGTTCTCTGCGCGGCCATCCTCGCCGCCGCCCTCCTCGCGACTCGCGGCATCGCCGACCGCAAGGAGTGACGCACCATGCAAAGTTGTGGTCGGCTCTTGCGTTGGGGCGCACACTGACCGCATGGGGGGATCGGACGGAGACCACGGATCGCTCCCCGGCCGCGACCGGGAGCAGGCGTTGCTGGCTCGCGCCTTGCGGAGTGCTGCCGAGGGCAGTCCACGGGCGCTCTTCGTCCACGGCGAGGCAGGCATCGGCAAGACGCGGCTGGTCAGAGAGGCCTGCCAGGCCTCGCAGTTGCGAACGGCGTGGGGCAGTTGCGTCCGTTTCGCCGCTGCTGAGGTTCCGTACACGCCCATCGCCGGTGTGCTTCAGGACTGGCTGAACAGCGCAGGACCGACCGAGCGGGACGAGGTCCTGGCCGGCGTCGACGATCTCGCGGCCCTGCTCCCCTCGATCGGCTTCGGTACGGCGATCGCCGGCGGACGACTGGTGCCGCTGGTCGATCTCGTCATCAGCCGCCTGGCCGACCGCCGGCCCACGGTGGTGGTCGTCGACGATCTGCAGTGGGCGGACTCGGCGTCCCTCGATGTGCTGGCCTACCTGATCGCCGGCTTCCGGAACCAGCCGCTCGCACTGATCGCCACCTGCCGCGAGGAGGCGCGTTCCGAAGGACACCCCATGCATGGCTGGCTCGACGACATGCGCCGGATGTCGTCGTTCGAGGAGATCCACCTGGAGCGGCTGGACCTCGCATCGACCGCGGATCAGATCGCCGGCCTGACCCGGCATCCGCGGGATCTGGAACTGGCCGCGCAGGTGCAGGCGATGTCCGACGGCAACCCGTACCTGACCGAACTTCTGGTCCGCGATGTCCCGGTCCCACAGGCCGGTCCCATGGCTGTGCCGGACGCGTTGCGGGCTGCGCTGTTCTCCCAATGGCACGGCCTGACCCCGGAGTCGAGAGACCTCACCCGTCTGCTCGCGGCCGCCGGCCGACCGGTACCGCTCGCTGTCCTGACCAGAGTGGCCGGAGAGCACGGCATCAACCCTGAGTACGTGACCGACTGCCTGACCGAGGCCGAGACCCACGGTGTGATCGAGTCGACCAACGGGACACCGTGGTTCCGCCATCCACTGATCGCGGACCTCCTGTCCGACGGTCTCCCGCTGACCGTGGCCGGGAAGGTGCACGCGACCTACGTGCGAGTGCTGGAAGCCACGCCTGACGTGGCCGCCGCCGACCTGGCCGCGCACAGCCGCCTGGCAGGACGGACGGACGACGCCTTCCGATGGTCGCTGCAAGCTGCCGACGACTCAGGCCGGCTGGGTGCGCCGGCCGAGGAGGCGATCCATCTGCGCGGCGCCTGCGAGCTGTGGGAGTCCGTCCCGGTCGCCGGCTCGACCCGCGACCGGATCCAGTTGCTGCGGCGAACAAGTGCGGCGTACTCGAAGATCGGCGAGGCCGGCGAGGCGGTCGCCTTGCTCGACCGAGCACTGGCGTTGGTCGACCGAGCGGCTGAGCCCCTGCTGGCCAGCGCCATCCTCACGAGTCGGTCGAGGGCGCGTTCGAGTGATGGTGCGCCCTCGGATCTGGCCGACGCGCAGGCGGCTGTGGAGCTCGGCTCGTCGGATCCGGACAGCCCTGAGTACGCGATGGCGCTGGCCGAGACGATGCATGCTCAACAGGCGGTTGAGGTCGCCGAGCGGTCGGGCTCTGAGGACGCGCTCACGAGAGCACTCTGCAAGCGTGCGGCCGCGACGTACCTGCGGAATCCGTCCGACGCGCTGGCAGATGCCGCACGAGCGGCGCAGCTCGCGCTGTCGCACGGAAACCTGCGCGACCTGCAGGACGCGACGGTTGGCCGGCTCAACGCTCTGATCCAGCTCGGCCGGTACGACGAGTTCCTGCAGGATGGCGTAACGGCGTACTGGCAGATGGTCGGCGGCGGCGCCGGCAAGTCCTGCCACGCCCTGGTCTTCCTGCTGATCGAGGGACTGCTGGATTCCGGTCGGTGGGACGAGGCACGTGCGATGGTCCGTACGGCGCTGGCCGCTCGCTGCTCCGGCATCACCGGCGCCGGGGTCCGAGTGGCTGCCGCACTCCTCGCCGCGAGGTCGGGTCAGGACGCCGAGGCCGAACTGCATCTGGCGCGGGCCGCCGAACTCGCACCCGGCACCGTGCGCGATGTCCAGGAGGGCCTCGGAACACTGCCGACCGAACGCCTCGGACAGTCAGGCCCGGCGTGACAGCACGCGACTGACGACCTCGTCGACCATCGTGCCCGGGATGGGGTGGCAGCCGCGGTGGTGCTGGTCGCGCCACGTCTGCCGCGGCTGAAGGAGTGGGCGTACGCCGGCGTACTGATCAACATGACCGGTGCGGCCGCGTCGAACGCCGCCGGCCATCAGTACTCCGGGATGATCGCCCCCGCCGCGTTCGCCGTACTGGCGCTCGCTTCGTGGGCGATCAGACCCGGCAGCAGAAGGTTGTAGCTAGCGGCTGAAGCCCGCGGTCAGGCCGCTGAGGAGCTGACGGCGGCCGAGGGCGTAGAGCAGGACGATCGGCAGCGTGGTCAGCACGACCGACGCGAGGACGGCGGGGACGTTCACGCTGTACTGGCCCTGGAAGGTCCACAACGCCAACGGCAGGGTCCGCTTGTCCGGGCTCTGGGTCAGGATCAGCGGGAGCAGGAAGCCGTTCCAGACGGCGAGGCCGTTGTAGATGCTGACCGTGACGAGGGCGGGCCGGGTCAGCGGCAGCGCGAGCTTGCGCATCATGTCCCACTCGGTCGCGCCGTCGACGCGCATCGACTCGAACAACTCCTTCGGCACGTCGCGGATGAAGTTCGTCAGCACGAGCACCGACAGCGGGATCGAGAATGCGACCGACGGCAGGATGAGGGCCAGCAGGCTGTCGTAGAGATGCATCCGGATGATCAACAGGTAGACCGGGATGATCGTGGCCTGCAGCGGGATCGCGAGCCCCATCAGGAACAGGCCGTTGACGCCGGCCAGGAACTTGCCGCCGGCGCCGCGGATGATCGCGTACGCCGCCATGAACGAGATCGCGACCGCGGGGATGATGGTGCCGACCGTGACGATCACGCTGTTCGCGAAGTACCGCGGGAAGTCCGACTCGATCACCAGTTTGTAGTTGGTCGTCGTCGGGGCGGTCGGCAGGGCGAACGGGTTCTGGGTGAAGTAGTCGCTCTGGTCCTTGAAGCTCGTGACGACGATCCAGTACAGCGGGATCAGCACGATCGCCAGCCAGATCCAGCCCGCCAGACCGCCGAACCAGTTCAGCTGCAGCAGCTTGTGGGCACGGACCGGTCCGCCACGCGCGCGCTGGGACGCCGTACTCGTGCTACTGGTGGCCACAGCCATGTCACGCACCTTCCTGCTGGCTGGCCGTCGTACTGCCACCGAGCCGGCGCAGCAGCAGAGCCAGAGCCAGGCCGAGCAGTACGAGGACGACGGCGATCACACTCGCCGGGCCCATCTGGTTCGACATGAATCCGGTCTTGTACATGTCCAGGGCGAGAACCTCGGTGGCGTCGCCCGGCCCGCCCGCGGTGAGCACGAAGATCAGGTCGAAGAAGGTCAGCGAGCCGACCACCATCAGCGTCGACGACGTGATGATCGTGTACTTGAGCTGCGGAATCGTGATGCTGAAGAACTGCCGGATCCGGCCGGCGCCGTCGATCGCGGCGGCCTCGTACATCGTGGTCGGGATCGCCCGCACCCCACCTTGGTAGATCAGCGAGTGGAACGGGATGAACTGCCAGGAGACGATGAAGACGACCACACCGACGGCGAGGTTGCTCTTGCCGAGCCAGTCCTGGGTCAGGAAATCGAGGTGCAGCCCCGGACCGAGACCGAAGTTCGGGTCGAGCAGAGCCTTGTAGGTGATGGCGATCGCGGCCGAGCTGAGCAGCAGCGGAATGAAGTAGAGGACCGCCAGCAACGCGCGGTACCGCTGGCGTCCGGCCAGGAACGTGCCGAGCAGCAGGCTCATCGGAGTCTGCACCAGCCACGACAGGATCATGATCTCGAAGGTGACGAAGATGCTGTGCGGCAACGAGCTGTCGGTGAGCACGGACCGCCAGTTGGACAGGCCGGCCGGGGTGATCGGGCCCAGGCCGTCCCAGTGGGTGAAGCTGAGGACGAGTACGCCGACCAGCGGGACGACGCCGAAGACGACGAACATCACCAGGGCGGGCAGCACCATCCAGGCGACCCGACCGCTCCGCCCGGCGCCGGAGCGGGCGCCGGACGAGACCTTCCGCCCGGTCGCCGGCGCGACGGGCGGAGCGGTCACGGTCATGGGGCTTCCCTGCCTGGACCGAGGGGTGGCATCAGCACGGTCACTGGCCGATCACCGCGTTCATGCTGTCGGCGAACTGCTGCGGGGAGATCGACAGCTGGAAGAGCTTGGCGATGTTGTCGAGGAGGGTCTCGGCCTGCGTCGGGCTGAGTGCCTGGTCCCAGGACTGGGCGAAGTTCTTCGCGTTCGCCGCGGTGTCGTAGACGAAGTTCAGCCACGCGGCGTCGTTCTTGTCGGTGATCGAGGAGAGCTTGTCCTTCGCGCTCTTCACGACCGGGATGTTGCCGGACTGCACCCAGGCCTCCACCGTGGCGTCGTCGAGGGTGTTGTTCGCGATGAACTTCTTCGCGTTGTCCTTGTCGGCCTGGCTCGCCTTGGAGGAGATCGACATGTACTGGCCCGGGTTGCCGACGGTGTCGCTCGGGTCGCCCTTGCCGCCGTCGACCGGCGGGAAGTTCATGTAGCCCAGGTGCCCACCGGTGACGAAGTCCTTGCCGGAGGCCTTCATGTTGCCGTAGGTCCAGGCACCGTGCAGCATCATCGCGGCCTTGCCGGTGTAGAGCAGCGCCTGGTCGGCGTTGGAGTCGGCGGTGATGGACGAGAAGCCCTTGATGAAGCCGTTCGCCTTGATCAGCTTCTGCATCTCGTCGAGTGCCTTGAGTGCGGACGGGTCGGACCAGCCGTCCTTCTTGCCGTCGTAGATGTTCTGGAAGACCTCGCTGCCGCCGATCCGGTCGAAGAGGAACTCCAGCCACATCATGCTGGTCCAGCGCGACTGGCCGCCGAGTGAGAACGGCGCGATGCCCTTGTCGTTGAACTTCGGCACCAGGTCCATGATGTCGCCCCACGACTGCGGCGGTTCGGCGCCGATCTTCTCGAACGAGCGCTTGTCGTAGAACATCACGATCGGCGTCACGGTCTCACCAGGCACCGCGTAGAGCTTGCCGTTGACCGTCGCCGCGGTGAAGGCGGACGGGAAGATCGAGTTCTTCAGGTCGGCCTGGTCGTTGTTGAACCAGTCGGTCAGGTCCTCGACCTGGCCGGCTTCGACGTAGGCCTTCAGGCCGCCGCCGCCCCAGCCCCAGATCAGCGTCGGGCCCTGGCCGGCGCCGATCGCGGTCTTGATCTTCGCCTTGAAGGCGTCGTTCTGGAACTTGGTGGTCTTGATCTGGCTGCCCGAGTTCGCGTCGTTGAACCGCTTGACCTGCGCGTCCCGGATGGCCTCCTGCGGCTGGCCGGTGAGGTACCAGTAGGTCGTGCCGGTGCCGGCGGCCGCGCCGCCGGTCGAACCGGGTGTCGTCTTCGGGCCGGAGCTACCGCAGGCCGCGAGGCCGGCCGCCAGTGCGCCCCCGCCGACCAGGCCGAGGAAGGTACGCCGAGATGTCGCCATGGGATCCACTGTGATCTCCGTACTCCATGCTGCTCCGCCGGTCGCGGAAGCACCGGACAATTAAAAGATGTTTCGTAACGTAGATTTCGGAGATGTCGCTGTCAAGACTTGAACTACCGGCTCTTTGCGGTCACAGTGAGGTCACGGAATCGCCTGGTCACACAGGCGATTCCCAGACTTTGTGACGACGGCGGCGATCGCTGAAAGTATCGAAACTTTTTCGATACTTTGTCACTACCAAGGCGCCGATTTAGGGAGAATTTCTTGTCCAGCTCGAGCGACCAGCCGTGGCGGGACCCGGCACTGCCGGCCGACAAGCGGGTCGAACTGCTCCTGCAGGCGATGACGCTGCGGGAGAAGATCGCACAGCTCGGCAGCCGCTGGGCGGGCAACGACATGGCCGACGCCGAGCTGCCCGCGGACGAGACCATCAACGTCGCGCCGATGGAGGACGTCTTCGCCGCCGGCGCCGCGCCGTCGCTGGCCGAGGCGAGCCGGGACGGCCTCGGTCACCTGACCCGGGTCTGGGGCAGCGTCCCTCGAACGACCGAGCAGGGCGTGGCCGAACTCATCCGGCAGCACGAGGTCGTGCTCGAGAGCTCCCGGCTCGGGATCCCCGCGCTCGTGCATGAGGAGTGCCTGACCGGATTCACGACGTACGGCGCGACCGTCTACCCGGCCTCGATCGCGTGGGGTGCGACGTTCGATCCGGAGTTGGTCGAGCGGATGGCAGCCGCGATCGGCCGCGACATGGCCGCGGTCGGCGTTCATCAAGGGTTGTCGCCGGTGCTGGACGTCGTCCGCGACTATCGGTGGGGGCGGGTCGAGGAGACGATCGGCGAGGATCCGTACCTGGTCGCGATGCTCGGCTCGGCGTACGTCCGTGGGCTGCAGAGCGCGGGCGTGCTGGCGACGCTGAAGCACTTCGCCGGGTACTCCGCGTCCCGGGCCGGCCGCAACCACGGGCCCGTGTCGATGGGACGACGGGAGTTGCTCGACATCATCCTGCCGACGTTCGAGACCGCGATCGCGACGGCCGGCGCCGGATCGGTGATGAGCTCGTACTCCGACATCGACGGGTTGCCGGCCAGCGCCGACTCCTGGCTGTTCACCGACGTCCTCCGCAACGAATGGGGCTTCGGCGGCACAGTGGTCTCGGACTACTGGGCCGTGCCGTTCCTCGCGTCGATGCATCGGGTCGCCGCCGACAATGCCGGCGCGGGCGTGGTCGCGCTCACGGCCGGCACCGATGTCGAACTGCCGGACACCATCGGCTTCGCCGGCCTGCTGGACAAGGTGGAATCGGGCGAACTGTCGGAGGAACTGGTCGATCGCGCGGCCCGGCGGCTGCTGTTGCAGAAGGCCCGGCTCGGTCTGCTCGATCCCGACTGGACCCCGGAGGGCTCGGTCGGCGATGCGGCGATCGACCTCAACTCGGCCGAGAACCGGGCCATCGCGCGGCAGCTCGCTGAGCGCTCGGTCATCCTGCTCGACGCGGGATCGGCGTTGCCGCTGTCAACGGACCTGCGCCGGGTCGCGGTGGTCGGGCCGTGCGCCGGCGATCCGCGGACCCTGATGGGTTGCTACGCCTTCCCCAACCACGTCCTGCCGCGGTACCCCGACCGCGGCCTCGGCGTCGAGGTGCTCACGCCCATCGATGCCCTGCACAACGAACTCCCGGAGGTCGAATTCCTGGCTGCCAAGGGATGTGACGTCATGGGAGACGACCGCTCCGGGTTTGAGGCCGCCGTCGCCGCCGCGCGCGACGCCGATCTCTGCATCGCGTACGTCGGTGATCTCTCCGGACTGTTCGGCCACGGCACGTCCGGCGAAGGCTGCGACGCCGAGGATCTGCGCTTGCCCGGCGTCCAGGGCGAGTTGCTCGACCAGTTGCTTGCCACCGGCAAGCCTGTCGTCGTCGTGGTGGTTTCCGGGCGTCCCTATGCGCTGGGTGACATCGCGGACCGGGTCGCCGGACTCGTGCAGGCCTTCATCCCCGGCCAGGAGGGTGCCGCCGCGATCGCCGGCGTACTGAGTGGCCGCATCGTGCCGAGTGGCAAGCTTCCGGTGCAGATCCCGCGGCATGTGGGCGGGCAGCCGGGGACCTACCTGCAGCCGGCCTTGGGCAGTGTCGAGAGTGCGGGCATCAGCGGCCTGGAGGCCGCGCCTCTCTTCCCCTTCGGGTACGGAGCGTCGTACACGACGTTCGAGGTCGGTGACCTGCGGCTGAGCGCGACGGAGATCGGGAACGACGGTGAGTTCACCGCGACTGTGCGGGTCCGCAACACCGGCAACCGGGCCGGTGACGAGGTCGTCCAGCTCTATCTGCACGATGTGGTGGCGCGGATCGCGCGGCCGCTGAAACTGCTGACGGGGTTCGCCCGGGTCTCGCTCGAGCCGGGTGCGGCGGTCGACGTCACCTTCCGTGTGCACGCGGATCGCACGGCGTACACCGGACCGGATCTGCGCCGGATCGTCGAACCCGGCGAGATCGAAGTGATGCTCGGCACGTCGTCGCACGACCTGCCGTGTCGCACTGTCGTCCGGATCACCGGGGATGTGAGGGTAGTGGGTCACGAGCGCATGCTGACCACGCCGGTCGACCGCACCCCGGTCACCGCCGATGCCACGGGAGGAGGGTGATGAGGTGTCACGGCTGAAGGGACGCGTCACCCTGGCCACCGTCGCCGGCACTGCCGGGGTGTCGATCGCCACGGTCTCCAAGGTGCTCAACGGGCGCAGCGACGTCTCGCCGGTGACCCGGGCCCGGGTGCAGGAGATCCTGGAGAAGCACGGGTACGTCGGCCGCCGCCCGGAGACGGTCGAGCGGGACACGGTCGAGTTGTTCTACCAGGGCATCGTCAACGCGTACTCGGTCGAGGTGATCCAGGGCGTCGTCGACGCCGGCCAGGCAGCCGGGGTGGACGTCATCCTGAACGCACATCCGCCGCACCCGCAGACGTCCAGCTCCGGACGGGCGGCCCGGTGGATCCGCGAGGTGATCTCGTCCGGGCGGCGGGCCGCCATCGGGATCACCAGTGAGCTGGCCGACGCCGACCTGGCCGCGCTGTCGCGGGCCCGGCTGCCGCTCGTGGTCGTGGACCCGGCCAACATCCCGCAGCCCGACGTGACCAGCGTCGGCTCGACCAACTTCGCCGGCGGCATGGCGGCGACCCAGCATCTGCTCTCGCTCGGCCACCGGCGGATCGCGTACGTCGGCGGTCCGCCGACGTCCGGCTGCAACCAGGCCAGGATGAGCGGCTTCCGGAGTGCGATGGAGGCGGTCGGTGCCGCGGTGCCGCCCGAGTACATCTGGCTGAGCGACTTCCTGTACGACGACGGCCTGGCCGGAGGAGCGGCGTTGCTGGACCTGCCCGACCGGCCGTCCGCGATCTTCGCCGGCAGCGACGAGGTCGCGCTCGGCGTACTGGAAGCAGCCCGCGCCCGCGGTCTGCGAGTCCCCGAGGATCTGAGCGTGGTCGGCTTCGACGACACCCAGATCGCGCGGCTCGCCTCGCCACCACTGACGACGGTCAAGCAGCCGCTGCGCGACATGGGAGCAGTCGCTCTCCGCACCGCGCTGCAACTCGCCGCCGGCGAGAAGGTTGCCTCACACCACGTCGAGCTGGCCACGACCCTGATCGTCCGAGGCTCCGCCGCCCCCAACCGCATCCGCTCGGTCTCCTGAGTCCGATCAGTCAGGTACGACGTACTCCGCGTCCGTGACGTGCGCGCCCCACTCGGTTTCGGGCTCCCCGGATGCGGTGCCCTCCCAGATCGCGGTGTGGACCATGAAGTCGTCCGGCGCGGCGCCGTGCCAGTGCCACTCCCCCGGCGGCGTGTAGATGACATCGCCGGGCCGGATGACGGTGACCTCTCCACCGCGAGCCTGGACCAGACCGACGCCATCGGTGACGTGCAGCGTCTGACCGGCCGCGTGCCGGTGCCACGCGGTCCGGGCGCAGGGCGCGAACCTGACAGTGTTCACCCGGACCCGGGACGGCTCTTCACCGCGGATGACGACGTCGAACCAGACGTCGCCGGTGAACCACTCGGCCGGGCCTTTGGCGGTCGGTGTCTTCGGGAGGATCCGCACAGCTATTCCTTGTCTTGGGCAACGATTTCGGGCTGGTCCTGGGTGGCGGCCCAGCTGGCCAGCAGCTGGAACGCGTCCGCGGTCGGCGAGCCGGCCGGGGCGGTGTAGACGACCAGCGCCAGCCCGGGGTCGGACGGGAACTCCATCGCCTCGAAGTTGATCTCGAGGTCGCCGACCACCGGGTGGTGCAGCTTCTTCACGCCGGTGCGGTGGAAGCGGACGTTGTGCGCGGCCCACCGGGTCCGGAACGTCTCACTGCGGGTGGACAGTTCGCCGATCAGTTCGGTCAAAGCCTTGTCGTGCGGGTTCTTGCCGGCCTCGGATCGCAGCACCGCGGCGATGTCGTCGGCCGCGCGTTCCCAGTCGACGAAGAACTCCTGTGCGGCCGGGTCGAGGAAGATGAATCGGGCCGTGCTCGCCGGGCGGCGCGGATCGGCGAACATCGGCGCGTAGAGCGCGCGGGCCATCCGGTTCGCCGCCACCACCTCGAACCGCGCGGTGCGGATCCAGGCCGGCGCATCGGTGATCGCGTCCAGGATCTGCTGCAGGGCCGGGCGAACCCCCTTCACCGCCGGGCGGCGCCGTACCGGGGTGGCGTCGGACTCGTGGGCGAGTGCGAACAGGTGCGTACGCTCGGCGTCGTCCAGTTGCAGCGCGCGGCAGAGAGCCTCGAGCACGCTCTCCGAGGCGCCGGACAGGTTTCCCCGCTCCAGCCGGACGTAGTAGTCGACCGAGACGCCCGCCAGCAGGGCGACTTCCTCGCGCCGCAGGCCCTTCACCCGGCGATTGCCGCCGTACACCGGCAGGCCGGCCTGCTCGGGGGTGAGCCGGGCACGGCGGGAGCTGAGGAATTCCTTGATCTCGGCTCGGTGGTCCATGTCGTCAACACTACGGACCGTCGCGATCCCGAGGGAGGCACTGGCGTTACCTGGAACGACAGTGACTCCCCCACCCACCCTCCGTGACCTTCACTGGGACCATGCGAGCGACTTACATGTACAGCGCCGGCGACGTACGGGTGATCGACGTACCGGACCCGGTGATCCAGCAACGAACCGATGCAGTGGTGCGGGTGACCGGCTCCTGTATCTGCGGCAGCGACCTGCACCCGTTCCACAACCTGCCGGCGACACCCGGCGGCAAGTCGATGGGACACGAGTTCGTCGGCGTGGTCGAGGACGTCGGTGCCGACGTGGCGACGCTGCGGAAGGGCGACTTCGTCATCGCACCGTTCGCCTGGTCCGACGGGACGTGCGACTTCTGCCGGGAGGATCTGCAGACGTCGTGCCGGCATGGCGGGTTCTGGAACGCGAACGGCGTCTTTGGCGGTCAGGCAGAGGCGGTCCGGGTTCCGCTCGCGGACGGGACGCTGGTGAAGGTTCCCGCCGGCGAGGATTCCGGTCTCCTGCCGTCGTTGCTCACCTTGTCCGACGTCTACGGCACGGGGTACCACGCTGCTCTGAAGGGCGGCGTCGACGAGCGCACCTCGGTCACGGTCATCGGCGACGGCGCGGTCGGCCTGCTCGCCGTGCTGTCGGCCCGGCAACTAGGTGCCCAGCGCATCATTCTGATGGGACGGCACAAGAAGCGGACCGACCTCGGCGTCGAGTTCGGCGCGACCGAGGTCGTCGCCGAGCGGGGTGAGGAAGGCATCGCCAAGGTTCGTGAACTCACCGGCGGCGACGGCACACACGTCGTCCTCGAGGCCGTCGGCCACATGCCGGCGTACGAGCAGGCTGTTGGTGTCGTTCGCCCCGGCGGCGTGATCAGCCGTGTCGGCGTACCCCAGTACCTCGACGCTGCGGTGGGCTTCCCCAGTCTGTTCGGCCCCAACATCACGTTGACCGGCGGACCGGCTCCCGCCCGCGCCTACATCGAACGCCTGCTGCCCGGCGTCCTGTCCGGAAAGGTCAACCCTGGCAAGGTTTTCGACCGGACCGTCACCTTGGGCCAGGTCCCCGAGGGCTACCGCGCCATGGACAGCCGCGACGCCCTCAAGGTCCTGATCCGGTGACCCGCTCCGGACAGGACGACTAGCCATTGCCTTGACGTCGTCATCGCGGGGGCCGCCGTTGTCGGCCGATAGTGACCAATTCGTCACAGTTGGTGAGATCGTCGGGCAGATGTGTTAATTCCGTGACGAAAATGTCCCGGTGAAGCCCCCGCGCGGCTAATCTGCCGGACCATGCACAGACGCGCGCCGGCCCGCCCCAAGGTCGTCCAGTCAGTGGTTCTCTTCCTGCTGACCAGCGCTCTCGCCGGAGCGCTCGTCGCCGGCCTGGCCCTTCCGCTCGCCGGACTGGCCGGGGTGACCACAGCGAAGGCCCACGACACGGTCCAGTACCTGCCGCAGGACCTCAAGGCGGCGCCGGTTTCCCAGAAGAGCATCATCCAGGCGGCCGACGGCTCGCTCATCGCCACTCTGTACCAGGAGAACCGGGTACCGGTGACGTTGCGGCAGATCAACCCGATGATGCGCAAGGCGATCGTCGCGATCGAGGACGACCGGTTCTACGAGCACGGCGCACTGGACCTGAAGGGCACCCTGCGCGCCCTGCTGCGGAACCAGTCGCAGGGTGCCGTCCAGCAGGGTGGTTCCAGCATCACCCA
Source organism: Kribbella sp. NPDC049227 (assembly GCF_043197265.1). Classification (NCBI taxonomy): domain Bacteria; kingdom Bacillati; phylum Actinomycetota; class Actinomycetes; order Propionibacteriales; family Kribbellaceae; genus Kribbella; species Kribbella sp. NPDC049227. The sequence continues at coordinate 729,529 of NZ_JBICST010000002.1, read as the reverse complement.
GCAGTACGTGAAGATGAACCTGGTCGAGAAGGCGAAGACACCGGACGAGGCCGCGGCCGCCACGGCCGACACCTACGAACGCAAGGTCGCCGAGCTCCGTTATGCGATCGCCGTCGAGAAGGAGTACTCCAAGGACCAGATCCTGGAGAAGTACCTCAACCTCGCGAACTTCGGTGATGGTGCCTGGGGCATCGAAGCGGCCGCCTTGCACTACTTCTCGGTGCACGCGTCCCAGCTGACGCTGCCGCAGGCCGCCATGCTCGCCGGTCTGGTGAAGAACCCGACCGGGTACGACCCGACGAACAACATGAAGCGGGCCAAGGACCGCCGCGACGTGGTGATCCGGCGGATGCAGGAACTGAACATCGTCACCGCCGCGCAGGCCGCGGCCGCACTGAAGACCCCGGTGATCGATCCGAAGAAGGTCCGCAACGTACCGAACGGCTGCGCGAACTCGAAGTACCCGTTCTACTGCGAGTACATCGTCTCCCAGCTGAAGAACAACCCGAGTTTCGGCAAGACCCCGCAGGCCGCGGAGAACTACATCGAGACCGCCGGTCTGGTGATCCGGACGTCGCTGGACCCGAAGATCCAGAAAGCGGCCGAGGACTCGATGAAGAAGCACTCCAAGCCCAGCGACCAGGCGGTGGCCGCGGTCACCATCGTCGAGCCCGGCACCGGCCTGGTGAAGGCGATGGCCCAGAGCAAGCCGTACGGCAACAAGAAGGGCCAGACGTCGTACAACTACAACGTCGAGAAGTCCTATCCCGGCGGGTACGGCGGGTTCCAGAACGGATCGACGATGAAGGCGTTCACGATCGCCGCCGCGATCGAGAAGGGTGTCCCACTCACCTACCGCATCACCTCGCCGCAGCAGATCGACCTGAGCGGCAAGAAGTTCAGCACCTGCAGCGGTACGACGTCCGACCCGGACTACAAGCCGAAGAACTCGACCAAGACGATTCTGGACCCGTCGATGATCGACGCGGCGAAGGCGTCGACGAACACCTACTTCCTGCAGCTGTCCGAGCAGGTCGGTCTGTGCCCGATCGCCACCATCGCGTCCAAGCTCGGCATGCAGGATGCCCAGACGATGAAACCGCTGCAGCAGGTCCCGTCGTTCACGCTCGGGTCCGCCGGTCTGATCACGCCGCTGATGCTGGCCAACGCGTACGCGACCTTCGCCGCCCGCGGCAAGTTCTGCACACCGGTCCTCGTCACCGCGGTCACCACCAGCAAGGGCAAGTCGATCCCGGTCAAGGGCCGCAGCTGCAAGCAGGCGCTCACCCCGCAGGTCGCCGACGGCGTCAACTACGTGCTGAACAAGGTGATGGGCGACGGCGGCACCGGCAGCAAGCTGAAGTTCGGCCGCAGTGACCTGGCCGGCAAGACCGGAACGATCAACGGCAACATCGCCGTCTGGTTCGCCGGCTACTCGTCCAGGCTCGCGGCCGCGTCGGTGGTGGCCGACGCGACGCCGAAGTACACGGACCTGGCCGGGCTGACGCTGAACGGCAAGGAGATCGGGAACGCGTCCGGCTCCGGGACCGCGGGGCCGATCTGGGAGACCGCGCTGCAGGGAGCCTTGAAGGGTCTGCCATCAACCCACTTCGTGCAGCCGGACGACAAGACGATCCGCGGCGACGTGAAGGACCTGCCACAACTCAAGGGCGTCATGCCCCCGATCGCGATCGCCCAGCTGCAGCAGCTGGGCTTCCAGGCCGAGGTCGCGCCGACGCCGGTCGACTCCGACGCACCGGCGGGCACCGTCGCGTACACCAGCCCACGCCAGGAGGACGGCGCACCAGCCGGTGCGAAGATCACGCTGTACCTGTCGAACGGCAGCCAAGCGACGCCGCCGCCGACGACACCAGGACCGCCCGGTACGCCGCCGACGATCCAGCTGCCGCCGGGCTGGCCGACCTGCCCGCCGACGGACCCGCGCTTCCCGAAGTGCCGGCGACGCTGACCCTGCCCACAGTCGCGGTCGGGCGATCACTAGGCTTGGACCATCACCCGACCGTGAAAGGACTCCCGTGAGCGTCGACGAGCTGACCGCCCAGCGTGACCGTGCCCGCCAGGACTACGAAGCGCTGGTGGCCAAAGGGCTGAAGCTGGACCTGACGCGTGGGAAGCCGTCGCCCCGGCAGCTCGATCTCGCCAACGGTGTGCTCGGGCTCGAAGGTGATCCGGTCGGAGCCGACGGCACCGACCTGCGCAACTACGGCGGCCTGAACGGGCTGCCCGAGCTGCGGGCGATCTTCGCGGCGGATCTGCAGGTGCCGGTCGAGCAACTGCTGGCCGCCGGGAACTCCAGCCTCGAGCTGATGCACGACGCCGTGGTGTTCGCGCTGCTCGGCCTGGTGCCGGGCGCCGAGCGCCGGTGGGCCGACCAGCCGGAGATCGCGTTCCTGTGCCCGGTGCCGGGGTACGACCGGCACTTCGGCATCTGCGAGCGGTACGGGATCCGGATGATCCCGGTGCCGATGACGCCGGACGGCCCGGACATGGACGTGGTCGAGCGCCTGGTCGCCGAGGACGCCCGGATCAAGGGCATCTGGTGTGTGCCGAAGTACAGCAACCCCGACGGCTCGGTCTACTCCGACGAGACCGTGCGGCGGCTGGCCGCGATGGAGACCGCGGCGCCGGACTTCCGGGTCTTCTGGGACAACGCGTACGCCGTACACCACCTGACCGACGCACCGGCGGAGATCGCCGACATCCTGGCGCTGTGCGCGGAGAACGGTCACCCGGACCGGGCCTTCGTGTTCGGGTCCAGCTCGAAGATCACCTTCGCCGGCTGCGGCGTCGCATTCTTCGGCTCCTCCCCCGCGAACGTCGAGTGGTGGCTGAGCCACACGGTCAAGCGGAGCATCGGGCCGGACAAGATCAACCAGTTGCGGCACGTCCAGTTCCTCCGCGATGCCGACGGGCTGCACGAGCACATGCGGAACCTGGCCGGCCTGATCCGGCCGAAGTTCGACGCGGTCGACAAGATCCTGGCCGCCGAGCTCGGCGGCACCGGGCTGGCGACGTGGACGAGCCCGGCCGGTGGCTACTTCATCAACCTCGAGGTGCCGGAGGGCTGCGCCCGTGAGGTCGTCGCCAAGGCGAAGGCGGCCGGCATCGCCATCACCCCGGCCGGCGCGACCCACCCGTACGGCGACGACCCGGCCGACCGCACCATCCGGATCGCCCCGACGTACCCGGAACTCCCCGAGGTGGAAGCCGCGATCGCCGGTCTCGCCACCTGCGTCCGCCTGGTCGGCACGGAGAAGCTCCTGGCCGGCTGAGGTCAGGCGGTCGGCAGCTCGAAGATGAGGCAGGTGGAGGTGGCGTGAGCCAGCAGCGCGCCGGCCTCGTCGAACAGCCGTGACTCCGCGACCGCGGTACGGCGGCCGCGGCTGATGATGCCGCCTTCGCAGCGGAGCAGACCGGACTTGGTCGTCACCGGCTTGATGAAACGCGTCATCAGGTCCAGCGAGGTGTAGCCGAACCCGGCCGGCAACGTCGAGTGGACGGTGCAGCCGGCCGCCGTGTCGAGCAGGGTCGCGATGATCCCGCCGTGCACGGTGCCGAGCGGGTTGTAGTGGAATTCCTGCGCCGGCATCAGCACGGTGACCCGGCCTTCCTCTGCCTCCATCCCGGTGGCGCCGACCAGTTGCAGGATCGGCGGCGCCGGGATCTCGCCGTTGCCCATCGCGTGCAGCATCTCGAGCCCGGACGTGGTCCCGATCCGCGCCGCGGTCAGTGCCGGGTCGGTCCACGAGAAGGTCCGGCTGCGAGTCTGCTCCTGCGTCTCTGTCATGGACCGAGCTTCACACGCCGAGCTGGGTCCGTCAACGAGACCTAGCACTCACTACCGTTCAAGCGCATGAAAACAAGGGGTTCCGACCCCGGTACTTGCCTCTGGCGCGGCCCTCGCTAGGCTGCTGGGCGTACTGGGGGAGGTTTGCGTGAGGCAGTTCAACACACCGCCGGAATGGCCCGATCCGCCGACGGCGCGGTGGCGGCCACCGAGACGCTGGAGGCCGAACGAGTCGTGGCCGCCCGCCCCGGCGGGATGGTCCTTCTGGGTAGACGAGCGCGGGCGTCGCGTCCGTGGCCCGTTCGGACGCTACGGCGGTCCGAGCACGGTCAAGCTGGCGGCGATCACCGTGATCCCGCTCGTCCTGATCGGCGCGCTGCTGTTCTACCAGCCGTTCAGCAGGGGCGACACGGTCACCTCGGCGACGGCTCCGGAGCCAACGGTGATCCAGTCCACCTCGGTGGCACCCGCCACCGAGCCGCCGACAGTGCGTCGTACCGAGAAGCCGACCCGGCAGATCGAGCGCACGCCGACGTCGACACCGGCACCGTCGGCCACGCCGCAAGGAACGCCGGTCGTCGAGCCCACCGCCGAGCCGACGGACCCGTCAACGGCCCCAGGGCCGTCAGCGACGCCGATCGTCTCGTCGACGCCGTCGACCTCCGTCGTGAGCGCGGTCCACTACCAGGACTGCGCCGAGGTCCGCGCCGCCGGCAAGGCGCCGCTCCATCGCGGTGACCCCGGCTACTCGCGCGACCTGGACCGCAACGGCGACGGCGTCGCCTGCGACCACGGCAACTCGTGACCCGGCCCGATCACGGCCGGACGACCACCGGCTGGAAGGCGGCCCGCACGCTGGCGCTGGTCGGGGTCACGTACTCCGTGGACGGCACGTAGAGGTCGGAGTCGAAGTACGACGTGAAGTGGAGCGTCCGCGGACACGACGAGCCGTTGATCTGGAGCGTGGTGCGCGCCACCAACCGGCCGGTGCGCAGCTCGTAGGCCTTCAGCGGGATCGCCATCTTGTGGAAGGTCACGTCGGTCGGGAAGGCGCTCGGGTTCTTCACCGGCGTGTACGGGCAGGTGCGAACCGCCGTCCCGTAGGCGGGATCGTCTGCACAGACGATGAGGGAGGCGACGGTCGGGTCAGTCGTCTTCCAGCTGCCCGGCAGCTTCGCCGTGTAGTCCTCCGCGTCGCCGAGGAACAGCGTCCGGTTGACGCCGCGGTGGTACGGCGGCGCGGCGCTGTACCTCCGCACAGGCCACCAGCGCGGCCGGCTCGATCCGCGGGACGACAGCGCTCGAGCGGTCCAGCGCCGTGTGGTTCGGGGTGCGGGTCCGGAGCCAGCCGGCGATCGGGACGTTCGCGCACGGGTCGTTCTTCGGCAGTGCGGCGAGGAACTCGTCGAGGGCGACCCCGACCGTCTGCTCCTGCCCCGGCTCACGCAGTACCGAGTCGAGGATGCGGAACCCGAACGCCAGCTCTTCGGGGTCACCTGACAGCGCGGCACGAAGCTGCTCCCTGCCGGTGCCGATCCGATCGCACGCATTGACGTCGGCCTCGGCACGCGCGGTCTTCGGGCCGTCCACGACGCGGTGGCCGAACCAGTACCGCTGCTCGGCTGTCGTCACGCACCACAGTCGCCGGCCTCGCGCGCCCCGGTCACGCTGCCGTCGATCCGCGACGCGTCGAACCGCAGGAGTCCGACGACCAACAGGATCGGCACCGTCACCCCGAGCGCGATCAGTCGCTTCCGGCGGACCGCCGCCTGCCACGGTTGTGCTCTGGCCAGGAACCACCCGTGGACGGTGACGAGCACCCACAGGCCGGCGATGGCGAGCTCGCACCACAGCTCTCGCAGAACCACCGCGAGTACGACGAGCGTCGCGGTGACCAGCCAGTTCGCGACCGCCGTCTTCCACCGCCGCATCATCAGGTAGCCGAGGCCGAGGAGGGAAGCGTTGCCCAAGGCAACGGCCAGCGGGTCGTGCGCCACCGGGCGCGGCCCCGGGTAAGGGCCGGTGCCCGGTGCGGGCGGCGGCAGGAAGCTCATGCTGAATCACTTTCCGTCACAGATCGTCACTCAGAGCATGAGGTGTTCTGCCGGCCGCCGCCGCGGCCTGTCCGGTTCCTGCCAGCTACAGGCGAATGGACTTCTTGTTCATGAACTCCTCGATGCCGGCCGGCCCGAGTTCGCGGCCCATGCCGGAGCGCTTGATGCCTCCGAACGGGAGGTCGGCCTGGGAACCGCCGGCCCGGTTCAGGTAGACCATGCCCGCCTCGATCTGTTCGGCGACGCGCCGGGAGCGCTCGTCGTCGGTGCCCCAGACCGATGCGCCGAGACCGAACGGCGTGTCGTTCGCGAGGGCGATCGCCTCGGCCTCGGTCTCGGCCTTGAACACGATCACCACCGGCCCGAAGATCTCCTCGTAGTACGCGTCCATCTCCGGCGTGACGTCGGTCAGCACGGTCGCCTCGAGGAACGCGCCCGGGGTGATCCGCCGGCCACCGGTGCGCAGGGTCGCGCCCTGCTCGACCGCCTTCGCCACCTGGCCCGCGACCTCGTCCGCGGCCGCGTCGGAGGCGAGCGGCGGCAGCTTCGTCTCCGGGTCGCCGGGATCGCCGGGGACGTAGTACTCGGCGACGCGCTTGGTCAGGCGGTCGACGTACTCGTCGTAGATGTCGGCGAGCACGATCATCCGCTTCGGCGCGTTGCAGGACTGGCCGCAGTTCCGCATCCGGGCTGTGGCGGTCGCGTTGACGGTTTCGTCCATGTCCGCGGTGTCGAGCACGATCAGCGGGTCGGACCCGCCGAGCTCGAGCACGGTCTTCTTCAGGTTCTTCCCGGCTTCGGCGGCGACCGAGACACCGGCCTGCTCGCTGCCGGTCAGCGAGACGCCTACGATCCGCGGGTCGGCCAGGATCGCCGGGATCTGCCGGCTGGACGCGAACGTGTTCACGTACACGTCGTCCGGTACGCCGGCCGCCCGCAGGATCTCCTCGATCGCGCGGCCCGAGCGCGGGCAGATCGACGCGTGCTTGAGCAGGATGGTGTTGCCGAGCACGAGGTTCGGCGCGACGAACCGGGCCACCTGGTAGCACGGGAAGTTCCACGGCATGATCCCGAGCAGCGCGCCGATCGGGCCCTTCGTGATGACGGCCCGCCCGCCCTTGATGTCCAGCGGTTCGTCGGCCAGCAACGCCGGTCCGTTCTCGGCGTAGTACCGGAAGATGTCGACCACGATGCCGACCTCGCCGCGGCCCTCGTTGATCCGCTTGCCCATCTCCTGCGTCATGATCGCGGCCAGCTCGTCGGCACGCTGTTCGAACAGGTCCGCGGCGCGTGCCACGATCGCGGCCCGCTCCTCGACGGTCCGGCGCCGCCACCCCGGATAGCCGGAGTGCACCCGCCCGATCGACTCCCGCACCTCCTCGTCCGTCGAGTTCGCGACTTCCTCGATCAGCACACCCGTGGCCGGGTCGGTGACTGAATACATGGGTCCTCCATCCAAAGACGACGCAAGCGCCCAGGCTAACCACTTCACTCCATACTGTATACAGTGGTCTCACCTGTTGTCGTCAGGGGTGTCGCCGAGGCATGCTCATCGCTGTCCCGCCCACTCGTTGATCGGATGCCCGCCCGTGTCTGAGCTACGGAAATACCGTCTTGTCGTTGTGCGGCTGGTCGCCGTACTCGCTGCTGTCTCGGTGCCGAGTCTCGCGCTCGCCGCGCCGAACGCCACCGCTCCCCCGGATCCCGCGAACGCCTGGCAGTACCCGCACTGGCCACAGCAGCAACCGTGGCAGGAGTCGGGCACGGCCGGGCCGGAACAGCGGATCGCCACCACGGCGAAGGACGGCCTCCCCGCGCCGATCGATCCGCAGAACTGGGAGAACCCCGACCACATGACCTGGAACGACTACCGCAAGCCGCCCGGGACGAACTGGGCCGACCCCTCGGTCCCGGGCTCGGTGCGGACGTTCAAGGGTGCGCTGGTGCTGGTCGACTACCCGAACCAGGACTTCGTCATCACCAAGCCGAAGGGCTCCACGCCGTTCGGCAACCCGAGCGCCGAGGCGAACGGCGTACCGCGGGACCAGGTCGCGCAGTTCTACAAGAACTTCCTCAACACCCCCAGCGCGCTGAACCGCGGACACACCCTGCACGAGTACTGGATGGAGGACTCCGGCGGCCGGTACGGCGTCGACCTGACCGCGTTCGGTCCGTACCGCATGCCGGGCAAGTCGCACGAGTACGCGATGGAGTTCCAGGGCGACTCGGCCTGCCCAGCCGGTGACGACTGCACCAAGGACATCCGTGCCGACGGCCGCGCCGCCTGGATCGCCGACCAGGGGACCGAGGTCCCGGCCGGGTTCGACTTCGTCTTCTTCCTCAGCGCCGGGCAGGACGAATCGTCCACCTGGCAGGAGTTCGGGATGATGAAGTTCCCGAACAAGGAGGACGTCACCGACGACTTCGGCCCGCCCGACCCGGCGCTGCCGAACTGGTCGGACACCCGGTACGTCGACTGGACCTCGTGGGCTGCCGGCGCGTCGATCTGGCCGAACGCCGGCGGCGGTTCGTCGACCCAGGCCGAGAGCTCCGGGATGGCGGTCTTCGCGCACGAGTTCAGCCACATCCTCGGGATCGGCGACAACTACAACAATCCGTACGGCGTACCACCGAGACGCGCGTACACCGGGATCTGGGAGATGCTCAGCCGCGGCAGCTTCAACGGTCCCGGCGGGCCACACAGCCGGTGGATGATCCCGGCCACCGGTGGCGCCTCGATGGGCGCGCAACACATGCTGCGCAACAAGATGAAGCTGCAGATGGTCGACGAGCAGAACGTGCTCCGGCTGTCCCGCGAAGCCCTCGCCTCGTCCGGTGTGGTGATCGCCGACGTCACCGCACGGTCGGTCGAACCGGGAGCGAAGGGCCTGTCCGGGGTCAACATCGAGCTCGGCGGCGCGGGCGACCTGGCACCGCCCTGCGACGTCAACACCGACGCGTTGTGTGACGGCCGCGGCTACCAGAACTACACGGTCGAGGTGGTCGACCGGATGGGCACCGACTCGTTCACGCCCGACTCCGGGGTCCTGCTGGCCAAGACCAAGAACCAGGACCGGGCGCCGTTCGAGTGGGTCGTCGACGCGAACCCGCAGGACATCAAGATGACCGACTACGTGCTGCCCGACGGCACCGAGGTACCGATCACCATCGGCGACTACCGTCAGCTGTCCGACGCCCTGTTCCACGCGGGCACGAGCTCCGGCAGCGAGTACGAGTACACCGACACCGCCAACCGGCTGCACTTCTACATCACCAACATCCACCGCAACAGCCAAGGCGTCCTGTCCTACACGGTCGCGATCCGCTCGCTCGACGGCGCCGGCCCGCAGAAGCGCGGTGTCCGGGTCCTGCCCACGGTGGCCAAGCCGGGCCAGGGCGGTGTCCAGACCTGCAACTTCTCCCTCACCAACACCGGCAAGGCCGGCACCGGAGCACAGCACCCCGAGGACGTCACGCCGTACCTCAAGGGCGATGTGTACCGCGTGTCCGCGAAGGTCGACGGCAAGAACTGGAACGTCCAGCTCCCCAACGCCCTGGCCACCGCCAACGCCGGCCAGCACGTGAACGTCCCGGTCTATGCGAAGGCCGGCACCTCTCCACTCGCCAAGATCACTCTCACCGCCACCTCCGAGAGCGACCCCACCAAGAAGTCCACCGCCACCTGCGTCGCGATCAAGCGGTAAACAGGTCGGTCAGTGCGCCGGGCGTCCACGACAGTTGGACGCCCGGCGCGGCGTACAGGTAGTCGACGATCCGCGGTGTGGTCCAGCCGTGGGATTCGGTCAGGCCGGTGGCTATCCAGCGGAGGTACGGCGCTGTGGGGGCGCCCGGGTCCAGGTCGGACGCGTTTCCGTGGGTGACGGTGAACATCGGGAGGCCGTCGCGTTCGCCGAGGCGGGCGACGGTTTCGTAGCGGCCCGGACCCATGGTGTGGAGGGACTCGACGTTGGCCAGGAGGCCGGCGAGGTCGCGGGCGAAGGGACCGCCCGGCTCGCGACGCATCTCCTGCGCGGCGACGTCGCCGAGCTGGTCCGGGGTCAGCAGGTACGCACGTCCGGCGACGCGGCCGGGCCCGACCGGATCGTAGAAGGCGGACCCGCCGCCCCAGACCTTGGACGCCCCGGCGAAGAGCAGACGCCCGGGTACGTCGACCCCCGCGATCTGCTCGGGATCGCTGTGATCCCGGCAGCCCGGATACACTCGCGCGCCGCCGGCCGGGCGGCCGCCGGCCAGGTAGCAGCGGAAGCGGTCGAGGGCGAGGTTGGAACCGTAGGCGACGTACCAGACTCGCTCCATCGAACCTCTCAGATCGGGAGGGAACGCTCCACGAAGGCCTGCTCGGCCTCCGCCAGCACGATGCGGGAAGCATCACGGTACCGGCGATCCGCCTCGGCCGGAGTGTCGCCCACAGCGGTCAGCCCGAGCCGGCCCTTCTCGGTCAGGCAGCTGATCATGTGGAACACCACGCCGACCTGCCGGGCTTGGTCGAAGTGCAGCCCGTGCCGCGCGACGATGTCGAACAGGTCCGCGGGCATCAGGCCCTTCAGCAGTTCCGACTCCAGGTGATCGGTCGCGACCAGATGCTTCTCCTGGCCGCTCGACGTCAGGAACAGTGCCGTCCGCGGGTCGTAGCGCCCGTCGGTCAGGAACTGCAGCGTGAGGAACGGATGCGTCGTCCCGCCCTTGCGCAGGTTCAGTTCGATCGCGTACGGCGTCCAGCCACCGAGCTCGTCCTTGACCACGACGAAGTCGATCGCGAACCGCCCGAGCGCCCCTTCGCTCGCGAGCCGCCGCCCGATCGTCGCGGCGTGCTCGGAGATGATCCGCGCGTACTGCGGTGCTGCCGGGAAGATGCATCCCAGGTAGCTCTGACCGCTCGCACCGCCGAGCAGCTGGTCGTGGGTCGACAACAATTCGACGGCTCCTCCGGGCACGACTCGCAGTTGGACACTCGGACTCTGCAGCTCCGTACCGACGATCCGTTCCTCGACGATCCCGCCGTTCTCGGCGAACTTGGCGACGTACGTCTCGAACGCCAATTTCTGCGACTCCAGCTCCATCGCCCGCAGCCGTTCCAGCACCTCGTCGCGCTCCCCCGCCGACCCAGGCGCGGGCAACCCCTTCAGCCGCACGACCGCGTTGCCCTCGCCGGACACGCCTTCGTTGAGTTTCACGATCGCGCTGTCCATCGTGGGCCGTTCGGCCCGCATCGCGAGAAGTGCGTCGGCGATGTCGTCCAGGGTGCGCAGGTTCTCCGCCCCGAGCGGATGCGGTACGCCGATCTCGGCGAACAACCGGCGGCACCCGGATTTCGAACCCAGTGGAGCCAGCCGCGGATCGGCGGCGTACATCGGAATGCCGAGGCTGATCGCGACGTCGCGCTCGAGCTCGGTGGTGTTGTAGGGAATCAGGTGCGAACGCAACGGATTGGGGATCAGATCGGCGATCCGCTGGAGCAACCGCGGACGGGCCAGCAGCTTCTCGCTGAGCGAGATCGGCGTGGCGTCGTTCACCGCGATCAGCGACAGCCGGGCCCGCGCATGACTCGGGATCACGCCGGGCAGCAGGGCCAGGTAGTACTCGATGATCTCGGGCGTGATCGGTACCGAGGTCACGTAGATCATCCGCAGCCGCGGCTCCCGCAACAGGATCAGCAGGAACAGGAACCGTTCCTCGTAGGCCTGCATCATCGTCCCGGTCCCGGCCGACTCGGTCCGGTCCAGCGTCAGCGACGGTACGACGACCACCGACTCGTCGTCGTGGTTGAGCCGCATCGCCGCCCACACCTCGGCCATCCGCGACTGCAACTGGTCGAAGTACTGGTACCGCTCGTCCCCGGTCATGGTGGACAGGCCACGAGCCGCCTCACCCGGAGCGGTCCACAGGTCGCCGGTCATGACGCGACCTTGGAGTTGTCGAGACCGCGAATGCTGTACGCGTGCACGGTCCGGCTGAAACCGCGGACCTCCCGCAGCCCGGCATCCTCGCCGATGACCGCGTTGCCGGCGGCGCTGTAGACCCGTTCGGTGGCGAGGATCTGCCATGCCTCGGCGTCCGCGCACAGACGGGCGGCCAGGTTGGTCACGCTGCCGATCGCGGCGTAGTCCAGTCGTCCGTCGAACCCGATCGTGCCGAGCGTCGCGTAGCCCTGGGCGATCCCGATGCCGAGCCCGAGGTCGTGCCCGCGGCGGCTCCACGCCTCGGCCAGTCCACGGACCCTGGTACGCATCGCGACGCTCATCCGCAGAGCCCGCAGCGGTCCGTCCTCGCAGCGCACCGGGTCGTTGAAGAACACCATCAAGCCGTCACCCGCGAACCGTTCCAGCGTCCCCTCGAACCGGAAGATCAGGTCACCGAGCGCGTGGTGGTACTCCTCCAGCACGCCCATCACCTCCTCCGGCTCGCTCGCCTCGGCGAACGTGGTGAAGCCGCGCAGGTCGCAGAAGACCACGACGATCTCGCGCCGGTGGCTGGCCAGGAACGACTCGTCGCCGGAGTCCACGATCAGCTCGGCCAACTGTGGGCTGAGGAAGCGACGCAGCCGGTTCATCCGCTGCAGTTGCGAGACCTGGCTCTCGACCCGCGACTCCAGTTCCTGGTTCCACGCAGACAACTCGGACGCCTGGCGCTTGATCGTGTCCTGATAGTCCTTGATCCTCGCCAGCGAAGCGACCCTGGCGAGCAGTTCACTCTGGTTGACCGGCTTGGTCAGGAAGTCGTCGGCGCCTGCCTCGAGCGCCTTCACCTTCTGCTCGTCGCCGCTGGCCGTGACCATCACCACCGGCAGGTACGCCGTGTCCACCTGGTCGCGGATCCGGCGGCAGACCTCGTAGCCGTCGATCCCGGGCATCAGGATGTCGAGCAGCACGAGGTCGACGTCCTCGGCCGCGATCACCTCCAGCGCCTGTTCCCCCGACGACGCGGTGAGGACGTCGTACCCGCGCGGGGTGAGGATCGCCTCCAGCAGTCGAACGTTCGGTGGTTGGTCGTCGACCACGAGCACCTTGGTCATCGTGCACCTCCGAGCTGGAGGAAGTCCCGGACTTGCTGTGGCAGGAGGCGGACGCTGATCGGCTTCTCGACGTACCCCGTGAAGCCCGACGCGAACGCGTGTTCCCGATCGTGGTCCATCGCGAACGCGGTCACCGCGACGACCGGTACGGCGCGGCTGTGTTCGCTCGCACGGATCCGGCGCAAGGCCTCGGCACCGTCGATCCCGGGCAGCTGCAGATCCATCAGGATCAGGTCCGGCTGTTCGGACTCGGCCAGCCGGACACCGTCCTCACCAGAGGTCGCCTCGATGACGTCGTAGCCGGAGAACCGCAGCACGTCGCGCAACAGCTTCAGGTTCTTCGGGTTGTCCTCCACCACCAGGATCAGTCCTGGGCTCATCGATCCTCCCCCTCGTCTCCCGCGACGGCTCCCACAGCCCGCAAGGCCTGGAGCAACGCGTCCCGGCTCACCGGCTTGACCAGATAGGCGGCGGCACCGAGCTTCGTGCCTCGGGCCCGTTCGTCGACAATCGACACGATGATCACCGGGATGTCGCGGGTGTCCGCCTCGGCCTTCAGCGCCTGCAGCACGGCCCAGCCGTCGATCCCCGGCAGCCGGATGTCCAGCAGGACCGCGGCGGGCCGCACCCGGCGGACGGCGTCCAGTCCGGACTGGCCGTCGCCGGCCACCGTCACCCGCAGCGCGGCACCGGACAGGTACGCCGTGATCAGGTCGAGCGACGGACGGTCGTCCTCGATCACGACCACGTCGCCGACGGTCCGGGCCGCGTCCCGCCCCGGCTCGCTCTCCCTGCTCCGCAACGAGAATCCGAACGTGCTGCCGACCCCGACCTCGCTGTCCAGCCACATCCGCCCGCCGAGCAGCTCCACGATCCGGCGCGACAGCGTCAGCCCGAGACCGGTGCCCTCCTCCTGCGACGGGCCGCGGCCGCCCTGCTGGAACGACTCGAAGATCCGCTCCCGGTCCTCCGGCGGTACGCCGCGGCCGGTGTCGGTGACGGCGATGTGGACCTCGGCCCCGGACCGCGTCGCCCGGATCACGACCGCTCCGTCGTCGCCGGTGAACTTCACCGCGTTGGTCGCCAGGTTCAGTACGACCTGCTTCAGCCGGAGCTCGTCGGCGTACACCTGGTCGATGCCCGGACCGACCTCGACGTGCAGGTCGATGCCGTGCGCGGCCGCCCGTTCGCGCAGCATCGCCGCGGTGTTCTCGAGCACGCGGCGCAGCGGGAAGGTCGTGTACTCCAGCTCCATCCGGCCGGCCTCGACCTTGGACAGGTCGAGGATCTCGTTCAGCAGTTCGAGCAGGTGCTTGCCCGAGCCGTGGATGTCGCGCAGGTACTCCTCCTGGCGTTCGTTCAGGTCGCCGAACATGCGCTCCAGCAGGACTTCGGAGAACCCGAGGACGGCGTTCAGCGGCGTACGGAGCTCGTGCGACATGCTGGCGAGGAACTCCGACTTGTGCCGGCTCGCGACCTCGAGCTCCGCGCTGCGCTGCTTCAGCTCGCGGTACAGCTGCGCGTTCAGCAGCGCGAGCGTCGACTGATCCGCAAACATCTCCAGCAGCGTCAGTGTCTCTTCGGCGAACTCGCCCGGCCGCATCCGGCGGACCACCAGCGAACCGACGATCTGTCCCTCGCGCAGCATCGGTACGGCGACCAGCGAGCGCCAGCCGGCGTCGTACAGAACCTCCAGATGTGGGTCGCGCTCGACCGCGCTCAGGTCGGGCACCGCCAGGGGCCGGCCGAGCTTGGCCGCGCGACCGACGAGTGTCTCGTCGAGATGGATGCGGGTATGGCGCAGTCGTTCGATCACGCTCGGAGCGGTCTGGTAGACGCTGCGGACCAGGAAGCACTGGTGGTCCTCGTCGTACTCCATGATCGAGCCGCCGTCGGTCGCGGAGATCCGGACCGCATGCTTGGCGATTGTCGACAACACGTTCGCCACATCGAGACTGGAGTTGACCGCTTCCCCGACCTCGCGCAACGCCTCCAGCTCACCGAGTCTGCGGGTCAGCTCCGCGCCCCGCGCCTCGAGCTGCTGGACGAGCTTGACGCTGTTGACCGCCATCGCAGCCTGTCCGGCGAACGCGGTGACGAGATCCTGCTCGCCCTGGCCGAAGGGGCTGACCTCGTTACGCCAGACACACAACGCTCCGACAACCTGATCGTCGACGAGCATCGGCGCGCCCATCGTGGTCCGGAAGCCGGCCACCCGCTGGAGTTCCTGACGCCCGTACGCCGGATCCGCGAGAACGTCAGGGATCTGCTGGGTGGCGCGATCGAGGCCGACCCGGCCGATCAACGTGCCCCGGTCGACCGGCGTCGGATGCTCGATCAGATAACGGGTCGCCTCGGCCGACAGCCCGACCGCCTTGCTCAACTGGAAGTTCCCGCCTTCGAGCAGGTACAGCTGCGCGGCCTGCGATCGGCACAGGCGGCAGGCGCTCTCGACGATGGTGGTCAGGACGGTGTCCGGGTCACCGGCCGAGCGACCGACAGCGGACAGAACCTCGTTGGCCGCGGCGAACTGGTCGCTCAGTGCGGCGAACTCCTCCTGGAGCCGCGCGAGTCCGTTTTCCCTGGCGCCGAAGAGCGCGCGCCCGCCCATCGCAGCCTCCCCCAATCCCCCAGGCCGCGCTAGTCCAGTCTCCCGCCGATCATCGCGGAGAGCAATCACTGCCCGGTGATCGACCCACTTTTCAATGATCGGAATGGTGTGAACAGCAGCTGCAATGAACAGCAGAGTTCATCTTCCGTCGGTTAATCGTTCAAGCTAGGGTGCCTGCGATGCCGTGCTGGTGCTGAACCCTCCATCCGTCCCCTCCGCCCACAAGGAGAGCAGGCATGCCAGACATCAACCGCCGCAGGTTCCTGCAGCTCGCCGGTGCGTCCGCCGCGTTCGCCGCGATGGCCAACAGCATCGAGCAGGCCGCCGCGATCCCCGCGCACCGCCGGTTCGGAGACATCAAGGACGTCGAGCACATCGTCGTCCTGATGCAGGAGAACCGCTCGTTCGACCACTACTTCGGCACTCTCAAGGGCGTCCGCGGCTTCGGTGATCCGCGGCCGGTGACGCTGCCCAGCGGCAAGCCCGTGTGGCACCAGACCGACGCCGCCGGGAAGGAGATCCTCCCGTTCCGGCCCGAGGCGGACAACCTGGGCCTGCAGTTCATCCAGGACCTCGCGCACAGCTGGTCCGACGCGCACCAGGCGGTGAACAACGGCAAGTACGACCAGTGGATCCCGGCCAAGACCGCGACCACGATGGCCTACCTGACCCGCGAGGACATCCCGTTCCACTACGCGCTCGCCGACAAGTTCACCCTGTGCGACGCGTACCACTGCTCGTTCATGGGCTCGACCGACCCGAACCGGTACTACATGTGGACCGGCTACACCGGGAACGACGGCACCGGCGGCGGCCCGGTCCTCGGGAACGACGAGGCCGGCTACGGCTGGACGACGTACCCGGAACGGCTCGAGCAGGCCGGGGTGTCGTGGAAGATCTACCAGGACATCGGCGACGGGCTCGACGCGGCCGGCGGCTGGGGCTGGATCGACGACGCCTACCGTGGCAACTACGGCGACAACTCGCTGCTGTACTTCGACAACTACCGCAACGCCCAGCCCGGGAACCCCTTGTACGACAAGGCGCGTACGGGCACGAACGCGAAGGCCGGCGAGAGCCTGTTCGCCCGGTTGACGGCTGATGTGAAGGCGGACCGGTTGCCCGAGATCTCCTGGATCGCGGCGCCGGAGGCGTTCACCGAACACCCGAACTGGCCGGCGAACTACGGCGCCTGGTACATCTCCCAGGTCCTCGACGCGCTCACCTCGAACCCGGAGGTCTGGAGCAAGACCGCACTGTTCATCACGTACGACGAGAACGACGGCTTCTTCGACCACGCCGTTCCGCCGTACCCGCCGCTGTCCGCGGCGCAGGGACTGTCGACCGTCGACCCGGCGCCCGACCTGTACACCGGCACGAAGGTCTCGCACGGTGCGTACGGTCTCGGTCAGCGGGTGCCGATGCTGGTCGTGTCGCCGTGGAGCACCGGCGGCTTCACCTGCTCGGAGGTGTTCGACCACACCTCGATCATCCGGTTCATGGAGCGCCGGTTCGGCGTCCACGAGCCGAACATCTCCCCGTGGCGCCGGGACGTCTGCGGTGACCTGACGTCGGCCTTCGATTTCGGTACGACGAGTTCCCGGCCGGCCCAGTTGCCGGACACGTCGGCGTACCAGCCGCCGGACAACGAGCGGCACCCGGACTACGTGCCGACGCCGCCGCCGGTCGGCCGTGTCCCCGCTCAGGAGCGCGGCGCCCGCCGGACCCGGCCGTTGCCCTACGCACCGGTCGTCGACGGATCGGTTGCCGGTGGCAAGTACACGCTGAGCTTCCGGTCCGGTGCCCACGCCGGGGCGCAGTTCCTGATCACGTCGGCGAACCGGACCGACGGGCCGTGGACTTACACGACCGAGGCCGGCAAGAGCATCGCGGACAGCTGGAACACGATCTACTCCAACGGCGTCTACGACCTGACCGTACACGGACCGAACGGCTTCCTGCGCACCTTCCAGGGCAAGCCCGCCACCGGCTTGGAGATCACCGCCCGCGAGAACGCGCGCACCGGCAACGTCGACCTCACGCTGACCAGCGACGCCGCCCGCCGCGTCACCATCACCAATGCGTACGGCGGCAAGCCCAAGCACCTCGACCTCCGCCCGGGCAAGACCACCCACACCATCGACACGACCGAGCACTGGTACGACGTCACCGTCACCACCACGACGGACACGACGTACACCCGCCGCCTCGCCGGCCACGTAGAGACCGGCACCCCAGGCCGCAGCGACCCCGCCATCAAGACCGTCTGAGCAGCTGAAGTGGGAGGGTTCGCGAAGCCCTGGCGGGCTCCGATCGCGCTGACCGGCAAGGCCCAGAGGCGGCTCCGTCTACAGGATGGGCGCTGCGGGCTTGGTGGCGTCGGCCGGGGTGTTGTCGTCCAGTTCCTCGACGGCGTCGACGTTGATGCGGGTGGTCCAGCGGTTGTCGGGGTCGGGTTGAGGGATGGAGTCGAGCAGGAGCCGGGTGTACGGGTGGGACGGCTCGTGCATCACGGTGGAGACCGGGCCACGTTCGACGATCGAGCCCTTGGTGATCACCATGACCTCACCGCCGAGGTAGTAGACGGTGGACAGGTCGTGAGTGATGAACAGCGTCGTCATCCCGTGTTCGCGCTGGAAGTCGAGCAGGATGTCCAGGAAGTGCCTGCGTACCTGGGCATCCAGCATCGACACCGGCTCGTCGGCGATGATGAACGACGGCCGCAGCATGTGGACCCGGGCCAGCATGATCCGTTGCCGCTGGCCACCGGACAGCTGGTGCGGATACCGGCCGAGAACGTTCTCCGGCTCCAGCCGCACCGCCCGCAACGACTCCTCGATCAGCTGCAGACCCTTGGATCGGCTGCTGGTGAGCCCGAACTTCTTCACCGCCTTCCACAGCACCCGATCCACCCGGTAGAACGGGTTGAAGATCGCGTAAGGGTCCTGGAACACCGGCTGGACGTCGCGCCGGTACTGGTCGTACTCGGCTCGGCTCAGCTTGAAGATGTCCTTGCCGCCGTAGAGCACCGATCCTTCGGTCGGCTTCTGCAGGCCGAGCACGTTGCGGGCGATCGTGCTCTTCCCGCTGCCGCTCTGGCCGACCAGGCTGACGACCTGCGGCGGCTCGGCCGCGAGCGTGAAGCTCACGTCCTCGACGGCGGTGATGTAACCGCCTTCCACGCCACGCGCATGGAATCGTTGCTGTACGCCACGAAGTTCGAGCTCGGACTTCACGAGGCCCTCCGTCCTAGCCGTGGGATCGATTCGATCAGCTGCCGGGTGTAGGGATCCCGCGGGTCCTTGAACACCTGGCGTACGTCGCCGACCTCGACCAGCCGGCCCTCGTACATCACCGCGACCCGATCGGCCAGCTGCGCGTGCACTCCCATGTCGTGGGAGATCACCATCAGCGTCACGCCGAAGTCGCGGCGCAGGTCGCCGAGCGACTGCAGGATGACCCGCTGGATCGTCACGTCCAGCGCGGTGGTCGGCTCGTCCGCGATCATCAGGTCCGGCTCCAGCGCGACCGCGATCGCCATCAGTACACGCTGTTTCATCCCGCCGGACAGCTCGTGCGGGTACATCCCGGCGACCCGCGGCTCCAGCCCGACCTCTCCGAGCAGCCGCGGGATCATCGTGTCGACCTCACCCCTGCGACCGGGCGCGTGTTCGAGGATCACGTCCTTGAACTGGTCCCGGACCCGCATCACCGGGTTGAGCGAACTCATCGATCCCTGCGGGAGATAGGACAGCGCGCTCCAGCGCAGGACCCGAAGCTCCTCGCCGTTCACCTTCAGCAGGTCGACCGGTGACCGGCCGCCCGGATAGAACTTCACCGAGCCCGCGGTCACCTTGCCGGGCGGTTTGAGCAGCCGGAGCAGCGCCACCGCGAGGGTGCTCTTGCCGCTGCCCGACTCCCCCGCGATCCCGAGGATCTCACCACGCCGGACGTCCAGATCCAGCCCGCGCACGGCCTTCACGTCACCGCGGTTGGTCGAGTACGTGACGTCGAGGCCCTTCACTTCGAGCACGGAGTCACTCACCGGCCACTCCTCTCAGCCGCGGGTTGTAGACCTCTTCGAGCCCGATGTTGACCATGTTCAGCGCCGCGAACAGCAACGTCAGCAACACGATCGGTACGACGAACATCGGCCAGGCGCCCAGCGTCAGCGCACCGGTGCCGATCGCGTTGAAGATGATCTGCCCGAGGTCGATCACCCCACCGGGCCCGAGCCCGATGATCTCCAGACCGACCAGACCGAAGATCGCACCGAGGGCGGACGACGCGAATCCGACGCCGATGAACGGCAGCAGGTTGGGCAGCAGCTCGGTGACGATGATCTCCAGGTCTCTGGACTTGCTCACTCTGGCGAGGTCGACATACGGGCGCGATCGCAGACTGAGCACCTGCGACCGGATCGTCTTGGCCGCGAACGGCCAGGAGAAGATCGAGATCATCACGCCGACCTGGAACAGGCTCACGTTCTTGGCGTACGCCGACAACGCGATGAGCAGTGGGAACGTCGGGATCACCAGCAGAATCCCGGTGAAGGTCGACAGCACCCCGTCGATCCACCCGCCCTTGTACCCGGCCACGAACGCCACGATCACGCCGACGACGGTCGAGATCACGCCCGCGATCGCGCCGATCTGCAGCGACACCGAGAGCGCCTTCACCACCATCGCGAACACGTCCCGGCCGAACTGGTCGGTGCCGAGCAGGTGCTGTGACGACGGCACCAGCCACTTCTCGTACGCCGCCAACTCGATCGGATCCTGGCCACCACCGACGGCCTTCGCGATCAACGGGCTGCACAGCGCCAGCAGCACCAGCAGCACGAGGACCACCAGTCCGATGGCCAGTCGCCGGCTGTTCCGGATCGTCCGCAGTACCGCTGTCAGGAGTCTCATCGTGATCACTTCCAGTACTTGACCCGCGGATCGAGCAGCGGGAGCAGGAGGTCGAGGATCAGGACGGCAGTCAGCACCGAGAAGATCGCGATGTTGGTCACCCCAAGGATCGTGTTGAAGTCGAGCTGCTGGATCGCGGTGACCAGCGTCGTCCCGAGACCCGGGTAATTGAACAGCTGCTCGACGAGCACGTTGCCGTTGAAGATGAAGCCGAGCGAGATGCCGAACGCGGTGATCTGCGGCAGGTAGCAGTTCCGCAGCGCGTACCGGGTCAGGATCCGCGAGCCCTTCAGGCCCTTGGCCTCGGCGTACACCAGGTAGTCCTCGCCGAGTATCGGGATCATCAGCATCCGGGTGGACAGGATCCAGCTGAACGTCCCGATCACGACGATGGACAACGCCGGCAACAGCCCGTACTTGAGCACACTGCCGATGAACTCCGGCGTGATCCCCGGACTGATGTTGGAGTCGTACGCCGATCTGGCCGGCAGCATGCCGAGTGAGTACGCGAAGATGTACACCAGGATCAGCGCGACGAAGAAGTACGGCACGTGCGACAGCGCGATCGACAGGTTGGTCGCGATCCGTGATCCGAGCTTGCCGCGACGCCAGCCCGCGATCGCGCCGATCACGACGCCGAAGATCCAGGCCAGCACCGCGGAGATGCCGAGCAGACCGATTGTCCAGGGCAACGATCTGAGGATGACCGTCTGCGCCGAGGTCGGGTAGTTGATCAGCGAGGGCCCCATGTCGCCGTGCAGGATCAGCTTCTGCATGTACTTGAGGTACTGGGAGAACAGATTGCCGTCGAGACCGAACTCGTGCCGGTAGCGCGTGATGATCTCGACACTCGCCTGCTGGTTGTAGATGTAGTTCTGCTGCAGGGTCTGGATCAGCGTCTGGATCGGGTCACCCGGCATCAGCCGGAAGAAGAAGAACGCGATGGTCAGCGCTCCCCACAGCTCCACCAGGTAGAGCCCGAACCGGCGGATCGCGTACGCCGCCAGCGGATGCCGCGACAGCCAGGCCCGCACCCCCGAGACGGGCACGGAGTCCTGGCTCTTGTCGACAGCTACCGCGGGCGGGGCCTCCGCCGTCACGCGGGTCCCTTCTGCCCGGTGGCCTGGATCTTGCCGAGCACGAAGATGAAGTGCGGCCACCAGTTCAGCGGCACCTCGTAGAGATCCTGGTCCGTCGGCCAGTCCTTCCAGAACGCCGTGTTGAAGTACGACGGGTAACCGGTCTGGATCACCGGGAGCAGCGGCAACTGCTGGTAGTAGATCTCCAGCGCCTTGTCCAGCAGCGGCTTCGCCTCCTCGCTCTCCGGGTCCATCCCGGCCAGCTTCTTGGAGACCTCGTCGAACTCCGGGTTCCGGAACCGCATCTTGTTCTTCTGGGCGGCGTTCTTGCCGATCGGCTGCGCCTTGCCGCTCTCCCAGTCGGTGTAGAGCTGCTCGGGGTCGATCGCGAATCCGGCCCAGTTGGAGTCGATGTCGTACTCGCCGCGCTGGAACTTCTCGTCGTGCACGCTGCCGGCCAGGCTGCGCAGGGTTGCCGGCACGCCGACCTTGCCCAGCTCGGTCTTCAGCAGGTTCGCGATCGCGTACTCCGGGCCGTCGACCGGCGAGACCGTGATGATCTCGAGGTTGATCTCCTTGCCCTTGTAGGTCCGCTTGCCGGCCCCGTTCTTCGGCGCGATCTCGTCCAGCAGCTTAGTGGCCTTGTCCGGGCTGAACTCGAACTTGTATTTGTTCGCGAGATCGTCGTTCTTCCACTTGTCGTTCGTCGGGTAGTCCGCCCACGGGTACTGCGCCGGCGGCACCTCGACCGGCCAGATGGACTTGCCGATCTTCTCCCGGTCCACGCAGTAGTTGATCGCCCAGCGCATCTTCTCCTCGGCCATCACACCGCGGCCCGGGTCGCAGTTCAGCCAGATCGTGCGCGGGTTCGGGTCGTGGAACTGCGTGGTCACCAGGTTCGGGTAGCCGGTGTTGCGCAGCTGCTTGGCGTGCGGCTCGTCGACCGAGCCGACGTCGAACTCGGCCCGCTCGAAGGCCAGCGACGCCTGGTCGAGCTGCTTGGAGGTGCTCTGGAAGACGACGTACTGCGGTTTGACGTCGAGCTTGTCCTTGGCCCAGTAGTTCGGGTCCTTCTCCCAGACGAACATCTTCTGGTTCCGGATCGCCTGCTTCAGTTTGTACGGGCCGGACCGCACCGGCGGGTTGTCCTTGTACTTCGTCGGGTCCTGTGGCTTCCAGATGTGCTCGGGCATGAGGTTGATCGGCGCACCGGCGATCGCGGCGATGAAGTTGTAGTGCAGCCGCGGCGTCGGCTTGAGCAGCTTGACCACCGCGGTGTGGTCGTCGGTCACCTCGACGTCCTTGACGAACTCCTTCAGGTCACCACCGCCGCCGAACAGGTCGGGCCGGTCCTTCAGCAGCATCACGGTGAACTTGAAGTCGTTCGCGCCCAGCGGCTTGCCGTCGTTCCAATGGGCCTTCGGATCGAACTTCATGGTCAGCTCGGTGTGGTTGTCGTTGTATTTGTACTCCGTCGCCAGCCACGGCGTGAGCTTGCCGGTGGCGAAACTGAGGAAGAACAGCGGCTCCGTGCTGAGCTCGACTCCCGCACCGCCCGGCGTACCGTTCGGGATCATGCCGTTGAAGCTGTCGAAGACGGTGTACT
Organism: Kribbella sp. NPDC049227; assembly: GCF_043197265.1. Classification (NCBI taxonomy): domain Bacteria; kingdom Bacillati; phylum Actinomycetota; class Actinomycetes; order Propionibacteriales; family Kribbellaceae; genus Kribbella; species Kribbella sp. NPDC049227. Next base: position 706,425 of record NZ_JBICST010000002.1, on the reverse strand, counting down.
CGACCTGACCGACGATCACCGTCTGCTCCCGCGGGACCGGGATGTTGGCCTTGCCGATCTGGATCGACTTGGTCGCGACGGGCTTGTTGTCGGCGGGCTTGTCGGAATACGAACCGCCGCCACCGGAGCAGGCGGCCAGGAAGGCGGTCATCGCCGCCGCGGCGCCTCCACCGACGAGGCTTCGCCGACTCAGCTGATAGCGGACGACTTCTTCGACATCTTCGAACTGCGGGCGCGGCGCTTCATCCATGACGAAAGTCACCTCCGTTTTCGTTGCGCGGATACGGCGGTCACCGACCGAGAGGTGTCACGGACTATAAGTAGCGTTGACAACGTTGGCAAGAGTTCATTGCCACGTTGGAAGTTGGTCACCGAATGCGCAGATCAGTGGATATACCAACCTCTGACAACGATGTTTTGCTCTGCGTGACCAGGCGCACGGCTGGTCTCGTCGTGGTCGTCACACGCCGCGTCACACGGTGACCGGGTTCGATGTCCGGTATCGGCCATCACAGCGGCCGGAAACGATTCCGAAGTGGTAGTGACTTCCAGGGGGAGAGATGACGAGTACGGCCGTGGATTTCGAGGCGATCAAGGACAAGCAGCGGGCCGGTTGGCAGACCGGCGACTACCCCCGCGTGGGCAACACGTTGCAGATCATCGCCGAGCTCCTGGTCGAGGCCGCCGATGTACGCGCCGGGCAGCAGGTGCTCGACGTCGCGTGCGGTCAGGGCAATGTGGCGATGGCGGCAGCGCGCCGCTTCGCCGAGGCGACCGGCGTCGACTACGCCGTGAACCTGCTGGAGCAGGGGCGTGAGCGGGCCGCGGCGGAGCACTTGCCGGTGACGTTCACCGAGGGGGATGCGGAGAAGCTTCCGCTGCCTGACAAGGCGTTCGACCTGGTCGCGAGCACCGTCGGCGTGATGTTCGCGCCGAACCATCAGCAGGCCGCGGAAGAACTGGTCCGGGTCACCAAGCCAGGCGGGAAGATCGCGCTCGCGTCCTGGACGCCGGCCGGCATGATCGGCCAACTGTTCAAGGTCGTCTCGAAGTGGGCGCCGCCGCCCCCCGGCGTCCAGCCCGCCACACTGTGGGGAGCCGAGGAGCACCTGTTCGACCTGTTCGGCGACCGGGTCGAGTGGACGGCGCTGACCAAGCGCGAGTACGTGTTCCGCTACCACTCGCCCGAGCACTTCGCCGAGTGGTTCATGGACTTCTACGGCCCGATCACGCGCATCGCGGGCAGTCTGGACGGCGAGGACTACCGCCATTTCGCCAGCGATCTCGCCGACGTACCGCGAGCGTTCGACTACGCGGACGACGGAACCGTTGCCGCCCGCGCCGAATATCTCGAGGCGGTCGGAACCCGCCGCTAGCGGGCACTCCCGGGATCGCGGGGGGCGGGTGACACTGGAGACCTCACGGAGGGGGTGAGGTCTTTGGCGACGATCCGTCTGCTGGGACCACCGGAGATCGAGGTTGACGGCCGACCGGGCCGTCAACCTCGGGGGCGCAAGGCGTGGGCACTGCTCGGCTACCTGCTACTGGCCGAGCGGCCGCCCAGCCGGCGTCGGCTCGCCGAACTGTTCTTCGCCGACGCCGAGGACCCACTCGGCGCCCTGCGCTGGACGTTGGCGGAGCTCCGCCGTGCGATCGGCGTACCGGATCTGCTCACCGGCGATCCGGTCGTGACAGCTCTCGACGATGCCACGACAGTCGACGTCCTGCTCGTCGGCGAGCCGTCCACGGCGCCGGAAACCCTGCTGTCATTGGGCGGAGAGCTCTTGGAGGGCATGGACCTGGAGTCCTGTCCGGAGTTCGAGTCCTGGTTGCTGGTGGAGCGGCGCCGGGTGGCCGGCGCGCTCGAGGCACGGCTGCGGCAGAACGCGGTCGCTCACCTCGCGGCCGGGCAGGCTGACCAGGCGATCCCCTTCGCGGCGAAGGCGGTCGCGATCAATGCGCACGAGCAGGGCAACCATGAACTCCTGATCCGCAGTTTGGCAACATCAGGTGACAGAGTGGCCGCACTGCGGCAGATCGCGATCTGCGAGGACCTGTTCCGGCGCGAACTGGGCGTCGAGGTGTCGACCTCGCTGCAGGAGGCCGCGACGGTCGCACCGCAGTCGCCCGCTCCCCTGAGCGGCCGGGCGGCTGCCGTCAGTCAGCTTCAGGCAGGGCGTGCCGCGATCGTCGCCGGCGCGGTCGATGCCGGTCTGCAGTGTCTGCGACAGGCTGCCGCGCTGGCCGTGCAGTGTCGTGACAAGACGCTGGAAGCACGCGCACTGGCGGCTCTTGGCGGCGCGCTCGTGCACGCGATCCGCGGTCATGACGAGGAAGGCGCGATCGTTCTGCACGAGGCGCTGCTCGTGGCAGATGAGGCCGGAGAACGCTCCACCGCCGTTCTCGCATTCCGTGAGCTGGGGTTCATCGAGGTCCAGGCGGGCCGCCGGAAGACGGGTGACGAGTGGTTGGCGAAGGCCCAGGCTCTCGCCGCATCGGATGAGGAGAACGCCGCGATCCTCGGCGTACGCGGGATGAACTCCTCGGACCGATCCGACTACCCGACCGCCTTCGAGCAACTGGGCCAGTCGGTCGAACTCGCGGGACGCTGCGGCGACCGCCGTCAGCAGGCGTGGTCGCTGTCGCTGGTCGGACGCGCACACTTGCTGCGCGGCGAGTACGACGAGGCCGCGGCAGCGCTGGCGGAATCACTCGACCTGGTCCACCAGGAGCGCTGGATCGCCTTCCTGCCCTGGCCACAGGCATTCGTCGCCGAACTCGACTTGCACGCCGGCAAACTCGACGCCGCGGTCGAAGGGTTCGAGCAAGCCTGGGCGTTGGGTTGCCAACTCGGCGACCCCTGCTGGGAAGGTATGGCGGGCCGGGGCCTCGCGATGCTGAACGCCCAGCAAGGCGACCACTCCGCGGCGACCAAGTGGCTCGACCTGGCCCTCACCCGCGCCAGCACCGAACCGGACCGCTACCAGTGGGTCCACGCCCACGTCCTCGACGCCGCGATCACCGCGGCCCTGGACCAGTCCGACCACGACCGCGCCCTGCAACTAGCCGGCCGACTGTCCGCCCTGGCCGCCCGCTGCGACCTCCGCGAACTCCTCGTCCACGCGAACCTCCACCTGAGCCACCTGGGCAACCCGCAAGCAGCCGTCACCGCCCACACCCTCAGCACCACAATCGACAACCCCGCCCTCCACGAACTCGTCGGCCATCAGTCGTAGGCGGCGTCGGTGAGGAGCTCGGAGCTTCGGTGCGGTTCGTTGAGTACGGCGCGGATCACGTGGCGCTGGTCCCAGCGGCCACTGGCCCACGCCAGCGCCTTGGCCAGGCCGTCGAACGTCGCGGCGTGTGGCGCGCCGTCGCCGTCCACCCACCACGACACCTCGACCCTGTCGACCGTGAGTTCCTCGTGCTCCCACCAGGTCTGCGGGACCCCGGGGACAAGCTCACGGACGAGGTCCGGCACCTCGGCCGCCGTACCCTCGCCATCGATCGTGCCCTCGGCAACTTCATGCGCCATCGGTACGTCGAGCAGGTCGCTCAACCCGTCGGCCGCCGCGCCGGACGCGACCACGAACCCACCGAGATCCTCGCGCTGCAACCACATCGGCCCGTCGACGACCACCGCCTGACCCGCATCGATCACCTGGGTCGTCCCGTCGTCGCAGAGCACGCGTACCTGATCCGGCGCATCGCCCGGGAACAGCGACAACGTTCCCAGCTGACGCCACAGACGCAGCAGAGCACTCTCGTCGACCTCGCGCTCAGGATCCGCGATCCGGTCCAGCACCAGACTGATGCCATCGGCATCGAGATCGCCGACCTCACGGACCAGCCCGATCGCCGTGCGTACCTCAGGATCAAGCACCGCGGTCCATTCCGGCGCCTCGTCGAGAAACGTCGCCAGCACGGGCTCCGCATCCGGATCGGCCCGCCCGGCCAGCGGTTCCCCGTCCTCCAGCAGGACGCGCTCGCGGATCCACCAGGCCGAGTACGACGGTACGCCGAGCGGCCGGTCGTCCGGCCCGACAACGCGCACCTGCGTCACCAGGGCGCGGCGCAGGTCCGGAGACGATCCGAGCAGCTCGAGCACCCGCGGCCAGGCGTCGTCGGTGATCCAGTCCAGATCGCGGATCGCGCTCAGCTCGCCGACGGTCGCGCCGTACCGAGATCCATCCGGCGCCACGTCGTACGCCCAGTCCTCGATGCCGTCCAAGTCCTTCAACGACTCGGGCAGTTGGTCGAGCGCGACGTCCGAAGCCGTCACCAGGCCGAGCGTCGCGAGGACGCCGACGGCCTCCAGCGCCGGAAGACCGTAGCGGTCGAGGACGGCGCGATCGATCGGCGCGACTTCGTCGTCGTCGAGCACCTCCGCAGCCTCGGACCCGGGAATCACGAGCGCGTTCGCCGGCACGAGCTCGCCGTCAGCGTCACGCAGGACGAGGTCCGAGAGCCACCACACTCCCTTGGCCTGCGACGGATCGGCAGCGACCAGACTGAGCACGGCCTCCGCGATCGCGTCCGGATCGTCGGCATCGACGGAGTGCTCGACAGCCGTCCGTACGGCGCTGTCCTCGAGCAACGATCGCGGCGTCGCGGGAAGCGCCCCGAGCCGCTCAAGCGCCGGGTCCACCGCCTCCGGATGAACGATCCGTACGCCGTACTCCCCGAAGGCGGCCAGGATGCCGGTGGGTATTTCCGGGCCGGGCAGGAGCAGACCGCGCACACCACGCACGAGCCGGCCGTCGGCGAGCGGGACCGGAAGTGTGCCAAGGGATTCACGCAGCAGGGCATCGGTGACCATGCCGCTGAGAGACGCGTAGAGAGCGCTCCACCAGGCGGGAGGTTCGTCGGCGGCGACTCCCCCGAGTTGATCCACCACCTCGGCCAACTCGAGCCTGCGGACGCCGAGCGTCTCGAGGGCCAGCGTGTCCTGCAAGGTCGACCGGATCAGCCCGCGGACGATCGGCGCGAGTACTGCGTTGAACGCGGCGTCGGCGCCATCGACCACGACGGCGTCCCGCGGCCGGAGCAACGTCTCGTCCTCGACCGCCCGGACGATCGGAGTGCCCGGGAGGACGGCGACGATCTCCTCCCGGAGAGCGCGATCAAGCGTTCCCGCCGCGAGCCCGGTCGGCACGAGCTGGAGGACGTCGTCGCCGTCCTCGACCCGCGTTCGCAGCAGCTCGGCGTACGCCGTCGCCGCTTCGCGGACCAGTCGATCGGTCAGCGGGCCCTTGGCGACGTGCCGCCGGGTCGGGTCCAGCGGGAAGCTCGCGAGCAACAAGGCCTGCAGCGATAGCGGTTCGTCGGTCGGAGTGGGCGCCTGGACGACCCCGGGCAGCTCCACCTGATCGCGTGGGAGAGCCCAGAGGACCGACCAGGTCGGGCGAGCGCGCTCCTCGATCGGGCGATCGGCGAGCAGCTCCTGACGTTCACGGTCGTCGAAGACACCGGCTGCGCGACCCACCCACCAGCGGGATTCCGCGTTCTCCAGGACCCTGCGACCGTCCGCGGTCTGGATGTCGATCCGGTCGAGATCCGGGAGCGCGAGCAGCAGCGCGTCGCCCGCCTCCTCGAGCAGCCGGCGAACGAGAGCGGCCGCGTTCTCGTCCCGCAGCGGCAGGATCACCGCGGTGTCGTATCCCTGCGGCGGCTCACCGTCGGCTTCGAACGGCAGCCGCAACACCGGTACCTGCCCGTCGCGCCGCCGTACCTCGGTGTCCAGCCCGGACGACCCGAGCGCCGTGATCGCCGCCGCCGTGTCCGCCTTCGAGAACCGCACGGCGCCGGTGCGCGACAGGATCACCGGCTCGTCGCTCACCGCGAGGACGGCGGAGAACCCGACCCCGAACCGCCCGACCGCGGCCTCGTCCCGCTTGGCCGAGGCGCGCAACGTCGCGAGTGACTCAACTCCGTCGGCGGACAACGGCGTACCCGTGTTCGCCACAACCAGAGTGCTGCCACGGAACTCGTAGAGAACGCGTCCTGGCGTACCGGCCCGTGCCGCGGCGTCGGCCGCGTTCTGCGCCAGTTCGATCACCAGGCGGTCGGCGTACCCGCCGAGCGCGAGATCCTCCTCGGCGTTGGCGTCCTCACGGAACCGCACCGGCGCCGCCGACCACCCGGCCAGCACCCGCTCGCGAATCCCCGCCGTACCGAACACGTCGTCGCTCACCGGTGCAGTATGCCGGGTGAGCTGGAACGGCTCCGGACCGGCATGTGTCGCCGGCCGGGCTGGAGTCGGGTCATGGTGTCAGGTCGCTATCGTGGTCAGGTGATCGATCCCGGCAGCCGGTACGTCGCCCTTGGCAGTTCCTTCGCGGCCGGACCGGGAATCGACCCGATCGTGCACCGGCCGGCGGGTCGATCGGGCCGCAACTACGCGCACCTGGTCGCCGCGGAGTTCGGCCTGGACCTCGTGGACGTGACGTACTCCGGCGCCACCACTGCACACCTCCTGGACACTCGGCAGGACGACGCGCCGCCGCAACTCGACGCCGTCACGCCGGGCGCCGCCCTCGTCACGATCACTGCCGGAGGCAACGATCTCGACTACGTCGGGACGTTCGTCCGCGGCAGCATGCTCAACACCCTCGCGAAACCGGCCACTCTCCTCGGCCGCCGTGTCGCCAACCGGATCCGTGCCCGGGTCAGCTACCTCAAGGACGACGCGGACTACCAGGCCGTCACCGACTCGCTGACGAAGGTCGTCGAGCAGGTCCGCGACCGTGCCCCGCACGCCCGCATCGTGCTCGTCGACTACCTGACTCTGGTCGGGCCGAGCACTCGGCCGCGTCTCGACGTACCGCTGAACGAGGAGCAGTTGCCGAGCGTCGCGATGATGGCCGACAGCCTCGCTGCCGCCTTCGCAAAGGCTGCCGCGGCCGGCGGCGCTGACCTGGTCGCCGCGTCGGCCGCCAGCCGCGACCACGCCATCGGCTCGCCGGAGCCGTGGACCACCGCATTCACGCTGCGCCCGCCGGGAATGCTCGGCGGCGTCGTTCCGTATCACCCGAACGCGGCCGGCATGCGTGCTGTCGCGGATCTCGTGATCGACACGCTGAAGGCCTGACGTCATGGGCAGCCAACAGGTGCGGCAGGCAACGGTCGCGGACGTCGAGCCCGCGGTCCGGACACTGGCCCGCGCGTTCGAGGACTACCCGATGACCCGGATGGGTCTCGACCCGGACGACTACCTCGCGAGACTCACGCAGTACCAGCGCCTCTTCCTGACCGAGATCGGCCTGGCGCACGGCCGGGTCTGGGTCACTGACGATGTCAGCGCCGTCGCGGTCTGGACGACTCCGTCGACGCCGGCGGACGTCTTCGCGCCGCATGCGGACGCGTTCCAGGCGCTCGCCGGTTCGCGGGCCGCGCTCGCCGCGGAGTACGAGCAGGCGATGGGGATCTTCCGTCCGCGGGAGCCGGTCTGGTTCCTGGGTCTGCTCGGTGTCGAGCCTGACCTTCAGCACCAGGGACTCGGGCGAGCGGTGGTCGCGCCCGGTCTGTCCGCGGCTGATCAGGACCGCTCGCCGGCGTTCCTCGAAACCCAGGTGCCCACGAACCTGCCGTTCTACGAGTCCCTGGGCTTCGTCACCATCGCGGAGCTGCAACTCCCCCACGACGGGCCGATCCACTACGCCCTCTACCGGCCGCCCGCTCCCGCCGTGTGAGCTCGGCTCCGGCCTAGGCCGGAGTGTGGACGTACGGCGTGGTCGTGGTGATGGCGAGGAAGCCGAGACGCTGGAGGATCGGGGAGCTGTCGTCCGACGCGTCGACGTGGAGGTACCGGTAGCCGAGCTCGACCGCGCGGGCGGCACGAATCGCAACCAGCGCCTTGTAGATACCCTTCCCGCGCCAGTCGGCCAGCGTCGAACCACCCCACAGGCCGGTGAACTCGGTGCCCTTCTTGTAGACCGCCCACGCCGCGGACACGACCTCTCCGTCGGCCTCGGCGACATAGACGTCGGTCAGGCCGGTCGCGTGGCGACGTTCCAGGTCGTCGGCCAGCCAGGACCAGTTGTCGTTCCACACCACAGACTCCATCGCGGCGATGCGCTCGAAATCAGCGCGGTCGTTCACCAGGCCGATCGTCACCCCGTCGACGGTCGCACGGCCACGCAGGCGTTCGGCGATGTCCGAACTCTCGGCCACGAGAACGGTCTCCTGCTCCTCCGGCTCGAAACCCGCCGCACGCAGCCGATCGGGCAGGTCCGCGGGGAGGTCGTGGCCGCGCAGCTTCCACTCGACCGCCTGGCCCTTCGCGGCGAAGTAGTCGCGTTGGCGTGCGATCAGTGCGTCCACCTCGGCGTCGTCGAGGCCCTCGAGCGTGCGGTAGCTGACGAACCCCCGCATCGGGTACTCGACCCGGATCACCGGCCCGTCCATGCTCGTCGGTACGTCCGCGCCCTCGCTCGTCCCGCGCAACTGCTCGTCGTACACGGCCAGCAGGCGCTCTGCCAGTTCACTCTTCGCAGCATCAGTCACGGCAGGACTCTGGCACGCTTCCGCGTGATCCAGCGTCCCATTTCACCGTGCTTTTCAGCGTGTCGCGACTCTCGTCACTCCCCGCCACCCCAGTCGCAACCACCCGTGAGGGCTCCGCCGACGGCTCGGCCTGCGCTTGCGCTCGACCCGGCCGTGACTCTCTGTGGTGATCGGATCGGTCTTCTGCTCACGTCGGTCCGCGGCGTTGTGACTCAGCGACACCATCAGGTTCAGCGGTTCCATCGTCCCGTCCTCCGGCTCCTGGCACCGTCTCCCGGCGCCTACACCCGTACGTCGGAGCCGACCGGCCGACTTTGACATCAGATCCGGACCGGCAGTGCGAAAGTCGCCGGGACGCCTGGGCTGTGGAGGACGTGGTCGGGTGGGCGGGTCGGTTCCGCGAGGCCGACGGAGCGGAAGAGGCCGTCGATCTCCGAGGCCCTGACAGTCGCGGTGCGGAACGACCAGACCGGGTGGTGGTTGGGGAGGTACCAGGTACGCCGGGCTCGGGGCGTGTGGAGGCCCCAGCGGGCGGTGAGGAAGTCGGTCAGCGGGTCTGAAGCCACGGGCGAGCCGATCGCGACGGTGATCGTCGATGTCGCGTGCACACCCGGCCAGCGGAGAACCGACGTGTACGTGTGCTGGTCGGCTACCTGCGTGTGGGTCATCTGAGCCCAGCGATACGGCAGGCCGAAGATCGTGCGGGCCGCCGCGACCACGGCGAGGCGGTCGGCGTCGAGGCTGAGGAAGACGACACCACGACGCCCGGAATCGTCGACGGAGTACAGCCGGATGTTGGTCTCGAGGAACGATCCCAGCACAGGTACGGCGGGACCGTGCGGGAACCCGGTGCCGGTCATCCGGAACGGCACCAGCCCGACGTACGTACGCCCCTCGAACGTGTCCGGACGGGTACCCGCCGGGAAGAAGTGCGCGACCTCAACCGGATCCAGCGCCCAGTGCAGGAACGTCAGATCCAGCCACCGCTGCCGCAGGATCCATGGCCGCTCCAGCTCCGGTGCATCCGGCCAGATCGCGTCCACCCTTCAGTCGGCGGTCGGGCGGACCTCGCAGGTCGGCAGGCCGTTGTTCAGTTGGCACACCAGGTACGGCGACGAGGACTCGTCCGGGGACCGCCACGGCATGACCGCCTCGCCGGTCAGCAACGTGTCGAGCGTCTGGAGCTCCGGGTCGCGCTGCTCGGCATGATGCCGGTACCCGGCGGCGCCGAGTGCGAGCGCGATCGCCATGCCGAGGAGGTTCACCTCGGTCGGCTGATCGGGAGCGACCGAGTCCTCCGCCGGGTCGAGCTTGATGCCGTGATCCGGCACCTCGACGATGCGCGCGACGTACCTGCCAGCTGTCATGAGTCCGAGCGTAGCCCCAGACCCTCGGCCGCCGTGGGAGGTCCCCGACAGGACCTCCCACACAGGACCTACGAGGAGAAGGCGGCGTCGAAGGAGGCGGTGGGCGGGTCGAAGGCGAGCGAGCGGACGAACTGGAGGGCTTCGGCGGCACCGACGAGGCGGTCCATGCCGGCGTCCTCCCATTCGACCGAGATCGGACCGGTGTACCCGATCGTGTTCAGCATCCGGAAGCACGCCTCCCACGGGACGTCGCCGTGGCCGGTCGAGACGAAGTCCCAGCCGCGCCGCGGGTCGCCCCAGGCCAGATGCGAACCCATCCGGCCGTTGCGGCCGTTGCCGACCTGGCGCTTCGCGTCCTTGCAGTCGACGTGGTAGATCCGGTCCTTGAAGTCCCACAGGAAGCCGACCGGGTCGAGGTCCTGCCAGACGAAGTGCGACGGGTCCCAGTTCAGGCCGAACGCCTCCCGGTGGCCGATCGCCTCCAGCGTCGCGGTGGTCGACCAGTAGTCGTACGCGATCTCCGACGGGTGCACCTCGTGCGCGAACCGGACGCCGACCTCGTCGAACACGTCGAGGATCGGGTTCCAGCGGTCGGCGAAGTCCTGGTACCCGGCCTCGATCATGGCCGGCGGCACCGGCGGGAACATCGCGATCGTCTTCCAGATCGACGAACCGGTGAAGCCGACGACCACATCGACCCCGAGCGCCCGGGCCGCGCGGGCGGTCGTCTTCATCTCCTCGGCGGCGCGCCGGCGCACACCTTCGGGATCGCCGTCGCCCCAGATGTGCGCGGGCAGGATGGCCTGGTGCCGCTGGTCGATCGGGTCGTCGCAGACCGCCTGGCCCAGCAGGTGGTTCGAGATCGTCCACACCTTCAGGTTGTGCTTCTCCAGGATGTCGCGGCGATCGCGCACGTACGCCTCGTCCTCGGCGGCACGCCGCACGTCGAGGTGGTCACCCCAGCAGGCGATCTCCAGCCCTTCGTAGCCCCAGGAGGACGCCAGCCGGGCGACCTCCTCGAACGGCAGGTCGGCCCACTGGCCGGTGAACAGGGTGATCGGTCGAGCCATGGTCATCTCCTTGTCGAACAACTTCTTCCGGTACGTCGGTCCAGCCGGGGCGGGCTGCACGGATCGGGTCGGGTATCCCCCGGCGGCGCCTGGAGCGCGGGGCGGCGCCGGGGGTCCCCGCCGGCCGCGGGAGGTCGCGCTGCCGGGTGCCCCGATCGGGGCCCGACGGCGGTCAGCAGCGTGCGGCTGGGCACGTTAACGGCGCCAACGTCGCCGCGATCAGGGCGAGCACGAGAACACACAGCAAGGTGCCGTGCCTGCGTAGCTGGATCATGCGGAGCTCCTCATGGGTCGGACAAGGGCGCGCGCTCCATCACTACAGTTCCCGTGCTCTGCCCTGCGCGGGAGTTACTACGGTGGTGTCACCAACCGGATCAGCGAACGCCGAGCAGGTGCTCCATCGCCAACTGGTCCAGCTTCTCGAACCCGAGACCGCGCTCGGCCAGCGCTTCCCGGTCGTATTTCTCGTTGCGGAGGTCGGCCAGGCTCTCACCCTCGGCCAGGGTGGGCTCGGACAACTCCGCCACACGTGCGGCGGCCAGCGCCTCCGCGACCTCGGGATCGGCACGGAACGCCTGAACCTTGTCGCGCAGGATCAGGTAGTTGCGCATGCAGCCCCGCGCGGTCTCCCAGACGCCTTCCTCGTCCTCGGTCCGCGGCGGCTTGTAGTCGAAGTGGATGTATCCGTCGTACGCCGGCTGGTTCCCCGATCCCTGCAGTACGTCGACCGTCCAGAAGGCCTCCCGCAGGTTCCCGGCACCGAACCGCAGGTCCTGGTCGAAGCGCGGACCGTGCTGCCCGTTGAGGTCGATGTGGTACAGCTTCCCGTGCCACAGCGCCTGCGCGATGCCGTGCGCGTAGTTCAGGCTGGCCATCTGCTCGTGGCCGACCTCGGGGTTGATGCCGACCAGTTCCGGATCGGCCAGATCGTTGATGAAGGCGATCGCGTGCCCGATCGACGGCAGCAGGATGTCACCGCGCGGCTCGTTCGGCTTCGGCTCGATCGCGAACCGGATGTTGTAGCCCTGCTCCCGGACGTACGCGCAGAGCAGATCCATCGACTCCTTGTACCGGTCGAGCGCGGCCCGCACGTCCTTGGAACCGCCGGACTCGGCGCCCTCACGCCCACCCCACAGCACGTAGGTCGACGCCCCCAGCTCGGCCGCGAGGTCGACGTTGCGGAGCACCTTCGCCAGGGCGTACCGCCGGACCTGGCGGTCGTTGGCGGTCAGCCCACCGTCCTTGAAGACCGGGTGGCTGAACAGGTTCGTGGTCATCATCTCGACGCCCAGGCCGGTGTCGGCCAGGGCCTTCGTGAAGCGCTCGAGCACCTGCCCGCGGGTGGCGTCGTCGGGTACGACGTCGTCATCGTGGAACGTGACCGCCGCGGCGCCCAGTTCCGCGAGCTTCTCCACCGCGTGCACGGGGTCCATCGCCGGACGGACCGCCGTACCGAAGACGTCGACGCCCTGCCAGCCGACCGTCCACAGACCGAACGAGAACTTGTCGTCCTTGGTCGGGGTATAGCTGTTCATTCAGGAATCTCCTGCCATTGTCGGGAGGTCGAACTGGCCTCGACCGCGGCCAGCACACGCTGGACCCGCAGCCCGTCGGCGAACGACGGCGTCGGATCGGCTCCTTCGGCGATCGCGGTCACCAGGTCGACGGCTTGATGAGTGAACCCGTGCTCGTATCCGAGCAGGTGGCCGGGCGGCCACCACGCCTCGACGTACGGGTGGGCGGACTCGGTGGCGAGGATGCGGCGGAAGCCGGCCGTCCTCGCGTCTTCGGTTGCGTCGTAGTAGTGCAGGAGGTTCATGTCCTCGAAGTCGAACGCGAGGCTGCCGTCGCTGCCGTTGATCTCGATCCGGATCGCGTTCTTGCGCCCGGTCGCGAACCGGGTCGCCTCGAACACCCCGAGCGCGCCGGATTGGAAGTGCGCGAGGAAGACCGCGGCGTCGTCCACGGTGACCGGTCCGCGCTCGGTGCCCGCCGTACCGGCCAGGCCCGAGTGCTCGGCCGCGACCGGACGCTCCTTCACGAACGTCTCGAGCTGACCGCTCACCTCGGCGATGTTGTCACCGGTGATGTACTGCGTCAGGTCGATGATGTGCGCGCCGATGTCGCCGAGGGCGCCGGAGCCGGCCTTCTCCTTGTCCAGCCGCCACGACAGCGGCGCCTCCGGATCGGCGATCCAGTCCTGCAGGTACTGCGCCCGGACGTGCCGGATCGTCCCGAGCTTGCCCTCGGCAACGAGCTGGCGAGCCAGCCCGATCGCCGGCACCCGGCGATAGGTGAACCCGACCATCGACCTGATCCCCTTGGCCCTGGCCGCTTCCGCCGCGGCCGTCATCGCCTCGGCCTCCTCGACCGTGTTGGCCAGCGGCTTCTCGCACAGGACGTGCTTGCCGGCCTCCAGAGCGGCGATCGCGATCTCGGCGTGGCTGTCCCCCGGCGTGCAGACGTCGATCAGCTGGATGTCGTCGCGGCCGAGCAGCTTGCGCCAGTCGGTCTCGGTCTCCTTCCAGCCGAGCTTGGTCGCGGCCGCCTGGACGGCCTCGGGGTTGCGGCCACACAGCACGTTCATCGCCGGGTCCAGCGGCAGGTCGAAGAAGCGCGGCGCGCTCCGCCAGGCCTGCGAGTGGGCCGCTCCCATGAACGCGTAGCCGATCAGGCCGATGCCCAGGTTCGTCATGACTCTCCTCGTGTCAGCTCTCGAATGCGGTAGGCATGTACTGGTCCACGTTGTCCTTGGTGACGACCGGCGCGTACAGCTGCACGGTGCGCGGCACCTCGACCTCCACCAGGTCGCCGAGGGCCTTCTTCTGCACCAGCAGCCGGGCCAGCCGGACGCCGTCGGCGCCCTGCGTGGACGGGTAGATGACGGTGGCCTTCAGCAACGAGTTGCCGGACTTGATGTCCCGCATCACGTTCGCCGAACCGGCCCCGCCGACGACGAAGAACTCCTTGCGGCCGGAGTTCTTGATCGCGGCCATCACGCCGACACCCTGGTCGTCGTCGTGGTTCCAGATCGCGTCGATCTTCGGTGCCGCCTGCAGCAGGTTGGCCGCGGCCTTCTCACCGGACTCGACGGTGAACTCGGCGGCGACCCGGTTGCTCACCTTCAGGCCGCAGTCGGCCAGGGCCTCCTTGAAGCCCTTGCTGCGGTCCTGGGTCAGCGGCAGCGAGTCGATGCCGGCGATCTCCGCGACCACGGCGTCCTTCTTGTCCTTCAGCTGCTGGCAGACGTACGTGCCGGCCGAGACACCCATGCCGTGGTTGTCGCCGAGGATCGTGGTCCGGGCCGCGAACGAGCTGTCGAACTCACGGTCCACGTTCACCACCGTGATGCCGGCCTCCATCGCCTTGGTCGCCACCGGGGTGAGTGCCGCGCCGTCGAACGGCAGCAGCACGATCGCGTCCACCTTCTGGTTGATGAACGTCTCGACCTGGCTGATCTGCAGGTTCACGTCGTTCGTGCCCTCGGCAACGATCAGCTCGACGTCGGGGTACTTCTTCGCCTCCGCCTGGGTCGCCTTGGTGATGGCGCCCATCCAGCCGTGGTCGGCGGCCGGTGCGGAGAACCCGATCCGCACCTTCTGGCCGGGCTCGTCGTTCTTCCCGGCCGCGACTGCCGGTGCCGGGGCGTTGTCGCTCTCCTCGGCCTTCGGGGTGTTGCTCGTACAGGCGGCCAGGGCGAGCACACCCAGACCGGCGATGGCAACGCTTGCGAGTGTTCGTGCGGACATCGTTGTCCCCTCCTTGTGGTGATTCATTGGCTGGTTGCCCGGGCGGCGAGTCGCTGCTGGAGGAGGACGGCGATCACGATGATCGCCCCCTTGGCGACCGACTGGGCGGAGATGCTCAGGTTGTTCAGCGTGAAGACGTTGTTGAGGGTGGTGAAGATCAGGACACCGAAGACGGTGCCCACGATCGTGCCGCGGCCGCCGGACAGCAGCGTGCCGCCGATCACCACGGCCGCGATCGCGTCCAGCTCGTACAACTGGCCGTGGGTCGCGCTGCCGGTCGTCGTCCGGGCCATCAGCATCACCGCGGCGATCCCGCAGCACAGCCCGGCCAGGACGTAGAGGGCGACGGTGTGGCGCTGCACCTTGATGCCGGCCAGCCGGGCGGCTTCGGAGTTGCCGCCGACGGCGAAGGTGCGGCGGCCGAACGTGGTCCGGTTCAGCAGCACCCAGCCGGCCGCGGCGACCAGCAGGAAGATCCACACCAGCACCGGTACGCCGATCAGCGATCCGCCGAAGAAGTCGACGAACGAGTTCACCGTGATGATCTGGGTCTTCCGGTCGGAGATGATCTCGGCCAGGCCACGGGCCGCTGCCAGCATCGCCAGCGTCGCGATGAACGGCACGATCTTGCCGTAGGCAATGAGCAGGCCGTTCACCAGACCACAGGCGGCACCGACGGCCAGCGCCGTGGTGACCATGAAGATCCAGTGCAGGTCGGACCCCAGTTGCTGGGTGGCCACCGTGGTGGCCCAGACCGACGCGAGGGCGACCATCGCGCCGACGGACAGGTCGATCCCGCCGCCGGTGATGACGAACGTCATGCCGATGCTGACCACACCGATCACGGCCGCGAGCCGCAGGATCGTCAGCACGTTGGCGCCGGTGGCGAACGTGTCCCCCGAGGTGATCACTCCCACGATGCAGAGCAGAACCAGCGCCACCACCAGACCGAGGTTGCGCCCCACGCCACTGTTCAGCAGACCACCGGACCGCGGGGCCGCCGGTTGGGTGACCGTTGCCTGGGTCGATGCAGTTGTGTCCTGAGGTGCGATCTCGTCACTCACACCGCACTTCCTTCCATCACCAGGTCCAGGACCTGATGCTCGTCGATGTCTTGCGCGGGCCCGATGTGGACGGCACGCCCCTCCCGAAGTACGACGACCCGGTCGGCCAGACCGAGCACTTCCTCGACCTCACTGGAGACCAGCACGATCGCGACCCCGTTGGCGGACAGATTGCGGATCAACGCGTAGATCTCCGACCGCGCGCCGACGTCGACGCCCCGCGTCGGCTCGTCGAGCAGCAGCACGCGGCACTCCCGCAGCAGCCAGCGGGCCAGCACGACCTTCTGCTGGTTCCCGCCGGACAGGTTGCGTACGGGATGCTCCACCCCAGCAGGGCGGACGTCCAGCGCGGTGGCGAGCTGCGCGGCGGCCTCCCGCTCGGCCCGGCCGTTCAGGAATCCCCCGCTGGCGAACCGCCCCATGCTCGACACCGTGATGTTCTTGAACACGGCCTCGTCCAGCAGCAGCGCCTGACTCTTGCGTTCCTCCGGCGCCAGCCCGACGCCGGCCTTCACCGCGGCCTGCACCCGCCCGGGTCGCAGTGTCACGCCGTCGACCCGGACCGATCCGGTCGCGGCCCGGCGGGCGCCGTACACGGTCTCGAGGACTTCGGACCGCCCCGAGCCGACGAGCCCGGCCAGCCCGACGATCTCGCCGGCCCGCACGGTGAACCCGATGCCGGCGAACTCACCCGGCCGGGTCAGGTCCTCCACCTCCAGAACGACGGGCGCCGTACTGAGGATCTCCCGGCGGGGCGGGAAGGCGTACTCGATCGAGCGACCGGTCATCAGCCGGATGAGTTCCTTGGTCGGGGTCGCGCGGGCGTCGAGGCCGGTGGCGACGGTCGCACCGTCCTTGAGCACGGTGACCCGGTCGCCGACCTGGCGGATCTCCTCGAGCCGGTGCGAGATGTAGACGACCGCCACGCCGCGCGCGGTCAGGCCGCGGATGACCCGGAACAGGTTGGCGACCTCTTCGGGATCGAGCACCGCGGACGGCTCGTCCATCACGATCAGCTGCGCGTCCCGCGACAGTGCGCGGGCCATGCTGACCACCTGCTGGCCGGCGGCGGGCAGCGAACCGACGGACCGATGCACCGGGATCTCGCCGTGCCCCAAGCCCTGCAGGATCTCTCGGGCCCTGGCCGTCGCCTCGTGCCGGCGGCTGAAGCCGAAGCGGGACGGCTCGTGGCCGAGGAAGATGTTCTCGGCCACGGACAGTTCGGGGACCAGGTCGAGCTCCTGGTAGATGGCGGCGATACCGCGCTGGATCGCAGCGGTCGGGCTGTTCAGCTGGACCTGCTCGCCGTTGATCCAGATCGCCCCGGCATCGGGCTGATGAGCGCCGGTCAGCACCCGGATCAACGTGGACTTGCCGGCGCCGTTCTGGCCGAGCAGGCAGTGCACCTCGCCGGCCCGGACGTCCAGGTCGACGCCGCCGAGCGCTCGTACGCCGGGGAACTCCTTGACGATCCCGGTCATCATGAGCAGATCGTTCATTGCGCCACCCCCGAGTCCACACGGCCGATCACGGTCGGATCGACCAGGACCTGCTCCAGCGAGATCTGCGCGCCGCCGCGGACCGCCGCGGCGAACCCGAGGTCCGAGCGGACCACCTGGCAGCCGCCGCCGTCCGGCGCGATCACACGCTCGCGGATCGCCTTCTCCAGTGGTTCCTTCAACCACGGCCCGAGGACGGCGAAGTAGCCGCCGAGCACGAGCACGTCCGGGTTCAGGATGTTCACCAGGATCGCTCCCCCAATCCCCAGCCAGGTACCGACTTCCTTCAGCGCGGTCAGTGTCCGCGCGTCCCCCGCCTCGGCCCGCCGGGTGATCCCGGCCAGCCGTTGCTCCACGTCCAGGGACGGATCCCGGACCGGGTCGTCCCTGTCCGTTGCCTTGTGCAACAGTGCGCTCAGGCCGACGACCGTCTCCCAGCAGCCGGTCCGCCCGCAGCCGCAGGTCCGGCCGGGTGGCGCGACGGGCATGTGGCCGACCTCGCCGCTGTAGCCGCGTCCGCCGCGGAGCAGATGCCCGTTCGACACCATCCCGCCGCCGACACCGACCGCACCGGTCAGGAGCACGAGATCCTGCACCGGCGTGTTCTTGCGCAGCTCCGAGTACGCCGCCAGGGCCGCGAGGTTCGCCTCGTTGTCGACGTGCAGCCGGTACGTCGGTTCGCCGAGACGCGACCGCATCTCCTGGATCACCTGGACCTCGCCCCAGCCGAGGTTCGGCGCGAGCTTGAGGTCGCCGGTGTCGCCCTGGACGAGGCCGGGCACGGCGACGGTCACGCCGGCCAACTGTCCGGCCCGCGCCTGCACGGCGGCCACGGCCTCGCGGACGAGGTCGGCCACCCGGTCAAGCGTCGTACTGGGGTCGAGGTGGGCCACGTCGAGCGGGTCGCGGCGTTCGATGACGGTGTCGCCGGCCAGGTCGAGGGCGGAGACGGCGATGTAGTCGACGTTGATCTCGGCACCGATGCCACACACGCCGCTGCCGTCCAGCTCGACCAGCTGGCCGGGGCGGCCGAGGGCGCGGGTGGAGTCGGCCGGGCCTTCGCGGAGCAGGCCGCGCTCGACCAGCTCGGCGACCAGGCTGCTGACGGTGGCCTTGTTCAGGCCGGTGTCGGCGGCGATCCGGGCTCGCGACTTCGGCCCGGACTCGCGGACGTGGCGCAGGACCACGGAGAGGTTGTTGCGGCGCAGCGAGACGTGGTCCGCGGCAACGGCTCGGTCTCCCGGACGGCGGCCGTCGGTCAACGTCATCAGGCCACCCCTCCTCAGACTTTGTCTGTTGAGGCAACAAACTAAGTTTC
This sequence comes from Kribbella sp. NPDC049227, assembly GCF_043197265.1. Taxonomy (NCBI): domain Bacteria; kingdom Bacillati; phylum Actinomycetota; class Actinomycetes; order Propionibacteriales; family Kribbellaceae; genus Kribbella; species Kribbella sp. NPDC049227. The sequence goes on along the minus strand of NZ_JBICST010000002.1, from coordinate 687,853 downwards.
AGCGGTGGGGCCGTCAAGGGCTTGTCACGATCGCTTTCTTGCAAGACTCTGTTCGAGATTTCCTCCGCCTCCGACAGGAGTCCGCCCCATGAAGCTCTCCCGCCGTACTTTCCTCGCCTCGACTGCCGCCACCGCACTGGCCGGGGCAGTCCCTCAGGCCGCATCCGCCGCCAGTCCGCCCGGTGACGTCGTCGGCAAGGTGACCGTCGGCTACCAGGGCTGGTTCGCCTGCGGTGGCGACGGTGCACCGATCAACGGGTGGTGGCACTGGAGCAACAACTGGGGCCAGCCGCCGTCACCCACCAACACCGCGATCGTGAGCTGGCCGGACGTCCGCGACTACAGCTCGACGTACCAGACGGCGTACCCGAATCTCGGGAACGGGCAGGCCGCCCGGCTGTTCTCGTCGTACGACCAGCAGACCGTGAACACGCACTTCCAGTGGATGCAGCAGAACGGCTGCGACACGGCCGCCCTGCAGCGGTTCAACCCGACCGGTGGCGAAGAACCGACCCGCGCGGCCGGCTCCGGGATCCGCGCCCTCGACGAGGACGGTACGGCGTGTACGTCGGACTACTACTTGCGGTTGACCAACGACGGCGGCCGGATGTTCAAGGGCCAGGCGCCCGTGACGGCAACCCGGCCCACGCAGCCGTGGCCCGCCTAGAACAGCTCCATGCTGTCCGCGGCCGCGGTGATGACGGGGTTGTCGAGGTACAGGCGGCAGGCGATGGCGTGTCCGGCACAGGTCAGCAGCGACGGACCGGCCGCGTCCACGACGCGGTAGGCCACCGGATGCTGGCAGCGCTCGACCGCGCCCTCGTTCTGCCGGTGGCAGCCGAGGATGTGGCAGGTGACGGTGTCGCCGACGTTCATCAGTGTCAGGCCGTGCTCGGGGCACACGCCCCAGCCGACGCCGCAGGCCTGGGCTTCGTTCGCGGCCAGGCGGACGAGGCTGCCGGCGGTCGCCTCGAGCTCGCCCGCGATCGTGCGGAACGTGCTCGCGGCCTGGTCGAGCTCACGCCGGAACCGGCGCAACTCGACGGACTCGGGCATGCCACGGGTGGCGGCCTGCAGGTTCTCGGACAGCGCCATCGCCGCGACCGCGATCTCGTCGACGCGGACCGGGGTGTTGAACTCGCCCAGCGGCGTACCGTTCACGCGCGTGCTCGGCCGCTGGGACCAGTGCACCTGCTCGGGGCCGTTCTCCGGGCGGTTCTCCGGGCCGGCCTGAGGACCGGCCTCGGGCCCGCTCGCGGGGTTGGCTGGTCGAGCCCCGGTGTCGCGTGCGGGAGCGTTCTCCGCGGCCTTGCCGCGGCCCCGCTTCTTGTGGTCGCGATGCTCCGCGGGAGCTCTGTGCTCGTCGGCCCCTTCGTCCGCCGGCAGGTGGCCGAGTGGAGCTTGGGGCTGCGAGCCGTGACCATTGGTCCCGTCAGCCGCCGGGGTCCCGTTGACCGGGAGCCGGCTGTCCTGTGCTGTCCGCCCGTTCATACAGCCTCACTCTTCAAGTGCCTGGCCATCGCCATGCCTGCCCCCTGATGTGCCTCCGGGGGCCGATCGTGCCATGTCCCCGGCGCTTGATACCAGAGGAAATCACCGAGCGTCACCCACTGCTCCCCCTCCCTTGCAGAACGCAACGATCCACCCCAGATTTCGGTATGTTTCCCCACCCGGAGTCCGGATACTCACACGCTGCGTATTCCTCGACGCCGCCTTAACATTTCGGCACCGACGGTCATAGCTACTCGGCACGCTGTGACGAACGGCCGGTTACCGCAGAGTTCAATCGTGCGGTTGAGTTTCGCCTTTCTCCACAAGGTGTTCGCGGAGGAACTCGACCGTCCGGGCACGCGCCCGGTACGCCGAGTTGGGCGGGTCCTCCCGCACCTCGTGGGTGACGACCGCGTGAGCCGAGGTCTTGAAGCCGTCCGGATTGCCCGGGCCGGAGTCGAGCTCGATCACCTCGAACGCGTCACCGAGCGCCGCGCGGAGTGTGGCGAAGCGCTCCGGCGGCACCGCCCGGTCCTTGCTGAACCGCAGACCCAGCACGCAGAGTCCGTCGTTCCGCGTCCGTTCCCTGACGATCTCGAGCTCCCGCCGGGACAGGCCTGGATCCTGCCGCATCCTGCGCGTCACCGGGAACGGCACCGCCGGCTGGCTGAGAACCGGCGCCGTCACCGACTCCTCGACGGCCGCGGCCAGGGCGAACCCTCCGGTGAAGCACATCCCGATCACGCCGACCCCACGGCCCGGCGTCCGGGTGGCCAGGTCGGCGGCAACGGCCCGCAGGTACTTCGTGATCGGCCGTTCCGCGTCCGTCGCGAAGGCCCGGAACTCCTTGGACACGCACAGGCGCGCGATCGTCCGCAGCGTGTAGCCCATGCTCGGGTCGCGTCCCGGCGTACCGAACGGCGACGGAATGACGACGGTGAACCCCGCGCCGACCAGATGCTCGCCGAAGGACTGGACCTCGGGTGTGAGTCCCGGGACCTCGGGGATCAGTACGACTCCTGGACCGGACCCGTTCTCGAAGCAGTCGTAGGTCAGTCCGGCGCCGGTGAACGGTCCTCGCCGCCAGCCGGACAGATCGGAGCCCGATGCCGCCATCACGCCTCCTCGACGTCGTGCCCAAAGCCTAGAGCGCGCCGCAGGCAACTGCCTGTCGTCCAGCGCGCGCTGCAGGCGCACCACCCTCGGCACGCCCCGGTCGAATCGGCCGGGGCGTTGCTGTTGGTCAGGGGGTGTAGTGCTGGACGGCGCCGCCCTTCGAGAGATCCACGAGGGTGTGGGCCAGGTCGCGGGCTTCGGCGAGGACCTCGTCGAGATCGAGGGTGGTGAGTCGACGGTCGCGTACGACGACCTGGCCCGCGACGAGGACGGTGACGACGTCGGACGGTCGAACGGAGTACACGAGAGCCGCTCGAGGGTCGTGGAGCGGTTGGCAATGCGGCCCGGAGAGGTCGACCAGGGCGATGTCGGCCTGGCGGCCAGGTTCGAGGGCGCCGATGGTGTCGGGGAGACCGGCCGCCTTGGCGCCACCCCGGGTGGCGAGGCGGAGGGTGTCGGAGATGGTCATCCACTCGGCGTCTTGTTCGCGTTGCTTCTGGGTGAGGGCGACCATGCGCATCGACTCCCAGACGTCGAGCGTGTTGTGGACCGCTGCTCCATCGGTGCCGACGCCGACCGGCACACCGATCGACTGCAGGCTTCGGATCGGTGTCACCGAACCCATCGCGAGCTTCAGATAGACCTTCGGGCAACTGGCGACCGCGATGCGATCGGCGTGGGGCTCGAGGATCGCCAGGTCGGACTCGCGAATGCCGCAGCCGTGGGCGATCAAGGCGCCGGCGTCCAGCACGCCGGTCCGGTCGAGGACCTCCATGGGCGTGACACCGAGTCGGTCCATCGACGAACGCGTCTGCTCCTCGGTCTCGGCCGCGTGCAGATGGATCCGGAACCCCTCGGCTCGCGCGATGTCCGCCGTACGACGAAGGTCCTCGTCCGTCACCGTGTACGTCGCGTGTGGGCCGAGGCTGACGGTGATGCGCGGGTTGAGGGTGCTGAGGTCGCGAGTGGTCGCGACGGCTGCATCGATGGCTTCCGGGCCTGTCGAGGAGAAGTACGTCGGGGCGAGGTCGGCGCGGATGCCGGACTCGACCACGGCCCGCGCGATCTGGTCGGCGTAGAAGTAGTGGTCCACGAACGTCGTCACGCCGGCCAGCAGCATCTCCGCGCACGCCAGGCGTGCTCCGACGCGCACCCGATCCGGCGTCAGATTGACCTCCATCGGCCAGATCCGCTGGTTGAACCAGTCGTCGATCGACACGTCCTCGGCCGCGCCCCGCATCATCACCATCGGACTGTGCGTATGCGAGTTCACCAACCCCGGCACAGCCAGCAGCCCAGTCCCGTCGATCACCTCCAACTCCCCCAGCGAACTGCCTGCCTCCTCCAACGCGACTCCGGGGTCGGCTCCGGTCGGGGCAACAGCAGTGATCCGGTCGTCGTGAACATGCAGATCCTGAAACTCGTCGATCCGGCACTCCCCCGCCTCAGGCACCACCAGCACCGACACGTTCCGAATCACCAGCCGCGCCATCTGCCCTCCACCCGATCGCCCCGCCATCCCGTCATCCCGTCGTACCAGAGTCTTGTCGATGGGCGGGCCAACCATCGGCGGGACGACGTCGCCGAACTGCTGCATGGCCGGCCGGTTGCCGACCCGTACCGTGCAGTGGGGCACTGCAAGGCAATCGGTCCGTGCTAAATTCATGCGAAAGCGCGAGCTAGTCTCCAGTCTGGGCGCAACGGCGCAAGACGCCGAAAGGGCAAGGCCCACCTACTCCAGCTCAACCCTGGGAGGAACGCCATGCCCGTGCTCGAAACGTACAAGAAGCAAGCCAAGCAACTCCTGCGCTGGCACCGCGACCGCAACCACTCGGTCGGTGGCCGCATCCGCCAGCTGCCGCGATACCGCGATGTGACGGATCACGAATCGCTCGCGCTGAACTTCAAGCTCACGGAGGCGCAGGAGATCATTGCGCTCGAGGCGGGCTACGACAGTTGGGCCGCGCTGAGGGCGGCCGTCGAGGACGCGTCGCCACGACCACCCGAGGCTCCGAAGCCCGTCCTGCTCGACGCCGCGCGGCCGGTCCTGTTCGTTCGCAATGTACGGGCGGCCGCCGAGTTCTATCGCGATCGCCTCGGGTTCCGTGTCGACTTCCTGCACGGGCATCCGCCGTTCTATGGCTCGGTGTCGCGCGACGACGCTACCTTGCACTTGCGGTTCGTGCATGAGCCGGTGCTCGCTGCTGACACCGCGCGCGAGGAAGGGCTCATCATGGCCTTCATCGAAACTCGAAACGTCAAGGAGTTGTACGCGGAGTATCTCGCAGCGGGCGTGGAGCCAGCCCAGAAGCTCACCAAGCAAGCCTGGGGCGGCACGGACTTCATCGTGCGCGACCTGGACGGCAACACAGTCGCCTTCGTCGGCTGAACGAAAGCCGCAAGCTGTGACAAAGGACGGGCATCCGACGCAGGAGCTGCAGACGTTGATTGCGTCGGCACTAGGCAAAGAGCCGATTGACTGGCATCGGCCGCACACCGGGCTGTCGGCCGCGTCCTTCGTCGTTGGCTTTGCTGACGGCTCGAGCGCCTTCGTGAAGGCTGCCGTCGATGACCAGGGAGCGAAAGGGCTCCGTACAGAGCATGAGATCGTCTCCAGTGTCGACAGCGACCTGGTCGCTCGGGAGCTGGCCTGGCTCGAGGACGGCGATCGCCCGGTCCTCGTGATGGAGGACCTGCGTGCTGCGCATTGGCCGGCCGACCATGACCCGGTGACGTGGAAACCCGGTCAGTTCGATCTCCTGTTCGCGGCACTGCGGCGGGTCGGTGAGCTGCCCCCGCCGGCATCCCTTCCGTCAGCCCGGGACGGATTCCAGCCGCAGTGGCCGTTGATCGAGCGCGAGGCGGATGACTTCCTGGCGCTCGGCCTGTGCAGCGAGGCCTGGTTCAGCGCTGCGCTGGAGGGACTGGTGGAAGCGGAGGGCAACGTCCCAGTCGGGGGTGATGCGCTGGTGCACAACGACGTCCGGAGCGACAATCTGTGTTTCGTCGGGCGACGCGTGGTGCTGGTGGACTGGGCCCAGGCCATTCGTGGGAATCCACAGCAGGACCTCGCTTCGGCACTCGCTACGTTGCCACTCGAAGGCGGCCCGGATCCGTTCGACGTCCTACCTGAAGGAGGGCCTTGGGCGGCCCACATCGCCGGTCGGTACGCTCGCCGGGCCGCTCACGAGACGCAGGCTCCGCAGTGGCTCCGCAGGGTCTTTCAACGTATCGCCGTGATCTGCCTCAGCTGGGCATCCCGCTCGCTCGACCTGCCACCTTGGACCGGAGTCCGCTGGAGCGAGATCCGCTGACCATGGCAGCTGATCACACGCCGGTCAACAAGCTCGCTCACAGGCACGCGGCGGGCCGTAGCTCGCCCGGCCTGCCTGGCCTGGCTGCTGTTGGCCGACTCGATCCGAAACCGGGTTGACAGCGGACGGGCCGACCATTCCGATGGGGCTCGTGAGTCCCCGCAAGGTCTACGCCGATCAGGTCGATATCGACACGCCGCTCGTCCGCGAACTGGTGGCCGCTCAGTTCCCGCGGTGGGCCGCGTTGCCGCTGGAGCCGGTCGACTCCGGTGGATTGGTGAACGCGATCTACCGCCTCGGTTCCGACCTGTCCGTACGGCTGCCGCTCCGGCCCTCGATCAACGACATAGTCCGACGGGAGCAGGCGAAACTCGCGGCACTCGCGCCGTTCCTGCCTGTGGCCATCCCTTCTGTCGAGGCGATCGGCTCACCCACTGACGCGTTCCCGGGCGAGTGGTCCGTCCACCGCTGGCTCAGCGGTACGCACCCCTTCCCCGACGCGCTCACCGACCCATCCCGGCTGGCGACGGACCTCGCGGTGTTCGTCGACGCGTTCCGGCGGATCGACCTGCCAGACCGGCCCCCGGCGTATGCGGGCGAGCGCCGGACGCGCGCTCCGATGGTCTCGATGGACTCCTCGACGCGGAAGGCGATCGGCGAGCTGGATGGCCTGATCGACACTCGCGCCGCGCTGGCGTCGTGGGAGGAGTCGCTCGCGGCGCCGTACGACGGGCGCGAGGCGTGGGTGCACTCGGACCTGACGCCGAGCAACATGCTCGTGTCGGCTGAGGGCCGGCTGACCGCGGTGCTCGACTTCGAGACGTGCGGTGTCGGCGATCCGGCGTGCGACCTGTTCCCCGTGTGGTACCTGCTGCCCGCGAGCGTCCGCGACGAGTTCCGTGCGGCGCTGGACGTGGACGACGCGACGTGGCTGCGCGGACGCGGGCGCGTGCTGTCACAGGCCCTGATCGTGTTGGCGGATCACAAGGACACCAACCCGGCGCTGGCGAACGATGCGCGACGCGTCATTGGCGTGGTGCTCCCAGCTCCTCAATGAGCCGGACCAAATTCATCGAGCACCAAACGGCGCCCGGCGTGACTTACCGCGGCAACGGCCGACCTCCCGGACAACGCCCAAATCGCCCCAGCTGAACTCTCCACGATGGTTCGCGAAGCCGCACGTACGATCGCGGACGGTTAGGTGCGCGCGGCCATGGACATGGCGCGTTATCTGCGTGATGGTGAAATGTGGGGGCGACCAATTCGTCCCTGCCGAATGGGGGAAAACCGTGCTGAAGAATCAACGACTCATGTTCCTGTTCGCCTTGGTGATGAGCGTACTGATAGCGCTCCCTGTGAATGCGCAAGCGGCGGCGAATCAACTCTCCGGGGACGCGTTGTATGACGCGGTCCAGTGTCCTGCCCCGCCCACGGGGTACGAGGAATTCGTCAGCTACCCAGGGCTCGCCATGACTGGCAGCCTGGACGGCTGCTTGTACACCAGAGTCGACTCGGTCCATCAGACGCCGAGCGGCGCATACCTGGAGACCGGTGAAGAGGTCTTCGTCGGCAGACTCAATGGTGGTCCCGAGGGAACGTTCGCGACCACCTACAGGTTCGAGGCCAAGTTCGAACCCGATGGCACGGAATTTCGCGGGCGTTGTCAACACCCGATCGCTGCGGGCAGTGGCACTGGCGGCTTGGCCGGCGCCACCGGCCGCCTCGACTTCAAGGACATCATCGGAGAACCAGTCACCTACGTTTACCGGGGTCATATCACGCTGACGTAATTCGGCAGCAAATCATCGACGTACTGCCAGAGTCTTGCCACCTTCTCGGTCTGGTTCTGCACGTTGAGTGCGTCCACCTGGATCCGATGGTCGGCGTCCGGCGGATTCGCCGCGTCCGCCTCGTGGAGCATTCGGAACTTGTCATCAGTCAGCCAAAACCTTGCGGGACGCGGCACGCATCAGACCCATGACCGCGAACACGACGCTGCCTCAACCCACAGGACCCGATGGCCACACCGTGTAGGCAGCGCGCGTGGCTGTGCTCATGGCGGGCATGCCGGTCCAGGTCTCTCGATAGCTCAGGCCGGCCGGGACTGTCCGGCGCGTTGTCCGAGGTGCCCGTGTCGCCGCCGACCACCTGGCCGGCACCGTCGTACATCACGACCTGTTGGGTCACACCGCCAGCCAGGGTCCGCGGGAGCCTGACCAAGCTGGTCGAGGACACCCAACCGGCGCCCGGCGTGACCTACCTCGGCAACGGCCGACCTCCCGGACAGCGCCCAAGACTGGCTGAAACGTCACCGATGTCCTGAGACATCAACTGTCACCGATGTCCTGAGGCAGAACTGTCACCCATGTCCTGAGACATCACACATGTCCGTCCAGGCCGACGAGATTCAGGGGAACATATGTTCGAATCTCAGGTATGGTGGGGTTATGGCTGCTGGGCTTCAAGGGTCGTTGCTGGATGCGTTCGAGGATCCTGCGCTGGGTTCGCTGGCGGGGGTCGGGCGGACGGAGCTGGGACTTGGGGCGTGGATCGACGTGCTGCCGCGGTGGTTGACCGGGGCCGATCAGGTGTACGAGCGGTTGGCGCGGGATGTGCCGTGGCAGGCCGAGCGGCGGCAGATGTACGACCGGGTGGTCGACGTACCGCGGCTGTTGTGCTTCTACGGGGAGAACGAGGAGCTTCCGGTGCCGATCCTGGATGAGGCTCGGGATCTGCTCAGTGAGCATTACGCGGACGAGTTGGGTGAGCCGTTCCGGACGGCGGGGTTGTGCTTCTACCGGGATGGGCGGGACAGCGTCGCCTGGCACGGGGACCGGATCGGGCGCGGGAATCACGAGGACACGATGGTCGCGATTCTGTCGGTCGGGGAGCCGCGTGTGCTCGCGTTGCGGCCGCGGCCGGGTGGGACGAGTGGGCCGGTGGGTTCGACGGTGCGTTATCCGCTCGGGCATGGAGACCTCATCGTCATGGGTGGCTCGTGCCAGCGCACCTGGGAACACGCGATCCCCAAGGCGTCCGGCCGCGTCGGACCTCGCATCAGCATCCAATTCCGCCCCCGAGGCGTCCGCTGACCCCTCGGCCGGTGGGTAGAGCGGGTGATCGGTCGGCTGCTGCTGTCGACGGGTGTGGGTAGTAGGCGGTGGCCATGGGCTAGGTGCAGGGTGCTTGGTCTGGCTGCGGACGGAGTGCGAGGTGGTTGACCTGGCTGCGGCCGTGGACGGGGTGCGGGATGCTTGGTCCTGCTCTGACCGTGGACCGGGTGCGAGGTGGTTGGCCTAGCTGCGGCCATGGACGGGGTGTGGGGTGGTTGGTCTGACTGTGGATGGGGGCGGGGTCAGGCGGCGGCTTGGGTTTGGGGTTGGGGTTGGGGTTGGTAGATGTGGTCGGCTGAGGCTACGTAGAAGCCGAGGAGGCGGACGTCGGCGGCTTGGCAGATGCGGGTGGCGGCTTCGGCCCACTCGGTGTCCATCTCCGGCTGGAACGGCGGTCCTGGGCGGCCTAGAGCCAGAATGAGACCGGTGCCCGGCGCTGTTCGGACAGCGGGCAGGATCGGGTCCAGTGCGGATGAGCAGACGCCGGCGGTCCCAGCGGGGTGGTGATTCGATGCAGTCCCGGCGCGGTGGTGATGCGGGCCGACGTGCTCGATCGGAGTCGCGAAGTCTTCGGGTAGGGCGAGGGTCAGGGCTGCTCGGTAGTGGTTGTCGGGGTCGCAGAGTAGGACGGTGAAGGTGCCGCGGCGCCGGTCGCCGAGGGTGACCATGAGGTCGACGACGTCGGCGGCACGGGCGGGATCGGACAGAGGCTGGCTGGTCCACGTGGGTGGGAGGTTCTGGAAGCTCATACCTACAAAGTGCCGTCGTTCCGACCGCCGCAGAGAGTTATCCACAGACCAATTCCCGCGCCCACAGTCGGTGGTGCTGATGGTCAGGTCGCCGCTCAAATGGCCCACCACAGGAGGCATGAAGTGGATCTGCCTGCTGGGCCGCTGCTCTCCTAGGCTCGAAGCAGACCGAGCCGAGGGAGACTCCGATGAGCATCACGACAGACCGAGTACGCAGCGGACGCGGCGGCATCCTGCCGCCGGCCGGAGCACCCCGCGACCTCGCGATGGCGCAACTGGCCAACTCGGTCGGCGACGGCGCGTTCATCGTCACCTCGGCGCTCTTCTTCACCCGGGTCGTCGGACTGTCGACCGCCGAGGTCGGCCTCGGCCTCACGATCGCCTGGCTGGTCGGCTTCCTCACCGGTGTCCCGCTCGGCAACCTCGCCGACCGTCGGGGCCCCCGCGGCACAGCCGTCCTGCTCGCCCTGACGACCGCGGCCTCGGTCGCCTCGTTCCTCTTCGTCCGCAGCTTCGCTCTGTTCCTGGTCGCCGCGATCGTCTACGCCTGCAGCCAGACTGGTCTCACGGCCGCCCGGCAAGCACTCCTGGCCGGTCTGGTCACGCCGGCCGAGCGCACCCGCATCCGAGCCTTCCTCCAGTCCACAGTCAACGCAGGCCTCGCAGTGGGCGCCGCACTCGGCGGTATCGCGCTCCGCTTCGACACGTCAACGGCGTACCTGACGGTCTTCGCACTGGACGCACTCAGCTTCCTGATCGCGGCCCGCCTGCTCCACCGCGTGCCGTCGGTGGCGGTCAGACTGCGCGTGAAGGGTGAGCCGCGGCTCGCCGTGCTACACGACCGCCCGTACGCCGTCCTCGCGCTGCTGAACTCGATCATGCTGCTGTTCATGCCGCTGCTCAGCCTGGTAGCGCCGCTGTGGATCGTCTCGCACACCGACGCACCGGACTGGGTGGTCGCCTCGCTGCTGATCGTCAACACGCTCGGAGTCACGTTCTTCCAGGTGCGGATCGCCCGCAGCGTTCGCGACCTGCGCACCGCCACCCGGTCGGTCCGGTTCGCCGGAGTCGCGATGCTGGCCGCGTGCGCGGTGTTCGCCATCTCCGCCGCCAAGATGAGCGCCTGGGCCGCGGCCGTCGTACTGGTCGTCGCCGCCGCACTGCTGACGCTCGGCGAGATGAAGCTGGCGTCCGGTGCGTGGGAAATCAGCTTCGGACTGGCCCCGGCCGACAAGCAAGGGCAGTACCAGGGCTTCTTCGGCACCGGCCCTGCAATTGCACGCATGCTAGGTCCGGCACTGCTGACCACAGTGGTCCTGGGGTGGGGTCCGATCGGCTGGATCGCTGTGGGTGCACTGTTCCTAGGGACCAGTTGCGCAACTGGTCCCGCCGTACGATGGGCTGCACGGACGAGGACCGTCAGTGAGACGGACCAGCCGTTGCCGGTAGAGGAGAACGCCGTCTGATGGACATCCCCGGACTGGTCGAGATCACGACGTACGACGAGCTGCGCAGCGTGGTGCCGCAGCCCCTCGGGGCCGCCGCCGACAAGACCCGCAAGGAACTCCACGAGCTCGACCGGCAGTGGTTGTCGGTCTCGCCGTTCTGCCTGATCGCGACGTCCGCGGCCGACGGCAGCTGCGACGTCTCGCCGAAGGGCGACCCGGCCGGGTTCACCAAGGTCTTTGACGACAGCACGATCGCGATCCCCGAGCGCGCCGGCAACCGGCGGGTCGACGGCTTCACCAACATCCTGTCCAACCCGCACGTCGGCCTGGTCTACTTCATCCCGGGCCGCGGTGACACGCTCCGGATCAACGGCCGGGCCCGGATCGTCCGCGAGGCGCCGTTCTTCGACGAGATGATCGTCAAGGGCAATCGGCCGCAGCTCGCGCTGCTGGTGGAGATCGAGGAGGTCTTCCATCACTGCTCGAAGGCGTTCCTGCGCTCGCAGCTGTGGAAGCCCGAGACCTGGGACCCGACCGCGATGGCGAACCGGGCCACCATCTCGAAGACCCTCGAGCGGAAGGACACCGACCTGGCCGAGCTGGAGGAGTACTACGGCAAGGCGTACGAGGAGAAGATCTACAAAGTCAAGTACTGACTCCGGATACTCCCGGCGGAGCAGAACGAAGTACTCCGTGGCGACGATGACACCTGACCGCGCGGCCCCGTACGGTTTCGTACTGTGAGCACGACTGACCTGACAACCGAAACCGCACCCACCGCCTTGGCCCGGGTGCGGCGGATCGCGTTGCCGCTGGTGCTCTCCCTGATCGGCGTGGTGGGCTCGCTCGGCGCGTCCCGGGGCGAACCGGAACGCCGGGCCGCCGACTGGTTCATGGTCGTCCTGGTGCTGATCGGGACGGTGTCGCTGTACTGGCTGCAGACCCGGCCGATTCCGGTGCTGTGGGCAACGGTCGGCTCGACGCTCGTCTACATGCTGATGCAGTACGCGTACGGCCCGGTGATCTTCGCGTTCGTGATCGCGGTCTTCAGCGTGATCCGGCGCGGCTACCGGCTGGCGGGCTGGACCGCCCTCATCACCTTGTACGTCGGACATCTCCTCGGCCGGTTGGTGCTCGGGATCAACGAGGACGGCGTCTACCAGGTCCTGCTCGTCGGCACCTGCTTCGTCGTACTCGGGTTCATTGCCGAGCTCTTCCGCGCGCACCGCGACCGTGTCATGGCTGCGGCCCGGACCCGGCGGGAGGCGGAACTGCGCAAGGCCGGTGAGGAACGGCTGCGGATCGCGCAGGAGCTGCACGACGTGGTGGCTCACCACATCTCGCTGATCAACGTGCAGGCCTCGACCGCGCTGCATCTGGTCGACCGGCAGCCCGAACAGGCCGGACCGGCGCTCTCGGCGATCAAGGACGCCAGCAAGGAAGCCCTGGTGGAGCTGCGCTCGATCGTCGGCATCCTGCGGCAGTCCGACGAGACCGCACCACGCCAACCGGTCGCGGGACTCGAGCGGCTCGAGCATCTGGTCAGCCGGACGTCCCGGGCCGGCCTCGAGGTGCACACGGTCGTCCACGGCGACCCGCATCCGCTTCCGACCGGACTGGACCGGGCCGCGTTCCGCATCATCCAGGAGTCGCTCACCAACATCGTCCGGCACGCCAAGGCGAGCGAGGCGACCGTCCGCATCCAGTACGGCGAACAGTCGCTCGTACTGCAGGTCGACGACGACGGTCAGTCCCTCGCAGGCCCGCCGAAGGAAGGCAACGGCATCATCGGCATGCGTGAGCGAGCCACCGCCCTCGGCGGGACGCTCACCGCCACCCGAACGCCGACGGGTGGCCTGCGCATCATCGCCAACCTGCCGCTATAGCGGCCTGCTCCGGCAGGCGGACGTGTGACGGGTTGAGGTCCGCCACCTGCGAGACACCGAGCAGCGCCATCGTGCGGCGAACCTCCTTGGTCAGGATCTCCGCAGCACGCGCCACACCGCGCTGGCCGCCGGCCATCAGGCCGTAGAGGTACGCACGGCCGACCAGACACGCGTCGGCGCCCAGAGCGATCGCCGCCACGATGTCAGCGCCCGACATGATGCCGGTGTCGAGGTAGACCTCGGCGTCACTGCCCACCGCCTTCCGGACGTCCGGGAGGATGCGCAGCGGCGTCGGAGCCCGGTCGAGCTGGCGGCCGCCGTGGTTGGACAGCACGATCGCGTCCGCACCGGCATCGACCACCCGGCGGGCGTCGTCGACGGTCTGGATGCCCTTGACGATCAGAGGACCGTCCCAGATCGAGCGCAGCCAGTTGAGGTCGTCGATGGTCATCGTGGGGTCGAACAGCTTGTCCAGTAGCTCGGCGACCGTGCCGTCCCAGGTGGACAGCGACGCGAACGTCAGCGGCCGCGTGGTCAGCAGGTTGGCCCACCACGCCGGGTGCAGCGACGCGTCCAGCACAGTCTTGGCCGTCAGCTGCGGCGGGATGGTGAAGCCGTTGCGTACGTCGCGCAGCCGCGCACCGGCGACCGGTACGTCGACCGTCAGCATCAAGGCCTCGTAGCCCGCGGCGGCCGACCGCTTCACCAGGTCCTCACCGGCGTCGCGGTCCTTCCACACGTACAGCTGGAACCACTTCCGCGCGGCCGGCGCCGCCGCGGCGACGTCCTCGATCGAGGTGGTCCCCATCGTCGACAGCGCGTACGGGATGCCGATCTCCTCGGCGACCTTCACGACCGCGCTCTCGCCCTCGTGGTTCATCATCCGGGTGAACCCGGTCGGCGCGAACGCGAACGGCAGCTCGGACCGCCCGCCCAGGATCGATGTCCCGAGGTCGATGTCGGACACGTCGCGCAGGATCGACGGCTGCAACTCCATCTCCGCGAACAGCCGGCGCGCGCGGCGCAGGCTGATCTCCGCCTCGGCCGCGCCGTCGGTGTAGTCGAACACCGACCGCGGCGTCCGCCGCTTGGCGATCGCCCGCAGGTCCGCGATGGTGAGCGCCTTCTCCAGCCGGCGGTCGGTCGCGTTCACCGTGATCGGCTTCGGCCGCAGCAGCGGCTTCAGCTCGGACCATTTGGGCAGCTGTCGATCGGTCATCAGAACTCCGGAACGGCCGGTTCGGCGGACGACCAGGCGCACCTGATCGTGTGGTCGGACCACAGCATAGCGTGTGGTCCGACCACACAGGTAGAGTCGCCCACAACCGAGGCGGGGGTTGTCGCGTGAAGAACTACGAACTGGTCCTGCACCGGGTCGAGGCCGATCTGGCCGCGGGGCGGTTGCGGATCGGCGGGCGGCTGCCCGGTGAGCGGACGCTGGCCGAGCAACTCGGCATCAGCCGGCCGTCGGTGCGCGAGGCCGTCCGGGTGCTCGAGGCGATGGGCGTGGTGCGGACGGCGACCGGGTCCGGTCCGGAGGCCGGCGCGGTGATCGTCGCGGAGCCGGTGTCACCGCTGACCGCCGTACTGCGGTTGCACCTGGCAACCAATCACCTGCCGATGAGCGACGTCGTGCAGACCCGGATCCTGTTGGAGTCGTGGTCCGCCCGGGAGGCCGCCGGGCGTGCACCGGGGCTGGACGCAGCCGAGTTGAAGGTCGCCGATGACCTGCTGGACCGGATGGACGCCGACGGGTTGTCCCCGGAGGAGTTCCATCTGCTCGATGCGGAGTTCCATGTGGCGTTGTCCGGGTTGGCGGGCAACGTGCTGATCGCCGCGGTGATGGCGTCGTTGCGATCCGCGATTCATGGGTACGTGCTGGCCGCCGTACCCAATCTGCCGGATTGGGAGGCGATGGCCGTCACCCTGCGAGGCGAGCATCGCGCGATCGTGGCGGCGATTCGTGCGGGCGAGCCGGAAGGCGCGGCCGAGTTGGTGACCGCGCATATCCGGGGCTTCTACCAGGCGGCTCAGTTGCAGGCTCCCTAGCAGCGTTGCCGGGCTGTCAGAGCGGTACGACGCAGGCCAAGGATGACAGCTGCGCCGACCACAAGGTGGAGTGAGGCGAGGCCGAGCTTCGCGCCGGCATCGATGCCGTTCAGGAGCGGACTTGCGAGCGACAGGACGCAGGCGATCACTGCGACGACGGTCCAGACGTTCCGGGCGTTGAAGGTACTGCGTTCCAGGATCGCGAGCAGTCCCCAGCCCGCGAAGGCCATCGCGGCCGAGGCGAAGAAGACCTGAGCTGCGCCGATGTGCATCGTCGTGCCCTGCTGAGCCTCCAGGGTGATGCCTGCGAGCGGAGCCAGGATCGCCCACAGGATCAGGGCGGCCGCAGCGGTCACGCCGACGACGGCGAGGCGGCTCCGGCCCGGGACCCGGGTCGGCCGGGTGACGCCGACTGACTCAGGTTGGACGAGCGGGGGTGCGGTGTGGGCGGTCGAGTCCGGGGTGGTGGGGTTGGGTGCCATCGTGGTGCCTCCGTGGTTGGTGGTGGGTTCACGGTGGCTGAGGGCGAGGTGTCGCGGCATCGGCCGCGGGGCTCGGGTGGGGTGGTCCGAAGTCGGGAAGGGATCGACTTTGGTCGGTGGTGAGGAACCGGAGCCCGCCCCTAGGGTCAACGGCATGGAGGTTTGTGCGCCGGTGAGGCGGAGTCGTTGGGCGTTCTTGGTCGGCGTGGCCATCGTCGGTGTCCTGTCGGCCGCCAGCATCTACGGCCGGGTGGCCAGCACCGGCGACACACAATGGCTACCGCTCGACATCATCGTCGGGATCGTCTCGACCGGACTCCTCCTCGTGCTGCCCCGCCGGCCCGTTTCCACCGCGCTCGGCCTGGCCGTCCTCGCAGCCCTCTCCCCCGCCGCCACTCCCCCGTCGACCGTCGGCACGCTCACCGTTGCCCAACGGTTCCCGCTGCGTACGGCGGCCCTGGTCGCGCTGGCCGGCACCGCCGGCCACCTCGTCCAGGGACTCTGGCGCTCCTTCGACAACCTCAGCTATCTGTGGTTCGTCATCCTCGACTTCGCCGTCCACGCGGCACTCCTCGGCTGGGGGCAGTGGACGCAGGCCCGTCAGCAACTCCTGGACTCCCTGCGCGAGCGCGCCGAGCGCGCCGAGGCCGAGCAGGGCCGCCGGGTCGCCGAGGCGCGCACTCTGGAGCGGACCCAGATGGCCCGCGAGATGCACGACGTTCTCGCCCACCGGTTGTCGCTGCTGGCGACGTACGCGGGCGCCCTCGAGTATCGGCCGGACTCGTCGCCGGAGAAGCTCGCCAAGGCCGCCGGGGTCATCCGCTCCGGCGTCCACCAGGCGCTCGACGAGCTGCGGGAGGTGATCAGCGTGCTGCGCGACACCGAGATCGACGAGATGCCCGGTGGGCGGCCGCAGCCGACGTTCGGCGATCTCCCCGCGCTGGTGGCCGAGTCCCGCGAGGCGGGTACGACGGTCTCGTACGACGATCGTGTCGCCAACGCGGCGACGTTGCCTCCGGCAACCGGACGGACGGCGTACCGGGTCGTGCAGGAAGGGCTCACGAACGCACGCAAGCACGCGGCCGGGCATCCGGTCCGGCTGACCGTGGCCGGCGGGCCGGGCGACGGCCTGCGGATCGAGCTGGTCAACCCGGCATCGAACGGAACGCCGCTCACCCCGGGCAGCGGGACCGGCCTGGTCGGCCTGACCGAACGCGTCCACCTGGCCGGCGGCACGCTCGATCACGGAAAGGCGCCCGGCGGCGGGTTCCGGCTCGAAGCCTCGCTACCGTGGCCTGCATGACCGGGAACGAGAACGCAACCATCCGCGTGCTGGTGGTGGACGACGACGCGCTCGTCCGGGCCAGCCTGGAGATGATGCTCGACGGGACGAACGGGATCGCGGTGGTCGGCCAGGCGGCCGACGGCGACGAGGTCCCGGCCGCGGTCGACGCGCACTTCCCGGACATCGTGCTGATGGATCTGCGGATGCCCCGGGTGGATGGCATCGTCGCGACCCGCCGGCTCCGGGCCCGGACCAATCCCCCGGAGGTCGTCGTCCTGACGACGTTCGACACCGACGAGAACGTGCTGCACGCGCTCCGCGCCGGCGCGAGCGGGTTCCTGTTGAAGGACACCCCGCCGGCGCAGATCGTCGACGCCGTACGACGGGTGGCCGCGGGCGACCCGATCCTGTCGCCGGCGATCACCCGGCGGCTGATGGACCGGGCCGCCACGCAGGCGGACGCGCACACGACGGCACAGCAGGCGCTCGAGCGGCTGTCACCACGGGAGTACGACGTGATGCTCGCGGTCGCGCAGGGGAAGGCGAACGCGCAGATCGCCACCGAGCTGTACATGAGCCTGGCGACGGTGAAGGCGCACATCTCGCACATCCTGACCAAGCTGGAGCTCGGCAACCGGACCCAGATCGCCCTCCTCGCCCATGACGCCGGACTCGCCTGACGCAGTGGGTGGCCTGACGCAGTGGCCGGCCTGACGCAGTGGCTTGGCCTGACGCATGCTCTAGCGTGAGCGCATGATCAGGGTGCTGCTGGCGGATGACCAAGCGTTGGTGCGGGCCGGGTTCCGGTCGTTGCTGAACGCCGAGGACGACATCACGGTGATCGGTGAGGTGTCCGACGGGGCCGAGGCGTTCGCGGTGGCGCAGGCGGAGAAGCCCGACGTCGTGCTGATGGACATCCGCATGCCCGGCACCGACGGGCTGGAGGCGACCCGGCTGATCGGTGCCGACGAGGCGCTGGCCGACGTCCATGTGGTGATCCTGACGACGTTCGACCTGGACGAGTACGTGTTCGAGGCGCTGCGGGTCGGGGCCAGCGGTTTCCTGGTGAAGGACACGGAGCCGGTCGAACTGCTGCAGGCGGTGCGGGTGGTGGCGCGCGGCGATGCGCTCCTCTCCCCCGGCGTGACCCGGCGACTGGTCGCCGAGTTCGCGACGCGCAGCCGGCAGCCCCACGCCAGCAAGGAGCTCGACGTCCTGACCGAACGCGAGAAGGAGATCGTCGCCCTGGTCGGCGAGGGCCTGTCGAACGACGAGATCGCCGAACGCCTCGTGCTCAGCCCCGCCACCGCGAAGACCCACGTCAGCCGCGCCATGATCAAACTCGGCGTCCGCGACCGCGCCCAGCTCGTCGTCGTCGCCTACCAGACCGGCCTTGTCCGCCCGGGGTGGCTCGGCTGACCCCTGGAGTACTCCGGCTGCGGTAGGAGCGGTCACTCCCTCCGGCCGACGCGGCGCCAGGCACTCGACCGGCAGTCTCGTTGCTATGAACGAGACAGCTGCTCCGCTGGTCGAGGTGACCGGGTTGACGAAGAGGTACGGCGACACCCTGGCGGTCGACGGTGTCGATCTGACGGTGCTGCCCGGGGAGGTCTACGGGTTCCTCGGGCCGAACGGCGCCGGGAAGACGACGACGTTGCGGATCCTGACCGGGCTGATCGCGCCGACGAGCGGCAGTGTCCGCGTGCTCGGTGGCGCACCCGGGCAGGCCGACGTACTCGGGCGAACCGGGTCGATGATCGAGTCGCCGGCGTTCTATCCGTACCTCTCCGGTCTGGACAACCTGCGGCTGCTGGCCGAGTACGCCGCGGTGCCGCGGGGGCGGATCGACGAGGTGCTGGACCTGGTCGATCTCACCGATCGGGCCAAGGACCGGTTCTCGACGTACTCCCTGGGGATGAAGCAACGGCTCGGGGTCGCGGCCGCGCTGCTGAAGGACCCGGAGCTGGTGATCCTGGACGAGCCGACCAACGGGCTCGACCCGGCCGGGATGCGGGACATGCGCCGGCTGATCCGGGAGCTCGGTTCGGACGGACGGACGGTGCTGCTGTCCAGCCATCTGCTCGGCGAGGTGCAGCAGATCTGCGACCGGGTCGGGATCATCAACTCCGGCCGGATGGTTGCCGAGCACAACGTCGAGGATCTGCGCGGCGAGCAGGAACTGGTGGTCCGGGCCGCACCGCGGGAGACCGCGCAGTCGGTCCTCACCGACTTCCTCGGCACCGGCACGGTCCACCTGTACGACGACACGCTGCGGGTCAAGGTGGCCCCGGACCGGGCCGCCGACGTGAACCGGGTCCTGGTCGAGGCCGGGATCGCGGTGTCGGAGTTGCACAGCACGGAACGGGCTCTGGAGGACATCTTCTTCGAGCTCACCAGCAGCGAGGAGAAGGCTGATGTCGGGTAGTTACCGCGCGGAGTTGCTGAAGCTCCGCAAGCGATCGGCGGTGTGGGTGCTGTTCGGCGCCGGTCTGGTGCTGAGCCTGATCTTCGGCTATCTGCTGCCGTACCTCGGCTACGCCACCGGCGACGACAATCCGGGGACCGACGGCGTACCGAGGGCGCAGGTCCTCGAGGGCATGCTGCCGAGTCACGTGCTGGACAACACAATCGGCGGCTATCCGATCTTCGCCGGTGCGCTCGCCCTGGTGCTCGGCGCGATCGTGATCGGCGGCGAGTACACCTGGGGCACGCTGAAGACGATCCTCACCCAGCGACCCGGTCGCGCCTCCGTACTGACCGCACAGTTCCTCGCCCTCGGCACCATGATCGTGGTCTGGGTGCTCGGCATCTTCGTCGCCTCCGCGCTGTGCAGTGTCGGGATCGCGGCGGCCGAGAACGGCTCGACGAGCTGGCCGGGACCGCTCGACCTGCTGCGCGGTCTCGCCGGCGGCTGGTTGGTGCTGATGATGTGGTGTCTGGCCGGTGCGGTCCTGGCGGTCGCCTTCCGCAACGTCGCGCTGCCGATCGGGCTGGGCGTCGTGTGGATCCTGGGGATCGAGACCCTGCTGGCCGGCGTCGTGAGCAGCCTGCTGCCGGACCTCGACGTGGTGTCCAACGCGTTGCCGGGCACCAACGCCGGCTCGCTGGTGTTCGCCGTCACCGGCATCACCGCGGCCGACGCACCTCCTGGGGTGCGGGATGCGGTCAGCGGCGGCCGTGCCCTCCTGACCCTGCTCGTCTACTGCGCGGTCTTCGCCGGGCTGGCCGCCTGGACGACCCGGCGGCGGGACGTCACCTGATCCCGGCGTGGACCAGCGCGAGCTCGCAGAACATCGCGTTCGCCCAGGAGAACCACTCGCGGGTGAAGTTGGCCGGATCCTCGACGTGGAACGACTCGTGCATCTGGCCGGTACCGCCCGTGGTGTCTCGGAGGAGCTCCAGCAACCGCTGGCGCTCCTCCGCCGACGTGCTCGTCAATCCCTGCACAGCAAGGGCGATCGGCCACACCTGGTCCGGCGGCGTGTGCGGGCTTCCGATACCGGCGGCGTGCGTTCCGCTGTAGTAGAAGGGATTCTCGGCGCTCAACAGGAGCCGGCGCGTGGCGACGTACGTCGGATCGTCCGCCGCTGCGTACCCGCTCAGTGGCATCGACAGCAGGCTCGGCATGTTGGCGTCGTCCATCAGCAGGGTCGCACCGGCGCCGTCCACCTCGTACGCGTAGATCCGGCCGTGTTCCGGGTGGTCGACCATGCCGTGCCGCGCGATGCCGTCGTCGATGTCGGCCTTGAGCTCCTTGGCCCGCGCGGCGAGTGACTCGTCCGCGAACACCTCGGCCGCCATCTCCTGCAGGTAGCCGAGCACCACGGACGCGAACATGTTGCCGGGCACGTTGAACCCGAGCTCGGTGGCATCGTCACTCGGCCGGAAAGCACTCCATGACATCCCCGTCGGCCGGGTCAGCCGGCCGCGCCCCTCGCGGGCCAGGGTGTCCGACGGCAGCATGTCCGGTTCGTCCCGCTGGAACCGGTACGGCGACCTCGCCTCGTGGTCCTGCTCCACGGTCCACAGGTCGATGATCGCGTCGGCCGCGGCCCGCAGGCGCTCGTCGATCACATCCGCCCGTCCGGTGATCCGCCACATCCGGTACGCCAGGTCGAGCGGGAAACACAGCGAGTCGATCTCGTACTTGCGTTCCCACACCCACGGCGACATCTCGGTCTCGTCGTCGGTGTGGCCCTCGCCGTTGGGCTCGCGGTTGAACGCGTTCGCGTACGGGTCCAGGACGACGTACTCGAGCTGGCGGTGCAGGACGCCGATCAGCACGTCCTGCAGGGCGGGATCGTCCTTGCACAGCAGCAGATACGGCCGGAGCTGGGCGGCGGAGTCGCGCAGCCACATCGCCGGGATGTCGCCGGTGAGCACGAACGTCGTGCCGTCCGGCAGCCGTTCGGCCACCGCGGGCAGGTTCTCGGCCATCGACCGCCGGAACATCTCCGCGATCACCTCGTCGCCGGTCGCCCGGCGAACCGCCTCGGTGGCGCGGGACAGAACCTCGGGATCGATCATCGACACATCACCTTTCACCAACGAGTTCACGGTCGGGCAGCAGCACCGAGGGATTGGGCGAGAACGTCTGGTCGAGCACCAGGCTGGCCGCGCCGATCGCGCCGACGTCGACGCCGAGCGCCGTACCGGCGACCTCGAACGGGTGCACCGAGCGGACCAGGAAGCGTTCCTCGAGGGCGACTCGGACCGCGTCGCCGAGCAGTGGCGCGAGCTGCTCCCAGTGCGGGCCGCCGAACACCACGCGTTCGAGGTCGAGCAGGTTCGCGATGTCCTCGACCACCTTGGCGATCCGCTGGGCCAGCACCGCGACGATCTCGCGCGCGAGCCCCGGACCGTCCTCGGCCTCCGAGCAGAGCCGGGCGAACGCCGCGTCGACCGCGCCGCGATCGTCCAGGTCGATGCCCTGGGCAAGTACTCCGGCCTGCATCGCCTGCTGGACCAGGTAGCGCGGCTGGCTGGTCTCGCCGACGCAGCCGCGGCGTCCGCAGTAGCAGACCGGGCCGTCCGGGTCGACGATCACGTGACCGATCTCGCCGACGTTGCTGGACGATCCGCGGACCACCTCGTCGCCGATCACCAGCCCGGCGCCGACGCCGGTGCCGAGGTAGAAGAAGACGAAGCTGCCGCCTCCGCCGGCCCACTTCTCGGCCGACGCCGCCGCCGTCACGTCCTTGTCCAGGAGCACCGGCAGGCCGATCCGCTCGCGCAGTTCGTCTCGTAGCGGGACCAGATGCCAGGCGGACAGGTTGGGCGGGTCGACGACGACGCCGCGTTCGACGTCGATCGGTCCGGGTGCGGCGATCCCGACACCGGTCACGCGATCGCGCGGTGCACCGGCCTCGGTGATCACGTCCTCGATCGTGGCCGCGATCCCGTCGATCAGGACCTCCGGGTCGTCGGCGTGCGGCGTACCCACACTGCGACGGGCGATCACTTCGCCGGTGAGGTCGAGTACGACGACGGTCACGACCGCGGGGTCGAGGTGAACGCCGACGGCGTACTGGCCGGCGGGTTCGAGCTCGAGCAGTGTGCGCGGCTTGCCCAGGCCGGTGCTCTTCTGCCGACCGGCTTCACGAAGCAGTCCCGCTTCGAGCAGTCGGCGAGTGATGTTGGAGATCGCCTGGCCGGACAGACCCGTGACCTCGGCAAGCTCCACCCGGCTCAACCGGGCACTGCGGCGGATCGTGTCGAGGACCACCGCATCGTTGAACCCGCCGACGCGATCGAGGTTCGTGCCCCGGCGAACGCTCACAACTCCCCCATCAGCCGGACACCGGGTCCGCACCCCACGGACGTGACCAGTCGTAGTGGATGGTCCCGCTCCCCGTCCGCCACGCGGTGGGTGTGGTGTTCACAAGCCAGTCCATCGGCTCGATCCCGGACGCGTCTCCGCCACTGAGCGCCAACCGTATACCGTCACTCAACGCGCGGTCCGTCTGCTCCGTCCGGGCCGCCGGATCGACCGACACGAACAGCGCGGTCCCCGATCGGGCGACCAGATCCAGGAACCGCTGGTTCAGTTCCCACGGCGTCTCCGGCGTACACGGGACGCAGTCCGCGTCGACGGTGAAGAACCGGTTGTGCTGCGGCAGCCGGAACGCGAGTGTGTTCACGCCCATCTTCCGCGTCCGCTCCCAGTCCCGGCCGGACGTGTCGTCACCGATGCGCTGCACGTCGACCAGCCCCGCCGCGAGATGCCCGACGGTGTTGCATCCGATCAGTACGACGTCCTCGGCCGCGGATCGGATCTCGCGGTAGAACGCCAGCACGATCTCGGCCGTCGTCCGCTCCGGATCGTGGAGCTGCCAACCGCTGTCCGTCAGCCGCGACCCCATCGCCGGCCCGAACCGGCCGAAGACGTCGTACGTGCTGAAGTCGTGCTTGACCAGCTCGAAACCCCAGCCCTTGAACCGCTGCAGATCCGCGCGGACAAGGTCCAGGACCTCGGGGTACGACGGGTCGAGCGCGCGGCCGTTGCCGGGTCCCGGGCGACTCCACGGACCGGCCTCGCGGACCAGGAGCGGGCGAAACCACAGGCCCGGCCGGGCTCCGAGCTCCTTGATCGCGGCCGCGGTACCGGCCATGTCGTCGAACACACCGGGCTTGCCGAGGTCCCACGGGCCGCCGGACGCGATGCCGCCCGGGTACCAGCCGTCGTCGACCACGCTGAACGGCTTGACCGGGTGACCGTCGGCCAGCTCGACGATCGTGGCGGCGTCCTTGAGCACCGCCTTCTCGTCGAAGTTCTGGCCGTACGCGTAGTACCAGTTGTTGGCCCCGACTACCGGCGCGGGCTCAGGTCGTGCCGGTAGCCGGGAGCTCATGGTGGCGACCGCCGCTTCCACGGTCTGCCAGGGGGTGCCGGCGTCGTCGAAACCCCGGACGATCGCGGCGGTCAGGGTCCGGCCGTTCAGCTGGGTCGGGCCGCCACCGTTGCGAAGGTCTAGCCACAGAGTGAACCCATCCGCGTCGACCGTCCACGCACAGAACGCATTCGGCTGGACCTCCACGCCGGCGCCCGTCGTGCTGCCGGTCCGCGGATCGTGGGTGAGGAAGTACCACGGGAGCAGCCGCTCGGGTTGGAGATGCCGCCATTGCAGGTCGCCGTACGAGCGCTCCCAGGCGTCGCCGAGCACGAGAGCTTCGGCGGGCAAGTCTCCGGCCCAGCGGAGGGCGACTCGCGAGACGGAGGCGGCGGTCACGTCGACGGCGCCGTCGGACCAGTCCACATCGACTCCGGCGGCCGACCAGGTCGTGCCGTTCCGGACCGCCGTGGTCAGGGCGTCCGCAGAACCGACCTGGACGAAGACCGCGCTCGGTTCTCTCACCCAACCCCCTCGAACGAATTTCCCCACAGACTTTAGATAGTCGCCTGATTAATCGTCAAGACGGGCGATCGCGTCCACGAGACGGTCCACATCGGACTGGTCTGTGTACGGCGCGAGGCCCACGCGGACTCCACCAGTCGGGCCCAGACCGAGGTGGCGGGCGGGTTCGTAGGCGTAGAACGAGCCGGCCGGAGCGTTGACACCGGCCTCCGCCAGTCGCGCGGCCACCGCCGACGGCTCCCAGCCTTCCACGGTGAACAGCAGCGTCGGCGTACGGCGGGATGCGTGGCCGTGGAGCGTGATCCCGGCGATGGCGGCCAGCCGGGATTCGAGGTCCTCCCGGAGGTTGTCCTCGTGCTCCTCGACCAGCCGCAGCGAGTCGAGCAGACGCTCACGACGGGTGCTTCCAGTCCCACCGAGTCCGGCGATGAAGTCGACCGCCGCGGTGGTCCCGGCCAGCAGCTCGTACGGCAGCGTGCCGAACTCGAAGCGCTCCGGTACGACGTCCGCCGACGGCAGCAACTTGTCCGGCCGCAACGTCTCGAGCAACTCGGGCGCTGCCGTCAGCACACCGAGATGCGGCCCGAAGAACTTGTACGGCGAGCAGGCGTAGAAGTCGGCGTACGTCGCGTCGACCGGGGCGTGTGCGGTGAGGTGGACACCGTCGACGTAGATCAGCGCCCCCGCCTGGTGGACCTGATCGGCGATGTGGGCGACATCGGGTCGGGTGCCGAGCAGGTTGGACGCGCCGGTGACGGCGACCAGGCGGGTGCGGTCGGTCAGCAGCGGCGCGATGTCGTCCAGTTCGGAAGTCTCGGTGTCGAAGCCCAGCCAGCGGACGGTCGCGCCGGCGGCCTCGGCGGCC
This sequence comes from Kribbella sp. NPDC049227, assembly GCF_043197265.1. Taxonomy (NCBI): domain Bacteria; kingdom Bacillati; phylum Actinomycetota; class Actinomycetes; order Propionibacteriales; family Kribbellaceae; genus Kribbella; species Kribbella sp. NPDC049227. Next base: position 662,700 of record NZ_JBICST010000002.1, on the reverse strand, counting down.
TGGACCCACGGGCGGACGTTCGCGTCGTGGTCGAGGCGCGAAACGATCACCTCGTCGCCGGGTCCCCACGACTTGGCGAGGGTGCGGGAGAAGTCGTAGGTCAACTGGGTCATGCTGCGGCCGTAGACGATGCCGCGCGGATCCGTGCCCAGCAGGTCGGCCATCGCCGCGCGGGCGGCGACGACGATCTCGTCGGCCCGTCGCTCGGCCGCGGTGAGGTGACCACGATTCGCCATCGCCGAGACCATCGTGGCCGCGACGGCGTCCGCGACCACGCGCGGCGTCTGCGAGCCGCCCGGACCGTCGAAGTGTGCGGCGCCCTCGTCGAGCGCGGGGAACTGCTTGCGGACCGAGACCACGTCGAAGGCACCCATGGCCGTCATCCTCCCCCGCCGGAGCACGCCTCAGCCATCGGTTGTCCATTTCCCACGATCATTGCCCGATGCCGGGCAGATATGTACGAACTGTCCGTCAGATAGTGCAGGATGTCAGGAGTGAGCACCCAAACGACTACTGACCAGGTCCCGCTGCAGGCCTGGCTCCCGACGATGCTCGCCCTGGCGGCCATCTGGGGTTGCAGCTTCCTGTTCATCTCCGTCGGCGTGCGCGAACTGCATCCGCTCTACCTCGCGCTCGGGCGGGTGATCGCCGGCGCCGCGGTGCTGCTCGTGATCCTGGCGATCAAGCGCGAACCGCTCCCCCGCGACCCGAAGCTGTGGGCGCATTCGTTCGTCGTCGGCGCGGCCGGCTCGGCGATCCCGTGGACCCTGTTCGGGTTCGGCGAGGAGCGGATTCCGTCTCTGCTGGCAGGGATCTGGAACGGCATCACGCCGCTGATCGTGCTGCCGATGGCGGTGCTCGTCTTCCGGACCGAGACGTTCTCGACGCAGCGGGTCGCCGGACTGGTGATCGGGTTCGGCGGGATGCTCGTCGTCCTCGGCGCGTGGCATGTCGACGGTGGTGCGGACCTCCTCGGGCAGGTGTTCTGCATGCTCGCGGCGGTCAGCTACGGCATCGTGATCCCGTACCAGAAGCGCTTCGTCGCGAGCACCAGTCTGTCCGGGACCGCGTTGTCGGCCAGCATGTTCCTGTGCGCCACGGTCCAGTTGGCGATCCTGGCTCCGATCCTGACGCGAGAAGCGCCGCCGGCGCCCTCGTCACTGTCGATCGAGGTGCTCGGCAGCGTGCTCGCGCTCGGCGCGCTGGGCAGCGGATTGGCGTTCGTCCTCAGCATGCGCAACATCCGGCTGATCGGCGCCAGCCGCGCGTCGATGGTGACGTACTTGATGCCGGTGTTCTCGATCATTGTCGGCGTCCTCGTGTTGCACGAGCACATCGTCTGGTACCAGCCGGTCGGCGGCCTCGTCGTACTGCTCGGCGTCGCGGTCTCGCAGGGACTGTTGGCGTCGCTGCGGCGCAAGCCGGCGGTTGTGGCGCCGGCGACGACGGGTTAGTGGCGGCGGAGGTTCGGCACCGCCGCGATCACGACGGCGGCGAGGGCCAGCACGGTCCCGGCGACGACCGCGGACGTGACCGCCTTGTCGGCGGCCGGGAGGAACAGGTCGATGAACAGGCTCGCGATCAGCTGACCGGCGATGGTGCCGAGGCCGAGCACGAACACGCCGACCACACGGACCACGGCAGCCGCGGCGCTGATGAAGATCACTCCGCAGGTGCCGCCCAGGTACAGCCACGGCTCGCTCGGCAGGTGGTGCGGCAAGCCCTCGAACCCGAGATCGACGAGGAACACCAGCAGCAACGCGGCGAACCCGACCAGGAAGTTGACCACGCCGGCCGCGATCGCGCCGTACGCATCCGGTGAAGCGGTCCGCGCGACGCGTCCGTTGATCGCCTGCTGGACCGCGGCGCCGAACCCGGCCAGTGCGGGCAGGATCGCCAGCAGCAGGCCGTCGGGGTGACCGAGTTGGTCCGAGACCGCCAGTACTACGGCGACCAGCGCGACCAGCGCGCCGACAACACGGACGGTGGTGAACGGCTGGGGGCCGGCGGGACCGAAGCCGAGCCGGTCGACGACGAGGCTGCTGATCGCTTGGCCTGCGACGCCGGCCACGGTGAAGACCGCGACGCCGATCACCGACACGGTGATCGACTGGGTGGCGACGAGGAAGGCACCCGAGAGGCCGCCGAGGCATTGCCACCAGCGCAGGCCGCCGTACCCGCGCATCGGCGTACGGATCGCTCGCCAGACGTTGCCGAGCGAGTGACGGATCTGCGGCACGAGTGCGGCCCCGGCGAGCAGGACGGCGAGTCCGGTGACGAACGAGATCAGGGCGGCCGCGATGCCGTCGGCGAGGACGTCGCCGAGCTCACCGTTCAGCCGGGACTGGACCGCCACCAGCATGCCGATGCCGAAGGCGGCGGTCAGCCCGATCAGGTGATGCTGTCGGGTCGAGCGAGGCGCCGGGGCGATCGTTGTCACCCCTCTATCATGACCGTCGCGCCTCTTGCACCTGACAGCAGGTCCGGGTGGTGGGCCTTTACGTCCGGCGGATGAGCGCCAGGTACATGGCGTCCGTGCCGTGCAGGTGCGGCCACAGCTGGACGTCGGGGCCGTCACCGAGGTCGGGTACGCCGGGGAACAGCGGGCGGGCGTCCTCGAGTTTGGCGTCGTCGCGCTTGGCGAGTACGGCGTCCACTACCGCTCGGGTCTCGTCGGGATGCGGGGAGCAGGTGACGTACGCGACCACGCCGCCCGGGCGGACCGAGGTGAGGGCTGAGTCGAGCAGATCCTCTTGGAGTGGACGCAGTTCGGCGACGTCTTCCGGCGTACGGCGCCAGCGGGCCTCGGGCCGGCGGCGGAGCGCGCCGAGGCCGCTGCACGGGACGTCGGCGAGCACGCGGTCGAATGAACCGACCGGCCAGGTCGGCTTGGTGCCGTCACCGATGAGGACCTTGTGCTCCCCCGGGATCGCGCGCAGGTTCGAGCGGACGAGTTCGGCGCGGTGCTTGAGGGGCTCCACTGCCGTCAGTTGACCGTCGCGCTGATTCACCAGGGCTGCCAGCAACGCGGACTTCCCGCCGGGTCCTGCACACAGATCCAGCCAGCTCGCGTCGTCGCCCTCGATCTCGGCCGTCGCCAACGCGACCGCAACCAGTTGGGACCCTTCGTCCTGAACGCCCGCTCGCCCGGTCGCGACGGCGTCGATCCGGCCGGGATCACCCCCGCCCTCGAGCACAGCCGCGTACGGCGACCACCGCCCTGCAGTAGCACCCGCCGCCACCAACTCGTCGAGATCGGACACCCCGGGCCGAGCCACCAGCGTCACCCGAGGCGGCTCGTTGTCGGCGTCCAGCAACTGCTCCAACCCGCCGCTCCCCGCGTCCGGCTGGACCTCGCCGAGGGCCTGGGCGAAGGCCTCGATGACCCAGCGTGGATGGGCTTTGGCGATCGCCAGGTGGCCGAAGCGGTCCTCCTCGACCGGTGGAGCGACAGTGTCGATCCATTGGGTGAGGGTGCGTTGGCTGACCTTACGGAGGACCGCATTGACCAGGCCGCTGCGTTTCTGGCCGATCTCGGCTCGGGTGAGGGTGACCATCTCGGAGACCGCGGCGTACGAGTCGACGCGCATACGGAGGAGTTGGTGGGTGCCAAGACGGAGGAGGTCGAGCAGCTCGGGGTCGAGATCGGCAAGAGGACGCGACACGCTGCGGGCGAGGAAGGCGTCGTACGTGCCTTGCCAGCGCAGTGTGCCGTGCACGAGCTCGGTGCAGAACGCCGCGTCACGACCGCTGAGTCGCTGCTCGCGGAGTGCCTTGTTGAGCGCGAGGTTCGCGTAGCCACCTTCGGCCGTGACCTGACGGATGACCTGATACGCAACCCCGCGCACCCGGTCCGGCCGACGCTGCGGCCCCCGATTGCGAGGCGACCGGTCACTCACCGGACGGTCCCAGACGGTCCTCGTCGGTCAGTCGGACACCACGGGCCCAGTCGGCCGCGGCCATCGGCTTCTTGCCCTGGGGCTGCACCGTCACCAGCTCGACCGCCTTGCTCCCGGTGCCGACCGTGACGCTCGACTTGGTCGCGCGCAATTCCCCCGGCTTCAGTTCCTCGTCGGTGAGGCGGACCGCGAGCACCTTCAACCGCTCGCCACGGAACATCGTCCACGCGCCCGGCGCCGGGTTGCACCCACGCACCAGCCGATCCACGCGCTGCGCCGGCGCGGCCAGATCCAGCTCCGCGTCCTCGACGGTGATCTTCGGCGCGAGCGTCACGCCGTCGGCCGGCTGCTCCCGCGCCTCCAGTACTCCGGCGTCGATCCCGTCCAGCGTGTCGACCAGGAGCTTCGCGCCCGACTCGGCCAGCCGGGTGAGCAGGTCGCCCGAGGTGTCGTGCGGACCGATCGGCTCGGTCAGTACGCCGTACACCGGACCGGCGTCGAGCGCCTTCACGATGCGGAACGTGCTGGCGCCGGTCACGTCGTCCCCGGCGATGATCGAGTGCTGCACCGGCGCGGCCCCACGCCACGCGGGCAGCACCGAGAAGTGCAGGTTGATCCAGCCGCGCGGCGGGATGTCCAGCGCCGCCTGCGGCAGCAGACCGCCGTACGCAACCACCGGGCAGCAGTCCGGCGCGATCTCGGTCAGCCGGGCCAGGAAGTCCGGGTCCCGCGGCTTGACCGGCTTGAGGATCTCGATGCCCCCGAGCTCCTCGGCGTACTGCGCGACCGGGGAGGCGACCAGCTTGCGGCCGCGGCCGGCGGGCGCATCCGGACGGGTCACGACGCCGACGAGTTCGTGGCGGCTGGCAACGATCGCCTTCAGCGCGGCGACAGCAGGTTCCGGCGTACCGGCGAAGACGAGTCTCACAAACCGAATCCGTTCGTCGGGTGGGGCGAGATTCTGACCTGCGGCGGGCCGCCGAGTCCGGACCATTCGGCCTCGCGGATCGCCTTCATCGCCTGCTTGCGCGTGACGGTGTCGAGCCGGTCGACGAACAGGATGCCGTCCAGGTGGTCGGTTTCGTGCTGGATCGCCCGGGCGAGCATGTCGGAGCCCTCGATCACGACCGGGTCGCCGTACATGTTGAAGCCCTTGGCGATCACGGACAGGGCGCGGCGGCAGTCGAAGGTCAGCCCGGGGATCGACAGGCAGCCCTCGGGGCCGAACTGCTCGTCCGCGGACAGTGTCAGCTCCGGGTTGACCAGGTGCCCGAGTTCGCCCTCGACGTGGTAGGTGAACACCCGCAGGCCGACACCGATCTGCGGCGCGGCCAGGCCGGAGCCGGGCGCGTCCTGCATGGTGTCGGTGAGGTTCGCCACCAGGCGGCGCAGCTCGGCGTCAAAGTCGACGACCGGCTCGGCCTTGGTGGTCAGGACGGGATCGCCGAACAGGCGGATGGGTTGGACCGACACAGACTCTCCACAGCGTTCCACGGACCGGGACCGGCCAAGTCTAGTTGGCGCCGGGAGTGGATTCAGGTGGCAGGGGCCTCTCCACATTGTTGCCCCAAGCACGTACTGTGGTCTCAGGCGTACCCTCAGTCACTGTCGTCACACGCCCAACGGGAGACCCAATGCCCACAGCAGCACGGGGGGCAACTCTGATCCTCCTGGGTGCACTGCTTGCACAGGCACCCCTCACCGCAGCCGCCTACCAACCGCGCGACCCGGAGACCTCCGGACCGCCTCGCACCGTGGTCCCTTCCGCGGAGCCCACGGTGACCCCGACCACCGCCCCGACTACGGCCCCGACTTCCACGCCGCCCAGCGAGCCGGTCGCCGAGCCCGAGGCGGCGCGGTCGTGGAGTGACGTGGTGAAGCAGGTGACGGAGACGTCGCCGAACGATCTGCAGTTGAAGGCGGCGGATACGTCGGCGCAGGCGTCGTCGATCATGCGTTGCTTCACGTTGGAGGAGGAGAACTACTGCCTCGGGCTGGGGTTTGTCGACCGGGTGCCGACTGGGGCTCAGTTGCAGGAGGTGATGAGCCCGCCGGCCGTTCGGGCTGATGGTGAGGTCGGGGTCGAGCAGGACATTCCTACCGGGGATCTGACGCCGGCCGCCTTCGTGGCGGAACGCGCGGCGATGCCGAAGAGCGTCCGGGTCACCACCGAACTGGACGAAATGCAAGCCGCCTGGGACGGACGCGCGAAAGCGCGAGACCTGCGCCTCCTGGCTGAGACCCGTTCGCCGTCGGCGAGCGGGGAGGAAGAGGAGCGGGCAGACGCGACGCCGACTCCTACCCCAACGGTGACGCCTACGCGGACTGCGCCCACTCAGGGCACTCCGGCGCCCGTGACTCCGTCTGTGGTGCCGGTTGTGGCTCCGGGGGCGGCGTACATCATGAAGGGGTTTCAGACTTCGCAGGAGAAGGGGTACTGGTGTGGGCCGGCGACGTTCCAGTCGATCGACTGGGCCGACGACAACCAGAAGGACACCCAGGCGTCCTGGGCCAAGGACCTCGGTGCGACCTCGTCAGGTACGGCGATCTCAGCGATGGTCAAGCAGACCAACCTGAAGACGGCCTGGCCGAAGTCCGCCGGCACCTACATCGTGCAGAACGTGTCCGGCTGGAACTCGAAGACGTTCATGACCGTGCACGAGAAGCATCTGGGCGTCTACAAGGCACCCGTCATCGAGCATGTCCAACTGCTCAAGCGGTACTTCCCCTACCTGGCCTTCAACCACAGCGGCCACTACCAGGTCGGCCGCGGCTACGACCGGGCCAAGAACACGATCGCGATCTTCGAGGTGTTCAACGAACGCCGGTTCAACAGCCGCGGCAACGTGACCGACGGCCCGAAGAACATCCCGGCGTCCGCGCTGTTCAACGCCACCCTGGCCAACTCCTTCAAGAACATCGGACTCTGACCGGATGCGTCGTACCACCGTTGCCGTAGGCACCGTTCTCGTCCTCCTGCTGGCCGGCTGCTCGTCCTCCTCGAAGGACGGGTCGAGCCCTTCACCGTCCAGCACACCCAGCCGGACCCCGACCGGAACGCCGGGCCCGCCGACCGACTCCGGTACGGCGGTCCCGGCCTGGACGAAGGTGATGCGACAACCGGTGGACGGCCTGCACCTGGTCACCCAACAGCGCAAGTACGTCGTCACCCGGGCCAGCGACGAGGCCGGGATCACCACCGTGACCGACCGGAGCAGTCAGAAGGTCGTGATCCGGCACACCCCGGCCGCCGGCTTCGTCGCGCAGTCGCCGGTGGTGATCGACGACCACTGGGCCCTGATCGAGGACATCCGGTCCGACGGTCCGGCGCCGGAGATCAAGGTGTTCCGCTACGACCTGACCACCGGCCGCTCGGCCGAACTGTCCCAGCTCCCCAAGGTCTCCGAGCCCGAGATCGGCGCGTACGACGGCACGTTCGCCTACAGTTCGACCGATGCACGCAACCGGTCGTGCCTGATCGTCGCCGACCTCGCCACGCTGAAGGGACGGACCGTCACCTGTGTCGCCGACCCCGGGTTCGTCGCGGATCCGGTGGTGTCGGTGGACTCGGTGACGTTCAGCGAGATCACCGCACCCGAGACCACCCGCCGCTGCAAGCGTGTCCTGACCGCACCGCTGACCGGCGGCCCGGCCCAACCGGTGGTGGCGGCAACCAAGTGCATCCAGTGGAGCGGCGCATCGGTGCGCGGGGCAACGGTGTGGTCGGAGGTCGGCGCCACCGACCCGGACCAGTACCAGAGCAAGGCGTACGTCCGCGAGACCGCCGACTCCCCCGCCCGTCCGCTCGGCACCGTCGTCACCGACACGATCATTGCCTGCGGCAATTGGATCCTCTGGGAGACCCGCACCGTCACGGGTGGCGAGGACGTCTATCAGATCAACCGCTGGCGCCCCGGTCTCGGCAGTCCCCAGCGCATGTACGCCGGCAAGCCCGGGACCGCGCTCACACCGATGACCTGCCAGGACAACACGGTGTACGTCGAAGCCGCCGACTTGTCCGGCAGCCCGACGTACACCGAGGCGATCTCAGCTGCCGTCGCCTAGCGCCGCGAGTGGCGGATTCGCAGCTTCCCGAACCCCATGGACCCGGAGATCCGGATCGTCGGTCCTGCTGCACCGGTCTGCCGCGGCGGTTGGTACTGCGAGTCCTTCCATCCGGTGCGCAGCCCTTCGAGGTCGACGATCGCATCGCGCGGCACGGTGATCTTGGCCCCGCCGGTGCCGAGTTGCAGCTCGATGTCCACGACCCGATGCCTGATGATCGCCCGGGACAGGTCCAGCTGCAGGCGCCCGAACGCGGAGTGGACCTTCAGCGTCCTGGGCACCAGCCACTCGCCGCGCCGCCGGATGCGCCCGGAGGCAGCGGCGATCGTCGACGTGGTGCCGGCATCCGGCGCGGGAAGCCCGGACAGAGCCGCATCGATGTCGTGCTGGGTCGTAGCGGTGAGCACCTGGTGGAGGCGCTGATCCATGTCCTCGTGCGAGATGAGCCCACTGGTGTAGGCCTCCTGAACACGCTCGACGGCCGTGTCGCGGTCGTCGGACCTGATCAACGATGAGCGGTCGTCCGGAACAGAGGTCACCGTTTCACTGTAGTGCGATCCCCCGGGCACGGAGCTGATCGCGGAGGTCGGCGGCGCCGGTGAACAGCTCCGCGTCGAGGCCGACCGCGCGAGCGCCGTCGACGTTGTACTGCGTGTCGTCGGTGTAGAACGTGCGCGCCGCGTCCAGGTGGAAGCGCTCGAGCAGGATCCGGTAGATCTTCGCGTCCGGCTTCACCGTCTGCTCGACCCCCGACACGATCTCGCCGTCGAAGCGGGTGAGGATCGGGAACGCCTCCTGCGCGACCTCCCACTTCTCCGCCGAGAAGTTGGTCAGCGCGTACGTCGGGATGCCCAGCGCACGGATCTCGGTGATGACCGCGGCTGTGTCCTCGAAGACACCCTTCACCATCGTCAGCCAGCCGGTGTCGTACGCCTCGATCAGGTCGGCGTGCTGCGGGTGCAGACTCTTCAGCTCCGCGACCGCCTCGGACCATGGCCGGCCCGCGTCCTGCTGGTGGTTCCACGCCGGGGTGGTGACCTCGGTCAGGAAACGGGTCCGCTCGTGCTCGTCGGGGATCAGGTCGGCGTACAGGTAGTCCGGGCTCCAGTCCAGCAACACCCCGCCGATGTCGAACACCACTGCGTCGATCGTCCGCTCAGTCATGCCCGCAACCCTACGAGACCGGGGCTGAAGGGCGCGGCGGCCTTCACGGTGCGGAGGACGGGAACGGTCTCGAGGGCGGTGATGTGGTCGATCGCGCCGAGGCGGTCCGTCAGGTAGGTGTGGAGGGCTGCCGGGTTCTGGCAGAGAACCTGGGTGACCAGGTTCGTGCGGCCGGTGGTCGCGGCGATGAAGGCGAGTTCGTCGTGTTCGGCCAGGGCGCGGGCGACGGCGTCCAGGTGGGCGGGCGGGACCGAGAGCCAGAGCATCGCGCTGGTGGTGGCACCGAGCGCTGCCGGGTCGACGTCCACGTCGAAGAACAGCGCGCCGGTGTGCTGCAGTTCGTCGAGCCGCCGCGCGACGGTCGCGGCCGACCAGCCCGTGCGTACGGCGAGGTCCGCGAGGGTGGCGCGGCCGTCCTCACCGAGCGCGGTGAGGAGCTTCGCATCACCGGCATCGAGCGGGCGGATCTGACCGATCGGCGCAACCACCCGACGCAAGGTGGTCTCCTGCTCCGGCGTCAGGCTCTTCGCGCGACCCCGCCAGGCCGTCGGGCCACCGACGTACAGATGCAGGAGGTGCTGCGCCGACACGGACGTGATGCCGGCGGTCCTCGGGATGTCGTGCAGGAGCAACGCGTTCCCGTCGCTGGGCGTGGTGTGGACAATCGCCATGATCTCGGTGCCACCCGATGCCAGCTTGATCCAACTCGTGTCTGGCCGCCGCGCGAGCGCACTCGCCAGATCCTGCGCAGCCTGGGGTGTCGCCGTCAGCCGGACGAACCACTGGGAACGCCCCGCCTGCTGCGGATCCGGCAGACCGGCCACTCGCAGCCCAGCCTCGGCCCGCAGCCGGTTGTACCGCCGTGCGACCGTCTGCGTCGATACCTCCAGGACCTCCCCGATCCGGCTGTACGGCGCCCGTCCGTCGATCTGCAGCGCATGGATCACAGCGCGATCGATCTCATCCAGCATGTGAAGATCATGTCGAACAACGCGCTCAGATGGAAGATATCCGCAGATATCGACCAGAACTTGGAACTCCCGAGCCACTGCCGTCGACAGTTGGCGCATGCAGAAACGATGGATCGGGCTGATCGCCCTACTGGTAGCCGAGGCAATGAATCTGCTCGACGCGACGATCGTCCAGGTCGCAGCGCCGGTGATCCACACCGACCTCGGCGGCAGAGCGTCCGACATCCCCTGGTTCAGCGCGGCCTACACCCTGCCGTTCGCTGCACTGTTGATCTCCGGCGGCCGCCTCGGCGACAGCTTCGGCCGGCGAAGGATGTTCCGGATCGGCGTCGCGGGCTTCGTGATGGCGTCGAGCGCGTGCGCCTTGGCGGCACATCCCGGCGTACTGATCGGAGCACGGGTCGTGCAGGGCGTCGCGGCCGCGTTGATCATCCCGCAGACAATCGGATTGATCAGATCCAGCTTCGAGGGACCTGAGTTGCCGAAGGCTCTCGGCACCATCGGCCCGGTGATGGGCCTGGCCGGCATCTCCGGTCCGCTGCTCGGCGGCTTCATCACCGAGGCCACGTCGTGGCGGGCCGTGTTCCTCGTCAACGTCCCGCTGGGCCTCGCCGTCCTCGGGCTCGCCCATCTACTCCCCGAGTCCAAGTCTCCGCATCGACCGGCCATCGACCTCGTCGGCACCGTCTTGCTCACCGCGGGTACGGCGCTGGTCGTCTACCCGATCCTGCAGTCGCAGAACTGGTACCTGCTCCCTGCCGGCGTCGCCCTGCTCGGCCTGTGCCTACTACAACAGCGCTACAGCCGCGGCCGCCTGATCGAGCTGAGTCTGTTCACCCACCGAGGCTTCGGCGCCGCCCTCGTCACCTCGACGTTGTTCTTCGCGGTGATGAGCGGCCTCACCCTGGTCGTCGTACTGCATCAGCAACTGACGCTCCATCACGGCGTCATGCGTTCGAGCCTCGCGTTGCTGCCGTGGTCGGCGGCGACGGGCATCACCGCCTGGATCGCCGGTCAGTGGCTGATCGGCCGCTTCGGTTCACGGCTCATGTACGTCGGTCTCGGCGTCCTGCTGATCGGCATCGTGATCGCCAACTACTCGCTGCTCCCCGGGCTCGCCCTCGGCGGTGCCGGTGTCGGATTGTTTACAACCGCATTCTTCACCGAAGCGCTCCAGCGGGTTCAGCCGCACGAGACCGGATCGGCGGCCGGACTGCTGAACGCGGTCCAGCAGTTCGGTGGGACGCTCGGCGTCGCCGGGCTGGGCACAGTGTTCCTGCACCACCCGGCGACACCGCACCGAGCCTTCTGGATCGCGACCGCGGTCATCGCCGCGACCGTGGTCACGGCTCACCTCATGCGGTCGCCGCGTTCGCGGCAGCCCGCGCATGCAGCGCCGGCGCCAGCGAGTACTGCCCGATGAAGATCACCACGCCCAGTACGGCGCAGCCCAGCCAGGTGACGGTCGGACCGAAGTGCTCGAGGGCGTTGGTCCCGGTCAGAGGGCCGACCACCGTGCCGACTCCGAAGGCCATCCCGGCCAGTCCCATGTAGCGGCCCCGCAGGTCGATCGGAGCGAGGTCGGCGAACACGGCACCGATGACTGCCGCGAACCCGATCTCGCCGATCGTCCAGACCACGACCGACAGCCCGTAACCCCACCAGGTGTGGACGACGGCACCGATCCCGAACCCGAGACCGACCACGAGCATCGACGCCGCGAGCAGCTTCGGCCGATCGATCCGCACCAGCCACTTGCCGAGGAACGGCTGGATCAGCACGATCACCACGCCGTTCAGCGCGATCACCAACCCGTACGTCGAGGACGGCAGACCGTCGCCCGCCATCGCCAGCGGGAGCGTCGAATAGCCCTGCATGTAGATGGTCGCGTAGCCGATCTGGAGCAGGATCATCAGCAGGAACACTGTGTCTCGCAGCACCACCGGGAGCAGCGGCCGGTGCCGTACACCGGCCTCCGGCGTCGGCCGGCTCTCCGGCACCATCGCCCAGATCACCAGACCCGCGATCACCGACGTACCGGCGTTCAGCCAGAACAGCAGGCCGTAGCCGACCGAGGCCAGCACGCCCGCGCTCACGGTGGACACCGAGAAGCCGAGGTTGATCGCCCAGAACAGCAGGCCGTACGCCCGGACGCGTTCGCCCGGCTCGAGCAGGTCGGCCACGGTCGCCTGGACGGCCGGACGGAACAGGTCGCCGAGCAGGCCGACCAGGAAGGCGGTCACCCAGATCATCGCCATCGACCGGGCCGAGCCGAGCAGGATCAGGGCGGCGCCGGTGCCGAAGAAGCAGATCAGCATGGTCACGCGGCGCCCGACCCGGTCCGCCAGCCAGCCACCGCTGAGCTGGGCGGCTACGCTACCGGTGCCGACCGCGGCCGCGACGGCACCCGCCGTACCGGCCGACAGGTGGCGGTCGTGGGTCAGGTAGAGGACCAGGAACGGCTGCACGAAGCTGCCGAGCCGGTTGACGAGCTGGCAGACCCAGAGCGCCCAGAAAGCCCTCGGCAGGGCGGCGGGCGCAGGGGACTCGACGGCGACAGCACTCATGGTGACAACTCTCCCGGCGAGCTCGGGCGGTGTCGAACATTAGGCACAGGACTAATCGAGGGGTAGCCTGCCCAGGTGATCACGATCAGCCTGAACGCCGGCGACGTCGGCCGGATCCGGTTCGCGCTCTCACCGGTGTGGGAGGCAGTGACCAGTGTTCGGGCGCTGAGCAACAACACCGCGCGCAGTGTGCACGGGCCGTGGCTGCAGAAGGTGCGGCCGATCATCGAGGGCCCGGATCTGACGTTGCTGAGGGCACTCATTCCGCCGGTCGGCTACATCCCCGACTTCATGACGCCGGCGCCACCCCGGCGGTCGACGAGCCTGGAGTCGGGCCTGGCCGCGATCGCCGCCACCCCGCACCATCTGGTGGTCAACGAGATCGGCCAGGTACAGGCAGACAATCCGCATCCTCTGTTGCCGGACCTGATCGCCCATCCGGCCAAGGCACTGGAGCTGATCACCTCGTCGCTGGAGACGTACTGGCGGCGTGCGATCGAGCCCGACTGGCGGCGGATGCGCGCGCTGCTGCAGGAGGATCTGGCCTTCCGGCTGGACGAGTTGGCCAGTGGCGGGCTGGAGCGATTGTTCCGGAGCCTGCATCCGTCCGTGCGCTTCACCGGCGATCGGATCGTGATCGAGCGGCCGTTCTGCTGCCACGGCGAACCGATGACCGGTCAGGGTGTGCTGCTGGTGCCCTGCGTGTTCAACTGGCCGGCCGCGCTGGCGGTGACCGCGGCGCCGCACGTCCCGACGATCACCTACCCGCCGCGCGGTCTCGGGCGACTCTGGGAGGACCGGCAGGAGACGGCCGACTCGCCGCTCGCCGACCTGGTCGGGCGGACCCGGGCCGCGATCGTGAGTCACCTGGATCTGCCGATGTCGACGACGCATCTGGCCCATCAACTCGGGGTGTCCGCGCCGACGTTGAGCGTGCACCTCGGCATCCTGCGGAACGCCGGTGTGGTCGATTCGCGCCGCGACGGCCGGACCGTCCTCTACTACCGCACCTCCCTCGGCAGCCAACTCCTGACCGCCGCCACTCCCCTGGCGTCCACTGCCTAACCAAAGCTGGGCGGGTCCACCTGGATTCGGACGGAGCCTGGGTTCTTCTTCGTCGTGCGCGCGGACTGGGCTTCCTTGAGCGCGCGCGCAAGGGCGGTGCCTGCCGCTCGCGGCGTGCGGACCACCGCTCGGACAGTCTCGTCGTCGACGTCGACGGGGCCCAGGACCTCGAGGCCGGCCGTGGATGGGAGCAGCGGGCGCAGCCGCGTGATGAGGTCGGCCACTGCCTCGGCTGGGCCGGTGAGTTCGGCGAGCTTGGCAGCGGGCGCGAGGCGCGCGGCCCGGCGTTCCTCGATCTCGCGGGTGGCGAAGCCTTCCGGGCTCCAACGGACGACTGCCTGCAGTGGGAGCGCTGACGGCTCACCCACCAGGATGACTGTGCCGCCGTCGCGGGCGGGCCGGACCAGCGCCGCCGCGTTGAACCACCGCCGCACCGCTTCCTCGGGCGCGCGGAGATCCGGGCGGCCGAGCATGAGCCACGTGTCGAGCAGCAGCGCCGCGCTGTAGCCCCCCTCCGCGACCGGCTCCGCGCCCGGCGTACTGACGATGAGCGCCGGTTTGTCCGGCACGACGTCCAGCATGTTGTCGCCCCCCGACGTACGAACCACCAATCCGGGAAATGCTCGCCCCAACTCCTCCGCCGTACGACGGGCTCCCACCACGGCGGCGCGCATGCGGGTGTCACCACACTCCGGGCAACGGTGATCTGCCGCGGGCCGTCCGCAGATGCTGCAACTCGCCGGCCCGGCTCCCCCGGTACGGCGCAAGGTCCCGCCGCACGTCGAACACCGCGACGGCGCCCGGCACGTCTGGCACACCAGGCTCGGGAGATACCCAGCCCGCGGCACCTGCACCAGCACCGGCCCGGACCGCAGCCCCTCCCGGGCGATCTCGAAGGCCCGATGCGGCAGCCGCGCCGCGCGAGCCGCCGGGTCGCGGGCCAGATCCGTGTCCGACTCCCCCGCGATGTGCACCGCCGGAGCCGCCGCCCGGATCACACTCCGGTCCGCGATCAGCTCGTGCGCGAAGCCCGACTCGATCAACGCCGCCGAGTCCACCGACCGCGCGAACCCACCGACCAACGCCGCACATTTCTGCCGGAACGCCCGCAGCAGCAACACCTCACGAGCATGCGGGTACGGCGCCCGCGGCTCGGCGTACGAGTCGTCGCCGTCGTCCCACAACGCGACCAGCCCCAGGTCCGCCACCGGTGCGAACGCGGCCGCCCGCGTCCCGATCACCACCCGCGCGCACCCCCGCAACGCCGCGAGGAAGGCGCGGTAGCGAGCGGTCGGCCCGAGATCCGCCGACAGAGTGACGAACCCTGCCTCCCCGAGCACCGCCGTACACGCCGCCGCCAACCGCTCGAGATCACGCGCATCCGGCGCCAGCAGCAACGCACCGCGCCCCGACGCCGCACACACAGCCGCGGCCTGGGCGAACGCGAGCGGCCAATCAGCCCCAGGTACGGCGGTCCAGATCGCGCGCGGCGACTCCGATCGCGTGATCGCGTCCAGGAACCCAGCCGGGTACGGCGACCATTCGGAGCGCGAGGTGGACACCGGTGGCGGCGCGGGCTGATTGCACCGCAGCGCCTCGCCCTCGACCTTCGCGTGGCGGGGCGGCACCGCCAACCGCGTCACGTCCGCGAACACTCCGGCGTACCGATCGGCGACCGCGCGGCAGAGGTCGGCGATCTCCGGGGTCAGCACCTGCTCGGGCGACACGACCTTCCGGATCCGGACGAGCTTGCCCTCATGGTCGGACGACTCGAGCCGCTCCAGCACGAAGCCGTCCAGGTCCTTGCCGGCGAAGCGCACCTTCACCCGGGCACCGGGCTGCGCCGCCGCGGCCAAATCCTCCGGAACGAGATAGTCGAACGGCCGGTCCAGATGCGGCAACGACACATCGACCGCGATCCGGGCCACCGGCAACGTCTCGGTGATGCCGGCCGGCTCCTTGGTGCGGGACTTGCGAACGGTGTCCCGCAGCAGTGTCAGCTGCTCCGGCGAGTCCCCGTTCGATGTCACCGGGAAACTCTAGTCCGGTGGGACGACAGTGCGGGTGAGCACTGCCGTCCCCCTGTGGACAACTACTTGTTGATCGCGGCCTTCAGCGCCTCGACCCGGTCGGTCCGCTCCCAGGTGAAGTCCTCGCCGGTGCGGCCGAAGTGGCCGTTACGGGCGGTCTGGGCGTAGATCGGCCGGAGCAGGTCCAGGTCGCGGATGATCGCGGCCGGACGCAGGTCGAACACCTCGCGGACCGCGTCGGCGATCTTGTCCACCGGCACGGACTCGGTGCCGAAGGTGTCGACGTAGAAACCGACCGGCGCGGCCTTGCCGATCGCGTACGCGACCTGGCACTCGACCCGGTCGGCCAGACCGGCGGCGACGATGTTCTTCGCCACCCAGCGCAT
This sequence comes from Kribbella sp. NPDC049227, assembly GCF_043197265.1. Taxonomy (NCBI): domain Bacteria; kingdom Bacillati; phylum Actinomycetota; class Actinomycetes; order Propionibacteriales; family Kribbellaceae; genus Kribbella; species Kribbella sp. NPDC049227. The sequence goes on along the minus strand of NZ_JBICST010000002.1, from coordinate 646,553 downwards.
CGCGTACGCCGCGGAGCGGTCCACCTTCGACGGGTCCTTGCCGGAGAACGCGCCACCACCGTGCCGCGCCATGCCGCCGTAGGTGTCGATGATGATCTTGCGGCCGGTCAGCCCGGCGTCGCCCATCGGGCCACCGACCTCGAACCGGCCGGTCGGGTTCACCAGCAGGTTGTAGCCGGCCGAGTCGATGTCGAACTGCTCGAGCACCGGGTCGACCACGTGCTTCTTGATGTCCGGGGTCAGCATCGAGTCCAGGCTGATGTCGGCCGCGTGCTGGCTGGACACCACCACGGTGTCGATCCGGACCGCCTTGTCACCGTCGTACTCGACCGTGACCTGGGTCTTGCCGTCCGGCCGCAGGTACGCCAGCGTGCCGTCCTTGCGGGCCTCGGACAGCCGCTCGGACAGCCGGTGCGCGATGGTGATCGGCAGCGGCATCAACTCGGGCGTCTCGTTCGACGCGTAGCCGAACATCAGGCCCTGGTCGCCTGCCCCCTGCAGGTCCAGTTCGTCGCTCGACGCGTCCGAGCGCTTCTCGTACGCCGTGTCCACGCCCTGCGCGATGTCCGGCGACTGGCTGCCGATGGCGACCTGCACCCCACAGGACGCGCCGTCGAAGCCCTTCAGCGACGAGTCGTAGCCGATCTCGAGGATGCGTGCCCGCACGATCCCCGGAATGTCGACGTACGCCGTCGTGGTGACCTCACCCGCGACGACGACCAGCCCGGTGGTGATCAAGGTCTCCACCGCGACCCGGCTGCGCGGGTCCTCGGCCAGCAGGGCATCGAGAATGGAGTCGCTGATCTGGTCAGCGATCTTGTCCGGGTGACCTTCGGTCACGGACTCGGACGTGAAAAGGCGCCTCGCCACAGTTCTCCCTCGGATTCCTCTTGTGCCACGCGGCTGTCTGCGGCAGCCGTGCGATCCCCCCAATGCACCGACGGTTGGCGATGCATCTTGGGAAGTATGCCAGCAGTTTCCGCCCGCGTCCCGATGACGCTCCGAATTCATCCACTATACGGGATTCGCGGCCATATCGTGGACAGAGGGTCGGGTTTCAGGCGTGCGGACCAACCGCGACGTCGCCCACGGTGAGCGACGGCGTGCAGGCCAGGATCGCAGCCGACCGGTCCACCTCGGCTTCGAGCTGCCGGCGTCGGGTGCGGTTGAGGGAGGTGAGCACCTCGACGGTGACGTGCACCGTCCGGCCGGACTTCTTGTGGTGCCAGACGCCCGCGACGATGCCGTCGATCAGCACGAGCGGGTAGTTGCCGGCCTGGCCGCGGGCGAGCGCCCGGGTGAAGGCCTTGCCCGGGAACAACAGCTCTCTGGGGTAGCTGCCGACGCCGTACGCATCGAAGTACGGCAGCAGCCTGACACCTCGCGGCGGTTCGTCGTCGAAGTCACCGTCGCCGGGTGCGTGCCAGGCGGGCTGCCCGTCGAGCTGCACCTGCGGGAGGCCGGCGAAGTACGGCTTGACGAAGGTTGGCGTGGTGTTGAGCCAGCGGGCGAACTGCTGCGGCGTCGCCGGACCGTAGGAGTGCAGGTAGCGGAGGAGAAGCTCGGTGAGCGCCGCGTCGCCGTCCATCGGCTCGAAGGGCTGGAAGCGGTGCGGGTTCGAGTACGTCGTCTTGCGGCCGCGGTTGGGTCCGTAGCAGAGGACACCGGCGTTGGCCGCGACCGAGATCGCCTGCCGCCACCGCGGCCAGTAGCCCTGGAACCCCGGCATCACCAGGTCACCCGCCCAGGACCCAGTACGGCGTACGACCTCGTCGGAGAGTTCGTCGACGGTCAGGTCGTCGTGAGCGAGCGCTTCACCGATGGCGGCGATCACTTCCGCGGTCTGCTCCGGAGTCATCCGCATGAACGGCGGCGCGAGCCCGGCCGGCAGAGCGGACAGCGCCCCGGTCCACATCGGCAGATCGTCGAGCGGCAGGAGATGCACGGTCCCGCGTGGCCCGAACGTCTTCACGAGTCCGTCAGCCTGCTGCACCGTCTCCCGGGTGGCATCCGCGAGCCGGAGAGCCACGGACATCTCCCCCGCCGACAACACCTGGGCATGCGCCCCACACATCGCCCGTACGACGTCGACCGGAGTGGCACCCGGGTCGGTCAGGTGGTGTCGTTTCATCCGCCGGGCGACGACGGCCTGCCAACTGATCTCCATACCTGCGACCGTAGAGGGAAAAGCGGACAGATCCTGACCGCTCCGTCCTACGACCCGCCGGTCAGACGAAAGAGCTGGCGGGAGCCGCCTTCCGGTCCGTCCGGTGCGCGCTCGGCCCGGGAGAAGCCGAGGCGCTCGTAGAAGACCCGCGCACCGCTGTTGATCGCGCCCGGATGGTCCACGCCGAACGTGGTGACCTCGACAGCCTCGCCGGCACCCAGGCCGCTGCCACCGGTCAGCCGATCCAGGGCGGCGTCCATCAGCCGGCGGCCGACGCCTTGGCCGCGCACGCCATCGGACACGACGAGCCAGTGCACCGCGAACGTCGGGGACGAGCCGCCGAACAGGATGGCACCGGCCGGCTCCCGTTCCGGCGCGAACGCCACCAGGGCGCGCTCGTCGGCGATGTGCTCCTCAACAGCGCGATGGAAGCCAGGGTTGTCGACCATCGGACCGAACCAGTGCTCGACCTCACCAGCGAGCCGCAGAATGGCCGGCAACTCGGCCACCGTCGCCGCCTGCACCACCACTCCGCCCGCGGTCATCCCCAGTGAGCCGCGACCAGGTTCCAAATCACGCCGGCCAGCGCGTCCTTGCTGCCGGACGGGACCGGGAGGGCGCCGCCGTCGCGGTCGAGGATGACGGCGTCGTTCATGTCGCTGCCGAAGACCTTGCCGCCGGAGACGTCGTTGACGACCAGCAGGTCGCAGCCCTTGCGCTCGAGCTTGGCGCGGCCGAGCTCCAGGACCGAGTGCTCCGGGTCACCGGTCTCGGCACCGAAGCCGACGATCACCTGGTTCGCCCGGCGGCGGTCGTGCGAGACCGTCTGCAGGATGTCCACGTTCTGCACCAGGTTGACCGAGGGGACCGCACCGTCCTCGGTCTTCTTGATCTTGTGCTCGGCGACCTCGGCCGGACGGAAGTCGGCCGGGGCGGCCGCCATCACGATCGCGTCCGCGTCCGCGGCGCGACCGGTGATCTCGTCGTACAGATCGCCGGTGCTGACGACCGGGACGACCTGGACGCCGGCCGGATCGGGCAGCTCGGAGTTCGCCGCGACCAGCGTGACCTTGGCCCCGCGGGCGGCGGCGATCCGGGCCAGGGCGTAGCCCTGCTTGCCGGACGAGGAGTTGCCGAGGTACCGGACCGGGTCGAGGTGTTCGCGGGTCCCGCCGGCGCTGACCAGGACGTGCTTGCCGGTGAGGTCGGCGACCTCATGACCGGCGGCACGCGCGGCCTCGTCGGCGAGCATCAACTGGCTGATCGCGAAGATCTCCGACGGCTCGGGCAGTCGGCCGCGGCCGGTGTCCGTGCCGGTGAGCCGGCCGACGGCCGGGTCGAGGACGGTGATGCCACGGGACCGCAGGGTGGCGACGTTCGCCTGAGTGGCCGGGTGCTCCCACATCTCGGTGTGCATCGCGGCCGCGAACAGGATCGGGCAGCGCGCGGTCAGCAGGGTGTTGGTGAGCAGATCGTCGGCCAGGCCGTGCGCGGCCTTGGCGATCAGGTTGGCGGTCGCCGGAGCGACCACGACGAGCTCGGCGGCCTTGCCGATCCGGACGTGCGGAACCTCGTGCACGTTGTCGAACGGATCGGCCGTCACCGGCTGACCGGACAGTGCGGCCCAGGTCGCCGCACCGACGAACTCCAGCGCGCCCGCGGTCGGGACCACCCGCACGCTGTGCCCGGACTCGGTCAGCCGTCGCAGCAGGTCACAGACCTTGTACGCAGCGATACCGCCGCCGACTCCGAGCACCACATTCGGCCGGCCCACGCCGGCTGACCCGGTCGCCATCGCCCGAGAACTACTCGGACTTCTCCGCGGCGGCGGCTTCCGCCTCGGCCTCGGGGTCGATGTCGGTGCAGGTCAGCACACCCTCGTTGATCTCGCGCATCGCGATCGAGAGCGGCTTCTCCTGCACGTGGGTCTCGACCAGCGGACCGACGTACTCGAGCAGGCCTTCGCCGAGCTGCGAGTAGTAGGCGTTGATCTGCCGCGCCCGCTTGGCCGAGTAGAGCACCAGCTTGTACTTGGAGTCGGTGCGGGTGAGCAGGTCGTCGATCGGCGGGGACGTGATGCCGATGGCGACGGGCTGGTTGCCAGACAAGGTCAGCTCTTTCCAGAGATGGAGGGTGATCGAATCAACTTTACCAACTGATCAGCGGCTTCCCGAACCGACGCGTTCACGATCGTCGCGTCGAACTCCTTCTCGGCGGCCAGCTCGACGGTCGCGGTCTCGAGCCGGCGCTCCCGCTCCTCCGGAGTCTCGGTGCCGCGGAAGACCAGGCGCCGGACCAGTTCGTCCCAGCTCGGCGGGGCCAGGAAGACGAACTGCGCCTCCGGCATCGACTCGCGGACCTGGCGGGCACCCTGCAGGTCGATCTCGAGCAGGGCCGGCCGGCCCTCGGCCAGCTTGTCGAGCACCGGCTGCTTCGGGGTGCCGTAGCGGGCCGCCTTGTGCACCACCGCCCACTCCAGCAACTCACCGTCGGCGATCATCCGGTCGAACTCGGCGTCGGACACGAACAGGTAGTGCACACCGTGCACCTCGTTCGGCCGGGGCTTGCGGGTCGTGGCCGAAACGGAGATCCAGATGTCCGGGTAGCGCTCCCGGACGTCCGCGGCCACCGTGCCCTTCCCGACCGCCGTCGGCCCGGCCAGTACGGTCAGCACAGCTCCCCCGGTCGTCGACTTGCCGGTCCGGCCGGAGCCGGCCGGGTTGTCTGTCTGGTTCCTCGGGTGCGTGGTCATCGTCACACCAGTGTCCAACGAGCCGGGGAGAACTTCGGTTCGGCTCACTCGGCGAATTCGCGCTCGAGTGCGGCGATCTGGTTCGAGCCGAGGCCGCGCACCCGCCGCGTCTCCGAGATCCCCGCCCGCTCCATGATCTGCTGGGCGCGGACCTTGCCCACGCCGGGGATGCACTGCAGCAGCGCGCTCACCCGCATCTTGCCGATCACGTCGTTCGTCTGCCCCTCGTGGAGCACCTCCGTCGGAGACGCTCCCGAATGCCGGATCCGGTTCTTGATCTCGGCTCGTTCACGCCGCGCCGCCGCGGCCTTGTCCAGAGCCGCCGCTCGCTGCTCCGGGGTCAAAGAAGGAAGTGGCACCGTTTCACCTGTCCCGTTGTGTGGCTTCGCAAGGGAACCTAACACGGCTTCGGGCGCCTCCTGCGCTCCATCGGGCCATGTTCGGGCCCGCTGCGGGCGGAGTCACCGGCCGGGCGGCGCATTGGATCGATCAGACGGTCAGTTCAGGGCCGGGACGTCGACCTTGCAGGAGTCCTTCGCGTGCGTGCTGATCGCCTTGTACGCCGTCATCACGGTGCCGGTCTCCTTGCTCAGGCGAGCCAGTTCGACCCGGTCCGAGCCGGCCTTCTGGGCCTTCTCGGCGAAGCCGACCACGACACCCCAGTCGTCCTTCACGTCCGCGGGGGCGGAATCGCGCAGCTTCTTGGCGTCCTCGAGGATCTTCACGTAGTCGGCCGGCTTCTGTGGATCGACGTTCACCGCGTTGGCGGCGTACCCGGCGAGGTCGACGCAGTAGGCCTGCTCCTCGGTGCAGGCGGTCAGCGTGGCGGTGCCGGCGATGACGGTGGCGGCCAGGGCGAGGGTGCGCTTCATGCCTGCCGAGGCTACCGGCGGTGATCAAATGATCAGAAACGAATACTTTCCGCAGCCGCCCGGCCGGACGACGCGACAGGACGGCGCGGACAGGACAGCGCGGAGGACAGGACAGCGCGGAACAGGACGGCGTGGACGGCCGCCGTCCTGGCCGGATCAGCCGTCGATGGTGACCTTGCAGGTGTCCTTGGCCTGCTTGCTGATCGCCTCCATCGCGGGGGTGATCTTCTCGCCGTCGCTCTTGGCCAGCTCGGTCAGCTTGCCCATGTCGCCGTTCGCGTCCTGGGCCTTCTCGGCGTAGTCGAGCACGATCTTCCAGTCGTCCTTCAGATCGTCCGGCGCCGACTTGGACACCTTCTTCGCCTCGTCGAGCATCTTGCCGACCGCCTCGGAGTCCTTGATGTCGAGGTTCTTGGCCGCCTCGGCGTAGTTCTGGAGCTCGCTGCAGTAGTCGCCACCCGAGCACGCCGTCAGCGCGCCGACGCCCATGGTCATTACCGCCGCGAGGGCCGCCACCTTACGCAATTGCATTCCTTACTCTGCTGCGAGGAGACCGTCACTCCCCGTCAGCGGATACCTTTCCGGACGGCGGGGTCAAAGGCCTCACCAGGATCGCGACGGCGTTCGCGGTCACGATCACCGCGATGGCGATCCAGTCGATCGGGCCGAGGTGCTGATCGAGCACGACCAGGCCGACCAGGGCGGCCAGCACCGGGTTCACGCTCATGAAGACGCCGAAGAACTGAGCCGGCACCCGGCGCAGCGTCAGCAGGTCCACCAGGAACGGGACGGCCGACGACAGCACCCCGGCGACCAGCGCGTACGACACCGCCGCAACCGTCGGTGGGTGCTGCCAGAGCACGAACACACCGATCGGGACGTACACCAGAGCGGACACTCCCGCCGCCGCGGCCGATCCGGTCGCGCCTGGCAGCTCGCGCCCGACGACTCCGTTCAGCAGGATGTAGCAGGCCCAGCAGACAGCAGCGAGCAGTCCGAGCCCGATGCCGAGGTAGTCCGACGTCGCCTGCGGCCGGGTCAGCAGCAGGACCGCGGGTGCGGCAGTCAGCGCACACAGCAGATCGACCATCCGGCGCGATCCGATCAACGCGACCGCCAACGGCCCCAGGAACTCCAGCGTCACGGCCAGCCCGAGGCCGATCCGGTCGATCGCCGTGTAGAGCGACAGGTTCATCACCGCGAACACGGCGGCCAGCGCCAGCACCGCCCGCCACTGCCGCTTGGTGATCGTCCGCAGCTTCGGCCGCCCGACCGCGAGCAGCACCGCCCCGGCCATCCACTGCCGGACAGCCACCACGCTGACTGGTCCGATGACCGGAAACGCGAGCGCGGCGACCGACGCACCCACCTGAGTCGACAGCCCGCTCCCGAGCATCATCGCTACCCCACCCAGCCGACCTCTCTCCATGCTCAGAGGTTCCGTGCCGCCGCGCCTTCGGCAAAATGCATCGGCGCAGCCATCTATACGCTGGGGTTATGGATCTCGAGCTCCGGCACCTGCGCTGCCTGGTCGCCGTGGTGGACACCGGGACGTTCACCGACGCGGCGATCGAGCTGGGCGTCTCGCAGGCCGCGGTGTCGCGGAATCTGCTCGCGCTGGAGGGACGGTTGGGTGTCCGCCTGCTGCATCGGACGAGCCGATCGGTGACACCGACGACAGCAGGAGTGCAGGTGCTCGCACGAGCTCGCCAGATCCTTAACGACGTCGACGAGTTGGTGGCTGAGGCGACGACCGGGCACACGCGCTTGCGGATCGGGCATGCCTGGTCGGCGATGGGACGTCATACGGCCGAGTTCCAGCGGCGATGGGCCGCCGAGCATCCAGAGATCGAACTCCAGCTGATCCGGACCAACACGTCGACCGGCGGACTTGCTGAAGGACTGTGCGATCTCGCGGTCGTCCGCACCCACATCGACCTGCGCCGGTTCGCGCACACCACAGTCGCCCAGGAACGCCGGTATTGCGCCCTGCCCGCCGACGACCCGCTCGCGCGCAAACGCACGGTCACCCTCGCGCAGCTCCGCGACCGCGTCCTGGTGATCGACCGGCGCACCGGCAGTACGACGGTCGACCTCTGGCCCGAGGAAGCACGCCCACGGATCGAGTACACGCACGACGTCGACGACTGGCTGTCCGACATCGCGTCCGGCCGTTGTGTCGGTGTCACTCCGCACGCGACGACAACGCAGTACCGCCGCGACGGCGTTGTCTACCGCCCGCTCCGCGATGCCCCGCCGGTGGACGTGCACCTGATCTGGCACCGTCAGGACCCGCACCCCGCGACCCAGGCGGCGGTCGAGCTGCTGGCCGGCCTGTATCAGGAGTCGAGGAGCCCGACCAACTGACGGCGGCCGTTCCCGCGGCCCCACAAGACCTCCCGGACCTGGTCGATCCCGCCCACCGGCCAGCGCTCGGCGATCCGCTTCACCTCCGGATCCTCGATCCCCGCTGCGAGGGCGCCCGGGAAATCACCCCAGACCACCTTGAACGGCCGGCCGCACATCCGCTCGACTCCGAGCTCGATGGGCGGCGTGATCTCCAGCCGGTTGTGCAGTTCACCCAGCACCCGGTACGCCGCCATCAGCGCGGCCTCCCGCTCCTGCCACGTCTCGGCCCGCAGCACCTCGCGCAGCTGCGGTCCGACCGACGGCCCGCACGCCAGCCGGCTGAACGCCGTACCGAACCACTTCCGGTACGGCGCGTACTCGCGCTCCATCAGGAAACACAGCTGCATCAGGTCGTGGACGAGTTGCGCACCCATCACCGCCGACCCGAGCTCGTCCCCGACGTACCCGGACCGACCGACCAGATTCATTTCCGGATGCACCCGCCACCAGGCCGCGATCAGCAAATAGCGCCAGACGTCCGTCGGATAGTAATTCAAGCGGTCCCGCACGGCCTGCAGTCCGATGTCGTCGTGAAAGACACCACCGGCCGTCTGCATCCGCAGGAAATGCTCCGGGAACGTCAGCCAGTCCCGAACCGCGAGGTCCTGATCCGGATCGAATCCCAACTGCTTCTGGTAGTACGACCGCAGCGTGTGGACCTCGACGAAACAGGGCCGCCCCTCGAACTCGTCCGGCACGTCCGGCTCCAGCGTGACGCCCTCTCGGACGAACAGCAGCGCCCGTGGCTCCCAGTTGTGGTCGGTCGACATCTCGTCGTCGAACCCGAGCACCTCCGAACCGCGTCCCATCAGCCCCGCACTGTGCGGCACGTCGACCACCGGCCGCACCTTCTCCAGATAAAACCGCCGACTCATCTCCAGCCCAGAAACGAACATGCCGAAAAGATCGCACGCCGGCGCCAGGGAATTCAAGAAAAAACACCAAATGGCGCGAAACTCGTCGCGCCATTTGGTAAATCAAATTCTACCGGAGCAGACCGGCCTTTGTCAGTACCCCAGCACCGTCCGGAAGGCATCGTTGGCCCGGTTCGCGGCATCCTGCAAACCGGAGGCCGACGGGCCGGCACCGAGGATCTCGCGGGAGCTGGCCGGTACGACGTTGCGCACCGCCGATCCGAAGACGGCCGCCAAGCCCTCGGCCGTGCCGCCCTGGGCGCCGAGCCCGGGCGCCAGCAGCGGACCGTTGATGTCGAGGACCTCCTCGGTCGGCTTGATGGTCGCGCCAACGACCGCACCGAACGACCCCAGCCCGTCAGCGCCGGCGTTCAGCGACCGCAGCCCGTCCAGTACGGCGCCCGCCACCGTCGGACCGTCCGCGGTCCGGGCCGACTGGAACTGCGGTCCCTCCGGGTTCGACGTCAACACGAGCACGAACAGACCGGCGCCGGACTCCCGGGCCACGTCGATGGCCGGCTGCAGCGACCCGAACCCGAGGTACGGGCTGACCGTCAATGCGTCGCACGCGAGCGGCGCCTTCTCCGCCAGGTACGCCGCCGCGTACCCGTCCATGGTCGAGCCGATGTCACCGCGCTTGGCGTCGATGATCACCAGCGCACCGGCTTCCCGCAGCCGGATCGTCGCTTCCTCGAGTACGGCGATCCCCTCCGACCCGAACCGCTCGAAGAACGCCGACTGCGGCTTGAACACCGCGACCCGGTCCGCCAGCGCGTCCACGACGCCGTACGTGAACGACGCGAGGCCGTGCGGGTCGTCGGGCAGGTCCCAGGCGGCCAGCAGATGCGCGTGCGGGTCGATGCCCACGCACAGCGGACCGCGGGTGTCCATGGCGGCCCGGAGCCGGGCGCCGAAGGGTTGGTTGCTCATCTCACTCCCCGATTGATCTGGCGGACAAGGCCGGGGCCGCGGTAGATCAGCCCGGTGTAGATCTGGACGAGACTGGCGCCGGCGTCGAACAGCCGGGCCGCGTCGGCGGAGTCGAGAATGCCGCCGACACCGATGATCGGCAGGGCTCCCCCGGTCTCCGCATGGATGTGGGCGACCGTCTTGGCCGCGATCTCGGTCAGCGGCCGCCCGGACAGGCCGCCCGTCTCGGACGCCAGTGGGTGCGACTCCACCCCGGGCCGGCCGATCGTGGTGTTGGTGGCGATGATCCCGGCGATGCCGGCCTCGGTGCAGACCTGCAGCAGTTCGTCGATCGCAGACGAGGTCAGGTCGGGCGCGATCTTCACCAGGATCGGCTTCCCGTCCAGACCGCCGACGCTCAACGACGACGCCTCGGCCCGCAGCGCCGTCAGCAGCTCGCGGAGGTGCCCGGCATCCTGCAGGGAGCGCAGCCCCGGCGTGTTCGGCGACGACACGTTGACCGCGAAGTAGTCGCCGTACCGGTAGAGCCGCCGCAGCGACGTCACGTAGTCCTCGACCGCGTCCTCGAGCGGGGTCACCTTCGACTTCCCGATCGAGACGCCGAGCGGATAGCCGAGCGGTCCGTACGCCGCCAGCCGGGCAGCGAGCGCCTCGGAGCCCAGGTTGTTGAACCCCATCCGGTTGATCACGGCCTCGTGCTCCACCAGCCGGAACAGCCGCGGCTTCTCGTTCCCCGGCTGCGGGTGCGCGGTGACGGTGCCGACCTCGACGAACGCGAACCCGAGCGCCCGCCAGGCCGGCAGCGCGACCCCGTTCTTGTCCATGCCCGCCGCCAGGCCGACGGCCCCCGGGAAGCGCACGCCGAAGACCGTCCGCTCCGGGCCGGTCTGGAAACGCGACATCAAGCGGACGGCACCCGGAACGCGGCCCAGCCGTCGCAGGGCGTTGAGCGTCTGCTCGTGCGCGACCTCGGCGTCGCCCTTCCCCAGCCGGTACAGGACCGGCCGGACGACGCGCCTATACACCGCGGATCCTCGGCACCCAGTCCTGCAGCGACCGTACGCCGATGTCACCGGACTGCTGCGCCTCGATCCCCTGCACCGCGGCCGCCAGCCCCTGCACCGTGGTGATGCACGGGATGTTCCGGGCCACCGCGGCACTGCGGATCTCGTAGCCGTCCAGCCGGGGCGAACCGCCCTGGGTGATCCCGATCGGGGTGTTGACGATCAGGTCGAGTTCGCCGTCGTGGACCATCTGGACGATGGTCGGCTCGCCGTTCGGGCCCGGACCCTGGCTGTTCTTGCGGACCGTGATCGCCTCGACCCCGTTGCGGCGCAGTACGTCGGCCGTCCCGTCGGTGGCATAGATCTCGAAGCCGAGATCGGCCAGCCGCTTCACCGGGAAGATCATGTGCCGCTTGTCCCGGTTCGCCACCGACACGAACACCTTGCCGCTACCGGGCAGGGGCTGCGACGCGCCTGCCTGCGACTTGGCGAACGCCGTACCGAACGTGTCGTCGATCCCCATCACCTCACCGGTCGAGCGCATCTCCGGCCCGAGCACGGTGTCCACCGACCGGCCGTCGACGGTCCGGAACCGGTTGAACGGCATCACGGCTTCCTTCACCGCGATCGGCGTGGACGTCGGCAGCGTCCCGCCGTCGCCCTCGACCGGCAGCATGCCCTCGTCGCGCAGCGACGCGATCGTGGCACCGAGCATCACCCGGGCCGCCGCCTTGGCCAGCGGCGTCGCGGTCGCCTTCGACACGAACGGCACCGTCCGGGACGCCCGCGGGTTCGCCTCCAGCACGTACAGCACGTCACCGGCGAGCGCGTACTGCACGTTCAACAGACCCCGTACGCCGACACCGCGCGCGATCGCCTCGGTCGACTGGCGGATCTTCTCGATGTCCGCGTTCCCGAGCGTGATCGGCGGCAGCGCGCAGGACGAGTCACCGGAGTGCACCCCGGCCTCCTCGATGTGCTCCATCACGCCACCGAGGAACAACTCCTCGCCGTCGAACAGCCCGTCCACGTCGATCTCGACCGCGTCGTCGAGGAACCGGTCGATCAGCACCGGATGCTCCCACGATCCTGTCCCACCGCTCAGCCGTCCCAGCGCCGCGGTCAGTTCGGCCTCGCTGTAGACGATCTCCATCCCGCGGCCGCCCAGCACGTACGACGGCCGCACCAGCACCGGGAACCCGATCTCCTCGGCGACCTCACGCGCCTCGTCGGCCGACATTGCCGTACCGTGCTTCGGCGCCGGCAGCGCCGCGTCCGCGAGCACCTTCCCGAACGCGCCCCGCTCCTCGGCCAGGTGGATCGCCTCCGGCGACGTACCCACGATCGGTACGCCGGCGTCCGCGAGCCGCTGGGCCAGACCCAGTGGCGTCTGCCCGCCGAGCTGCACGATCACCCCGGCGACCGGTCCGGCCTGCATCTCGGCGTACACGATCTCGAGCACGTCCTCGCAGGTGAGCGGCTCGAAGTAGAGCCGGTCCGAGGTGTCGTAGTCGGTCGAGACGGTCTCCGGGTTGCAGTTCACCATCACCGTGCAGTAGCCCGCGTCGCGCAGCGCCATCGACGCGTGCACACAGGAGTAGTCGAACTCGATCCCCTGCCCGATCCGGTTCGGCCCCGACCCGAGGATCAGCACAGCCGGCTCGGTCCGCGGCGCGACCTCGGTCTCCTCGTCGTACGACGAGTAGTGGTACGGCGTCTCGGCCTTGAACTCGGCCGCACAGGTGTCGACCGTCTTGTAGACCGGCCGGATCCCGAGCGCCTGCCGGACCCCGCGGACGACGTCCTCGGTCAGCCCGCGGATCTCGGCCAGCTGCAGGTCCGAGAACCCGTGCCGCTTCGCCAGTCGCAGCACCTCCGGCGTGAGCCGCGGCGCGGCCGCGGTCTGCAGGGCGATCTCGTGGATCAGGTAGAGCTGGTCCACGAACCAGGGGTCGATCATCGTCGCGTCGAAGATCTGCTCCGGCGTCGCCCCGGCCCGGATCGCGTCCATGATGGTCCGCAGCCGGCCGTCGTGCGGCGTCTTGATGGCCTCCAGCAACGGTTCGAGGTCGGTCGCGGGCGAGCCGGCCCAGGAGAACCGGGCCTCCGGCTTCTCCAGCGAGCGCAGCGCCTTCTGCAGTGCCTCGGTGTAGTTGCGGCCGATCGCCATCGCCTCGCCGACGCTCTTCATGTGCGTGGTCAGCGTGGCGTCCGCGGCCGGGAACTTCTCGAACGCGAACCGCGGCACCTTCACCACCACGTAGTCCAGCGTCGGCTCGAAGCTGGCCGGCGTCTGCCGGGTGATGTCGTTCGGGATCTCGTCCAGGGTGTAGCCGATCGCCACCTTGGCGGCGATCTTGGCGATCGGGAAGCCGGTCGCCTTGGAGGCCAGCGCGGACGAGCGGGACACCCGCGGGTTCATCTCGATCACGATCAGCCGGCCGTCGGCCGGATTCACCGCGAACTGGATGTTGCAGCCGCCGGTGTCGACGCCGACCTCGCGGATGATGCCGATGGCAAGATCCCGCATCACCTGGTACTCGCGGTCGGTCAGCGTCATCGCCGGCGCGACCGTGACCGAGTCGCCGGTGTGCACGCCCATCGGGTCGACGTTCTCGATCGAGCAGATGATCACGACGTTGTCGGCCTTGTCGCGCATCACCTCCAGCTCGTACTCCTTCCAGCCCAGGATCGACTCCTCGATCAGCACCTCGGTGGTCGGGCTGGCCTGCAACCCGGCGCCCGCGATCCGGCGCAGGTCCGCCTCGTCGTACGCCATCCCGGAGCCGACGCCGCCCATCGTGAACGACGGCCGCACCACCAGCGGGTAGCCGAGCTCGGCCGCCGCACCGAACACGTCGTCCAGCGTGTGGCAGATCCGCGACCGCGCGACCTCCGCGCCGAGCTTCTCGACGATGTGCTTGAACGACTCGCGGTTCTCGCCGCGCTGGATCGCGTCGACCGACGCGCCGATCAGCTCGACGCCGTACTTGTCCAGGACGCCGTTGTCGTGCAGGGCGATCGCCGCGTTCAGCGCGGTCTGGCCGCCGAGCGTCGCGAGCAGCGCGTTCGGACGCTCCTTCTCGATCACCTTCTCGACGTACTCCGGGGTGATCGGCTCGACGTAGGTGGCGTCGGCGAACTCCGGGTCCGTCATGATCGTGGCCGGGTTGGAGTTGACCAGGACGACCCGGAACCCCTCCTCGCGCAGCACCCGGCAGGCCTGGGTGCCGGAGTAGTCGAACTCGCAGGCCTGACCGATCACGATCGGGCCCGAGCCGATCACCAGGACCGACTCGATGTCTGTACGCCGCGGCATCAGGCCCGCCCCTCTGAATTCTCTGAATGAACAGCCATCAGCTCGACAAATCGATCGAACAGGTACGCCGAGTCGTGCGGACCGGCCGCCGCCTCCGGGTGGTACTGCACCGAGAACGCCAGCACCCGGCCGTCCTTCCCGGTGAGCTTCAGCCCTTCGACCACGTTGTCGTTCAGGGACACATGCGACACCTCGGCCGTTCCGTACGGCGTCTCGACCGTCTCCCCGATCGGCGCGTCGACGGCGAAGCCGTGGTTCTGCGCGGTGATCTCGACCTTGCCGGTCGCCCGGTCCAGCACCGGCTGGTTGATCCCGCGGTGCCCGTACTTGAGCTTGAACGTGCCCAGCCCGAGCGCCCGGCCGAACACCTGGTTGCCGAAACAGATCCCGAAGTACGGCTTGCCCCGCTGCAGCAGGGCCTTGAGCAGGTCCGTCGGGTGCTCGGTGGTCTCCGGGTCGCCCGGGCCGTTGCTCATGAAGACGCCGTCCGGGTTCACCGCCAGCACGTCGGCCAGCGTCGCGGTGGCCGGCAGGACGTGCACCTCGATGCCGCGCTGGGCCATCCGCTTCGGCGTCATCGACTTGATCCCGAGGTCGAGCGCGACCACGGTGAACCGCTTCTCGCCCTCGGCCGGGATCACGTAGGGCTCGAACGTGGTGACCTCGGAGGCAAGGTCGGCACCGACCATCGGTGGCTGCTGGAGGACCTTCGCCATCAGCGCGTCCGGGTCGAGGATCTCGGTGGAGATCCCGGCCCGCATCGCGCCGCGCTCGCGCAGGTGCCGGGTCAGCGCCCGGGTATCGATGCCGGAGATCCCGACGATGCCCTGGCCCTTGAGCTGGTCGTCCAGCGAGCGCGTGGCCCGCCAGTTCGACGGCACCCTGGCCGGGTCGCGCACGACGTACCCGGCGACCCAGATCCGCTGCGACTCGTCGTCTTCGTCGTTCACCCCGGTGTTGCCGATGTGCGGTGCGGTCTGGGTGACGATCTGGCGGTGGTACGACGGGTCGGTCAGCGTCTCCTGGTAGCCGGTCATCCCGGTGGTGAACACCGCCTCGCCGAACGTCTCGCCGGTCGCCCCGTACGACGTACCGGTGAATGACCGGCCGTCCTCCAGGACCAGCAGTGCTGGATTGTGGGCAGGCTGGCTCATCTTTGCTCGACTCCGATCAGGGTCGCGATGGTTTCGGTCAGCGGGGCGGTGTCAGCCTTGCGGCGGGGACGGAAGCCGGTGTCGAGCTCGCGACCGTCGTGGTTCCAGGTGACCACCACCAGGCCGGACTTCTCCGCGGTCACCTTGCCGGCGATGCCACGGTCGGTCCGGACGGCGGTCAGGTGGTCCGCGGGGATGAACACATCCGCCGCGCCCTGCCGGTGGAAGATCAGGCCGGCCTCACTGACGGCCAGGTCCGCGGTACTGCGGACGCCCAGTTCGTGCACGGCGATCCGGTCCATCCAGTCGCCGGCCGAGGTGGTGGCGACGTAGATGCCCTCCACGCCCTTGGTCTTGTCGTTCTCGGGCACCGCGGGCAGCGGTGCCAGCTCGGCCTGCCGGGCCTGGCGGTTCCGCCAGCCCCGGAGCATGCCGTAGTACGCCAGCGCGAGCACCAGCAGCGTGCCGAGGATGCCCAGGAAGGCCTTCACCGGGCCGGCTTTCCGTCCAGGACGGTCGGCGTACCGCGCAGGAACGTGGCCACCACCCGGCCCGGAAGGGTCATCCCCTCGAACGGCGTGTTCCGCGACAGCGACGCCGACTCCGCCGGTACGACGGTCCGCTCGACCGCCGGATCGATCAGTACGACGTTCGCCGGGGCACCGGCCTCGAGCGGACGGCCGTGGTCACCGATCTGGCCGATCTCGGCCGGGCGGTAGCTCATCCGGTCGGCCACCTCGGCCCAGGTCAGCAGCTTGGTGTCGACCATCGCGTGCTGGACCACACTGATCGCGGTCTCCAGACCGATCATGCCGGGCGACGCCGCGCTCCATTCACAGTCCTTGTCCTCGACCGGGTGCGGCGCGTGGTCGGTGGCGACGATGTCGATCGTCCCGTCGGCCAGGCCCTCGCGGACCGCCTCGACGTCCTGCTTGGTCCGCAGCGGCGGGTTCACCTTGTAGACCGGGTTGTAGGAGGCGGCCAGGTCCTCGGTCAGCAGCAAGTGGTGCGGGGTGACCTCGGCCGTGACGTCGAGGCCGCGCCGCTTCGCCGCCCGGACGATCTCCACCGAACCCTTGGTGGACAGGTGGCAGATGTGCAGCTTCGAACCGACGTGCGCGTTCAGCAGGATGTCGCGGGCGATGATCGCCTCCTCCGCGACACTCGGCCAGCCGGTCAGGCCGAGGACGCCGGAGAGCGCTCCCTCGTTCATCTGCGCGCCCTGGGTGAGCCGCGGCTCCTGCGCATGCTGGGCGATCACGCCGCCGAACGCCTTCACGTACTCCAGCGCCCGGCGCATCAGCGCGGCGTCCCAGACACAGTCGCCGTCGTCGGAGAACACCCGCACGCGCGCCGCCGAGTCCGCCATCGCGCCGAGTTCCGCGAGCTGCGCCCCCTGCCGGCCGACCGTGACCGCGCCGATCGGGAACACATCGGCGTACCCGCCCTCGCGGCCGAGGCGCCAGACCTGCTCGACGACGCCTGCTGTGTCGGCGACCGGGTCGGTGTTCGCCATCGCGAACACCGCGGTGAACCCGCCCAGCGCGGCGGCGCGGGTGCCGGTGAGGACGGTTTCGGCGTCCTCGCGGCCGGGCTCGCGCAGGTGCGTGTGCAGGTCGACCAGCCCGGGCAGCGCGATCATGCCGTTGGCGTCGATCGTCTCGGCACCCTCCGGCGCGTCCAGGTTGGTGCCGACAGCAACGATCTCGCCGTTGTCGATCAGCAGGTCCGCCACCTCACCGCCCAGGATGTTGGCTCCGGTGATCAGGTACGCGGTCATGCGGTCTGCTCCTCAGTGGTGGTCTCGTTGCTGCCGGACAGCAGCAGATACAGGACGGCCATCCGGATGGCCACTCCGTTGGTGACCTGCTCGACGATGACCGAGCGGGTCGAGTCCGCGACGTCGGCGCTGATCTCCATGCCGCGGTTCATCGGGCCGGGGTGCAGCACGATCGCCTCGTCCGGCAACTGCGCCATCCGGTGCACGTCGAGCCCGTAGCGGCGGGTGTACTCCCGGGCGCTCGGGAAGAACGCGTCGTTCATCCGCTCCCGCTGGACCCGCAGCATCATCACCGCGTCACTCTTCGGCAGCGCCGCATCCAGGTCGTACGACGTGACACACGGCCAGCTCGTCATGTCGACGGGCAGCAGTGTCGGTGGCGCGACCACGGTGACGTCGGCGCCGAGCGTGGACAGCAGCAGCACGTTGGACCGGGCGACGCGGGAGTGCAGTACGTCGCCGACGATCGTGATCCGGCGACCCTCCAGCGAGCCGAGGTGACGGCGCATCGTGAACGCGTCGAGCAGCGCCTGGGTCGGGTGCTCATGGGTGCCGTCGCCCGCGTTGACCACCGAGCCGGTCATCCAGCCCGAGGTGGCGAGCAGGTGCGGCGCGCCGGACGAGCCGTGCCGGCAGACCACCCCGTCGGCGCCCATCGCCTGCAGGGTGAGCGCGGTGTCCTTCAGGCTCTCGCCCTTGCTCACGCTGGAGCCCTTGGCGGAGAAGTTGATCACGTCGGCGGACAGCCGCTTGGCCGCCGCCTCGAACGAGATCCGGGTCCGGGTGGAGTCCTCGAAGAACAGGTTCACCACGGTCCGGCCGCGCAGCGCGGGCAGCTTCTTGATCGGGCGGTCGGCCAGCGACCGCATCTCCTCGGCGGTGTCCAGGATCAGGTTCGCCTCGTCCCGGCTCAGATCCCCCGCACTCAGCAGATGCCGCATCATGCCTTCGCCCCCGTTCCGGTCTTGTCCGCGATCAGTACCGCGTCGGCTCCGTCGTACTCGGTGAGGTGGACGGTGACGCGCTCGACCAGGGAGGTCGGCAGGTTCTTGCCCACGTAGTCGGCGCGGATCGGCAGTTCGCGGTGGCCGCGGTCGACCAGGACCGCGAGCTGGACCGCGCGCGGCCGGCCGATGTCGCCGATCGCGTCCAGCGCGGCCCGGATGGTGCGGCCGGAGAACAGCACGTCGTCGACCAGCACCACCACCTTGCCGTCGATGCCGCCGGGCGGGATGTCGGTGTGCTCCAGGCCACGGGGTGGTTTGAGCCGGATGTCGTCGCGGTACATGGTCACATCGAGTGACCCTGTCGGTACGCTCTGCCCCTCGACCGCCGCGATCCGGTCGGAGACACGCCGGGCCAGACCGACGCCTCGGGTGGGGATGCCGAGTAGGACGACCGGGTCGGCACCGCGGTTGCGCTCGAGGATCTCGTGCGCGATCCGGGTCAATGCCCGGGAAATGTCGGAAGCGTCCAGGACCGTGCGGGGCGCCGGTTTCGGCGCGGCCGCGACGTCTGGGGACTCTGCGCTGTGGGCAGGGCTCATCGCTACCGTTCCTCCTTTCCCGCCTCTCTGGACGGGTCTTTAAAGGACGTTCGGACCGCTTGACATGGTATCGGATGTGACACGCCGTCTTGACGCTGGCCTCTGGCCCGGAATATTGTTACTCTGTGTAATCGAGGGGGGTTTCACCGACCGGCCCGTTCCGGCGGGCCGGACTAGACGAAACTAGTCGGAGGGAAGAACCAGCGTGCCTAGCGAATACGCGAAGACACTGGGTGGCAAGCTACGTGCCATCCGCCAGCAGCAAGGACTGTCGCTGCATGGCGTGGAAGAGAAGTCCAAGGGTCGCTGGAAGGCGGTCGTCGTCGGCTCGTACGAGCGCGGCGATCGGGCCGTCACGGTCCAGAAGCTCGCGGAGCTCGCCGATTTCTACGGCGTGCCGATCCGTGAACTGCTGCCTGGTTCCGCCAGCGCGGCCGCTGCGGCTGCCGCTCCGCCCCGGTTGATCCTCGACCTGGAGGCTCTGCAACACCTCGACGCGAGTGAGGCCGGTCCGCTGACGCGGTACGCGGCCACGATCCAGGCTCAGCGCGGGGACTACAACGGCAAGGTGCTGTCGATCCGTCAGGACGACATGCGCACGCTCGCCGTGATCTACGACGAGTCGCCGACGACTCTGACCGAGCGCTTCATCTCCTGGGGAGTACTGAACCCGGAGGCGAAGGGCGACGTCGAGGAGACCGAGGCAGCCGGCGCCTGAAGCGAGGCGTGAGAGACGGTCGGGGCTCGTAGCAGCTGGCCCGCGGCCGCCCGCCCGCTCCCTTCCGGGGCCGGGCTTGACCAGAACAAGCAGGAACGCAGTACCGAATACGCAGTACCGAAAGATGCGGGACCAGTGGCGGGTACCACCTCACCCGCCGCACCAGGCCGGGGCCGTTCCCCCCGCGCCACACCACGGGGACGACAAGCCGGCCCGGGACCGTACCGAGACGGTCACCGGGCCCGATTTCCCGGGAGGGCTCGCCCCCCTCGTTCCTCAGACGCCCAGGGTGGGCTTCAACTGCAGCAGTCGGGCCAGCAGGCCGTTCACGAACGCCGGCGACTCGTCCGTCGACAGGTCGCGCGCCATCGCGACCGCTTCGCTGACCGCGACCACATCCGGCACCTGGTCGTCGAACAGCAGCTCGTAGGTCCCGATCCGCAGGATGTTGCGGTCGACCGCGGGCATCCGGTCCAGGGACCAGCCCACCGAGTGCGTCTGCAGCAGGTCGTCGATCACGTCGATGTGCTTCGCGACACCCTCGACCAGCGCCACGGTGAACTCGTTCACCGGCGGGTCGTTGTCCGCCACCCGGTCGGCCAGGGTGCCGCCGACCGGCAGTCCCCTGACCTCGGACTCGAACAGCACGTCGAGTGCGCGTTTACGGGCCTTGCTACGGGCAGACATGTTCTGTTGTCAGCTCTCTCGAACGTCAGGAGGTGACGCGGCCGAGGTAGTCCCCGGTGCGGGTGTCGACCTTGACCTTCTCGCCCGTGGTCAGGAACAGCGGGACCTGGATGTCGTAGCCGGTCTCCAGCTTGGCCGGCTTGGTGCCACCGCTGGAGCGGTCGCCCTGCAGACCCGGCTCGGTGTACTCGACCGTGAGCTCGACCGAGGCCGGGAGCTCGACGTACAGCGGCAGGTCCTCGTGCACCGCCACGATCGCGTCCTGGTTCTCCAGCAGGAAGTGGGAGGCGTCGCCGACCACCTCGGGCTGGATCTGCAGCTGGTCGTAGGTGGACTTGTCCATGAAGACGTACGCCGAGCCGTCGTTGTACAGGTAGGTCATGTCGCGCTTGTCGACCGTGGCCACCTCGACCTTGACGTCGGCGTTGAAGGTCTTGTCGACCACCTTGCCGGACAGCACGTTCTTCAGCTTCGTCCGGACCACGGCGCCGCCCTTGCCCGGCTTGTGGTGCTGGAACCAGACCACGGACCACAGCTGCCCGTCCAGGTCGAGCACCATGCCGTTCTTGAGGTCGTTCGTCGTTGCCACGCGGGTATGCCCTTCGAAATCGATCAGCGGTCAGAGTGCGTCCGGGGACTCAGCGCCGTCGCGAGCAGGTGCTCGGCGGAGTGCATCGGTGCGCTGGAGGGGAGGCCTCGATGTGGTTCCATCGTGGCCTTCCCTCCAGCGCGCCGAGGTGCCCGCCGAGTGCCGCGCAGTAGGCGCTGAGTTCCCGGACGCGCTCTAGCACCGGATTGTAGCGGTCACACCCCGCATCCTCCGATTCGTGGCGGCCGACGGCCCTTTGTGGCCCGTAGGCTTGACCTCGGGACACCGGGACAGGAGGTCAGCCGTGGAGTTCGCGATCTTCGTCGTGATCATGATCATCGTCAGCCTGGTCGCCAAGGCCAAGCAGCAGAGCAAGGGAAGCGGTACGCCGAACGCTCGCGTCCAGGCGGTGATCAACCGGATCCAGGCCGAGGTGCAGAAGAACGGCGGCCCGCCGCTCGAGCTCGGGCCGAAGTACGCCCAGTACGCGCAGCCCGCGCAGCCGCCCCAGTACCAGCCGCAGTACCAGCCGCCGGCTCCGTACCCGCAGATCCAGTTCCAGCCGCAACAGCAGCGTCAGAAGGCTCCCCGGCAGGATGTGGACACCCGAGTGCGGGAGCTGATGATGGCGGGCCACGAGGTGGGCGCGGTCCGGCTGCTCTCCGACGAGTTGGACATGGGTCTGCTCGAAGCCCAGGAGTACGCCCGCGCCCTGGTCGCTCCGGCCGGCGCCCAGCCCACGGGACCTCAGAGCAAACCAGCCCAGAGCAATTCAGTCCAGAACAAGCCGGCACCCGAGACCGCGGCCCCCGAGCCTGAGGCCGACGAGGACACCCGGTACGTCGGCTCGGCCGCGTTCGCCGAGTCGATCTTCGACCTGGATCGCGACGAGGAGACCTGGGCCAGCGGCTGGGTCGACAAGCCCGAGCCCGACGACCGTTCGGACATCGACGAGCTCTGGGAGACGGTCCGGAACGCGGCGCGGCCCGGGACTACCCCGGCCAGTTGACGGTGACGCTGCTGTGCCGCCGGTCGATGTGGAAGCCGGCGGGCAGTTCAGCTCCGGCCGCGTCGACCCGGTAGCGCGGCCCGGGACCGTGCCGAAGCCGCCGGTTCCAGATCCGCACCTGGTCGATCAGCCGGTCGATCAGGTCGTCCGCGTCCGGGCCGTGGCCGTTCACCCCGAGTTCCATGTGCGACTCCGGCCGCCGCTTGGCCGGACACGCCGTCAGATACGCCACGCTGTCGCCGGTTGCCACCGCCGCCGCTCCCCAGTGCGGCGACGGCGTGACCACGCCTTCCTCCTGGAGCGATCGCTGCGCGGACAGAACGCAGTACCCGGGCAGTGTGCTGGCCAGCCAGAGCTGGAGGTCCGCCAGTTGCTCCTCGCGGTTGACCACGACGCCTGACCAGACCTGTTCGCGCGGCTGGTCCAGGACCCCGTCGAACGGGTGCTCCTCCGGCACCTGGTCCTCGTCGAAACTCACACTCACCGCGTCACCCCGGATCGAGATCAGCCGCTCGTAGTTCGCCCCCGCCCCCTGCATGGAAACGAAACCGCAGGGCGTCGTCGACCGGCTCTCCAGATGCTCGTCCACCCGGTCGAACGCGATCGACCGCGTCTGCCCCCGCAGCCGCAGCGGTACGACGATCCGGCCGCCGGCGCCGAGCTGATCGCTCCAGGCCGGCGCGATGTCCCACGCCGTCACCGTCACCACGATCCGGTCGTACGGCGCGTCCTCCGGCACACCGAACTCCCCGTCGGCCTCGACCACACGGACATCGCCGTACCCGGCGTCGTCGAGCACGACCCGGGCCCGGTCGGTGACCTCGGGGTCGATGTCGACCGTCGTCACGGCGCCCTTCGGCCCGGCCAGTTCGCGCAGCAGCGCGGCGTTGTAGCCACCGGAACCGATCTCCAGCACGCGATCGCCGGGCCGGACCTCGGCCTGCTCCAGCATCAGCGCGACGATGCTCGGCTGCGACACCGAGCTGATCACCACCCCGGCCGCGTTGCGCTTCATCAGTACGACGTCGTCGGCGTACGCGATGTCGAGACTGCTCTGGGGGACGAACAGATGCCGCGGCACGCTGGCGAAGGCCGCCGCCACCCGCTCGTCCCGAATGGTGCCTTCGGCAACCAGATGCCGGGTCAGCGCGGCACGCAGCGCATCGGCCTGGGCCGCGTCGCTGCGCTGATCTGTCATGCATCCAGCGTAGTCGCGCACCTGCTCGGGCAGCGGGGTTGCCCGATCGGCTGTCCGGCGGCTCGGTGCGCACTCCGGAGCCGGGCTCCATGCTGGAGATGTGCCCGGTTCAGCGCTGCAGACGGCGCGGCCCCCGCCGTCAGGCGAGGGCCGCGAACAGCCGGCGCCCTAGATCAGGCCCTCACGCAGGGCGTAGGCGACGGCGTGCGAGCGATTCTTCAGTTGCAGGCGGCTGGTGACGTCGTGCAGGACGTTCTTCACCGTCCGCTCGGAGTAGGACAGCTCCCGGGCGATCTCCTGGGTGTCCTTGCCGTCGGCCACCAGGCGCAGTACCTGCGTCTCGCGGTCCGACAGCCCGGTGTGCGACAGTCCGCGCGGTGCGAGCACGTGCCGTTGCATCCGCGACACCTGACCGAGCAACCGGCCGAGCAGATCGGGTGGCAGGCTGCCGTCACCCGCGGCAGCGGACTGCACCAGGTGCACGACCCGGTCGGCCGTCGCCTCGGTCCGCCGCAGTACGCCGGACACCCCCAACTCGACCGCGGTCATCAGCGCGTCGTCGTCGATCACGCTGCCGATCAGCACGGTCCGGCGGCACCCCCGCTGAGTGGCCGACCGGAGCACCTGGACCGCGGCTGCGTCCAGCGAGTCGACGGCGATCAAGGCAACCGCTGGCGGGGCGGTGCGGTGGCCGGTCGACTGGCTCTGCAGCGCGGCCAGGTCGGTCTCGTTGACCAACGCGATCTCCGGCCGCTGCCTGAGCGCGTACACGAGCCCGAACTGCGACAGCGGATCCAGCGCTTTCACCCAGACCGGAATACGTTGTTGCGTCGTCATTCTTGTCACTCCCCCAGAGCGTTGATGAACGGAACGGATCGAGTCCGAGGTCACGCGAATCCCCCACATCGTCGATTCCGATCGTGACCCCTGGCCTTCAGCCAGCCTTAAGAACTGGTGACGGCCACCACACGACCCGATCCCTAGCGTGAGGCATCCACATCTCACCGGCATCTCAGCCTGATCTCTTGGCCGCATCACCGCCCCCGGCCGGCCCCATAGTTCCTAGGTCGTGTCTGGTAATCCCGCGCCGTAGCGAGCAGGTGCTCGGTGCGGTGCATCGGCGTGCGGGAGCGAAGGTCTCGATGCGGCGCATCGTGGCCTTTGCTCACGTGCGGCGAGGCGCCGTGCCGAGTGCCGCGCAGTAGGCGGGGGATTACCAGACACGACCTAGATGCCCCAAAGGGCACTTTGGTTCGGATCAGGTGGTGAGTGAGGTGATCGCGCGCAGCGCGAGGCGGTACGAATCGGCGCCGAATCCGGCGATCGTGCCGGTGGCCACGCCCGCGACGACGCTGGTGTGGCGGAACTCCTCGCGGGTGGCGGGGTTCGTCAGGTGGATCTCGATCAGGGGGGCCGTGCGCTGGGAGCAGGCGTCGCGCAGCGCGTAGGAGTAGTGGGTGAAGGCCGCCGGGTTGAGCACCACCGGGATCTTGCCGTCGGCCGCCTCGTGCAGCCAGTGGACCAGCTCGGCCTCGTCGTCGGTCTGCCGCACCTCGACGTCCAGCCCGAGCTCGGCGCCGGTCTTCTCGCAGTCGGCCACCAGGTCGGCGAACGTCGTCGCGCCGTACACATCGGGCTCGCGCGACCCGAGCCGCCCGAGGTTCGGCCCGTTCAGTACCAGCACCCGCCGCCCACTCACATCAGTCACGGCACCACCCTAGTGGTCAGCCTCCCGAAGGCCGCGTCGGCTTCGGCGACCGCCGCCGGGTAGCGATCCGCCGCAGAGCTGCCGCCGTCGATGGCCGACCAGTTGCGCCGGGCCAGCACCCGCTGGACCGCCACGACCTGGGCAGCCGTCAGCTCAGCCGTCGCGTCTCCCCCGAGCGCCTCCGCCAGCGCCCGCTCGTCCTCGTCCATGAACTCGTGCATCCGCGTCGACAGCGCCGGCGTCGTGAACACGAGCCGGTGATACGCGAGCACCTGAGGTACGTCGTTCAGCCCGGTGACCGGATCGCGGAGCTCCAGCCCGGCCAGGAAGTGCCGATACAACGCCTCGATCGGCGACCCCGCGGCGGCCGCCACAACGCGAGCGGCCTCGTGCTGGTGATCGGCGATCCGGTGCAGCACCAGGTCCTGCTTGGTCGCGAAGTACTTGAAGAGCGTCGGCTTGGAGACATCGACCGCCGCCGCGATGTCCGCGACCGAGACCTCGTCGAAGCCGTGCTCGAGGAACAACGCGATCGCCGCCTGCGACAACGCGTCGTACGTCTGCTGCTTCTTCCGCTCCCTGAGTCCGGTCACAGGCTCATGTTAACCTGGACAAAAGATTGACCGGGTTAAGTTTTTCAAGGAGGGCGATGCGGGATCTCGACGACGAGCGCGCGTACGCCGGCCGTTGCCGGGAGGCATTGCGCCGGATGGTGGCCGGCGCCCGGGAGAACGTGGTGATCGGCGAGGACACCTGGGGCGACCGGTACACGGCCGAGCGCCTCGGCTTCTACCTCAAGACGCTCGCCCGGGACCTCGGCGAGGAGGGCGACAACCCGCCCTTCTTCGGCCTGATCCGGTACGGCGCCGACGGCGGCGAGCACTCGGGCCAGACGTACTACCTCGGTCGCCGGCACATCTCCGACGCGATCGGCCGCCCGCCGATGGTGATCGACTGGCGGGCCCCGGTGTCGACCGCCTTCTATCAGGCCTCCGGCACCGACCCGCGCGGGATCGAGACCCGCCGCCGCTTCGGCTGGTCCGCGAACGCCCTGACCAGCTTCGAGGACGAGCACCTCGCCGCCGGTGACGCGTCGGGGGGTAGCGATCTGGTCCGGCAGGAGATCGAGCGAGCGCGGGTCGGGCCGATGCGGGACATCGTCGCGACCATCCAGCCCGAGCAGGACGAGGTGGTCCGGACCGACCTGGAGGTCTCGGTCTGCGTCCAAGGCGCGCCCGGAACCGGGAAGACCGCGGTCGGTCTGCACAGAGCGGCGTACCTGCTCTACGCGCACCGGAGTCGGCTGCAGCGCAGTGGTGTGCTGGTGCTCGGCCCGAACCGCGCCTTCCTGCACTACATCTCGGCCGTGCTGCCGACGCTCGGTGAGGTCGACGTCGAGCAGACCACGATCGAGGACCTGCTGAGTGTCCGGACCTCGAGCACCGACGAGTCCGCCGCAGCCGCGGTGAAGCACGACGCGCGGATGGCCGTCGTCCTGCGGAACGCCGTCTACGCGCGGATCGGGCGGCCGGAGGACGCCGTGGTCGTGCCGGACGGGTCCTACAAGTGGCGAGTAAATCGGCACGACTTCGAGGAGATCGTGGCCGACGCTCGCGCGGACCCCACGACGTACCTGACCGGGCGCGAGCGCGTGATCGCACGGATCGTCGCCTCGCTGCAGCGCCAGGCCGAGGCCCGCGGCCAGAACTGCAACGGCGTGTGGTTGCGGCGGATGGCACGCGCCGCCACCCCCGCGGTCGAAGCCGTCTGGCCGAACGCCAAGGCGGACGAGATCCTCGCCGAACTCCTCAGCGACCGCGAGCCCCTCGCGGACGCGGCGCGGGACCTTCTCAGCCCTGACGAGCAAGCCGCCATCGCCTGGCCCCGCCCGCGGAAGGCGAAGAGCGCGCGCTGGACGCCGGCCGATGCGGTCCTGCTCGACGAGGTCAGTACGTTGCTGCAGCGCGGGCCGACGTACGGCCATGTGATTGTCGACGAGGCGCAGGACCTCTCCCCCATGCAGTGCCGCGCGATCGCCCGCCGCAGCGAACACGGCTCCATCACCGTGCTCGGCGACCTGGCGCAAGGTACGACGCCCTGGGCCGCGCGGACGTGGACCGATCAGCTGAGCCACCTGGGCAAGCCCGAGGCGGAGGTGATCGCGCTGACCACCGGCTACCGCGTCCCGGCGGCCGTGGTCGAGCTTGCGAACCGCCTGCTCGTGTCGCTGCGCGTCGACACACCACAGACGGTGTCGTTCCGGACCGACGGGCGGCTCACGATCACGCGGGCCGGCGATCTCCGCGCGGCCGCGGTCGACGCCGTACGGGCTGCTCTCAAGGAGGAGGGGTCGATCGGGGTGATCGCCGCGGACGCGGAGCTCGACTCGCTCGCGGATGCGCTCCGGCTGGATGGCATCGAGACGACCCCGCCGGACGGTGACGGCCGGGTCGCGATGGTTCCGGCGAGCCTGGCCAAGGGACTCGAGTACGACCACGTCATCGCGGTCGAGCCGGCCGAGGTCATCGAGGCCGAGCCGCGCGGCCTGAACCGGCTCTACGTCATCCTGACCAGAGCGGTGTCGAGATTGGACGTGCTGCACTGCCGCGACCTTCCGTCGCAGCTGGAGGGAACCGAGGCCTGACAGCCGGACTCTCCCGGGTATGAGCACACCGACCCTGGGGGTGGCGATGGGGAGCAGTCCGGGACAGACGGCCACGCTGGACCGGGACCTGTGGGAACGCCTGCGCGACGCCGACGAACCGGCGCTCGCCGAGCTGTTCCACCGGCACAGCGACGCGATCTACAACTTCGCGTTCCGCCGTACGGCGTCCTGGTCCGCGGCCGAGGATGTCGTCCAGGCGACCTTCACCGCGGTCTGGCGGCGCGCCCGCGCGGGCCGCATCGACCCTCTGACCCTCGACTCGGCGCGGCCGCTGCTGCTGGTGATGGCCGGGCACGAATGCAGCAACGTACTGCGCTCGTCGCGACGGCAGACCGCGCTGCGCGGCCGGATCGAGCTGCTCGAGCACGACAGTACGCCGGACCACTCGGCCGTCACGGCCGCGAAGGTCGACGACGAACGCGCGATGAGCGACATCCGCCGCCTGCTCGACAAGCTGCCCGCGAAACAACGCGAGGTGGTCGAGCTGGTCATCTGGTCGGAGTGCTCGATGGCCGAGGCGGCACGCGTCCTCGGCGTACCGGAAGGAACCGTGAAGTCCCGGCTGGCCCGAGCGCGTGGCAGCCTCGCCGGCCTCCTGGACCTGAGCACGGACCTGAGCAGCAAGGAAGGCTGACATGATCACCAAACTCCCGGCCGACCGGCCGCTCCCGCACCGTCAGGAAATCCTCGAACGCGTCCTCGCCGACAGCCACGCCCCGGCCCGGCAGCGCCCCGGCTGGCTCGTCCCCGTCAGCGCCGCCGCCTCCATCGCCCTCGTCGCCGGCGGCGTACTGATCGCGACGAACGGCAACGACAAGTCCCAACCCGGACCGGCTGCCAGCACCGCACCGAGCGTGCCCAGCACCACACCGTCGGCCCGCCGATCGATCTCGATTCAGCCCGACGTCCACATCAACCTCGGCCCGCTCACCGCCACGGAGCGAACCACCGCCGCGAAGAACTGTGTGGACGAGATGGAGAATCACAACACCGCGACCGAGATCGGGCACGGCCTGAAGGTGATGAGCTGGGGCGGCGGCAAGCCGAGCACGACGATCGCGTTCACCGCGGATCCGGAGGGGCTGCGCTTCGGCTGTGAGGGCACCGGCAAGCAGATGACCCAGGCCCTCGTGGGAGGCGACCCGGCGGTCGCGGCCAGAAACAAGAACGTGATCACCCACCCGGACGCGACCCACCCCGCCGCGCCCGCCGAAGGCCAGGCCTGGTTCTGCTTCGTCGACCTCGACACGAAGCCGGATGTGCTGGCCGGAGAGGGCTGGTACAGCGTCGACGAGCGGGTCGCGAGCATGCGGCAGCGCTGGGTCGTCCGCGGCAGGCCCGGTCCGTGGTACGTCGCCGAGCCCGCCGACGGACTGGTCTTCCTCCGCTCCTGGGACAAGTCGGCGGCGTTGAAGCTCGGCGAAGAGGTCCGGGTCGAGACCCAGGTCCTCGACCACAGCGGCGGGTTGCTCGACGCTCCCGGCTCCATCAAGGGCGGCGGCGGCCTGACCCCCAGCCCCGGCACCACTCGCGTCGACCGCGGCAAGGTCATCCGCCTCAACGCCTCAGGACCAGCTGAACTCGACTTCCGCTAGGTGGTGGAGCTCCAGGGTGCGCCCGGCCCGCCCATGCGGCTGGCATACGGCGTGCCCTGGAGCAGTTCACCGCGATGGACCGGCTTGTCGGTGAAGGACGAGGCGTAGATGGCGGCCGCGAGCTCGAGGGTGTTGCGGGCCTCGGTCAGGGTGACGGGCGTCGGGGCGCCGGAAGTCAGTGCGTCCAGGACGGCGGCGTACTGGGCGGCGTGGCCGCTCGGTACGTCGACGGCATCCGCGGACCAGGCGGTGGCGACCGCGTCCTGGCCGGGCGCCGGGGTCACGGTCCAGTTCTCGTCCTTGTAGCCGTAGAGGTGCTCGAGCTCGACCGTCGCGTTCTCGTAGTCGAAGCGCAGTTGCGAGGTCTGCCGCGCCGACACCAACGAGTTCACGACCGACGCGACAGCGCCGTTCTCGAAGGTCACCAAGGCCATCGAGACGTCCTCGGTCTGCGTCGGCCGCGCCTGCCGGGCCGCCAGAGCCGTCACCTTCTGCCAGGGCCCGAGGATCGACAGCAGCAGATCGAACTGGTGGATCCCGTGCCCCATCGTCGGGCCGCCGCCCTCGACGTCGAACGTCCCGCGCCACGGTACGGCGAAGTACGCGTCGTCGCGGTACCACACGGTGTTGCACAAGGCAACCAACGGCCGGCCGAGGACACCCTCGTCCGCCAGCCGCCGCAGCCGCACCGCGCCGGACCCGAACCGGTGCTGGAAGACACAGGCGACCTGGGCGGACGACTTGGCCTCCGCGTCGATCAACTCGTCGAGCTCGTCAAGCGACAGCGTCGGCGGCTTCTCCATGAAGACGTCGACGCCCGCCGCCAGGCTCTGCACGGCCAGCGGCACGTGCGAGTTGGGCGGCGTACACAGGTGGACGAGGTCGACTCCCCCGACCGCGAGCAACTCGGTCAGGCTCGGATACACCTCGGGGATGTCCCAGGTGGTCGCGAACTCCTTGGCCCGATCCAGGTCGACATCGACGGCCGCGACCAGCTCGGCGCGGTCCGGGTGGGAGGTGACGGCCCTGACGTGGGAGCGGGCGATCCCGCCGGTCCCGACGATCGCGATCCGGTGCTTGCGGTCAGACATAGAGTGCCCTTCAGGAAGCTGGAAAGCCTTTTCCAAAATCCTCGACCGGAATGCACCGATGTACAACCCCAGTCCGCGAGTTGACCGCTTCCGGCCACTCTCCGTGCTCGGCTGACTGCGGGTGCTCAGTTGACTTCGGGCTCAGCAGACCTCGGGTCCTCAGCTGACTTCGGCGTACGCGGCGATCAGCAGGCTGGGGTCGGGGGCCTCGAGGATCGCCGGCCGGGCGAGTGCGTCCAGGACGACGAAGCGGAGCCGGTCGGCCCGGGTCTTCTTGTCGAGCTTCATCGCGTCCTGCAGGTGCGGCCAGGCGTCGGCGCGGTACGTCACCGGCAGCCCGAGCGACTCGAGTATGGCGCGGTGCCGGTCGGCCGTGGCGTCGTCGAGGCGACCGGCGGCTCGGGCCAGCTCGGCGACGAACACCATGCCGATGCTGATCGCGGCGCCGTGCCGCCACTTGTACCGCTCGACGCGCTCGATCGCGTGGCCGAGCGTGTGGCCGTAGTTCAGCGCCTCCCGGCCGATCGCTCCCCCGGCCGTCGTGGTTCGCTCACGCAGATCCGCGCCGACCGTGTCCGCCTTCACCTGGATCGACCGCGCGATGAGCTCCTCGGTCGCGTCGTACGACGGGCTCGCGGCGCCGGCCGGATCCTTCTCCACCAGGTCGAGGATCACCGGGTCCGCGATGAACCCGCACTTCACCACCTCGGCGAGACCACTGACGTAGTCGTTGCGCGGCAGCGTCTCCAGCGCGGCCAGGTCGCACAGCACGCCGGCCGGCTCCCAGAACGCACCGACCAGATTCTTGCCCTCGGCGGTGTTGATGCCGGTCTTGCCGCCCACGGCCGCGTCGACCATGCCGAGCAGGGTGGTGGGGATGTGCACGACCTTCACCCCACGCAGCCAGGTCGCCGCGACGAAGCCGGCCAGGTCGGTCGTCGTCCCGCCACCGATGCTGACGATCGCGTCGGAGCGGGTGAATCCTGCTTGCCCGAGCACCGACCAGCAGTAGGCCAGCACCTCCGCGGTCTTGGCGTCCTCGGCGTCCGGGATCTCGATCGCGTGCGCGGTGTACCCGGAGCCGGTCAGGTCGTCACGGATCGCGTCACCACTGGTCCGCAGCGCACGCGGGTGGATCACCGCGACCCGCTGCACACCCTCGCACAGCAGCCCCGGCAGCTCACCGAGCAGATTGTTGCCGATGACAACGTCGTACGGCGCTGCGGCTTCGACCCGGATCCTGGTCGGCTCAGCGGTCATCCGAGCTGCTCCTGGATCTCGTCGGCGATCTGCTCCGGGGTCTTGTCGTCGGTCTGCACGGTCAGCTTGGCCACCTCGCCGTACAGCGGGCGGCGCGCCTCCATCAGGTTGCGCAACTGGGTGCGGACGTTGCCGAGCAGCAGCGGACGGGCGACGCCGAGGCCGACCCGCTTGGCGGCCTCGCCGACGCTGACGTCCAGGAAGACGACGTTGTGGCCGGCCAGGTCGGCGCGAGTGTCGGCGTCGAGGATCGCACCGCCACCGAGCGACAGCACCTCGCCGTCGTCCTGCAGCGCGGCGACGATCGCGGCCCGCTCGAGCGCCCGGAAGTGCGGCTCGCCCTCGTCGACGAAGATGTCCGAGATCGGCTTGCCCGCGCCGGCCTCGACATCGGTGTCGGTGTCGCGATGGGTGGTCTTCAGCCGCTCGGCGAGCAGCGCGGCGATGGTCGACTTGCCCGAACCAGGCGGGCCGACGAGAACGACAACCGGACTCACTGCTCTGCCCACTCCCGCGGCGTGATGGTCGACGGCAGGCTCGCCAGGTACGACTTGTGGTTGCGCGAGGACTCGGCCACCGAGTCGCCGCCGAACTTCTCCAGCGCGACCTCGGCCAGGACCAGCGCCACCATCGCCTCCGCCACGATGCCTGCAGCCGGTACGGCGCAGACGTCGGAGCGTTGGTGATGCGCGGCCGCGGCCTCACCGGTGCTGGTGTCGATCGTGCGCAATGCCCGCGGAACGGTCGCGATCGGCTTCATCGCGGCCCGCACCCGCAGCGTCT
The DNA here is from genome assembly GCF_043197265.1 of Kribbella sp. NPDC049227. NCBI lineage: Bacteria > Bacillati > Actinomycetota > Actinomycetes > Propionibacteriales > Kribbellaceae > Kribbella > Kribbella sp. NPDC049227. The sequence goes on along the minus strand of NZ_JBICST010000002.1, from coordinate 614,403 downwards.
CGCCGGTGCTCATGCCGCCCTCGGTGCCGCCCGAGCGGCCGCTGGTCCGGCGGACCATGCCGTCCTCCGCGACGATCTCGTCGTGGGCCTGCGAACCCGGTGTCCGGGCCAGCTCGAAGCCGTCGCCGAGCTCAACGCCCTTGATCGCCTGGATGCCCATCAGCGCACCGGCCAGCTTGGAGTCCAGCCGGCGGTCCCAGTGCACGTAGCTGCCGAGGCCCGGCGGGAGACCGTCCACGACCACCTCGACCACGCCGCCGAGTGTGTCGCCGGCCTTCTGCGCGGCGTCGATCTCGGCCACCATCGCCTTGCTCGCGTCCGCGTCCAGGCAGCGCACCGGGTCCGCGTCCAGCTTCGCGACATCGTCGTACGCCGGGATCACGCCGTACGGCGCCTTGACGGTGCCGAGCTCGACGACGTGGCTGACGATCGTCACGCCGTACGCCTGCCGGAGGAACCGGGCCGCGACCTCGCCGAGCGCGACCCGGGCGGCGGTCTCGCGGGCGCTGGCCCGCTCGAGCACCGGGCGCGCCTCGTCGAAGCCGTACTTCTGCATGCCGGCCAGGTCCGCGTGACCGGGGCGCGGGCGGGTCAGCGGCGCGTTCCGGGCCAGGTCCGCCAGCGTCTCCGGGTCGACCGGGTCCGGGCTCATCACCTGCTCCCACTTCGGCCACTCGGTGTTGCCGACCTGGATCGCGACCGGGCTGCCCAGGCTCAGACCGTGCCGGAACCCGCCGACGAACGTCACCTCGTCCCGCTCGAACTTCATCCGCGCGCCGCGGCCGTACCCCAGCCGACGACGAGCCAAGGCGTCGGCCACGTCATCAGTCGTGACCTGAACACCAGCGGGAAGACCTTCGAGTACGGCGACGAGCGCTTGTCCGTGCGACTCGCCGGCGGTAAGCCAGCGCAGCATGCCGCAATCCTCCCACGCCCATCCCACTCCCCAGACCCCGGTCTCATCCGCTCAGTCGTCGAACGGATTGAGCACGCGCACGCCCGTTCGCTCGACGTCGCGGACATTGCGCGTGACCAGGGTCCAGTCGTGCACGAGCGCCGTGGCGGCGAGCAGCCCGTCGACCACCGGCAACGGCGAGCCGGCGTTCAGCCGCCCCCAGGTCTCGGCGACGTCCAGCGACACCGGGACGATCCGGTCGCCGTACCCGTTCACCAAGCGCTGCCGCCAGTCCTCGATCGCGGCCGCCTGCTGCGGATCCCGCTCCGCCAACCGCTCGATGCCCTGCTTGATCTCACCGACGACCAGGACGCTCAGGAACAGCTGACTCGAGCGCACCGACCCGAACCAGGTCGACGCCGCGGTGTGCGGCGCCGACCGCCGGAACTCCGACACCACGTTCGTGTCCAGCAGGTAGCTCACTCGAAGTCGACCTCGCGCGCCGATGCCGTCGACCGCTCGATCTCGAGAACACTCAGATCGGGCGCCGAGGCCAGAAAGTCCTTGAAGTCCACGAGTTCCTCCCCACGCATCCGCCGGTAGTCGAGGATGTCCAGCACCACCGCGACCTGCTCGCCGTGCTTGGTCACGAACTGCGGACCGTCCGCCTGGACCGCCCGGATCAACTCACTGAAGTGCTGCTTGGCCTCCTGCAGCTGCCACTGTCCCGCGATCGTCATCGCCATCACCTCGGAAACAGTCTAGACAGACTGGACAGAATCCTCAACTCAGCGGCAGGATGGGGTTTCCTGGGTCAGGCCGTCGCGGACGGAGAGGACGAGGTCGAAGGTTTTGACTACGGGTGAGGTGTCGCAGGAGGTGGAGGTGGTGGCTGCTTGAGCGCCGGCGAGCGCGGCGGCGGTGAGGGCGGTGGTGGCGAGGGCGGCCATGGCCAGGCGCCCGGCGGTGCGGCGGAATGCGGGGGTCATGATGCGCTCCTCGGCGATCGTTGTGTCCTACCAACGACCGTAGGAGCCGCACGGCCGCGGCGAACGGGCCTTGGAACCCGTGTTGGGGGTAGCGCTGACACCACCATCGATAGGGTTCTGGCATGACTCGGGCGGCGGAGGAGACGTGGCGGGCGCGGGTCCGTGGATGCCTGCTGGGCGGGGCGATCGGGGACGCGCTCGGTGGTCCGGTCGAGTTCCAGGACAGCGCGACGATCCTGGCCGAGCACCCGGACGGCGTACGTTCCTTCGTTGCCGGAGGCGACGCCGGCTGGCCGCCGGGGACGATCACCGACGACACCCAGATGACCCTGTTCACCGTCGAGGGACTGATCCGGGCCAGTGTGCGCACCGACCGCGGCCTCGGCTTCACGGTCGCCGTGCTGCACCATGCGTACGACCGCTGGCTCGACACCCAGACCCTGCCCGGACCGAGCGGTGAGCGCGACGGCTGGCTGCAGGCCGAGCAATGGCTCTACGTGCGACGTGCGCCCGGTACGACGTGCCTCAACGCGCTGATGTCGGCCCGCAACGGCCAGCCGAAGATCCCGCAGTTCGGCGACCAGGCCGTCAACGACTCCAAGGGCTGCGGCGGCGTGATGCGAGTCGCGCCGTTCGGTCTGATTCCCGCGATCTACGGCACCCAATGGGTCTTCGACTCCGCCGCGACCGCGGCCGGCTACACCCACGGCCATCCGACCGGCAAGCTCGCATCGGGTGCCCTGGCCGCGATCATCCACGAGGTGTGCAACGGGGCCGACCTCGATGCGGCGCTCGACACCACGATGACGATGCTCGCCCAGCACGAAGGCCACGAAGAGACCAGTAAGGCGCTCGCCGCGGCGCGACGTACCGCGGCCGTCGGCAACCACGGACCGACGATCATCGAACAGCAACTGGGCGGCGGCTGGGTCGCCGAGGAGGCACTGGCCATCGCTGTCTACGCGGCACTCGCCTACCCGGAGCCCGAGCAGTTCCTCGACGCCCTCGCACTCGCGGTGACCCACACCGGCGACAGCGACTCCACCGGCGCGATATGCGGCAACATCCTGGGCGCCCTCCACGGTGAGACGGCCCTGCCCGCAGAGCTCGTCTTCACCGTCGAGGGCCGTTCGGTCATGCTGCAGCTGGCCGACGACTTCGCCCTGGAGTTCATCAGCAATCGCCGCCTGCACGGCGACTACGGACCGGAGACGCCCTGGCGATTCCGCTACCCGGGCTGGTGAGTCAACGCGCTTCGATCGACAGCTTGTGGTGGAACACGTTGCGCGGGTCCCACTTCGCCTTGAGCTGCTGCAGCCGCGGGTAGTTCCCGAGGTAGTACAGGTCGTGCCAGGGCACACCGGACTTGTTGTACGCCGGATCGGCGAGATCCGTGTCCGGGTAGTTGATGTACGACCCGGCGTTGGTGCCGTTCGGCACCGGCACGCCACCGGTGTCGCGGTAGAGGTCGGCGTACAGCTTCCGCACCCAGGCGAGCTGCTTGGCGTCCTCGGCCGGGTCGCTCCACGTCGCGGTCGCCACCATCTTGCACATCACGTTGCGCTGGGCCGTCGCGGTCGCATCGGACGGCACGGTGTTCACCTTCCCGCCGTACGGCACGAACAGCACCGACGAGTCGGGCCCGTTGTACGACGGATCCGTCAGGCCCTTGTACAGCGTGATGAGCTGCGCGTCGGTGAAGCCCTTCCGCAGGTAGCCCGCCTTGTACTTGCCGCGCGTCGGTGCCGGCGTCTCCGCGATCGACCGCTGCATCGTGGTGTGCAGGAAAGGCCCTTCGCCGGCCTCGATGATCTGCGGCTTCGGGTCCACGCCCTCGACCATCGCCGCGTTGAACGCCTTCATCAGTCCCGCGGCGTTCGGCGCCGCCGCGTCGAGCTGCGTCGACAGCAGGAAGTTCCCGGCGGCCGACGTGGTCAGGATGAGCGGGCTGTAGAGCGTCGCGTACGGCGAGTCGGCGGTGTTGTTCTTCTCGTAGAAGTCGAAGAAGTTGCGCAGCGTCCGGACGAATCCGGCCTGTCCGATCGTCTTCCAGTCGTACACGATCAGGCTGGACAGCAGCGCTGCCGGTGCCTTGGGCAACGACTCGGACGGCTCCCGCCCGGACGCACCGTTGCTGCGCATCAAGTAGCGGGTGACGACACCGAAGTTCCCGCCGCCACCGCCGGTGTGCGCCCACCAGAGGTCCTTGTAGGCGTTGTCGCGCGTCGCCACCACGGAGCGGGACCGGCCGTGCGCGTCCACGACCACGACCTCCACGCCGTACAGGTGGTCCACGACGGACCCGTACTTGCGCGACAGCGGCCCGTACCCGCCGCCACTGAAGTGGCCGCCGACCCCGACGCCGAGGCAGCCACCGCCGGGCACGGTCACACCCCAGCCGTAGAACAGTTCCTTGTAGACGGTCTCGAGCGTCGCGCCCGCGCCGATCGAGAAGGCCCGGTAGCGGTTGTCGAACGTGACCTCGTCGTACGTCGACATGTCCAGCAGCACCTCGATGTCGCTGCTGTCCACGAAGTCCTCGAAGCAGTGCCCGCCGCCGCGGACCGCGATCCGCTTGCCGGACCGGACGGCCTCCTGCACAGCGTCGACGGCGTCCTCGGTCGACCGGATCACCCGCGCGTACTCGGGCTTGCCGACGAACCGCCGGTTCGTGCCGCGCTGCACCAGGTCCTGGTACCGCGCGTCGGCCGGCCGGATCTTCTCACCGCTGCCGACGGCACCGCTCGCGACACCACCGGCGGCGGCGGACGCGGTCCCCGGAACGGCGAGTGCGGCGCCGGCGACGGCGGTCCCGGCCAACAGGCCTCGGCGAGTGACTGGCATGTGTTTCCTCCCCAGAGATCGATTGCTTCGACCCTAGAAAGGCGCGCACTGGCACCGCATCAGCCATCTGGCGGACCCGGCGACTCAGCTATCCGACGTACAACCGCTCCAGCGGACCGCCGAGCAGTACGCCGCCCAGCGCGCCAATGAGCATGAACGGCCCGAACGGAACCATCTGCTTGCGCTTCATCCCCCGTGCCACGATCAACACGATCCCGACCAGCGCACCGATGAAGAACCCGCCGTACAACCCGCTGACGAACTCTCCCCAGCCGAGCCAGCCGAGCGCCAGTCCGAGCAGCCCGGACAACCGGACGTCGCCGAATCCGACCCCGCTCGGGAAGACGAACCACAGCACGTAGAACACCACGAACCCGATCACGCCCGCGATCGCGGCCCGGCGCAACGCACCCCAGTCCCCCGACCCGGCCGAGGCACCCACCAGCGCGACGCCGACCGCGGCGTACGTCGGCCAGATGATCGCCGACGGCAGGAACCGCGTCCTAGCGTCGATGTAGCCGAGGACCGCGCCGGAGATCGCGAGCAACAACCAGGCCGGCAACACCGCGGAGGTCCCGAGCATCCACCCGAGCAGCCCACCGGACACGGCCGCCAATGCACCACACCAGTACGCCGCCCGCGGCCCGGCCAGGTCGGCGTACGGAGTCTTGGTATCGCCCTCCTCGAGCAACGGCTCGGGGATCCGGCGCAGCAACCAGGGACCGAGCACGAACGCGGCAGGTCCGCAGAGGACCACACCGGCCCCTGCGGCGAGCAACGCGTTGTCAGCCGGCACGATCCAGGAGCCTAGACGATATCGGTCGGTCGCCCCGGACGGCCTGTGGACGACCGCCGGACCAGCACCCGCGCGACCACCGCCGCACCGCCGCCGATCAGCAGTACGCCGCCCAACAGGACGCCGATCGTGCTCAGCAAACCGTCGTTGCGGGTCACGTACTCGATCCGCTGGAACTCGTCATCGGTCGTCGCCCGGCCGAAGGTGAAGTCGCTGGTGATCTTGCTCGGGTCGCGGTAGGTGACTGTGTACGCCGTCAGGAAGTCGGTCGGCGCCGTCATCGCGTCGTCCTGGACCCGGCCCGCGTACAGCAGCTCCGGCTGCACGCCCGCGTCCGGCAGGGTCGTCGCGTCCACGCGATGCGCCGACGCGACGTACACCGTGACCGTCTGCGCGGTCGACGCGCCCTTGCTCAACCGCATCGGGTAGACGATCCGGTCCGACGCGAACGTCAACCGCAGCGGCGGCGTCGCACCACTCATCGTCTCGCCGTCGGTCCGCGGTGCGAGCTTCACGGCAACGATCTCCCAGTTCTCACTGAGGTACGGCGTCAGGTTCGCCGCCAGCCCAGCCGGTACGACGTACCCGTTCGTGCGCAGCCAGTCGGTCACCGCGGAACCGGTCGATCCGCCGAGCCGCGCGACCTGGAACGGGCCGAGCACCATCTGCTCGCGCACGTTCACCCCGGATCCGGGTGCGGCGGCACCGGCCGTATCGCCCGCGCCCGCCATGATTCCGAGGTCGCGGAACGGCCAGTAGGTCTTGCGGACCACCACCTTCGGCCGGGTCAGGTGGTCCAGGCGGTTGAACAGCGCGGTGTCGCCGAGTTCGACCTTCGCCGCGGCGGGCACCGGCATGATCCAGGCGGCCTTCTTCGACGACCCGTTGATCGCCATCGACAACGTGATCTGCTCGGTGCCGGCGTCGTGCCGGACCAATGCGTTCTCGCCGTACGCACGGGCACGCGACTGGGCGTCGGGCAGGTAGCCGCCGCAGGCGCACGCCCAGGCGGGGGTCACGCCGGCCGCGACGAATCCGGCCGCCAGCATTCCTGCGAGAACCCGCCACAATCTCATGGCGGGAGAGTAGCTAGCCGAGGGTGTAAGCAGTGTGGAAGAAGTTCGCCGGGTCGTATTTCTTCTTGACCGTCTGCAGCCGGGCCAGGCTCGCGCCGTAGTACGTGCTCACGGAGCGGCCTGTCTCGACGTAGTTCACATAGCCACCGGCCGAGTACTTCTGGACCGCGCGATGCCCGTTGCTGACGAAGGTCTGCGCGACCCGCAACTGCGCCGTACTCGGGTGCGCCGCCGTCCCGGAGTACCACTGGATCACGCCGAGCGCGGACCGCCACGGCCAGGACGCGCCACCGGCCGGCTGCTTGGCCGCCTGCCCACCGAGCGGGTCGATGATCGCCGACGCCGGCGTCCTGGCCCGCGCGGCTGCCTTCATCGCACCGAGCAGCGCGGCGATCGTCGCCGCATCCATCGGCCCTTTGAGTACGTCGGACCCGGCGAGGAACCCCGAGCGCGGGCTCGTCGTCCCGCCACCGAGGTACTTGACCGCCTCCAGGTGCGTCTTCACGGTGATCGACCGGACCGTTGCCGTCGACCCGACGAACGACTCGAGCTGTGCCGCGGCGGCCGACGCGTTGCCGGTGGTGGAGATCCCGAGCACGTGGATCGACAGGGTTCCGTTGCTCCGGGCATCGATGTGCAGATTCCCCCAGGAGGTGACCGGCGCGGTCTGGGCGAACCTCTGCCAGCCGCGGACCACAGCCGCCGCCGCCGACTCCGGCCAGGTCAGCCGGAAGAATCCGATCTTGGCGGCCGGGATCGTGGCCATCCGGAACGACGTGACCACCCCGAGGTTCCCGCCACCGCTCCCCCGCAGCGCCCAGAACAGGTCCGGATCGACGGTCGCGCTGACGTTGTGGGTCGTGCCGTCGGCCGTGATCACGACCATCGAGACGATCCGGTCACACGTCAGCCCGAAGGTCCGCGTGTGGATCCCCATCCCGCCACCGAGGGCCAGCCCCGCGACCCCGACGGTCGGACAGGTCCCGGTCGGCAGCGAGCGTCCGTACTTGTCGAGGAACGCGTGCACGTCGTACAGCCGTGCCCCTGCGCCGACGGTGAGAACGCCGTTCGCGTAGCTCATCCCGCGCATGGCGCCGAGGTCGAGCATCAGGCCTTTGCTGATCGTGGACGCACCGACGTACGAGTGGCCGCCGCCCTTCGGGACCAGGGCGAGCCTGTTGTCGCGGGCGAACAGGATCGACTTCTGCACGTCCGTGGCGTTCGCGGCCTTGACCACACCGGCGGGCTGGACGGAGTCCCAGCGCGGGTTGAAGAGTTGGTGCGAGGCGGCGTACCCGGACGACGTGGGAAGGTACACGCGGCCCGTCAGTGAATGGGCGAGGCTGTTCCAGTTCGGGGCGGCCGCGGTCAGGCCGTTCGAGGCGCCGGCAGTGGCGTCCTTGGTGTCGGTGCAGCTGGTCAGCGCGGCGGCAGCGGCGAGAACGCCGCCTGCCTTCAGTACGGTCCGGCGGTCAAGCTGGCTCACGATCGTCGAGCTCCTCACGGGCGGCCGACCTCATGGCCGCCAGTGGTGCGGGCGACCTACCGGTCATCATCTCCACCTGGAGGACCGCCTGATGCACGAGGAGATCAAGGCCGTTCAACAGCTCTGTACCGATCCGGTGCGCCGCGATCGCGAGCTGCGTCGGCCACGGGTGGTACGCCACGTCGAACACCACCGGCGCGACTCCCGCGAAGTGGTAGGCCCACGGATCGACGGCGCCTCCGGGCAGCGTCGAGACGCACAGGTCGAACCCGCCGATCTGCTCGACCTGGGAGAAGTCCGCGACCGAGGTCTTCAGCCCGAGCTCGGCTGCCAGGTCCAGCAGCCGCTCGGCCTTCGAGAGGTCGCGGACGACGAGTGTCACCTCGCTGACCTTCAGTCCGCGCAACGCGGCCAGCGTGGACGCGGCGGTCGCGCCACCGCCGAGCACGACGGCCGAATCCGCGGCGGTGATCCCGTGCTCGGCGAACGCGTTCACCAGCCCGGGGACGTCGGTGTTGTGCGCCGAGCGGGATCCGTCCGGCTCGAACAGCATCGTGTTCGCCGCGCCGATCAGCTCGGCGACCGGGTCGACGGTGTCGACGAGGTCCAGCGCGACGCGCTTCAGCGGCATCGTCAGCGACAGTCCCCGGACGTCGTCCCCGACTGACGCGACGAAGCCGCGCAACTCGTCTTCCCCGACCTCGAAGGCGTCGTACCCCCAGTCCAGGCCGAGTCCGGCGTACGCGGCCCGGTGCATCGCCGGCGACAGCGAGTGCGCGATCGGCGAACCGAGCACCGCACAACGGGTCATCAGCACCGGCCCTTGTGGGCGGCGCACCAGGTCTGCAGCTTCTTCACGTTCTGCAGGTGTTCGTCCGCCGTACTCGCGAACGCGGTCTCGCCCGTGTCCAGGTTGACCAGCGTGAAGTACATCCACGAACCCGCGGCCGGGTTGAGCGCCGCCCGCAGGGTGTCCTTGGTCGGCGAGTTGATCGGCGTCGGCGGCAGCCCCTTCACCTTGTAGGTGTTGTACGGCGAGTCGATGTCGCGCTGCTCGGACGACGTGAACACCCCGCCGTCGCGGCCGACCACGTAGTGGATGGTCGAGTCCATCTGCAGCATCTTCCCGGCCTGCAGCCGGTTGTAGATCACCCGCGCGACCTTGGCGTAGTCCTGCGGCCGATTGGTCTCCGCACCGATGATGCTGGCCACGATGACCGCCTGGTACGGATCCAGCTTCTTGCGCTGCGCGGTCTTCACCAGGTCCAGGGCGGCCGCGTTCTTCGCGTACTGCGCCGTCATCAGCTTGAGGATCGTGTACGCCGTCGCACCCTTCGGGATGTCGTACGTGCCCGGGTAGAGGAAGCCCTCGGGGTTGTTCTTCGCGTACGCCGGCAGGCCGAGCGCGGCGGGCTTGGCCAGCGCTGCCGCGGCGGCGCCGGCCGGCAGCTTGAGCTTCGACTTCTGCAGGATGTCGCTGACCTCGGCCTTGGTCTGGCCGGAGCGGAAGCTGATCCGGGTGATCAGGATCGACTTGGCCGGGTTCAGCATCAGTTCGAGTGCGGCCTTGGCCGACATCTCCTTGCGCAGGGTGTACGTCCCGGCCTGCACCTGACGCGACCGCGGATCGTCGCGGGCGGCCCGCTCGAAGGCGCGGGCACTCTTCACCACGCCCTTCTTCTCCAGCGTGTCCGCGATCGACTGCGAACTCTGGCCCTGGGTGATCTCGACGACCACGGAACCGGTGCCTTCGCCGGTGTAGTCCGGCGCGGCGAACATCTGCTCGAGCGCGTCCTTGCCCTTGCCGAAACCGATCACAGCGCCGGCGACCAGCGAGCCGACGACCAGCAGCGAGATCAGTCCGGCGAAGCAGCCGAACCCGCGCCGGGCGCGGGCCTTGCGGCGGTTCGCCCGGCGCTCGACCCGGCTCTCCGGCCGCAGTCCGAGGCCGGCGCCCAGGTCTTCGCTCTCGTTCAGCTCTTCGTCCAGCGATGGTCTGTTCACAGGGGCCTCCCGGGTGGGTTGCCGGACTCGCGCTCGAGGTCGAGCGCGTGTTGCAGAATCACGACCGCCGCGGCCTGGTCGACCACCGCGCGCCGCTTGGAACCCTTCTTGCCCCGTTCGCGCAGCATCCGCTCGGCCGTCACCGTGGTGAACCGCTCGTCCACCAGCCGCACCTCCGGCCCCGAGTTCCCCTCCCGCACCTTGTCTCGCACCTGTTCCGCCGTCTCCCGGATCTTCACCGCCGCCGGCCCCTCGCCCCCGGACAGGGAGCGGGGCAGACCGACCACGATCTCGAACGCCTCCAGTTGGAGGGCGAGTGCCGCGATCCTATCCAGATCACCGGGACCGCGGCGGACTGTCTCCACCGGAGTGGCCAGGATTCCGTGCGGATCGCTGCTGGCGACGCCGATCCTGACGTCGCCGATATCCAGCGCGAGCCGCACGCCCCGGCGCATCAGCGTGCCCCCGGGTGTGCCGATCGGTCCATCAGGGTCAGCCCGTGACCAGCTGGCCGACGGTGTGTTCCACCGCGCTCAGCGCGTCGTCGGCACCCGCCGGATCGGTGCCGCCACCCTGCGCGACGTCGTCCTTGCCGCCTCCGCGACCACCCAGCTTCTCGGCCGCGACCCGGACCAGGTCCCCCGCCTTCAGCCGCCACTCGCGAGCCGTGTCGTTGAGCGCGATCACCACGCCGGGCTTGCCGTCGTTCACGCTGAGTACCGCGATGACCGCCGGCTTGTCGGCCGGCATCCGGCCGCGCACGTCCAGCGCCAGCTTGCGCAGGTCGCCGCCGTTCACGCCGTCCGGCGCGCGGTGGCCGACGTACTGGACGCCGAAGACGTCCTTCGGGTTCGCGGCGAGCTCGGCGCCGGCGGCCAGGACCTGGCCGGCCCGGACCCGCTCGAGCTCCTTCTCCGCGGCCCGCAGCCGCTCGGACAGGTCCGCCACCTTCGCGGGCAGCTCCTCCGGGCGGGTCTTCAGGTTCTCGCTGAGCAGCCGGATCAGCGCGCGTTCGCGGCCGAGGTAGTGCAGCGCCTCCATGCCGACGAACGCCTCCAGCCGGCGCACACCGGCACCGACCGACGCCTCGCTGGTGATGGTCAGCGCACCGACCTGCGACGAGTGCTTGACGTGCGTGCCACCGCAGAGCTCACGCGACCAGGGCCCGCCGATCTCGACGACGCGGACCGACTCGTCGTACGTCTCGCCGAACAGTGCCAGCGCGCCCCAGTCCCTCGCCTCTGGCAGCGACATGTACTGCGCCGAGACCGGGAGGTCCTGGCGGACGGCGAGGTTCGCGACCTCTTCGATCTCGGACCGGGTGGACTGGTCCAGCGCCGACGACCAGGCGAAGTCGAGCCGCAGGTAGCCGGGCTTGTTGTAGGAACCGCTCTGCAGCGCGTTCGGGCCGAGCACCTGGCGCAGCGCCGCGTGCACGACGTGCGTGCCGGAGTGTGCCTGGCAGGCGGAGACGCGCCACTCGTGGTCGACCTCGGCGTGCACGTCCAGGCCGGGCCGCAGTACTCCCTCGACCACCTCGACCTTGTGCACGATCAGACCCTTGACCGGCCGCTGGACGTCCAGCACTTTCAGCTTCACGCCGTCGGCCACGATCAGGCCCTCGTCGGCGATCTGGCCACCGGACTCGGCATAGAACGGCGTCTTCTCCAGCACGACCTCGACGGTCTCGCCCTGCTCGGCGGCGTCGGAGACGACGCCCTCACGCAGCAGGCCGCGGACCTGGGAGTCGGTGGAGAGCTCCTGGTACCCGGTGAACTCGGTGACGCCCTTCTCACGCAGCTCCCGGTAGCCGGAGGTGTCCGCGTGACCCGCCTTCTTCGCGCGCGCGTCCGCCTTGGCCCGCTCGCGCTGCTCCTTCATCAGGGACTTGAAGCCCTCGGTGTCGACCTGCAGGCCCTGCTCGGCGGCCATCTCGATGGTCAGATCGATCGGGAAGCCGTAGGTGTCGTGCAGCTGGAACGCCTTCGAGCCCTCGAGCTGGTGCGCACCGCCGGCCTTGGTCTCGCGCACGGCGACGTCGAAGATGCTCGTCCCGGCCGTGAGGGTACGGCGGAACGCCTCCTCCTCGGCGTACGCGACCTGGCTGATCCGGCCGAAGTCGGGCTCCAGCTCGGGGTACGACTTCTTCATCTGCTCGAGGCTGACCGGCAGCAGCTCGACCAGGCTCGGGTCCTCGTAGCCGAGCAGGCGCATCGAGCGGATCGCGCGGCGGAGCAGCCGGCGCAGCACGTAGCCGCCCTGCTCGTTGCCGGGGTTCACGCCGTCGCCGATCAGCATCAGCGCGCTGCGGACGTGGTCGGCGACCACCCGGAACCGCACGTCGTCGACGTGGTCGGCGCCGTACTTGCGGCCGCTCAGGTCGGCGGCCCGCTCGATCACCGGGTAGATCTCGTCGATCTCGTACATGTTGTCGACGCCCTGCAGCAGGTACGCGACGCGTTCGAGGCCGAGACCGGTGTCGATGTTCTTCTTCGGCAGCTCGCCGAGGATCTCGTAGCCGTCCTTGCCGCCGCCCTCGCCGCGGATGTTCTGCATGAAGACCAGGTTCCAGAACTCCAGGTAGCGGTCGCCCGCCTCCCAGTCCCGGTCGGCGCCGAACTCCGGGCCGCGGTCGATCAGGATCTCCGAGCACGGGCCGCACGGGCCGGGGATGCCCATCGACCAGAAGTTGTCCTTCATGCCGAGGCGGACGATCCGGTCGTCGGGCAGACCGGCGATCCGCTTCCACAGGTCGATCGCCTCGTCGTCGTCGTAGTACACCGACGCGTACAGGACCGACTCGTCGAAGCCGTAGCCGCCGTCGTTCTGGGACCGGGTGACCAGGTCCCAGGCGTACTCGATCGCCTTCTCCTTGAAGTAGTCGCCGAAGGAGAAGTTGCCGTTCATCTGGAAGAACGTGCCGTGCCGCGTGGTCTTGCCGACCTCGTCGATGTCGAGGGTGCGGACACACTTCTGCACACTGGTCGCCCGCGGGTACGGCGGCGTCTGCTGGCCGACGAAGTACGGGACGAACTGGGCCATGCCGGCCACGTTGAACAGCAGGTTCGGGTCCGGCGACGGCAGTGGCGCACTGGGCACCACGGTGTGGCCCCGGTCCTCGAAGTACTTCAGGAACCGCCGCCTGATCTCACTGGTTTCCATGGGTGTTACCGGTAGTCCTCACGCTGCGTCGTGTCAGTTGGGTTGGGTGCGGTGTCGATGCCCAGCGCGTCACGCAGCTCCGTCTCGCGCTCGGCCATGCCCTCGCGGACCTGGTCGCCGAAGTGCCGGACCGCCGCCGCGAGCTTGGCCGCGGACTCCTGCAGGCCCTCCGGCGCCAGCACCTGGGCCCGCTTCTTCAGCCGGGTCACCGCATAGACACCAACGGCGATGCCGATGATCAACCAGAAGATCCGCTTCACCGGACGTCACCTCGCTTGCGCGCCTTGCGCTCCGCTTTCATCTCTTCCTTCACCCGCCGGGACACGTCCCGGCGCTGGCTCTCGCCCAGGGCGCGGCGCACGCCGTACGTGAACGCGGCCGCCTTCACCAGCGGGCCGCCGGCGGTGGCCGAGAACAGCGACATCAGTGCGGCCGCGTTCGTGGTCACGGTGGTCGCGTTGTCGGTGATGGTGTCGACCTTGGCCAGCTGAGCGTTGGTGGTCGACACGGTGGTGGTCACCTCACCGAGCAGCGGGACGGTCTCGTCGGAGACGCCCTTCACCAGGATCCGGGTCTCGTCGAAGACCTTGCCCAGCTTCAGGATCGGATAGGCCAGCAGGCCCACCAGGATGAGCAGCGCGCAGGCGGCTATCAACCCGGCGACTTCACCGACGCTCATGGAAACGATCCACCTTCCCGTTGCGACCACGTGGACCGCCCGACCTTATCGCGCGGCGTAGTCGCACTCCGCTCCAGGACACCATCCCTCACATCACAGTCGCCCACCAAACCGCGTTGTCCGGGGGGGTCGGTGAGCGTGGGCGCTGTCAGGGGCTCGGCGTCGGGTCCGCCGGGGTGTTGCTCGGCTCCGGCGTACTGGGGCTCGGCTCCGTTGGGGTGGTGCTCGGGTCGGTCGGCGTTGTGCTTGGCTCCGTCGGAGTGGTGCCGGGAGCGGTCGGGGACGGCGTACTCGGGGGGCTTGGTGTGGTCGGCTGGGTCGGTGTGCTCGGCTGGGTCGAGGACGGCTTCGACGGTGCAGGGCTGGCCGGCCGGCCTGGCGGCTGGGTCGAGGAGGGCTTCGTCGGCGCGGGCGACGTCGACCGCGGCGACGCTGATGGTGACCACGGCGGCTTCGGTGCGCTCGGAGTCGCCGCGACCTGCGTCGGGGTGAACCAACCCGCCGCGGGGGTGGCGAGTTTCTCCTTGTGTGCCGTGGGTTGCTGCGTGGGACTCGCCGGCCCGTAGTGCGGCCGGTATCCCGTGAAGTCGCTGTACGGCGACTCGGGCGCCGTCTGCGTCGAGGTGCTCGGCGACGACGCCGCGATCGGCGGTGTGCTGCTGGTCGAGTCGGGTGACTTGAACGGCACGAAGATCAGCAGGCCGGCCAGCACCAGCACGATCGCCGCGAGTCCGGCGATCTTGAGTGCGGGCGGTCTTGCGGTTTTTCGGTGACGGGCGAAGGGAGGGTTGTACTGCCTCAAAACGACGAGCCTTTCACCCCCAGGTCGTCTGGAAGCCTACCGACCTGGTTCATCCGCTTGAGCAGGCCCCCGCCGTACCTCAGTCGAAGCTGACGGTGAGTGTCTGCACGGTTCCTTCGGGTGCCCAGGTGAGGTCCATCGTGCCGGTGTCGCCGCCGGCCCAACGGAACTTCACCGTGTCGCCGTCCGCTCCTTCGAGAGTCATCGTCTCGGTCGGCGGGTTCTCCCGGTACGCCGCGGCGATCGCCGTACGGCCCTCGAACGGTCCGGCCGGGACACCCACGAAGGACATCCGGGCGTCGGCGGCGAAACGCTGGGCGAACGTGTCCCAGTCACCGCTGGTGACGGCGTGGTTGAAGGCGTCCACATGCTCGGTGGTCCGGCTCATTTGCGATCCCTCAGGATCTTGCGGATGTTGGCGACCCGGTCCGCGTACGCCGCTTCGCCGCCACGACGGGTGGGTTTGTAGTAGTCGGTGCCGTCGATCACGTCCGGCGCGTACTGCTGCGGGACGATGCCGCGCGGGTCGTCGTGGGAGTACTGGTACGAACTGCCGTGGCCGATCTTCTTCGCGCCCGCGTAGTGGGCATCGCGCAGATGCGGAGGGACCGGGCCGACCTTCCCCGCCTTCACGTCCGCGATGGCGGCGTCGACGGCCATGATGACCGCGTTGGACTTGGGCGCCAGCGCGAGCGCGACCACTGCCTGGGCGAGGTTGATCCGCGCCTCGGGCATACCGATCAACTGCACCGCGTCGGCCGCGGCCACCGCGACACCGAGCGCGGTCGGGTCACCCATGCCGATGTCCTCACTGGCCGAGATCACCAGCCGGCGCGCGATGAATCGCGGGTCCTCCCCGGCCTCGATCATCCGGGCCAGGTAGTGCATCGCCGCGTCCACATCCGAACCACGAATCGACTTGATCAACGCCGACGCCACGTCGTAGTGCTGATCCCCGGCCCGGTCGTACCGCACCGCGGCCCGATCGACCGCCGTCTCCAGCGTCTTCAGGTCGATGATCTTGGCGTCCTTGGCCCGTGCACCACCGGCGGCAGCTTCCAGGTAGGTCAGCGCCCGGCGCGCATCTCCCCCGGCCATCCGGAGCAGGTGCGCCCGCGAGTCCTCGGCCAACTCGAACTCGGCATTCAGCCCGCGCTCGTCGGTCAGCGCCCGATCCAGCAGTACGGCGATGTCGTCGTCGGTGAGCGACTCGAGGGTGAGAAGCAGCGACCTCGACAACAGCGGGGAGATGACCGAGAAGAACGGGTTCTCCGTGGTCGCGGCGACGAGCGTCACCCAGCGGTTCTCGACACCTGGCAGCAGCGCGTCCTGCTGCGCCTTCGTGAAGCGGTGCACCTCGTCGATGAACAGCACCGTCTCCACCGCACCCGAGGGTTTGGAGAGTTCACGGCGCGCGCCGTCGATCACCTGCCGGACGTCCTTCACGCCCGCCGTGACAGCCGACAGCTCGACGAACTTCCGGTTGGTCTGATGCGACACCACCGCCGCGATCGTCGTCTTGCCTGTGCCCGGAGGACCCCAGAGCAGCAGCGACATTGGCTGGTCACCCTCGACCAGCCGCCTCAGCGGTGACCCTGGCGCCAGCAGGTGCTGCTGCCCCACCAGTTCGTCCAGACTCCGCGGCCGCATCCGCACCGCCAACGGAGCGGCAGTGTGGTCGACGTCGGCGAGGCTGCCACCCCCACGAGCAGGGGCAGGCGCACCTGGCAGATCGAACAGACCGTCACTCACGCCCTGAGCCTAACGAACTGCACCGACACTCGGATCCGTCGAGGTCAGGAGCGCTCCGCCTGGTCCATGTATCGCCGCGGACCGAAGACCAGGTGGATGGTCCCGCTGCGCCGGAGCAGCACGTGGGTCGGGATCTGCAGAGCCACGATGGTGGCCACCGTGATCACCGGCTCCAGCGCCGGCACGACGGACAGCGGCAGCGTGTACGTGAGCACGACCCGGATCACCGCGTCGATGATCGAGAAGATCCCCCAGAGCACCGTGATCCGGCGCCAGGCGAGCCGGAAGCGCGGGTCCTCGTCGTACAGGCGATCCATGATGGCGGCCCGCCTCGGCATGATCGCCCGGGTGAAGGTGTAGCAGAGCGGCTGAGGATGCCTGAGCGACCACAGCGTCACACCTGCGAACGGGAGACTGATCCAGGCTCCGCGCACGAGCAGGACGCGAGCATCCCCACCCAACCACGCCACGACCGCGCTCCCGACCAGACTGAAGATCACCGCCGTGCCCACCAGGTCGGCACGGCGCTGGCGTACGAACGAGGCGATCGAGCTGACCAACGCTGGCACGGTGCTGATCAGCAGCGCGGTCACGTTGCTCACGCCGGCGGCTCGCAGACCGTAGAACAGCGCAACGGGGATCGCGATATCGAGAACGAGGAGCCACGGGCGGCCGGACCGGGAGGACATGACCCGAGACTCGCCCAGGCGGCCACCACCCGGCATCGGGCCGACGGCTGCCCGGACCGAGCCCTTCGGACCACCCCCTAGACCAAAGTCGGAGGTCCAGAGGGGCGACCGCTACTTCTTGCTGTCCTTGGGGTCTTCCTCGTCGTCGGCGTCCCGCAGTTCCTCGGGCAGCTCGTCGTCCTCGGCCTCGTCGTCCGCGTCCCGCAACTCCTCCGGCAGTTCGTCCTCGTCGAACTCCTCCGGAAGGATCTCCTCGGCCTCGGCCACGGACTCGGGCTTGATCGCGTTCCGAAGCCGCCCGAGGATCCGGTCCGCCTCGGTGCCGAACGGGTTGTCGTTGATCAGATACGTCCACGTCGCCGTAGGCCGCGGCACGCCCGACGCCGCCTCGTCCAGCCCCTCCGAGGTGATCTCGGCCGTCTTGAACGTCTCGGCCGCGTCGGTCCACGAGTCCGCGATCAGCGTGTCGAACGACGCGATCGCCGACTTGTTGAACTCGTCGATCGGCTTCAGGTGCACGATGCCGCCGGCCAGCGACCGTAGGTGGATGCCTTCGCGCAGGTCGGCCAGGTACGCCAGGTGGTCGGTCCAGCGCCGGTCCAGGTGGTGCAGCGCGATCCGCCGGGCCGCGTCCTTAACCGTGTCCTCGCCGACCTCTTCGACCAGTTCGTCGTACCGCTCCTTGGCCTTCTCGGCCAGCTCGGTGGCGGCGAGGTCCTCGGTGAGCACCTTCTCGCGGGTGTCGAGCAGGATGGCGCGCTGCTGCCCGGTGAGCCGGTGGTACGACCAGGTGGTCCGGTGCAGCTCCGCATTGGCTCCGTCCGCGACGCGCTGCGCGTGCTCCAGGACGCCGAGCGACTTGCGGTCGGTGAGCCGGCCGGTGTCGTCGGGGTGCGGCCGCAGGCCGGACGAAACGGAGTACCGGGTGACGAGCTCGTCGGCGAGGCTGGCGAAGAACAGCGATCCGCCCGGGTCGCCCTGGCGTCCGGCGCGGCCACGGAGCTGGTCGTCCAGCCGTCGCGACGCGTGCAGGCCGGTGCCGATGACATAGAGGCCGCCGAGCTCGATGGCCTTGTCCTTGTCGTGCGACTCGTCCCGGCCGCCGAGCCGGATGTCGGTTCCGCGACCCGCCATCTGGGTGGACACGGTCACCGTCCCGGGTACGCCGGCCTCGGCGATGATCGCCGCTTCCTCGGCGTCGTTCTTCGCGTTCAGTACGACGTGCGGGATCTCGGCCGCCTCGAGCCGGTCGCTGAGCTGCTCGGACTCCTCCACGCTGTGGGTGCCGATCAGGATCGGCCGGCCGGCCTCGTGGACCTCGGCGATGTGCTCGACCAGCGCCACGTTCTTCTGCTCGACCGTCAGATACAGCCGGTCCGGATCGTCGACCCGGATGTTCGGCTTGTTCGGCGGTACGACGGCCACGTCGACCTCGTAGAACTCCTGCAGCGACTCCCCGACGACAACCGCCGTACCGGTCATGCCGCACAGCGTCTTGTAGCCCTTGACCAGCGCCTGCACGGTGATGCTGTCGAGCACCTCACCGGAGTCGCTGACCGGCACGGCCTCCTTGGCCTCGACCGCGGCCTGCAGACCGTCGGGCCAGCGCTGCAGCTTGGCGATCCGGCCGCGGTTGTTGTTGATCAGGCTGACCTTGCCGTCGCGGACCAGGTAGTCGACGTCCTTGCGCAACAGCACCTCGGCGTGCAGCGCGACGTTGATCTGGGTCAGCCGGTCGAGGTTGTCGTCCTCGTACAGGTTGATTCCCTCGAGCGCAGCCTCGACCTTGTCGGTGCCCTTGTCCGTCAGCGCTACCGTCCGGCCGTCGCCGTCGATCTCGTAGTCGACCCCGGCGCGCAGCGTCCGGACCAACTGGACGACGTCCTCGTCGAGCTCCTCGGTCCGGGTCGCACCGGCCAGCACCAGCGGCACCCGGGCCTCGTCGATCAGCACCGAGTCGGCCTCGTCCACGAGCGCCACGTCCAGCTCGGCCGTGACCCGGTCGGCGACATCGGTCACGAGGCGGTCCCGCAGTACGTCGAACCCGATCTCGCTCACCGGGACGTAGCAGACCTCCGCCTCGTACGCCGTACGCCGTTCGTCCGGCGTGGACGCCTGGCCGATGTGCGACACGGTGACCCCGAGCAGCTCGTACACCGGGCCCATCCACTCGGCGTCGCGGCGGGCCAGGTAGTCGTTCACCGCGAGGATCTGGACCTTGCGGCCGCCGATCGCGTATCCGGCCGCGGCGATCGCACCGGCGAGCGTCTTGCCCTCACCGGTGGCCATCTCCACCACGCGGCCCTGCAGCATCGCCAGCGCGCCGACGACCTGCCCGTCGAACGCCCGCTCACCGATCGCCCGGTTGCCCGCGTCCCGGGCCAGCGCGAGGAACTCGATCTGCTCGTCCTCGTGCAGGCCACCGGTCGTCCGCAGTTCGCCGACCGCCTCGGTGAGCTCCTCGTCGGTCAGAGCCAGGACGGACTCCTCCGCCTCACCAACCAGCTGGGTGAGCCGCTCGTACGGGCCGAGATCGATCGAACCGGGGCGCTGCAGCAGCCGGCGGAAGCGTGACGCGATTTTCAGTGCCATGATGACCGCAACGTACAGCGTCGCGCCGTCGTTCCGTAGCACACCCCCACGTGTCAGCTCCCGGCGCCGTCAGCTACCTGGTTCCCACTCGTACGGCGTGGTGGTCGTGACGCCGTACAGGCCCAGCTTCTGCAGGATCGGGCGGGAGTCCTCGGACGCGTCCACCCGCAGGAACTCGTAGCCGCGGTCCTTCGCCAGCCGCGCCCGGTGCGCGAGGACCGCGCTGTACAGCCCCTGCCGACGCCACTCCGGCAACGTCCCGCCGCCCCAGAGGCTGGCGAACTCGGTGCCCGGATGGAACCGAACCCACGCTGCGGTCAGCGCCGGCCCGTCCGGTCCCTTCAGGGCGTCCTCGACCAGGAACACCGACAACCGATCCGGGAACATCCGCGCCTCGGCCGCGAGCCGCTCCTCGATCCGCTCGAGCCCGTTGTGCCAGAGCGTGTCCATCAGAACCGCGATCCGGTGGTAGTCGCCCGGGCCGTCGGCCTCCCGCAACCGCACCTTCGACGGCAGCGCGGACGGCCGCTGCAGGACCCGGTCGACCTCGCCGAGGATGAGCGTCTCCGGCTCGCCTTTGACGAACCCCGCCCGGGCCAGCCGGTCACCGAGGTCGGCCGGCTCGTCGTACGCGTAGGTCTTCCACTCGAACGGCAGCCCGCGGTCGCGGAAGAATTCCAGCTGGCCGGCGATCACCGTGTCCGGGTCGTCGCCCAGGCCGCGCGGCGTCTCGACGAACCCGGCGCCGTCCGGCCCCTCGACGTACGAGCGGTGCACCAGACCGTCGTGTTCCTGCTTCCAGCCGGGGATCGTGTCGGCGTCCGGCAGGCGGATCCGGCGGTGGAACACGTCGAGCAACTCGTCAGGGGTCATCTGCACATCGTGCCCGATCGACTACCTGAAATCACGAGGCTCGAAAGCCAACCAGTTGGCCACTGGTCTCGTCCAAGTAAGTGTCCTCAAAGGGGGGAACACATCATGAACATCCATCGCATCACTCGCAAGACGATCCTTGCCGCAGTCGCCCTCATGGCGATCCCCGCGGCCGCGATCGCCGCACCCGCCGTCATCAACGCGGCCTCCGCCCCCCGCACCACCTCGGCCGCACCCGTCGCGCTCACCTCCTGCCCGCGCGGCTGGGGATCGTTGCCCGAGGCCAACAGCAGGATGACGCAGGCACCTGTCACCGCCGTCCGCACCGGACGGCACGCCTGCTACGACCGGCTCGTCGTCGACATCCGCGGCCGCGTGGCCGGGTACGACGTCCGCTACGTCCCGAACGTCTACACCGACGGCGAGGGCGCCCTCGTCCCGCTGCGCGGTGGCGCGAAGCTGCAGTTCGTCGTCCGCGCTCCGGCGTACGACGCAGCCGGTCGTCCGACGTACAGCCCGGCCAAGCCGCGCGAGCTGTCCAACGTGGCGGGCTACAGCACGTTGCGCCAGGTCGCGATCGCCGGCAGCTTCGAGGGTCAGACCACGATCGGCGTCGGCGTCCGCGCCAGGCTCCCGTTCCGCGTCTTCACGCTGGCCGGTCCTGGGTCGAGCACCCGAGTCGTGCTCGACGTCGCACACCACTGGTAACAGACCCCCACCCCCAGCGGTCGCCCGGATCCTCCTCCCGGGCGACCGCGTCGCGTTCGGCTACACCAGCACGCGGTTGAGCAGGTCGAAGAAGGCGTTCGCCAGGACCAGTTCGTACGGGTCGCCGAGCAGAGCGGCCAGTTCCGCGATGTCCGACGGGGTCCACGACCACGCGTTGATCCCGCCGGAGATGAACAGCGGACTCGCGCCGTCCCACTGCGCGACCCGGGCGTCCAGTGCGGCCTTGTACTCCCCTGCCTTGCCAGGTGCACCCCACTGCCCGACGATCGGCAGACCGCCCTGACGGACCGCCAGCAGATCGCCGTCCCAGGTCTGCATGATCCCCTTCAGCGGGGTGTACTTCGCGAATCCACTGGCGAGCTCCTCCGAGAGCAGGATCCACTTGTCGTTCTCGCGGCTGCTGTACGAGTACACCAGGTCCATCCCGGTGGTCCGCAGCATCGAGCCGGTCAGCTGCAGGTACTGCGGGAACTGATCTGCCGCCCATGATCCCGGGTAGGTGTAGCCCGCACCCGACGGGCCGCAGACCAGCAGGTCGTTGGCGGTCGCGGTCCGCTGGAAGTGGCTGAACAACCCCGGCCCGGTCTCGGCGAGCAAAGGGCTGATCGTCCAGTTGGCCGGCGCCTCGCCCCGCTTCGGGTCGTCCCACAGGTCGCGCATGTGGCGCTGGCAGTACTGGATGTTGTCGCCCTCGCCGAACGTCAGGGTCAGGTAGACCTTGTTCTTCGGTTTGCTGATCCGCCGCACCGGCCGGACCTTGTCCGAGATCGGCGCGGTGAACCCGGAGTGCACGGTGCCGTTCATGTAGAAGTCCGCGGCGATGACGGGCGAACCACCTTGCGAGGCGAGGTCGACACCGTCCCACTCACCGGCCACGTCGTTGGCGAACCAGCCCATGTACGGCGCGAGCGTCGGCCACTTGGCGAAGTGCTCGATGAGCAGTTCGCCGGTCTCACCGGCCGGTGGCAGCCAGCTCACCAGGGCTTTGGTGGCCACCACGTAGTCGCGGAAGTACGGGAACGGCTCGATGCGGGTGGGCGAGGTATCGGTGGCCGTGACCAGGTACTGGTTCCACATCGTCACGGTCACCACCAGGGACGTCGTACCGGCCGGTGGTTCGAACCGGTAGATGAAGTAGCCACCGCCGTCGCTGAAGCGGTTGGCGTCCCCACCGATCGACGAGTTGACCCCGTCGAACAGGTACGGCTCCTCCTCCGGCGTACCGGGCAGGAAGTGCGCGATCTCGGTGCCGTTCGCCTTGACCGTGACCTCGGAGACCGACGGGCCCCAGCCGTCATCGGTGAACGAGTCCTGGAACCGGACGAACACGGCCTCCTGGCCGAGCTTGGCCGAGACGTCGAGGTCGTAGTTGCCCTTGTTCGACGAGTCCCGGATCTGCTCGGTCTCGCGGGCGATCTCCGTCCACTGGACGTTCTCGACCGGGACCACCCTGGTCGGTGGCAGGCCGGCGAGCAGCTTGTGGGTGACCCGCGGGAACAGGTTGTCGAGCTGCCACCGGTAGGTCTTCACCCGGTCGGCGTCGAACATCCCGCGCAGGTCCTTCACGATCCGCAGCCCGTGCGCCTTGACCTGGTCCGCGTCGGCGACGACGGCATTCTCCAAGCCGGCCAGGGTTGTGGCGACGTTCAGCGAGTCGGGTACGGCGGGGTCGTACACGATCGCACCCCGGACGCGGTTGCGGTACTTGGCGACCAGGTCCAGCGGGTTCTTGTACAGCTTGGTGGGCAGATGCATGTCGGCCAGCCATTTGGCGTCCGGCGTGCTCATGGTGCCCGTGTCGTAAAGGAAGTACAGCTCGGGCTCGGTACGGTTGACGACGCCTTGCAACGTTGTCAGCAATGTCTGGTCACCACCGCTGAGTTTGCTGACGTCGCCGTAATCCAGGTGTTTCGGGCGGCTGAACACCGGCAGCAGCCGAGCGGGGCTGCCGGACGTCGATGAAACCGCAGCCTGTGCGCTGGAAGCGAAGCCCGGAACCAGTCCGAACCCACCCGCCGTCACCGCACCGCTGCCCGCCAGGAACGTTCGTCTCGACACCATCGTGACCACTCCCTGTCGTTGACATCGATGTCAAATCAGCCGGACAGTAGCAACCCGACGACACCGTGTACAGACCTCACCACCAGAATCTGGAATCGTTTCCGAGGGACCGTGGTCTCTCCCACGCGTGCTACCGCGGTCGCTCCTCCGTCGCGCCCGCTACGCGCGCTCCCACCCGCCCCCGGCTCATCGCCGGTACTCACTTGCCGGCTACCGCCGGCACCCTGCGGGCTTACCGCCCGCACCTCGCGGCCTACCGCCCGACCCTGGCGCCCGCCCGACAATCCGACCACCCGTACAAGACGATCGCTCGTCCTCGAGTGTCCCAAGCATCGCATGGCGACGACTGGCATCCGCCCGCCACGGCATTCTCACCACGCAAGCACGACCCCGCAGCCACCTGCACCACTTCGTTCGCCCACTGGTCGGCTGTGATCCCTGGGAAACCAATGGCAGGGGTGAGGTTGCCCAACACGACGAGTCAGGGTTCGGGGGTGATGGGGATGGTGCCGGCGTTTACTGCGGCGGCGAGGCGGTTGTGGTCGCGGGCGTTGATGTCGGCGTAGGTGAGGGCGAAGTCGGCGATGGCGTCGTCGAAGACCTCGGACTTGCCGAGGTAGCCGGCGATGGCGATCTCGTCGCCTCCCCGGCCGTGGGCGCGGGCGAGGGTCCAGCCGCACATCCCGCCGTACACGCCGAGGCCGCCGGGGGTGAGCTTGGCAGGGTCGATCGAGCCTTTCATGTCCCACAGTTGGCGGACGTAGTAGTCGAAGCCCCGCGGTCCGGTCGTCCAGCCCAGGAAGATGTCGGGCAGGGACTGCAGGAGCCGTTGTCCGGCGACCACGCGCCGGCCGTGGTGCGGGAACTCGCTGGCGCCGACGTACGGCTCCAGGACGCTGGCCTCGGCTTGCTTGACCTGCAGGAACAGCACGTCATGGGCGCCCTTGCCGCGGAGTAGTACGACGTAGCAGCGGGTGCCGACGCTACCGACGCCGACAACCTTGCGCGCCATGTCGACGACCTCGAACTGGTCGAACAGCGCTCGGCGGCTGTCGGGGAGACTGTGCCGGTAGCTGTCGACAGCCTCCCGAAGGCCGGAGGCGACTCGGTCTGCGTCTGCCGCGGCGAACAACTGGCGGATCGGGACGAGTAGCGGCGGGTGGCTGGCCAGCTGTACCCCGGTGCCGCTGCGCACGCAGAGCTTGGCGAACGCGCGCAGGTTGTCGTGCGACTTCGCCCTGGCGAACACCTTGTCCAGCCTGGCGCGGGTCAACTTCGGTGCTGTGGTCCCGAACTCCGTTTCGAGACGGCCGATGATGTCGATCAGCTGCGCCGACGACAGGTGCAGGTACCACAGGTCGAGCGTCGCCAGCTCGGCGAACGTCATCATGGCTTCGCGGTACTCGCGGACCGTGTCGCGAGCCGCTTGACGCTGCTGCTTCAGCGTGAAGCCGTTCTGCCGCGCGGCGACCACGACGCTGGTCGCAAGGCGTTTCATGTCCCATTCCCATGGGCCGGGCAGGGTTTCGTCGAAGTCGTTGACGTCGAAGACCAGGTCGCGCTCCGGTGTTCCGAACAACCCGAAGTTGACCAGGTGGGCGTCGCCGCACACCTGGACGGTGATGCCGCTGCTCGGCGTACCGGCCAGGTCGTTCGCCATGATCGCCGGGCCGCCGCGGAAGAACGCGAACGGCGAGGCCAGCATCCTGCCGTAACGCACCGGAACCAGCACCGGATCCCGGGTGGCGGCCTGGGCCTGAAGAATGTCGAGCGGATCCGGTCGATCAGGCGCCGGTTCCCATTCACCGTGCGAACGACGCGACACCCGCCGACGGGCGGCCCGGCCAAAGGCCTTCCGCTCCTGCACTCCGGGAACCGAGGTACCCAGAGCGTCCAGCTCACCCCCACCCATAACTCCACACTGCCACACCCACCGCCACCACGGCAGTGCAGCATTTCTGCCCAAACCGCGCGGCGTACGCGGAGCAGCACGCGGCAGTCCTGGCCGCCAATCGGTGAACGCCTGGTACATCCCGGCTCGGGTCACTATCCGACGGAAACAAACCGGTCGGGCCGGCCGCCTGGGGTGATGGTCACTTCGTGGACCGCGCCGCCCTCCGTGGTCATGCGAATCCGGTCGGGAGCCGTCCACGCGGTCTCGCTGAGTTCGTTGTCCTCGGCGTCGCCGTTGAAGTAGCCGACGCTCCAGCGGCGTTCCAGCGGCGCGTTCCCCTGGTAGACGTAGACGCACCACACCGGGTCAAGAGAGCTGCTCGTCTCGACCACGACCAGCCGGCGGTCGTCGCGGCCGGGCGCCGACTCGGTCTTCACCTTCTCGCCCGAGCCACCGAAGATCGCCCAGACCCAGCTACCGAGAAGCAACGTCGGGATGCCGACGACGAGCAGTACGGCGACCAGGGGCACGCGCAGCGAGGAGTCCTTCAGCCCCACGAGGACCGCTCCAGTCAGCGCGGCCAGCGCGAGCCATGCCAGCACAAGCACGCACTCGCGCAGCCCGAGCACCAGGACGAGCGCACCCTCGCCTCCCGACTCGAGTCCGACCACGATCGCGGCGACGAGCACGACCGCCGTCGTCAGCAGCAGAAGGGCCGACGGTCTGCGATAGCGCGTGAAGTTCATGATGCCCCGATCGATCTGAATCACGCAGACTAATGCTCCCGCGGGGTCGCGACCCGGCGATACAGCAGCCCCAGACGCAGTGGAGTGGGAGAACGACGAGGTCTGCGGTCGACGCGCGCGCAGCACGTGGGGCTGGGCCCGGGTGGCTTACCAGGCTCGGTGGAGGATCTCGGTGGCTTCGGCTTGGCTGAGGCCGGCTCGGTGGGCGGCTCGGGCGAAGACGGTGGCGGCGGCGCGGGTTTCTTCGTCGTCGACTCGGCTGCGGGAGGCGAGGACGAACGTCCCGTTCCGCCCGCGGGTCTCGACCAGACGATCGGCCTCGAGTTCCTTGTACGCCCGCGCCACCGTGTTCACCGCCAGCCCGAGATCCCCCGCCAACTGCCGGACCGTCGGCAAGCGCGTGCCCTGCGCCAGCTGACCGGCCCGGATCAGCCCGTCGATCTGGTCCTTCACCTGTTCGTACGGCGGTTTGGCCGCGCCCGGGTCGACCGTGATGATCATCCGACGACCCGTTGCACTCGTCGTAGGCCGCGGCGGCTGGCGGCTACCGTCCACATCACACACAAGAGCCCCACGGCCACCACGAATAGCACCACGGACAGCGGTTCGGCAAAGGCGGGGGCGTCCGACGGCCACTGGAACGACATCGGGATCGACGCTCCGAGCAGCCAGCTCACCGTGATCATCGCGGAACCGAGATCGCGCAGGGTTGTCGCCCGGAGCGCCTCCTGCCAGCGCAACTCGGCCTCTCGCCCGGACGGCTGGTTGACCCGGAGGGCCGCCCGCTGCAGCAGCACTCCGGTCCCCCACAGCGGTACGGCGGCCAGTCCGCTGCCGATCAGGATCCAGCCGCGCGCAGGATGGTCGTTGCTGCCGAGAACGATGATCCCCAGAGCAATAGCGACCAGCGGCAGCACGATGGCGCCGTAGTGGATCGCGATCTCGACCGGACTCAGGTAGTCACTCAGCCGACGCGGTCGCAGTGCGGCCGTCCGGGGTCCGCCGGTCCGGGACGCGCGGACGGTCCGGTAGCTGAGTCCAAGCGTCGCGATGCCGCCCGCGGCCGCCGCCGCCGCGAGCATCCAGGTCAGCAGCCTGACATCCAGCACCGCACCGGTCTCGAAGCCGAGGCCCAGGCCCAGATAGGCCAGCACGACGATCACACCAGCCGCGAGTACGCCGGCCAGCAGTCCGAGCAGGAGAACCTCCTGGCGACGCAGATACCACTGCAGAGCCGCCTCCACGAGATCGGGCTCGGGCGGCAGACCGCCTCGGCCGACCAGCCGGTTGACCTCGGTCCGCGCCGCCTTCCGGCGCTGCGTCCACATCAGACCTGTGGCCATCACCATCATCGCCACCAGCCACAACACATCCATCTGCATCTCCCTCGAGTCTTTGTACCAAATGTATTGATACAAAGACTCGAGGTCAAGTGAAGTCCGCCGCGGTGTACGGCCTCTGCTCGACCAGGACCAGCCAGTTGCCGGAGTTGTCGCGCAGTACCGCCTCCACGCCGTACGGGCGGTCGGACGGCTCCTGGATGTACTCGACGCCGTTGGCGACCAGCTCGGCGAAGGTCTTGTGACAGTCGTCGGTGGCCATGCCGAACCCGTGCATGGAGCCCTTGGCCATGATCCGGCGGATCGAATCCGCGGACTCGGAGTCCATCGGCGGCCCGGGCAGCATCAGCGCCAGCTCGAGCTCGGGGTGGTCGGCCTGGTGCACCGTGCACCACCGGAAGTCCTCGCTGAGCGTGATGTCGTCGCCCACCACGAACCCGAGCCTGTCGGTGTAGAACGCCTTCGCCTCGTCGATGTCGTTGACGTAGACCGTGACCAAACTGACGTTGGTGATCACTGTTCCTCCTCGTCGTTGGTACGACGGTAGGCCTCGGCAGCCCCGGCGTGCTTCTCCGGAATTGCGGAGTTCAGTCCGAGCATGAACACGAAGCAGCCCGGGATCCGCGCCCCCGGCTGGGTCCGCTGGTACTGCGTCGGCGTCATCCCGACCAGCTCGGTGAACCGCTGCGAGAACGACCCCAGGCTGCTGTACCCGACCAGGCCGCACACCTCGGTCACGGTCAGGTTGGTCGCCCGCAACAGATCGGTGGCCCGCTCGATCCGCCGGCGGGTGACGTACTGCATCGGCGTCTCGCCGTACTCGGCCGCGAAGCACCGCAGGAAGTGGTACTTCGACACGCCTGCGGCGGCCGCCAGCCCAGCCAGGTCGAGCGGCTCGGCATAGTTGCGATCGGCAACATCCCGGGCACGGCGCAGATGCGCCAGCAGCTCCACCGGTACGACGGGCCGCATCGCTCCCCCTTCTTTCGGTGTGGACCGAAGGTTTGGAGACCACCGGCCGATTCGTGAAGCTGGCTTGCATGAGAGTCGGACAAGGCGGGACCGGACCTGGGCCGCACACACCGGACGGCAGTGCAATCGAACTCTACGAGGTCACACCGGCGCACGGTGAGGACCAGCTGATCAACGCCGCGATCGAACCGGGCAGCAGCATCCTCGAGCTCGGCTGCGGCACCGGGCGGATCACCCGGCCGCTGCTCGCCCTCGGGCACCAGGTGGTCGCGGTCGACGAATCACCGGACATGGTCGCGCGCGTCACCGAGACCGAGACGATCTGCTCGACGATCGGCGACCTCCGGCTGGATCGCCACTTCGACGTGGTCCTGATGATGTCCTATCTGATCAACGTCGCCGACGACGAGGAACGCCTGCGTCTGCTGCGCACCTGCGCCCACCACGTCCGCCCCGGCGGTGCCGTTCTGCTCCAGCAACAGATCCCCGGGATGCTCCGTGGTCCCACCGTGATGGTGAACGACCACCGCCGCCTGGTCGTCTCCGACGTCGAGGAACTCCCCGGCGGCCGCCAGGCGGCGACGCTGACCCACACGATCGGCGATCGCGCGTGGTCGCAGCGGATCCTGACCCAGAACCTCAGTGACGACCAGCTGTCAGCCCAGCTGACCGAAGCTGGGCTGACACTGGCCGACTACCTGACCCCCGACAGGAACTGGGTCCGAGCGCGCCGTTAGCCGAGGCCGCCGCCGTTCTCGGCGAGGGCGTCGAACTGCGTGCGGGTCAGCTTGCCGGCGGATGTTGTACTCCAGCCGCGACTCGTGCACCAGCGTGGCCAGGAACGCGGCCTTGCGGTACGGCGTGTTGATGTTCGCGTCCCGCATCGCCCGGCAACTTCACGCCGGTGCCGTAGGTCTCGAAGACGGTCGCGTACGCCGGTGACGCGGCGACCAACGCGGTCGAGCTCAAGCCTCTCGAGTCAGTCCCGGCCGCGCAGGAAGGACTCGACCATCGAGACGTACCGGCTGTGCTCCTCGATGTGCGGCATGTGGCTGGAGTACTCGAACACTTCCCAGCGGACGTCCGGGATCAGCTTCGCGTACGGAATCACGGTGACCGGTGCCGCCTCGTCGTACACCCCTGAGATCACCAGCGTCGGCACGTCGATGTTCGCCAGCCGGTCCACGATGCTCCAGTCACGCAGACTGCCGACCACGTGGAACTCACTCGGCCCGTTCATCGTGTGGTAGACCGTCGGGTCCTCCTCCAGTGCCGCGAACGCCGCGCGCACCTCGGGCGGGTTCGGCACCACCCGGCAGACGTGCCGGTCGTAGAACGTCGTCATCGCGGCCTCGTACTCCGGGGAGTCCGTGGTCCCGGCCTCCTCGTGCGACCGGAGGGTCTGGTCGATCACCGGGGGGAGTCCGGCCCGCAATGAGGCGGCCGCCTCCAGCCACAACGGCATCGACGCCGGCGAGTTCGCGATGACGAGCCGTCTCAGCCCGGCAGGACGCCGTACGGCGTGTTCCGCGGCGAGCATGCCGCCCCACGACTGGCCCAGCAAGTGGTAGTTGTCGGCGATCCCGAGCAGCGCGACCAGGTTCTCCAGCTCGGTCAGAAACAGTTCGACGGTCCAGTACGACGGGTCGGCGTCGGGCAAGTGCGTCGAGTTCCCGCAGCCCAACTGGTCGTAGTGCACGACCGGCCGCGCAGGCCCATCCGGATCCGCAAATGCGGTCAGCGACAGCAGATACTGGTGCGTGGCGCCGGGACCGCCGTGCGCGACGACCAGCGGCGTAACGCCACTGGACAGGTCACCGGTGACGCGGAACCAGGTCTCACCGTCGGCGAACGGGATCCGCCCGTCCAGCGTGGGCGGCAGGATGCGGTAAGACGAGTCGGCGATGCTCATGGTGGTCCTTTCAGTCGGCGAGCCAGCCGCGTACGTGCCGGCGGAGGAAGGCGAGGTCGTCCGGGATGTCGCGCGGTGATCCGGCCCGGTGACCCCACACGCTCGGGATCTCGGCCAGCTCCGCCTTGCGCAACGCGGCCAGCTCCAGCTCGTTGTCCGCCGTCCGGAAGTAGAGATCGGTTGCCGAAGGCATCAGCAGGACCCGGGCGGTGATCGCCGCCAGCGCGGCGTCCAGGTCACTGTCGTACGGTGTGCTGATGTCGGCCGCCAGCCAGGTCAGGGCCTGGGCGTACTGATCGGCCGCGCGTCCCTCCGCGAACTGGTCGACCCAGTCAACCTGCAGGAAGGTGTCCAGGTCGGCGAAGCCGAGGGTCTCGAACAGCCGGGCGCGATAGAAGTCCTGGCTCAGCCCCCAGCCGGCGTACACGTGCGCGAAGGCCCTCTTCGCCGCGACCGGCTCCGCGCCGAACCGCCCGTCGCCGAGGTGTTCCGGCGCCGCCTCCAGGATGCGGAGCAGCCCGGACAAGAAGACCCGGTTGTGCAGCGACGTACGTGCGCTGCCGCACACGACGATCGCCCGCTGGACGAAGTCCGGGTAGAGCGCCGCCCAGTGGTAGGCCTGGCCGGCGCCCATCGAGAACCCGTACACCGTGTGCGCCTGGGTGATGCCGAACGCCTCGGTGAGCAGCCGGTACTGCGCGTGCACGTTGTCCGCCATCGTCACCAGCGAGGGGTAGTCCGGGTCGGTGGACGGGCTCGACGACAACCCGTTGCCGAACATGTCCGGGATCACCACGAACCAGCGCTCCGGGTCGAGCACCCCGTCGGGCCCGATCAGCCAGTCCTGCGTCTCGTGCGTCGCACCGTAGCTGCAGGGATAGACGATCACGTTGTCCCGGCTCGGCGCCAGCGTGCCGTGCGTCTGCCAGGCCAGCCCGGCGTCGCGGATGACGCCGCCGCGTTCCACCGGCAGGTCCCCCAGCGCGAACACCCCGGTCTCCACCGGCCAGGCCATCACACCAGTACTCCGGTCGGCAGCACGGCGTGCACGCCCCAAGTCTGGTTCGCGACCTGAGTGATCCTGAGATCGACGGCGGTGCTGGCAAGGGCCAGGGCGGTGCTCTTGTCCACGTCGAGGATCACCTCCAGCCAGCACACCATCGCGTCCAGCGCGTCGCCCATCGCGACGTCGAGGTCGGGGTCGAGTCCGAAGGTGATCCGTCCCGCCGGGGTTTCCGCGTGGATCGACCGCAGCGGCGGCGGCTCGCGGACCAGGTCCAGCGCCAAGGTGGTGGTCATCGGGCACTCGATAGCGGTCCCGCCGACCTCGCCGTCGCCCTGGGCCGCGTGCCCGTCGCCGAGGCTGAGCATCGCCTCGGCGACGGCGAGCGGCAGGTAGAGCGTCGACCCGGCGACGAGTTCCTTGCAGTCGATGTTGCCGCCACCGACCGCGCGGGGCGGGATGGTCGAGTGCTCGCCGGTGGCCCGCGGAGCAACACCGATCACGCCCAGAAAGGGCGCCAGTTGCCGGCTGAAGCCGGCGTTGCAGGTCCCCGTGCCGGCCTCGGCGTCCAGATCCCACAGCAGCCAGGACGGCGGCTGCCCGGTGATCCCGAGTCGTTCGGTGATCGGGGACTCGAGCGCACCGGCGACGGTCCAGCCCCACGGATCCGGGGTCAGCGACAGGAGCCGCACTGCCAGCAGGTCGCCCGGCCGCGCACCCCGCACCGCGATCGGGCCGGTCAGGCAGTGCCCGCGCGACTCGGCGAACATCGTCGGCTGCTTCTCCCCGGGCGTAGTCTGCGGCTCGAGGTAGCCGGAGGCGTCCAGCGACCGTACGACGAGGGTGTCGCCCGGGTCGACGGTCAGCACCGGTGCACGTTCCGCGGTGAACACGTCGAGCGTCGTCCGCGGGGTGGGGTCGAGTCTGTGGGTGGTGTCGTGGAGGGTCATCCGCTACCTCGCCGGTGTCAGGAGTTCGGTGGTCAGGGGGTGGTGGCAGGCCACCGCGTGCAGGCCGTCGCCGGCGGTGAGCGCCGGTGCTTCCGTGGCGCAGCGCTCGGTGGCCAGTGGACAACGGGTCCGGAAGTGGCAACCGCTCGGCGGATCGATCGCGGACGGCAACTCGCCGCCGAGTCCCACGGACCGCACCGGTCCCGACTGCTCCTGACGTGACTCGGGCTGGTCGGCCTTGGCAGCTGGTGGCAACGGGATCGCCTTGATCAGTCCCGCCGTGTACGGGTGCCGAGGCGCACCGTAGACGTCCTCGCTCGGCCCCAGCTCGACCAGCCGGCCGAGGTACATCACGCCGATCCGGTCGGCCAGGTACTTCAGCAGCGACAGGTCGTGCGAGATCACCACGTACGTCTGGCCGTACCGGTCCTGCAGCGAGCGCATCAGGTTCAGGATCTGCGCCTGGACCGAGACGTCGAGCGCGGACACCGGCTCGTCGGCCACGATCACCCGCGGGCGCAGCGCCAGCGCTCGGGCCATCGCGATCCGCTGCCGCTGCCCACCGGAGAACTCGTGCGGGTAGCGCTGCGCGGCCTCGGGCGGTAGGCCCACCGCGTCCAGCAGTTCGCGCACGGTGTCGCGCCTCTCGCGGCGCGTGCCGACGCCCTGGGCGATCAGTGGTTCCTCGATCAGTCCGGCGACCGTCATCCGCGGGTCCAGGGCGGCCGCGGAGTCCTGGAACATCATCTGCAGGTCCCGCCGGCGACGCCGTCGTACAGCCGGACTCTGAGCGGTCAAGTCGCGGCCGTCGAAGGTGACCGAGCCGCTGCTCGGACGTTCGAGCCCGACCAGCATCCGGCCGATCGTGGTCTTGCCGCAGCCCGACTCCCCCACGATGCCGAGTGTCTCACCGGCCCCGATGCTCAATGTCACCCCGGACACCGCGTGCACCGCCCGCCTGGGCCTGAACGGCCGCTGCGACTTCAGCCCGAACCTCTTGTGCACGTCGAAGAGCTGGACCAGGGTCTCACTCGTCGGCGGCTCGGCTCCGCTCCGCACACGCCGTACCTCCGGCTCGCACCGCGCAGGGGACTCCGCGGTGGGATGGAAACACGCGTGCAGGTGATCGCTGCCAGGTGTCACCTCCACCAGGGCCGGGTCCGTATTGCGGCAATCGTCCTGCGCGAAGGCGCACCGCGGCGCGAAGCGGCACTGCGGTGCGAGGTCCAGCAGTTTCGGCGGTGCTCCGGGGATGGTGGACAACTCTGTGCCGCGGTCCAGCTCCAGCGTCGGCATCGCAGCGAGCAGCGCCTTCGTGTAGCGGTGCCGGGGTGCCTCGAACAACTGCTGGACGCCGGCCTGCTCGACCATCCGGCCGCCGTACATCACCGCCACCCGGTCGGCGTACTCGGCGATCACTCCCATGTCGTGCGTGACCAGCAGCACTCCCATCGACAGCTGCGACTTCAGGTCGTCGATCAGGGTCAGGATCTGCGCCTGGATCGACACGTCGAGCGCAGTGGTCGGTTCGTCGGCGATCAGGAGCTTCGGTTCGCACATCAGGCCGAGCGCGATCATCACCCGCTGCCGCATCCCGCCGGACAGTTGGTGCGGGTAGTCACCCAGCCGTTCCCGTGGCCGTGGCATGCCGACCAGTCCGAGCACCTCGGTGGCCCGCGCGGTCGCCGCCGCGCGGCTGCCGCCGACGTGGATCCGGTACGCCTCGCGGAGCTGGCTGCCGATCGTGCGGACCGGGTTCAGCGAGGTCATCGGGTCCTGGAAGATCATCACCATCCGGCGACCGCGCAACCGGCGCATCGCGGGCTCGTCCAAGCCGGTCAGCTCCTCGCCGTCAAGGCGGACGGACCCGCCGGTGACCGCTCCGCCGGGCGGCAGCAGCCGCAGGATCGACAGGCCGGTCATCGTCTTGCCGCACCCGGACTCCCCGACCAGGCCGAGGGTCTGACCCGCCTCGACGGAGAAGCTCACCCCGTCGACCGGACGGATCCGGCCCTGCCGGGTGTCGATCTCGGTCCGTAGGCCGCTGACCTCGAGCAGGCTCATCTCTCGTCCCTTCCGTCGCGGGTAGCGGACCGCCGGGCGGCGACCAGCCGGAACAGGCGGCCGAACCGCACGCCCTCGCGCGGGTCGAGCACCCGCATCAGGTGGTCACCGGCGAAGTTGGCCAGCAGGATCGTGGCCATGATGGCCAGGCCGGGAAAGGTCGAGAGCCACCAGGCGTCGGCCAGGTTCGTCGCACCGGCGGCCAAGTCGCTCCCCCAGTCGGGTGCCGGCAGCCGGACGCCGAGGCCGAGAAAGCTCAGCGTCGTCGCCGTCAGCACACCCCAGCCGATCGCGCTGCTGCCGAGCACGACCACCTCGGTGAGCAGGTTGGGGATCAGGTGCCGCCAGGACGTGCGGATGGTGGTCGACCCGAAGACACGCGCCGCCTCGACGTACTCCGCCTTGCGTAGGCGGCGGACCGAGGACTCCACCACGCGGGCGAAGCCGGGAGTGAAGGCAATGCCGATGGCGAGCACGATGCTGCGGACGCCGGATCCGGCGGTCGCGATCAGGATCAGGGCGATCAGCAGCACCGGGAGGGCCAGGAACACATCGACCAGACGCATCACCACTGCATTGACCAGCCTCGGAGCGACTCCGCCCAGAACCCCGATGGCGACACCGGCCGCCGTGGCAAGCAGAACCCCGAGCAGGCTGGCCAGCAGCACCGGGCGAGCGCCGTACACGGTGCGGCTGAAGACGTCGCGGCCGAGCAGGTCGGTGCCGAACAGGTGACTCCCGCTGGGGCCTTGCAGGTTCGCGTCGCTGGTGGCAACCGGGCTGACATGCGCCAGCAGGCCGGGTGCGGCCAGGAGGATGCCGACGAGAAGCACCGCCAGCAGCAGCCCGGTACGTCCGATGGTTGCCTTCAGCCCCTTGACGGAGCCGGTGGCGGGCATCGCCGTCCGCCCCGGCCGGACGGCCGGGCTCAGGCTCAGGGGGTCGGTCGTCATCCTCGGGCCTCCTGCCGGGTGCGGGGGTCGATGGCGCCGACGAGCAGGTCGACGCCGAGGTTGATCAGGACGTAGGAGACGCCGATCACCACGACGGCGCCCTGCACGACCGGGATGTTCTTGCTGGTGATCGAGGTGGCCAGGAAGCTGCCGAGCCCGGCGCGGCCGAAGATCACCTCGGTGATCGCGGCACCGGTCAGGATGTTGCCGAACTGCAGGCCGATGGTGGTGACCGCCGGCACCGACGAGTTGCGCAGCACCTGCCGCAGCAGCACGCGCAGGTCGCCGCTGCCCCTGGCCCGGGCCGCCTTCACGTAGTCGCTGCGCAGCTCCTCGATCACCCGGCCGCGGACCAGCCGGGTCAGGATCGCGGCATAGCCCCAGCCGAGCGAGACCGCCGGCAGCACCAGGGCCTTCGCCGTTCCGTCGTCGATCGCGGAGAACCACTGCAGCTTGACGCTGAACACCAGCACCAGCAGCAGGGCCAGGAAGAAGTACGGCACCGCCACCCCGGCGAACGAGATCCAGCGAGCCAGCGTGTCGAGCGCCGAGCCGGGCCGCATCCCCGCGACCAGACCGAGCGGGACTCCGATCACCACCGCCACGAGCATCGACGCCAGCGTCAGGACCAGCGTGCTCGGAGCCCGGGAGAGCAGCTCGAAGGCCACCGAGTTCTGGGTCAGGAACGACGTGCCGAGGTCGCCGCGCAGCAGCTGGCCGGCGAAGGCGGCGTACTGGCGCCACAGCGGGAGGTCGAGCCCGAGCTGTTGGCGCAGCGCGGCGATCTGCTCCGGGGAGGCGTTCGCGCCGTACAGGATCACCTTGGCCGGGTCGCCCGGAACGACGTGCACCAAGATGAACGCGATCAGTGTGATGCCCAGCACGACCGGGACCGCCGCGCCGAGCCGGCGCAGGACGAACAGCGCCATCAGCCGACGGTGGCGCTGTGGAACGCCAGGTAGCCGTTGAGGGTCTGGTGCAGGTTCTTCACCTTCGGCGAGAGCGTGAACGCACCCGCGACATCCCACAGAGGCAGGAACATCGAGTCCTGCATCAGCTTCGTCCCGACCTGCTGGTACAAGTTGTTTCGGGCAGCCTCGGCCGCGGTGGCGTTGGCCCGGGCGATCATCTTGTCGATCGCCGGGTTGTTGTAGTGGGACCAGTTGAAGCCGGACTCGATCGCGTTGGAGTTGACCCAGATGTTGAGCAGGTACGGGTCGGCGCCGTAGTAACCGAACGAGCCGAGGTTGTGCACGCCGGAGTTGAAGCTGGCCTGCGCGGTGGCGAACGGCTGGACCGACGTGGTCGCGCTGAAGCCGACCTTCTGCAGCTCCGAGACGATGAACTGGGTCGGCAGCTCCAGGCCTGCCCCGCTGAACAAGATGATGTCCAGGTTGAGCTTCTGGCCGTTCTTTGTCCGGGTGCCACCGTCATCGACGGACCAGCCGGCCCGGTCGAGCAGCGCTGCCGCCTTGTCCGGGTCGTAGGAGTAGGTCTTGCTCGCCGCCTCGCTGTACCCGGGGGTGATCGGGGTCAGCACATTGTGGGCCGGCTTGTAGACGTCGTACAGCACGCTCTTGACCATCGCGTCCTGGTCGACCGCGGACAGGATCGCCTGCCGGACCAGCGGGTCGTCAGTCGGCGGCTTGGCCACGTTGATCGGCATCCCGAGCGGAGTACCGATCGAGGGCACCACCAGTTGCTGGTACCTGCCGGACTTCTGGGCGGCGGAGATGTTGTTCGGCGGCAGGTTCATGGCGATCTGCAGCTGACCGCTCTGCAGCGCGTTGTAGCGGCCACTGTCGTCGGTGACGATCCGGAAGACCAGCTTGTCGAGCTTGGCCGGCCCGTCGCCGAGCGCCTTCGGTCCCCAGGTGTACTTCGGGTTCTTCAGCAGTGTGAGCTGGCTGCCGGTTTGGTAGCTGTCGAATGTGAACGGCCCGGTGCCGACCGGGTGGTTGCCGAAGCCGGTCGGTCCGTACTTGGCCAGCGCGGCCGGCGACGAGATACCGAAGTTGCCGGCCGCCTGCTGGTGCAGGAATGACGCGTTCGGCTCGGTGAAGACGATCTGCACGGTGTAGTCGTCGAGCACCTTCGTCTCGCGGTACGGCCCGAGCGCCCCCAGCCCGCTCTTGGATTTCGTCCGCGGGTCGACCACGTGGTCGTACGTCGCCTTCACCGCGGCGGCGTTGAACGGGGTACCGTCGTGGAACGTCACGCCCTTGCGCAGCTTGAAGGTGTAGACCGAGGCGTCGGGCGAGATCGTCCAGGACTCGGCCAGGCCCGGGTGGAAATCGCTGCCGCCGTTGCCGTCGGGCAGCCAGTAGACCAGCGGGTCGAACAGCGCGAACGAGATCAGCAGGGTCAGCGCCAGACCGGTGGCTCCGGGGTCGAGCGTGTCGGGCGTGGCGTTGATGCCCATCGTCAGCGTCCCGCCACTGGACGAGACCGCGGCGGTCGTGGTGGCGTCGTCGGCGCTGCAGGCGGACAGCACCGAGGCAAGGCCGACCCCGGCGGCGAGGCCGCCGCCCAGCCCCAGCAGCCGGCGGCGGGAGATCGGACGGCGGACGGCGGTGCCGAAGGCCGCGGTGGTGGAGGCCCCGGCGGTGGAGACCGCGGTGGTGGAGGCCGCGGTGGTGGAGCGATGGGGGTGGTGGTCCATGAGAGGTGCTCCTCGAGGTGACAGGCCAAGCTCTTCCGTATGTTGTATACGGCCTGTGCTACGAGCATATTTCCGATCCGCCACGTGACAGTTTCGTCTCCGGCTGTGGAGCGGTGGCCACCCTGCGCCTGTTTCCTTGAAACACAGGGCTCTACGGCAGGGAAGGCAGCAGAACTTCCGGCCATCGGCCGGGGCCGACAGAGGAATCGGTCCTCGCGAATGGAGACCGTCGAGATCGCCGTCGTATACAGATTGCGGGTGTCGCGGCGGCCTGAGGTGGGCTCAGGCTCGATCGAGCCGGGGCCGCAGTGAACTGCGCACGCTCAGCACGTGGTGGCGGGCGGCCGCCTCGGCGAGGTCGGCGTCACCGGCCTCGATGGCTTCGATCAGGCCGTAATGCTCGGTCCACGCGGCCGGGTTCTGCAGCGGCGCACTCTGCCGGAGCAGCCACTGGCCGCGCTTCACCATCGGGATCGCGATGGCGATCAGGTAGCTGTTGCGGGTCATCTCGAATACCAGCGAGTGCAGCTCGGTGTGCAGGGTCGACAGGGTGTCGAGATCCTGGTCCGGCCCGGAGTCACGGACCATGGCCAGGATTTCCCAGGCCCGTTGCAGCAAAGCGGTTGGCGGCTCCTCGACCGAAGCGGCCAGGCGGGCTCCCAACGGCTCCAGTGCGAGCCGGACATAGAACAGGTCGTCGGCCTGGCGGGCCGACAGCTTCGCCACGAACGCCCCGCGCCGGGCGACCACGTCGAGAAAGCCCTCGGCCTCCAGCACCCGCATCGCCTCCCGGATCGGGTTGCGCGAGACGCCGAGCTGCTGGGCCAGCCGATCCTCGACGAGCCGTTCGCCCGGTTGCAGCGAACCGTCCAGGATCAGCCGGCGCAGTTCCGCCGCGACCACGTCGCGCAGGGGCAGATGGCCGTCTCCGACAAGAACCGGGTTGGAGGTCACCAGGTCGACTGTATACGAACCGCCAAACCGGTTCAGCCGTTACCGCCGCCCGCACTGCCCGGAGCGTCGGACTTGCCCGGCGTGGCGTCGACGCCGGCCTCCTTGCGCTGCGCGGCGGTGATCGGCGCCGGCGCGGCGGTCAGCGGGTCGTACCCTCCGCCGGACTTCGGGAACGCGATCACGTCGCGGATCGACTCGGTGCCGGCCAGCAGCGCGGTGATCCGGTCCCAGCCGAACGCGATCCCGCCGTGCGGCGGCGCGCCGAACTTGAACGCGTCGAGCAGGAAGCCGAACTTCTCCGAGGCCTCCTCGTCGGTCAGGCCCATCACCTTGAAGACCCGCTTCTGCACGTCCTCGCGGTGGATACGGATCGACCCACCACCGATCTCGTTGCCGTTGCAGACGATGTCGTACGCGTACGCCAGCGCCGAGCCCGGGTCGGTGTCGAAGGTCTCCAGCGAGTCCGGCTTCGGCGAGGTGAAGGCGTGGTGGACCGCGGTCCACGCACCCGAACCGACCGCGACGTCACCGGCGGCGGTCGCCTCGTCGGCCGGCTCGAACAGCGGCGCGTCGACGACCCACACGAACGACCAGGTCGACTCGTCGATCAGGCCACCGCGGCGGCCGATCTCCAGCCGGGCCGCGCCGAGCAGTGCCCGCGACGACTTCACCGGACCGGCGGCGAAGAAGATGCAGTCACCCGGCTTCGCGCCGACGTGGTCGGCGATGCCCGCGCGCTCCTCGTCGGACAGGTTCTTGGCCACCGGACCGCCGAGCTCGCCGTCCTGACCGACGAGCACGTACGCCAGACCGCGAGCTCCACGCTGCTTGGCCCAGTCCTGCCAAGCGTCCAGCTGCTTGCGCGGCTGGTCCGCTCCCCCGGGCATCACGACGGCACCGACGTACGGCGCCTGGAACACCCGGAACGGCGTGTTCTTGAAGTACTCCGTGCACTCCACCAGCTCCAGGCCCATCCGCAGATCCGGCTTGTCGCTCCCGAACCGCGCCATCGCCTCGGCGTATGTCATCCGCGGGATCGGCGTCTGGACGTCATACCCGACGAGCTTCCAGAGCGAGGTCAGGACCTCCTCGGACAGCGCGATGATGTCGTCCTGGTCGACGAAGCTCATCTCGATGTCGAGCTGGGTGAACTCCGGCTGCCGGTCGGCGCGGAAGTCCTCGTCGCGGTAGCAGCGGGCGATCTGGAAGTACCGCTCCATCCCGGCCACCATCAGCAGCTGCTTGAACAGCTGCGGCGACTGCGGCAGTGCGTACCAGCTGCCCGGCTGCAGGCGAGCAGGCACCAGGAAGTCGCGGGCGCCTTCCGGCGTGGAGCGGGTGAGCGTCGGCGTCTCGATCTCGACGAAGTCGTGCTTGGCCAAGACCTCACGGGCCGTCTTGTTGACGTCGCTGCGCAGGCGGATCGCCGCACCCGGGCCCTGGCGGCGCAGGTCGAGGTAGCGGTACTTCAGCCGGACCTCTTCGTTCACCGGCGTCGCGTGGTGCTCCTCGACCGGGAACGGCAGCGGCGCGGCCTCGTTCAGCACCTCGACCTCGGTCGTGATGATCTCGATCTCGCCGGTCGGGAGGTTCGGGTTCGCGTTGCCCTCCGGGCGCAGCGCGACCTCGCCGACGATCTTCAGGCAGTACTCCGAGCGCAGGCCGTGCGCGGCGTCCTCGTCGCGGATGACCACCTGCACGGTGCCGGTCGAGTCGCGCAGGTCGATGAACGCCACGCCACCGTGATCGCGTCGCCGCGCCACCCAGCCCGCCAGGATCACGGTCTGCCCGGTGTGCTCGGCGCGCAACGAGCCTGCGGAATGGGTACGGATCACGAGTTCTCCTCCTGCGTTGCAATGCTGGGACGTAGATCTTCGGCCGGGGGGTTCCAGGTGGCGGCATCGGCGGGCACCTGCTCGCCACTGCGGATGTCTTTTACCTCGGGACCGTTCTCGGTGCTGAACCACACGAACGGGATACCCCGCCGGTCCGCGAACCGGATCTGCTTCCCGAACTTCGCCGCGGCCGGCGCCACCTCGACGGGAATCCCCCGGCCGCGCAGCGTCGCCGCGGTCCGCATGGCCTCGGCCCGGTCCTCTTCTGCACTGAGGGCCACGAGAACGGCGGTCGGCGTACTGCGGGTGCCCTTGAGCAGCCCCTGGCTGACCAGCCGGTGCACCAGCCGGGACACGCCGATCGAGATCCCCACACCCGGGTACGTCGTCTTGCCGTCGGATGCGAGGGCGTCGTACCGGCCGCCGCCACCGACTGACCCGAACGACTCCTGGCCGACCAGGTACAGCTCGTAGACCGCGCCGGTGTAGTAGTCCAGGCCACGGGCGATCCGTAGGTCGGCCATCAGCAGGCCGGGCGCGTGGTCGGCGGCCGCGGCCATCACCTGGCTCAGCTGCTCGAGACCCTCGTCCAGCGTCGGGTGCTCGACGCCGAGCGCACGAACCTGATCCGCGAACGAGCTGTCCGTGCTGGAGATGTCGGCCAGCTGCACCGCGAGCCGCGCCTGCTTGTCGGTCGCACCCGCCTCGATCAGCCGCTCGACGACCTTCTCCGGGCCGATCTTGTCGATCTTGTCGACGATCCGCAGCACCGAGGTCACGTCGTCCAGGCCGAGCCCGCGGTAGAAACCCTCGGGAATCTTGCGGTTGTTGACCTTGATCACGAACTCCGGCACCGGCAGGCGGCGCAAAGCGTCCGCGATCACCAGCGGCAGCTCGACCTCGTAGTGGTTCGGCAGCTCGCCGGAGTCGATGATGTCGACGTCCGCCTGGGTGAACTCGCGGTAGCGGCCCTCCTGCGGGCGCTCACCCCGCCAGACCTTCTGGATCTGGTAGCGGCGGAACGGGAAGACCAGCTTGCCGCTGTGCTCCAGCACGTACCGCGCGAACGGCACGGTCAGGTCGAAGTGCAGACCCAGCGCCGCGTCCTCGTCGGCTCCGGCGGCGAGGCGCCGTACGCCGTAGATCTCCTTGTCCGCATCCTCGCCCTGGTTGGACAAACGCTCGACCGGCTCGACCGCGCGGGTCTCGATCGACGCGAAGCCGTGCAGCTCGAACGTCTCCCGGATCACGTCGAGGAACTGCTGCTCGACGATCCGGTCCTGCGGAAGGAATTCGGGGAACCCGCTGAGTGGGGTCACCTTGGTGCTCATGGTTTCGGTATCTCCAGGTCCTGCAGGTAGGGGTTGGTCGCCTTCTCCCGGCCGATCGTGGTCTGGCCACCATGACCCGGCAGGACGACGATCTCGTCGCGCATCGGCAGGATCTTGGTGGCCAACGTATGCAGCATCGCCGGATGGTCGCCCCCAGGCAGATCCGTCCGGCCGATCGACCCGGCGAACAACACGTCACCGGAGAACAGAACCGCGGGCACGTCTTCCGGCCCGTCGTACGGCGTGGTGAACGTGACCGAACCCCGGGTGTGCCCCGGCGTGTGGTCCACGGTGAAGCCGAGGCCGGCCAACTCGAGACTCAGGCCGTCCTTGAGTTCGGAGACGTCGTCAGGCTCGGCGAACTCGTGGTTGCCGCCCAGCAGCATCCGCGCCGTCTCCGGGCTGAGGCCGGCCATCGGATCGGCCAGCAGGTGCCGGTCGTCCGGGTGGATCCAGGCGGTCGCGTCGTACGTCCCGCAGACCGGCAGGACCGAGAACATGTGGTCGATGTGACCGTGTGTGAGCAGGACGGCCACCGGTTTGAGCTTGTTCTCCCGGACCACCTGCTCGACGCCCGCGGCCGCGTCCTGGCCCGGGTCGACGACGATGCATTCCGCGCCCTGGCCGGTGGCGACGACGTAGCAGTTCGTACCCCACGACCCCGCGGGGAACCCGGCGATGAGCACGACTGACCTTCCTGGAACGGTTCGGGACCACCCAAGGCTACCGGTGCGCGGGCGGTGAGTTCGAACCGGATTGTGACGCAACACCGTTGCGTCCGCGACAGGAGTTTGTGATTGTTCAGGGATAAGCGTCGAGAAAGCGCCTCGACGCGCCCGGCCAGGCCTTGTTCGCGCGGTTGGACCAGGGACTGACCAGAATGGGCACGAGCGCAGTACATACCGCCGGAAGGGGCGAGTTGTGGCCGGAGAGAGCTGGGGCCGGGTAGCGGAGGACGGAACGGTCTTCGTACGGACCAAGGACGGTGAACGCGCGGTCGGCC
Source organism: Kribbella sp. NPDC049227 (assembly GCF_043197265.1). Lineage (NCBI taxonomy): Bacteria > Bacillati > Actinomycetota > Actinomycetes > Propionibacteriales > Kribbellaceae > Kribbella > Kribbella sp. NPDC049227. Next base: position 571,355 of record NZ_JBICST010000002.1, on the reverse strand, counting down.
AGTGGCCGGACGCCAACCCAGAGGAGGCCCTCGCCTTCTACACCCGCCGGTACGACGCCTTGGCGTTCGAGGTGGATCTGCTCGAACAGCGGGTCCAGGCGGGCACCGTGTCGCCCGACGACGCGCGCGCCGCGGTGAAGAAGGTGACCAGCTCGATCGAGGAGGCCCAGGCGGTCGGCGATCTCGACGGCCTGCGGACCCGGCTCGAGGCGCTCACCCCACTCGTCGCCCAGCAGCGCGAACGGCGCAAGGCCGAACGGGCCGCGAAGGTCGAGGAAGCCCGCTCCGCCAAGACCAAGATCGCCACCGAGGCCGAGACCATCGCGGCCGGCACCGACTGGCGCCACGGCGTCACCCGCCTGCGCGAACTGCTGGACGAGTGGAAGGCCCTGCCGCGGCTGGACAAGTCCAGCGACGACGAGCTGTGGCACCGGTTCTCTTCCGCGCGGACGACGTACACCCGGCATCGCAAGCAGCACTTCGCCGAGCTGTCCTCCAAGCGTGAGGAGGCGGCGGTGGTGAAGGAGCGGCTCGCGGCCGAGGCGGAGACGCTCGCGGCGTCGACCGAGTGGGGTCCGACGTCGGGCCGCTTCCGCGACCTGATGCGGCAGTGGAAGGCCGCCGGCCCCGCGCCGCGCGAGGTGGACGACAAGCTGTGGGCGCGCTTCCGGGCCGCCCAGGACATGTTCTTCGGTGCCAGGGACGCCATCCAGGCCGAGGAGAACGCCGAGCAGGTCGAGAACCTCCGCGCCAAGGAGGCCCTGCTGGTGGAGATCGAGACGATCGTGCCGGTGGAGGACGCGAAGGCCGCGCGCGAGCAGCTACGCGAGTACCTCGACCGCTGGGACCAGATCGGCAAGGTCCCGCGCGACGCGATGCGCACCGTCGACTCCCGCCTGCGCGCCGTCGAGCAGGCCGTGAAGTCCGCCGAGGACGAGGTCTGGAACCGCAGCAACCCCGAGGCCCGCGCCCGCGCCGAGGCCACCGTCAAGCAACTCCAGTCCCTCATCGCCGACTTGGAGAAGCAGGCCGCCAAGCACGAATCCCAAGGCAACACCCGCAAGGCCACCGAAGCCCGAGAAGCCATAGCCGCCCGCCGAGAATGGCTGACCCAAGCCCAAAACGCCCTAACCGACTTCAGCTGACCCTGTGGATAACTCGACGCACGCCTAAGCGGTTGTCGGTCATCCTGCTGGGATGTTCCAGTACGACGAGCCGTACTACTTCGCGGGCATTCCCTTCACGGCCCGCCAGGTGCCGCGCAAACTCGCCTGGCTGCTGGGCCGCGGCCAGATTCGCCAGCTCCTGAAGGGTGTCTACATCGATGTCCGGGTGCGTGACTCATCCCAGCTTCGGAGCGACGCCCTCCGCTTGGTCGTTCCGCCGGACGCTGTCGTGTGCGGACGAGCTGCCGCATGGCTCCACGGGATCGACACCACTGCACTCGGGGCTGAGGATCTCATCCAGCCTGAGTGGACCCATCAACCGATCACCGAGGTCGTCGAGGTCGACGGCATTCGGGTGACCAGCCCGGCAGCCACCGCACTCGGGCTGGCGATGCGGCTGCCGCGACCGTTTGCCCTGTCCGCGGTGGACGCCATCCTCCGCTCGGGCAAGGCCGACCGCTTGGCCCTTCGGGCCGCCTCGGCCGCGTACGAAGGCCATCGCGGCTATCGGCAGTGCCAGACGATCCTCCGCTACGCGGACCGACGCGCCGCCTCGCCTGGAGAATCCTGGCTTCGGCTCCGACTTCTGGATGCTGGTTTCGGTACGCCCGACCTACAGGTTCGCGTGGATGGGCCCAGCCGGGTCTACCGGCTGGATCTTGGTTATCCGGGGCGGGTGGTGGATGGGCGGCGGTTGGGGTTGGAGTATGACAGCGATCAGTGGCACTCGACGCAGAAGCAGCAGTTGCGCGACGAGACTCGGCGTACTGAGCTGGATGGTCTTGGGTGGCACGTGATCTCGGTGCGGCGGACTGACTTGTGGGGCTCTTATCCGGCGCTCGAGCTCGCTGTCGGCGCCTTCCTGTGCCAGGAACCCAGACTCCCCCGCCGCTGGTAACCGACGCCGGGTGGATCGGCAGGTCAGGCCGGTGGGGACTCCCGGTCTGACCTGCCGATTCCTCTAGGACCTACCGCGCGTTGCGGAGGGTGGCTGCGGACCTCCGGTTGACGCGGCGGTGATAGAGGCACGCCAGGCCCAAGAGAGCGATGGCGCCGACTGTGGAGCGGAGGATGAGGTCGTTGTAGGTATGGGTGGGTGCTGCGGCGGTGGTGTCGTAGCCGCCGGCGAGGCCCTGGTCTGAGTAGTGGGTGCCGGGGAGTTTGTCGGAGTAGCGGGTGGAGACGAGGTCGTTGTAGGCGGCGACGGTGATCGGGGTGGGGCCGATCGACTTGGTGGCGGAGGCGTTCAGAGGTCGGATCTGGGTGCTCGTGAGGGCGTACCAGGCGCCGATCTGCGGCTCGGTGAAGACGAGCGCGCCGCGGGCTGCGGCGAACATGCGGGCTTCCGTGTCGCCGCTCGCTACGTTGACCGCCTGCCAGCTGCCGGTGGCCGGGTCGGGAGCAGTGAAGACAGTCAGCGCCTGACCACCTTTGCTGGCCGGCGTGGCGGCGTACCAGAAGGTCGCCACCGGCGCCGAGGCGTCGCGAACGAACGCGGGGTTGAGCGCGTACACCGCATGCGTGTCCTGCGAGACCGTGGCCGCGGTCTTCGCGGATCCAGCCGAGACCTTGCCGAGCAGGCCGACGGCCGTCGGCGAGTGCGCCGCGGTGGTTGCCTTTGACAACTCACTGCTGGACACCGGCTCGGGACCGGCCGCGCCGGCAGACCCGCCGACGGTCAGCACGAGGCCGAGACCGACGGCCAGTACGGCGCCGAGACGGAGCAGGATGTTCTTCGGGCGGGGCATGTCAGGCTCCGATCCGGTACAGGGAGTGGGTCCAGGTGAACTGGGAGTTGGACCGGTACCAGGTGTACGTCGAGTAGTTGTAGCGCGGGTCGTCCGGCCACGGGTTGTAGTACTCGATCGTGGAATCGGAGGAGTCGTACCCGATGATGTCCATCATGTGTCCGCCGCCCGACGACCAGCCGATGCGCGTCATCACCGGGCGCCCGGCCGCGATCTCGGCGACGAGCGTGCCGAAGCTGAGCGTGGACGAGACGTAGCTCCCGGCGCTGATCCCGATCGACCGGAACGCCCGCTGGTCGTTCGCCAGCGTGGCCTGGTTGTTCGGGCACGTCACGTTCGTGCTGTTGCCGAAGGCCAAGTTGCAGAACTGGTTCTGCGAGTACGACTTCCCGTAGAACGCGGCGATGCTGTTGCCGGTGGCGGCCCAGCACCAGTTCGACTTCTGCTGCGCCTGCCCGGTGACGTCGAGGTAGTAGCTGCCGGGCGCGGCCGAGGCCGGCGGCGCGAGCGGTACCAGCGTGGCCAGGCCGATGATCATTGCCAGAAGCAATGACCAGGTACGGCGGGGGCGGAGCCTGCGCATGGATCCTCCTTCGGTGGGTGGGGAGAGGTCCATCGTCAGGAGCACGCCCGTGCCCGGCAAGAACCGGCGGACCGGCCGGATGCCCACTGTGAACGCGAGGCGGCCGTGAACAGCGCGTGACGAAGTACTGCCGGACAGTGCTGTGAATGTTTACACTGACCGGCGGACCCAAGGAGCATCACCATGATCGAATCGTCGGTGCGGCCTGTGACTCCGGAAACGTCGTTCGCCGAGGCGCTGCGGCAGGCGATCGCGCGCCGTGGCCTGGCCCTGAACCGCATCCGCACGCATCTGGCCGACCGCGGGCTCCACGTCGGCGTCGCGACGCTCAGCACCTGGCAGAGCGGCCGCCGGATCCCGCGCGAGGACTCGCTGGCCGTCATCAGTGCGCTCGAGGAGCTCCTGCGGCTGCCACCCGGCTGGCTCACGGTCCGCATCCCGCCGGCCCGCAGCGAACCGGCCGCCACGACACCGCCGTACGCCGTCGTCGACTACGCCGTGTCCCTCACCCGGCTGCTCGATCGACTTCGTCGCGACGCTCACGGCCGGCTCCGCACCCTCTCCGTGCTCGACGAGATCCACCTCGGTGCGGACCGGAGCGCCCAGCGGAGACGAGTGACTCAGAGCGTTGTCGCCGTGGAGCCGGTGGACCGACTCATCATCGCGCACCAAGGCGAGCCCGGATGCGATGTCGACGAGCTCGCCCTGCACGCGGTGAGCGGCTGCCGGACCGGCCGGGTCGCGCGTGCTCCCGAGGCCGGCGCGATGCTGGCAGAGCTCCTGCTCGATCGCCTTCTCGCCGTCGGCGACACGGCTGTCGTGCACTACGAGATCGAGGACCGGACCGGCCTGCCGTCGGTGGACTACCAACGGTTCAGCGAGTGGGGCGGTGCGCACTACGTGCTCGAGGTGCAGTTCGACCGGGCCGCCCTGCCGGTTCGCGTGAACGAGTTCCGTCGCCGGCACACCAGCGGTCCCGATCTGCTGCGGCGCGATCTGATGCTCACCGCCGACGGCCGCGCGCACGTCGTCGAACCCTCCGCCGATCCTGGCACGGTCGGCATCGCGTGGGAGTGGGACTAGGACCGGAAACCGGCGTGGACGTGGTCGTGGTGGGTCTGGTCGGAGAAGAAGGCGGCGCCGGAGAGTTGGTACGGGCCGCCGACGTTGTAGGAGCCGAGGGACTCGGCGGCGCGCATGTACGACGTGATCAGGGAGCGTGAGGTGCCTGGGGCGACGACCGCGTGGCCGTTGATCTGCCAGGTGTCGAAGGCCCGGCCGCGGGGGTGGTCGCTGGGGCGGTTGGTGCCGAAGACGTTGATCGGATGCCCGGAGCGGATCACGCTGACGCCGATGCGGTAGTTCTTCGCGAGGTCCAGCATCGTGGTGAGCACGCTGTCGTGGACCTGCCCGGAGCGGATATCCGCCTCGGACGCAGGTGGCAGCGTGATCCGCTCACTGGCCAGCACCTTCCGAGCCACCGAGGACAACCGTGAAGACACGGCAAGGCACCAGCACGCTGGCCGACTCGCTCAGGATCCCGCCGTACTGCGCGTCGATCACGTCAACCGCGGCCCGTGGCCGGCCCAGCAACTGCATCACCGCCGCCACCGCCGCCCGCTTGACCTCCGGATGAATCTCTCCCGCACCCGGCACCCACGGGCGCACTGACGGCAACGCGACCGCGGGACGCGGAGTCGCCGAGGCCTTCGGAGGCGGAGTCGTGGCAACAGTCGGCGGTGGAGCCGAGGTCAGCGGCGCAGACGAAGCTGAGATGGTCGGAGACGGGCTCGCAGGACTGCTGCATCCGGCGAGCAACCCAGCGCCGACGATCAGCAGGCTGCGGCGATTCACGAACAGACTCGGCAGTCCGTGTAGTCGCCGAGGAATAATCCATGCTCACGGCAACGAGTGAACGCCGTAGCGGCCGGCTCCGGATCCCACATCCGCGGCAGCTCCACCGGTGCGGCCGGCGGCCGGTAGTCCCGCACCACGTCCTCGTAATCCGCCAGATACTTCTCCGCGTACGGCGGCTCGTACGACAGCATCTCCCACCGGAAGCGCGCCTTCGCCAACCCGATCACCCGCAGCAGGAACTCACGCTCCGCCTCCCAGCCCACGGACGGCCACGGCAACTCGTCCAGGTCGAAGCTCTCGTTGCCCAGCCCGATCCGCGAATTGCACAGCAGCAAGGCGAAGCCGCGCTGGAACTCGGTCTCCGCCAGCTCGCACGCCGCCAGCGCGAGCACGTCCAGGAACACGTCCGAACCACCATTGGACAGCCGCACACGCGGCCCGGCGACCGAACTGCCGAAGGCGTTGCCCACCGCCCCTACTGAGTGACGCGGTAGACGTCGAAGACGCCCTCGACGGACCGGACAGCCTTGAGGACGTGGCCGAGGTGGGTCGGGTCGCCCATCTCGAAGGTGAAGCGGGACTTGGCGATCCGGTCGCGGGTCGTGGTCAGGGCCGCCGACAGGATGTTGACGTGGTAGTCGGACAGCACGCGGGTGATGTCCGACAGCAGCCGCGCCCGGTCCAGCGCCTCGACCTGGATCGCGACCAGGAAGACGGACTGGGCGGTCGGGGCCCACTCGACCTCGACGATCCGCTCCGGCTGGGTCTGCAGGTTCTCGACGTTCGCGCAGTCGGCCCGGTGCACCGAAACGCCGGCGCCGCGGGTGATCCAGCCGATGATCTCGTCGCCCGGAACCGGCGTACAGCAGCGCGCCAGCTTGGACAGGATGTCGGTCGCACCCTTGACGATGACACCAGCATCGCCACGAGCCGTCCGCTTGCGCCGCTCCCGGGTGGCCGGCAGGTGGACGCCCTCGGCCAGGTCCTCGGCCGCGCCCTCCTCACCGCCGTACGTCTCGATCAGGCGGCGTACGACGGCCTGTGCGCTGACGTGACTCTCGCCGACCGCGGCGTACAGGCCAGTGACGTCGGGGTAGCGCAGCGAGTTCGCCACCGCGGTGAGGGTCTCGTGCGACAGCAGACGCTGCAGCGGCAGGCCCTCCTTGCGCAACTGCTTGGCGATCGCGTCCTTGCCGTGCTCGATCGCCTCGTCCCGGCGCTCCTTGGAGAACCAGTGCTTGATCTTGTTCCGCGCCCGCGGGCTCTTGACGAACGACAGCCAGTCGCGGGACGGACCCGCGCCCTGCGCCTTCGAGGTGAAGACCTCGACCACGTCGCCGTTCTCGAGCGTGCTCTCCAGCGGCACCAGGCGGCCGTTCACCCGGGCGCCGATGCAGCGGTGCCCGACCTCGGTGTGGATGGCGTACGCGAAGTCGACCGGCGACGACCCGGTCGGCAGCGACATCACGTCACCGCGCGGGGTGAAGACGTACACCTCGGAGTTGTTGATCTCGAACCGCAGCGAGTCCAGGAACTCCGACGGGTCGGAGGTCTCGCGCTGCCAGTCGACCAACTGCCGGACCCACGGCATCTCGTTGGGCCCGCCGATCTCGGTGCTGGGCGCACCGGCCGCCTCGGGCACCGCCGAGGTCGGGTCCTCCTTGTACTTCCAGTGCGCGGCGATGCCGTACTCGGCCCGCCGGTGCATCGAGAAGGACCGGATCTGCATCTCCACCGGCTTGCCCTGGGGGCCGATCACCGTCGTGTGCAGCGACTGGTACATGTTGAACTTCGGCATCGCGATGTAGTCCTTGAACCGGCCGGGCACCGGGTTCCACCGCGCATGCAGGATGCCGAGCGCGGCGTAACAGTCCCGGACCGACTCGACCAGCACGCGGATGCCGACCAGGTCGTAGATGTCGCCGAACTCGCGGCCGCGGACGATCATCTTCTGGTAGATCGAGTAGTAGTGCTTCGGCCGACCCGTCACGGTCGCCTTCACCTTGGCCGCGCGCAGGTCCTCGTGCACCTGGTCGATCACCGACGCCAGGTACTCGTCCCGCGACGGTGCCCGCTCGGCGACCAGCCGGACGATCTCGTCGTACACCTTCGGGTGCAGGGTCGAGAAGGACAGGTCCTCGAGCTCCCACTTGATCGTGTTCATACCGAGCCGGTGCGCCAGCGGGGCGTAGATCTCGAGCGTCTCGCGGGCCGTGCGCTCCTGCTTCTCCTGCCGCATGAAGCCGAGCGTGCGCATGTTGTGCAGCCGGTCGGCGAGCTTGATCACCAGCACCCGGATGTCCTTGGACATCGCGACCACCATCTTGCGGATGGTCTCGGCCTGCGCCGACTCCCCGTAACGGACCTTGTCCAGCTTGGTGACGCCGTCGACCAGCATGGCGATCTCTTCGCCGAAGTCGCGGGTCAGCTCCTCGACCGTGTACGGCGTGTCCTCGACGGTGTCGTGGAGCAGCGCGGCGCACAGGGTCGGCGCGGTCATACCGAGCTCGGCCAGGATGGTGGCAACGGCGAGCGGATGGGTGATGTACGCGTCACCGCTCTTGCGCATCTGGCCGGTGTGGTACTTCTCCGCGGTCCGGTAGGCGCGCTCGATCATGCCGAGATCGGCCTTCGGGTGGGTCGCCCGGACGACCCGGAACAGCGGCTCGAGCATGGGCGCCCGGTTCGGGTGCCTGGTGCCGCCGAGGCGGGCCAGACGGGCCCGGACGCGCGCTGGAGCGATCCGCGGCGGTTGGGCGGCAGGCGGCACCGGCGCCGGGCGCACCGGTACCGGCGCGCGCGGAGGCTCCTGCGGTGCAACGTTCGGCACCGCTGATGCAATCGCCGGGTCTTCGCCCACGTTGTGTCCCTCCGCCGACAGACCACCAGTCTAGGGGGCGCCGGCCAACGAGACAGAAATACCCTGTGGACAACACGCCGGGTCAACTCCCCGTCGCGGAGAGTTTGCCCGGAATCGGAACTGTCAGACGGTCAGGAGGGCGCGCAACTGCTCCCCCGCCAGGCGCTTGCGGCCCGGGAGGAAGGACAGCTCGAGGAGGACCGCCGTATCGACCACCTCGGCCTCGCAGCGGCGGATCAGCCGCAGGCAGGCCTCGACCGTGCCGCCGGTCGCGAGTACGTCGTCGATCACGAGCACCCGGTCACCCGGCGTGAACGCGTCCTGGTGCACCTCGATGGTCGCCTCGCCGTACTCCAGCGCGTACGACTCCTCGTACGTCGCGCCCGGCAGCTTCCCCTTCTTGCGCACCGGCACGAACCCGGCGCCGAGGGCGAGCGCGACCGGGGCGGCCAGGATGAACCCGCGCGCCTCGATCCCGACCACCTTGTCGACCACCGGGTTCCCGTCGTCGTCACGCCCGAACGCGGCCAGCGCGTCGACCACCTGGGCGAACCCGCTGTGGTCGGCCAGCAGCGGGGTGATGTCCTTGAACACCACCCCCTGCTGCGGGTAGTCCGGGATGTCGCGAATGCCGTCGGCGAGGACCTGCTCCAGCGTCCGCATCGTCACTTGCCGCGCTTCGAGCGCGGCTTGCGCGACGGCTGCGGGCGTCCGGCCGCGGTGGCCTTCATCGGCCGTGGCGCCGGCGTCGGCGCTGTACCAGCCGGGCGGTCCTGCTTGCGCGGCGTGTCCTGTACGGCGGTCCGTGCGGCGACGGCACCGGCACCGGCACCGGCAGTCGCCACGGCAGGAGCCGGCGTACCGGCGGCCGCGGTCTGAGCCCGCTTGGCCATCACCCGGCGGCGCAGCGCCTGCATGCCCGGCTCACGCTCCTTGAAGACCGCGAGCAGCGCCGGAGCGATGAAGATCGACGAGTACGCACCGACCGCGATACCGACGAACAGCGCCAGCGACAGGTCCTTCAGCGGCCCGGTCCCGAGCACGACGGTGCCGACGACCAGGATCGATCCGACCGGCAGCAGCGCCGTGATCGTCGTGTTGATCGACCGGACGACGGTCTGGTTGACGGCCAGGTTGGTGGCGTCGGAGTACGTGTACCGGTTCGACCCGGTGATGCCCCGGGTGTTCTCCCGCACCTTGTCGAACACCACGACCGTGTCGTACAGCGAGTAACCGAGGATGGTCAGTACGCCGATCACCGTGGCCGGGGTGACGTCGAAGCCGATGATCGCGTACAGCCCGACCGTGATCGTCACGTCGTGGATCAGCGCGATGATGGCGGCCATCGAGGCCTTGGGTTCTCGGAAGTACAGCCAGATCACCGCGAACACCAGGACCAGGAACACGATCAGCGCCAGGATCGCCTTGTTCGCGATCTGCTGCCCCCAGGAGGCGCCGATCTGCTGCGAGGTCACCTGGTCGATCGGTATGCCGGCCTCCTTGGCGACCGCGGCGCGGACCTTGGCGATGTCGTCCTGGCCGAGCGGCTTGGTCTGCACCCGCACCGAGCTGTCGCCGATCGTCGTGACGACCGGGTCACCGAGATCCTTGGCGTTGGTCGCCTTCACCGCGTCGGTGAAGTTCTGCACCGTGTCGCCGGTGACCTTGACCTTGGCCTGGTACTCGACACCGCCCTTGAACTCGATTCCGAGCGCCAGGCCGCGGGCGAACAGGCCGGCCAGCGACACGATCACCAGGACCGCGGAGACGCTGAACCAGAGCTTGCGATGACCGATGAAGTCGTAGGAGACGTCACCGCGGTGCAGCTTGGCACCGAGTTGTCCGAGCTTCGACATCAGACCTCCCCTCCGACCGGCTTGCGCGTCGACGGCGTCTTGCGCGGCCGCGCCGTCGGTTTCATCTGCCCGGGCAGCCTTTCCACGCCGAGATGCTCCGGATCCAGGCCGGACAGCTTGTGCCCGTGGCCGAAGAAGTCCGTCCGGGCCAGCAGGGTCACCAGCGGCTTGGTGAACATGAAGACGATCAGCAGGTCGATCAGCGTGGTCAGGCCGAGCGTGAACGCGAACCCCTTCACGCTGCCGATGGCGAGGACGTAGAGGACGACCGCGGCCAGCAGCGAGATCGAGTCGGCCGCGATGATGGTGTGCTTCGCCCGGGCCCAGCCTGTCTCGACCGACGAGCGCAGGCTGCGACCCTCGCGCACTTCGTCGCGGAGACGTTCGAAGTAGATGATGAACGAGTCCGCGGTGATACCGACAGCGACGATCAGCCCCGCGATACCGGCCAGGCTCAGGGTGAACCCGATCGCCTTGCCGAGCAGGATCACGGTGGCGCCGGTCAGGATGCCGGCGATCGCGAGCGACGCCACCACCACGATGCCCAGACCGCGGTAGTACAGGAACGAGAAGATCACGACCAGCGCCAGACCGATCAGACCGGCCCAGATACCGGCGGACAGTTGGTCACCACCGAGCTGCGGCGACACCGTCTCGACCGAGGAGATGTCGAACGACACCGGCAGCGCGCCGTACTTCAGCACGTTCGCCAGGTCGCGGGCCTCGGCCTCGGTGAACGTGCCGGTGATCTGTGCCTGACCGCCGGGGATCGGCTGCGCGACGCTCGGGGCCGAGATGGTCACGCCGTCCAGGACGATCGCGAACTGGTTCTGGCCCTCGCCGCGCTGCGAGATGGCCGTCGTCGCGTCGAGGAACTTGTCGCCGCCCTCGCCGGTGAACTTCAGGTTGACCTGCCACTGGAAGCCGCCTTGCGGGATGCCCGCGGTGGCGTCGGCCAGGTCGGTGCCCTTCATGATCGCGGGACCGAGCAGGTACTTGGTCGTCCGCTGGCGGTCGCAGGAGAACAACGGCTTGTTCGGGTCGTCGGTCTGCGCCGCGATGTCCTTGTCGGTGCACTGGAACGCCGCGAACGCCGCCTGGGTAGCCGCGTCGGGGGTGTACTTCAGCGGGTCACCGTTGGCAGCCGGCGTGGTCGGCGTCGCGGCCGGAGTGCTCGGCTTGGCGGTCGCCGGGGTGCTCGGCTTCGGGGTCGGCGTCGGCGTGGCGTTGCCGAGGGCGCTGCTCCAGGCCCGCCCGTTCGGCGTGTTCGCCGGCGTACTGGGCTTGACCGTGGTGCTCGGCTTCGGCGTCGTGGTCGGCTTCGTACTCGGCTTCGGCGTACCCGTGGGGGTCGGCGCCGGCGCCGGAGCCGGCGCGCCCGCCTGGGCGTCGTACACCATCCGGAAGTAGAGCAGCGCGGTCTGACCGATCTGCTTCACCAGGGCGTCCTGCGTGGCACCCGGGACGGCCACGTTGATGTGGTTCGCCCCGGAGGTGGTGATGTCGGCTTCCGCGACACCCGCACCGTTGACCCGCTGGGAGATGATGTTCTTCGCCTCGTTCAGCTGGTCGGCGGTCACCGAACCACCACCGGCGAGGGAATTGGCCGTCAGCGTGATGGTGGTGCCACCGCGCAGGTCCAAACCGAGCTTGGGCTTCCAGGTCTTGGTGAGCCCCATGATCCCGAACAGCAGGACCACAATGACCCCCAGGACGATCAGTAGCCGCCCGGGGCGGGATGTCGTCGTCGTTGCCACGTCAGTTTCAACCTTTGTGCTTCTGGGCGCGCCACACCATCTTGTGGACGCTGATGACCGCGCCGCACTCCGTCAGGGGCGGTGGATCAGTTCTCGGTGTGCGTCGGCGGGAGCTTCGGCGCGTCCTGCACCTTGTCCGCGGCCTTGTCCTTGCCGGCGTCCGGTACGTCGACGGAGTCCTTCTCGGCCTCGTCGGCGAGGTCCTGACCGGCCGGCTCCTCGATCGTCGCGGCGGGGTCCTCCTCCGGGACCACCCGGCCGACCGCGGCCTTGACCACCTGCACCAGCACGCCCTCGGAGATCTCCAGCGTCACGTACTCGTCGTCGGTCTCCTCGACGATCCCGACCAGGCCGCTGGTCGTGATCACCTTCGTGCCCGGGGTGAGCGCGGCCACCGTCTCGGCCTGGCGCTGGCGCTGCTTGCGCTGGGTGCGGCTCATGAACCAGATCATTCCGACGATCAGGATCAGCGGAAGCAGGAAGGTGAAGGCGGAGCCACCGCCCCCGGAGGAGGCGAGCGGTACGGCGATGAGTTGCATCGGGACTCAGAATCCTTCGTCGTTGGGAGTACGGGCGTCCGGCACGCTCTGCAAGCGCGCAGGTCGCAGCGGAATGACCTTAGGTCAGGCCACCGGGGAGTCTAGCCGTGGGCGGCAACAAGTACCTCATGACACCGGGTCACGTTTGCGTTACTCGACTCGGCCGGAGGACCGATCAACACACAGTATTCAGTCTTCGTCGAAAAGCGTGTCCGCGAACGTCGCGCCCTTCGGGACTTTCAGGCCGATGTGCCGCCAGGCCGCGGGCGTGGCGACGCGACCACGCGGCGTACGGGCCAGATAGCCCGACCGGACCAGGAACGGTTCGGCCACTTCCTCCACAGTCTCACGTTCTTCGCCGACCGCAACAGCCAGCGTGGAAAGTCCCACCGGTCCGCCGCCGAATCGGCGGCACAGGGCGTCCAGGACCGACCGGTCCAGCCGGTCCAGGCCCATCTTGTCCACTTCGTACAGCTCGAGGGCTGCTTTCGACAGCGCGAGCGTGATGATCCCGTCCGCTCGGACCTCTGCGTAGTCGCGCACCCGGCGGAGCAGCCGGTTCGCGATTCGCGGCGTACCGCGGGACCTGGAAGCGATCTCGGCCGCGCCCTCCGGCGTGATGTCCACGTCGAGCAGCGTGGCGGAGCGATTCACGATCTTCTCCAGCTCGGCCGCCTCGTAGAACTCCAAGTGACCGGTGAACCCGAACCGGTCACGCAGCGGCCCCGGCAGCAGCCCGGCCCGCGTGGTCGCGCCGACCAGGGTGAACGGCGGAATCTCCAGCGGAATCGCGGTCGCGCCCGGTCCCTTGCCGACGATCACGTCGACGCGGAAGTCCTCCATCGCCATGTAGAGCAGTTCCTCGGCAGGGCGGGACATCCGGTGGATCTCATCCAGGAACAGGACTTCGCCCTCGCTCAGCCCGGACAGGATCGCGGCCAGGTCACCGGCATGCTGGATCGCCGGCCCGCTCGTGATCCGCAGCGGCGCGGACAGCTCGCTGGCGATGATCATCGCCAGCGTTGTCTTGCCCAACCCGGGCGGTCCGGACAACAGGACGTGATCCGGCGCCCGGTTGCGCCCTCGCGCCGCGTGCAGCACCAGTTCGAGTTGCTCACTGACCCGGCGCTGGCCGCCGAACTCTGCCAGCGTGCGCGGCCGCAGCGCGGACTCGATCTTGCGTTCCTCGAGGTCCACCGCGTCCGCGGACACCAGCGGCCGGACGTTGTCCTCCATCGGTTAAGCCTTCGACAGCACGCGCAGTGCGGCGCGGAGCAGGTCGGGGACGGACGGATTTGGGTTGTCAGCGGCCAGCGGCGACACCGCGGTGACGGCGTCCTCGGCATCACGGGTCGACCAGCCCAGGCCCACCAGACCGGCATGCACCTGGTCCCGCCAAGCTTCCTGAGGCTGCAGCGGGCGGCCGGTCACCGTCTTCGACGGCGCACCGATCTTGTCCTTCAGCTCCAGCACGATCCGCTGCGCACCCTTCTTGCCGATCCCCGGAACCTTCACCAGTACGGCGAGATCCTCGGAGGCGACGGCCTGGCGCAACTGGTCCGGGCTGAGCACCGCGAGTGCGGCCTGCGCCAGCTTCGGCCCGACACCCGACGCCGTCTGCAGCAACTCGAACAGGCTCTTCTCGTCGTCGTCGGCAAACCCGTACAGCGTCAGGGAGTCCTCGCGCACCACCATCGAGGTGGACACCCGCGCCTCCTGCCCCGGACGCAACCCCGCCAGCGTGCCGGGGTGACAGAACACCTGCAGGCCCACTCCCCCGACCTCGATCACGGCACTGTCCACCCCGATTGCCGCCACCGGGCCGCGCACGAACGCGATCATCCCCGACCTCCTTGCACGACCGTGCTCATCTCTTGCTCTCCTGCGCCGCTACCGCCGCACGCAGTCTGGCCACCTGCAGACGCGACTGCGCCTGCGCCATGGCTTCCAGATTCGACCGGCTGGCGGCCGCTTCCTGCAGCTTGCTGGTCACACCGCCACGCCACACCTGACAGATCGCGAGCGCCAACGCGTCGGCGGCATCGGCGGGCGTCGGACGCTCGGCCAGCTTGAGGATCCGCGTGACCATCGTGGTCACCTGCTCCTTGCCGGCCCGCCCCGAACCCGTCACCGCCGCCTTCACCTCACTCGGAGTGTGCAGCGAGACCGGTAGACCACGCCGAGCGGCCACCACCATGGCCACCCCTGAGGCCTGCGCCGTACCCATTACTGTGCGGACATTGTGCTGCGCGAACACCCGCTCGACCGCGACAGCATCCGGCCGGTGCTCGGTGATCCACTGGTCCAGCTCGGCCTCGATCTGCACCAGCCGCCGGGACACGTCCAGCTCGGCCGGTGTCCGGATCACACCGACGGCGACCAGCGCCGGCGGCTTGCCCGGGGTGCCCTCGACGACGCCGAGGCCGCACCGGGTCAATCCCGGGTCGACGCCGAGCACTCGCATGGATCACCTCCGAACGTTTGTTCGACAACCCTAACGGCCGCCCGCGAGGCCCCGGAAATCGACGCGCCGCCCCGCCTCAGAAGAAGTCGAGCATGTACGCCGTGGGCCCGCCGAAGGCCGTGTCGACCGCGGGATCGGCAGTGCTTTGGCCCGTGGCCAATCCCGCCGATCGCAGGGCGTTGAGCGGCGTACCGGCGTACAGAGCGGCCAGTCCGCGGGGGCCGAGGCGCAGTGCGTCACCAGACGGCTGTGCGGACGTGAGACTGCCGGCGCCGTCGGCGACGGACAGGTGCCAGTCGCCTGTGTTCGCCGGCATGTCGGGGTCGTCGATCCGCAGGTCAACCTCCAGTACGGCGCCCGGCGCGAACCCGCGCGCCGCGATCGCGGCCGGGGCGTCGAGCAGCCTGAGCATCCAGCGCGAGACGTTCGCGGTGGAGTCCGCCTCGTGCTCGGCCATCAGGTTGATCGGATCGGTCGGCGGGGTGTACGCGTGCACAGTCCTCGCGATCGACGCACCCGATCCGACCGTCGTCCACAACGCCCGCGTGGTCTCCTCGGACCCGGCGATCAGTTCGTCGACGGACAGGTTCTGCTCGGACCAGTTGTAGACGACGAAACCGTCGTCGGCGACGTACGCGAAGTTTGACTCGTCCTCCAGCCAGGACTCCACCTGGCGGAGCGGCCAGATCAGCGGACCGTTGGACCGGCGGCTCTCATGCACCTTGCTCGCCAGGTCGATGACCAACTGAGCATCTTCCCGGCCGGCCTTCCGCAGCGTCACGCCTTTGCCGCCCAGTGACCGCAGGTCGGACGACTGGAAGGAGAACTTGTAGCGGCCGCCGGCGAACTCGTACCCCAGATGCCGATAGAGCACTGTCGTCGCCGGATAGAGCCCGGACAGCGGACAGCCCAGCTCGGCACTGCGCTGCAGCACCCCGCGCATCAGCATGCTGCCGACTCCGCGGCCGCGGTACTCCGGCGACACCACGACGCCCGCGATGCCGGCCATCGAGACCCGTCGACCACCCCACCACTGCTGGAAGGGCCAGATCCGGGCCGCGGCGACAACCACGTCCCCGTCGGCCACTCCGACGTACCGCCCGTCCTCGATGAACCGCAGCGCATCCTTGCGCCACTCGTCCTTGTCCCCACCCGGTCCGAACGACCTCAGCCGGACCTCCCACACCGAGTCCAGATCAGCCTCGGAAACATCCACCACCCGCAGCGCATCCATCACGCCGCCGACCCTACGTGAGCCCTCGGCGGGCCGCTCGTCATTACTTCCGGTCCGTCACCCACAGATGGATGGTGCCCTCGACAACGACGGTGCCGTCGCGCCGCGTCGCCTGGACCCGCACCGGCACATCCGGGCCCGCCGTCCAGGCACCCGGATCCGTCTCGGCGGAGCAGGTCAGATCGGAGGTGGACTTGGCCAGATACGCGACCTCCATGCCCTTCGGCAGCCAGCGTTTCCCGGCCGGAACGGTCGCCTCGGCCAACGCCCCCATCGCCGCCTCGAGACCGTTGCACACGGCAATCGCATGCACCGTGCCGATGTGGTTCTGCACCGCCCGCCGCTTGGGCAGCACGAGCGCCGCGTAGTTGGGACTCACCTGAACGAACCGCGGCCGAATCGACCGGAAGTACGGCGCCTGCCACGTGAACGCCCGCGAGAACACCCGCTCCCCAGCAGGCAGCACCCGCAACCGCTCCCACATCCTCAACACCCGACTCGCCATCCCGATATGTTACCCACGAGTCACGAGCTGTACCTAAGGACGGGTAGTAGTAGGCGGCCAGTCGGCGCCGCCCGCTCAGCGGACCAAGCCGCAGCTCGGACTGCCGGACTACTACCCGTCCTTAGGTACGGCGCATCTGACGCCTGGGCGGAGGTATTTAGACGATTCAATCCAGGGTGGATAGAGTGGCCGTGACGAGGATCTACGGCCGCGACCGGGGGACGATGGCAACGCCCAGCATCAAAGAGGTCGCGCATCGCGCGGGTGTGTCGGTCGGGACGGTCAGCAACGTACTGAATCGGCCGTGGATCGTCGCTCCCGCGACCAGGCAGCGCGTGCAGGACAGCATCAGCGCGCTGGGGTTCGTGCGCAACGAGGCCGCCCGCCACCTGCGCGCCGGCAAGAGCCGGACAGTGGGCCTGGTCGTGCTCGACGTGGCGAACCCGTTCTTCACCGACCTCGCCGAGGGTGCCGAAGCGCTCGCCTACGAGCACGACACCGTGGTGATGCTCTGCAACAGCAAGACCGATCCGGTCCGCGAAGGTCACCACCTCGACCAGCTCGAGCAGCAGCGTGTGATGGGCATCCTGATCACCCCGTTCGACAGCAACGATCCACGGCTGACGGCGTTGGTCTCGCGCGGTACGCCGGTCGTCCTCGTGGACCGTGCCGCGGATCGCGGGTTCTGCTCGGTGTCGGTCGACGACCAGCTCGGCGGACGGCTCGCCGGGAATCACCTGATCGAGTCCGGGCATCGCCGGATCGCCTTCATCGGTGGGCCTTTCACCATGCAGCAGGTGTCCGACCGGATGGCCGGATTCGCGGCGACGGTCGAGCGGGCCGAGGGCGTCGAGTTGCAGCGGTACGAGGTCGACGTGATGGGCGTCGTGGAGGGCCGCGCGATCGGCGAGAAGATCGCGGCTCTGCCACCGCGGTCCCGTCCGACGGCCGCCTTCCTGGCCAACGATCTGCTCGCGCTCGGCTTCCTGCAGGCGATGTCGGTCGCCGGTCTGCAGGTTCCCCGCGACATGGCGATCGTCGGGTACGACGACATCGACTTCGCCCGGGCGGCCGCGGTACCGCTGTCGTCGGTGCGGCAACCGGCGGAGATGCTGGGGCGGTCCGCGATGGAGTTGCTGCAGGAAGAGGTCGAGGCGGCCGAGCAGCACCGGCATCGGCAGGTGATCTTCCAGCCCGACCTGATCGTCCGCGAATCCAGCGACCACACCCGGCACCGCAGATGAGCGACCAGGTGCTGTACGAGAACCCGCTCGCGTCGGCGGCCGATCTCGACGGCTTCCGGCTCGAGGGCGATGGCGCCGCCTCGTTCCCGCTCGGCCGGCTGCGGCTGGAGAGCACGCGACCACCCGAGGACGGACAGGACGCCAACGTCGTGCTGTGGTGTCCCGAGGACTTCCCGCCGGACATCACCGTGGAGTGGGACTTCTGGCCGGTCCGCGAGCCCGGCCTCTGCATCCTGTTCTTCCACGCGAAGGGGCGCCAGGGCGAGGATCTCTTCGACCTCGCCCCGAGGACCGGCCCGTACGAGCAGTACCACCACGGCGACCTGGACACGTATCACGTCTCGTACTTCCGGCGCCGCTGGCCGGCCGAGCGCGCGTTCCACACCTGCAACCTGCGCAAGAGCTACGGCTTCCACCTCGTCGCGCAGGGCGCCGACCCGATCCCCGGCGTCCTGGACGCCCAAGGTCCTTACAAACTGAGGCTTTCCGTCCATCGCGGCGAGATCACCTTCGCGATCAACGACCTGATCAGCTTCCAGTGGTACGACGACCAGCCGCTGGCCGGCGGCCGGCTCGGCTTCCGCCAGATGGCGCCGCTCATCGGCGAGTACGCGAACCTGCGGATCTCCCGCTCCTGACCGCGACTTCAAGCAGTCGGCACTCCCCTGCCTGACCGTTCTCTGACAAACGCTTTCCCAGCCGTTGACAGTTGAGACGATTCAACCATATGGTCACATCACTTTTCCCCCGAATCACCCTCGTCACTAGGCAGGGATCCGCATGAATCACCCACGTGACAAGGCCTTCCGCCGGCCTGATGGCGGCCCATGATGAGCGCGACCGGTTGGTCGATCCGGCTGTACGAGGTCGCTGACGAGGTCGTCTGGGCGATCAAGTTGAACGCGCTGTGGATCGCCTTCACCCTGCTCGGCGGTGTCGCGCTGGGTATCGGCCCGGCGACGCTCGCAGCATATTCACTGGCCAGACGCAGGTCGTCCGGTGAATCGTTTCATGCACTGCCTGCCTTCCGTACGGCGTTCCGTCGCGAGTTCCGCCGCGGCTGCCTCGTCGTACTCCCGCTGGTCGCGGCCGCGGTGCTGCTGATCGGCAACTACCTGTACTTCGCGTCGCTCGGGACCACGGCGTCGCTCCCCCGGCTGGCCAGCCTCGTAGCCCTGGTCGCGCTCGGTGTGATCGCCGCCTACCTGCTCCCGATGGCCGTGCACTACGACCTCAAGGTCCGCGAGTTGTTGCCCAAGGCATCGTTGGTCGCGCTCGCGCGACCGGCCTCGTCCCTGGTCCTGCTGTTCGTCGCGGTGTCCATCGCCTACGTCTCCAGCCGGTTCCCCGTTCTCGGGATCGTGCTGGCCGGCGGCGGCTGGATCCAGCTCAACACCTGGCTCTGCCTGCGCTTCTTCGCCGAGAACGAGGCGCGCCTGCACCTGAAAGGGAACTCATGACCATCTTCTCCCGACGGCGTCTCGCCGCGGCCATGACAACAGCACTGACAACGGCCCTGCTCGCCTCGGCCTGTTCCGGCGGTGGCGACGACAAGACAAGCCAGGCGGCCAGTGACGAGTTGACGGTGATGGCGCCGCTGTTCGGCACCGCACCCGACCCCAGCGGCGAGCTGCAGCAGGCGGTCGAGAAGCAGATCGGCAAGAAGCTCAAGATCACCTGGGTGCCGAACGCCGAGTACGGCGACAAGTCCAACGTCACGCTGGCCTCGGACAAGATCCCGGACGTGATGGTCGCGAACGAGAAGAGCCCGTCGTTCGTCAAGGCGGCCGAGGCGGGCGCGTTCTGGGACCTGACCGGGAAGCTGGACAAGTACCCGAACCTCAAGCCGGTCGACGAGCAGACCGCCAAGAACTCGATGACCAACGGCAAGACGTACGGCATCTACCGGATCCGGCCGCTGCTGCGTTCGGGCATCGTGATCCGCAAGGACTGGATGGCCAAGCTCGGCCTCAAGGACCCGGAGACCGTCGACGATCTGTACGCGATCGCGAAGGCGTTCACCGAGCGGGACCCGGACGGCAACGGCAAGAAGGACACCTACGGCCTGATCATCCCGAAGTGGCCCGGCAACTACGCCAGCGCCAGCCCGTACGACGTGGTCGAGACGTGGTTCGGCGCACCGAACGGCTGGGGTGAGCGCGACGGCAAACTCGTGCCGGGCTTCGACACCCCGGAGTTCCTGGCCGCCAACCGCTGGCTGCGCAAGTGGGTCACCGAGGGCCTGGTCAACCCGGACTTCGCCACCTTGGACAGCGCGAACTGGAACGACCCGTTCGTGCAGGGCAAGGGCGGCATGATCATCGACGTCAACGTCCGGGCCACCCAGCTTCTCGACCTGTTCAAGGAGAAGAACCCGAAGGACTTCGACAAGGTCACGCTGATCGGCAACCTGAAGCGCTCCGACGGGCAGAAGTTCTCCTACCCGTTCACCGGCTACAACATGGTGATCGCGATCTCGAAGCAGCACATCCGGACCGAGGAACAACTCGACCAGGTGCTGCAGACGCTGGACAAGCTCGAGTCCAAGGAGGGCTCGATCCTGCTCGCCAACGGCATCGAGGGCCGCAACTTCAAGGCCGACGGAAAGTACGCCGTACCGATCAACCAGGACGACCCGAAGGTCAAGGCGATCCAGAACGACGTCGACAAGGCCTTCATCCAGCTCGGGACCCGGGCCGCCGTCGGTGTCAGCGCCTACCAGCCGCTGCCGAGCGACGCGGCCAGCCGGGAGATGCGGGAGCGCTTCGACATCCTGATGAACGAGGACCTGAAGACCGCGGTGTTCAACCCGGCCCTGAGCGTGATCGCGCCGACCGCCGTGTCCAAGGGCCAGACGCTGGACACGATCGTCCCGGACGCCCGGATCAAGTACCTGTCCGGTGCGATCACCGAGGACCAGCTGAAGGCGCAGATCAAGCGCTGGTACGACAGCGGCGGCACGCAGATCGCCAAGGAGGTCAACGACCTCGCCGCCAAGGCCGGCGGCTGACAGATGGCCACCGATCTGGTCCCGAGCCAGGTGGTGCGGCCGTCGGCGGAGGCCACCCCGGAGGCGCCGCGCCGCAAGCGGCGCCGGCCGGTACCGCTGTGGCGGGACCTGCTGCGCTACCGCTGGCTCTACCTGTTGCTGCTGCCCGGTCTGGTGTACTTCGTCGTCTTCAAGTACCTGCCGATGTACGGCCTGACCATCGCGTTCAAGGACTACGTGCCGTTCCTCGGGTACTCCGGCAGTGAGTGGGTCGGCCTCAAGCACTTCCAGGAGTTGTTCACCGGACCGGACTTCGGCCGGTTGATGTTCAACACTCTGCTGCTCGCATTGTTGACAATAGTCTTCGTCTTCCCGGCGCCGATCGTTGTCGCGCTGATGCTGAACGAGTTGCGGATCCGCGTGCTGAAGCGATCCGTGCAGTCGCTGATCTACATTCCGCACTTCCTGTCCTGGACGATCGTCGCGTCGCTGACCTACCTGCTGTTCTCGGTGGACTTCGGCGTGATCGCGAACTGGATCCACGGCCTCATCGGCGGTCAGAAGACCGACTACGTCGCACAGGCCGACTGGTTCCGGCCGCTGATCGTGCTGCAACTGCTGTGGAAGCAGACCGGCTGGGGCACGATCATCTACCTGGCCGCGCTGGCCGGAGTCGACTCGCAGCTGTACGAGGCGGCAAGGGTGGACGGTGCCGGGCGCTGGCGGCAGTTCTGGCACATCACGCTGCCGGCGATCCGGCCGACGATCGTGGTGATGGCGATCCTGACGTCCGGTCACCTGATGGACTCCGGGTTCGAGCAGATCTGGCTGATGACCACGTCGCTGAACCGCGATGTCGCCGACGTCTTCGACACGTTCGTGTACTACATCGGCATCACCCAGGGTTCGTTCAGCTACGCGACCGCCGTCGGCCTGTTCAAGGGCGTGGTCGGGGTCGTCCTGATCTTCGGCTCCAACCTGCTGGCCAAGCGGCTGGGCCAGCGCGGGCTGTTCTGAGGAGACGACATGAAACAACGGGTCCGGTACTACGACTCGGCCGGCAGCCGGGTGTTCGACGTACTGAATGTCGTATTGCTGACCGGTCTGGCGATCGTCACGGTTCTGCCGCTGCTGTACGTCCTGGCGGGGTCGTTCGCGACCGAGTCCGAGATCAGCTCGCGGCCGTTCTTCCTGTGGCCGCACCGGTTCGTCACCGATACGTACCACTACATCTTCTCCACCGACACCTTCGTCCGCGCCTTGCTGACCACGATCGCCGTGACCGCGGTCGGCACGGTGATCCAGCTGGCACTCACCTTGACCATGGCGTATCCGCTGGCCAAGCGATTCCTGCCCGGCCGCGCACTGATGCTGAACCTGGTGATCTTCACGCTGGTGTTCAGCGGCGGCATGATCCCGACGTACCTGGTGGTGCGTGATCTCGGCCTGCTGGACAGCTACTGGGCGCTGATCCTGCCGCTGGCGATCAACCCGTTCTACCTGATCGTGGTGAAGAGCTTCTTCCAGGAGTTGCCCGAGGCGCTGGAGGAAGCGGCCCGGATCGACGGGTGCAACGAGCTGAACGTGTTCCTGCGGATCGTGCTGCCGCTGTCGAAGCCGATCATCGCGACGTTCTCGCTGTTCTACGCGGTCGGCATCTGGAACGACTACATGTCGCCGTTGCTCTACATCGACGACAGCAGGAAATGGACGCTGCAGATGATCGTCCGCCAGCTGACCGCGGCGAACGCGGACTCGGCGAACGTACTGCAGCAGCTGGAGACCGTCACGTTCCCGGAGCAGGGCCTGAAGTTCGCGGTCGTGGTGGTCGCGACGCTGCCGATCCTGTTCTTCTACCCGTTCCTGCAGAAGCACTTCGCCAAAGGCGTCCTGATCGGATCGGTGAAAGAATGACAACACTGCAATGGCTGGAAACTCCTTGCCGGCAAGGCGTTTCCTGGGGTGTCCCGTGGCCGCACGGCACCGTTGCCGAGGGCACACACTTTGCCCTGGCCGACGGTACGCCGGTGCAGAGCTGGACCACCGCGACCTGGCCCGACGGCTCGATCAAGTGGTCGGCCCACGCGATCGGGCCGTCCGAGCACCCGGAATCGTCGTACGAGCTCGTGCCGGGTCAAGAGCCGACAACCCCAGGTACGCCGGTCCAGGTCGAGGAGACTGCGGACGGCGTACGGGTGACGACCGGCGAGGTCACCTGGACGCTCGCCAAACCGCTGCTGATCGCGTCGATTGTCGACAACGACCAGGAGGTCGTGCGCGACGTACGGCTGGTCAGTCTGCGGCAGGACGCACCGGACGAGGACCTGGGCCGCACCCGGGAGCACACCACGGCGACTGTGGACCGCATCACCGTCGAACAGGACGGTCCGGTGCGAGCCGTGGTCAAGCTGGACGGCAAGCACGGCGACTGGCTGCCGTTCTCGGTCCGCCTCTACTTCTACGCCGGTGCGACCGACGTACGCATCGTGCACAGCTTCATCTGGGACGGCGAGCCGGACCGGGACTTCCTGGCCGGGCTGGGTCTCAGTGCGGACGTCGTGATGCGCGACGAGCCGCACAACCGGCACATCCGCCTGGCCGGCCCGTCCGGCTTCCTCACCGAGGCAGTCCGGGGTCTGACCGGTCTGCGCCGCGACCCAGGTGAGGAGGTACGACGTGCACAGGTCGCCGGGCAGGCGGTCGAGGACATCCCGAACCCCGAGGTGTCGGACCGGCTGCACCTGATCCCACAGTGGAACGACTACACGCTCGACCAGAGCAGTGCCGACGGCTTCACCCTGCGCAAGCGCACCGGATCGGAGCACGCCTGGGTAACGATCCCGGCCGGCACCAGGTCACCCGGCTACGGGTACGTCGGTGGTGTCAGCGGCGGACTCGGATTCGGGCTGCGAGACTTCTGGAAGCTGCACCCGACCCGCCTCGACATCCGCAACGCCGCCACGGACCTGGCCACCGCCACAGTCTGGATGTGGTCGCCCAGCGCGCCCGCGATGGACGTGCGCTACTGGCACGACGGCATGGACCAGGACAGCTACGCCGAGCAACTCGAAGGCCTCGAGATCACCTACGAGGACTACGAACCGGGCTTCGGCAATGCGCATGGCGTCGCCAGGACGCACGAGCTGACGCTGCGAGTGCATGACACCACTCCGTCGGCTGACGACCTCGCCGAGCACGTTGCGCTGCTCAACTCGCCCGGCCTACTCGCGGCAGCGCCGGCACGGTTCCTGGAGGCAGGTGTCTTCGGCAGCTGGAGTCTGCCCACCGCCGACGACCAGGACATCGAGGCGCGGCTGAACTTCCTGTTCCAGTACTACGTCGGTCAGCGGGAGCAACGGCGCTGGTACGGGTTCTGGGACTACGGCGACGTCATGCACACCTACGACCGGGATCGGCGCACCTGGCGGTACGACGTCGGCGGCTATGCGTGGGACAACTCGGAGCTGTCGCCGGACCTCTGGCTCTGGTACCAGTTCCTGCGGACCGGCCGGGCGGACGTGTTCCGGTTCGCCGAGGCGATGACCCGACACACCGGTGAGGTCGATGTCTACCACCTCGGCCGGTGGAAGGGCCTCGGCTCACGGCACAACGTGCAGCACTGGGGCTGCAGCTGCAAGCAGGTCCGCATCTCCAGCGCGCTCTACCGGCGCTTCTACTACTACCTGACCGCGGACGAGCGGACCGGTGACCTGATGGACGAGCTGGCGGCGGTCGAGGAGACCCTGCTCGTCGTCGATCCGCAGCGCAAGGTGCGGCCCGACGTCTACTCCCCCGACCCGCATGCGCTCTCGGTCGAACTGGGTGTGGACTGGGGTGCACTCGCTGCGGCATGGCTCACGCGGTGGGAGAGGCACGGCGACGAGCGGGCCCGTGCACGGCTGGTCGGAACGATGGCCGACATCGCAGCGATGCACTATGGCTTCCTCACCGGCAACGGGCGGCTGGACCTGTCCACCGGGCGCTTAGACACCAGCCGGCGCGGCATCGCGGTCTCGCACCTGTCCTCGCTCTTCGGGCTCCCCGAGATCTGTTCGGAGCTCATCGACCTGGACCTCGACGTACCCGGGTTCGAGAAGGCGTGGCTGGACTACTGCCGCCTCTACCTGGCAACACCGGAGGAGCAGACCGCTGAGGTCGGTCACCCGCTCCAAGGCATCTCACTCATCCAGGCACACAGCCGCCTCGCCGCGTACGCCGCCGCCCGCACCGGCGACGCGGAGCTGGCCCGACTGGCCTGGCGCAAGTTCTTCATCGACGAAGGCGACCAGCTCAACCGCAACGCCCTGCAACGCGAGCGGGACTGGACGACGACTCAGGTCGACGGTGCGCTGATGCCGGTCGAGGAGGCCGCCTTCATCAGCACCAACGGCGCATCGCAGTACGCACTCGCAGCGATCCAGAACCTGTCCCTGATCCCCGAACACCGAAACATCCCTGAACACCGAAACGACAGAGGTGGAAAGGCATGGAGGTCTCCCGACGTACAGTCCTAGCAGGCATGGCCGCGGTCCCCGCGGCGTCCCTGCTCGACACCCGCTCCACGGCGGTGGCCGACGTACCAGAAGTGAAGCTCAGCTGGCTGGAAGGCAAGCCGACCACGGCAGCCGTCACGACCTGGGGTACGCCGTGGCCGAAGGGCGCCGTACCTGCGGACCAGTCCTTCGCACTCAAGGCGGCCGACGGCAGCGCCGTACCCCTGCAGAGCTGGCCGACCGCCTACTGGCCCGACGGCTCGCTGAAGTGGAGCGCGCACGCCATCGCAGTCGACGCACCGGCCGAGTCGTACACCCTCGGCCCAGGTACGGCGGCCGCACCGGAGCGACCGGTCACGGTCAAGAACGAGAAGACGTACGTCGATGTCGACACCGGGGTGATCAGGACCCGGATCCGCAAGAGCGGTTCGGAGCTGATCAGTCACATCTGGCGTGGTGACGTGCTGATCGCGCGCAAGGGTCAGCTCGTCAACCTGAAGCAGGACAAGATCGCCGAGGACGAGGAAGGCGGCAGCGTCCGGGAACGCTACGAGAGCGACGTCACGCGCGTCACGGTCGAGCAGTCCGGCCCGGTCCGCGCGGTGGTCCGGATCGAGGGTCGGCACAAGTCGAAGAAGGGCAAGACCTGGCTGCCGTTCTCGGTCCGGCTGTACTTCGTGGCCGGCGCCGAGAACGTCCGGATGGTGCACACGTTCGTGTACGACCGCGACGGGCAGAAGGACTACATCGCGGGTCTCGGGGTGCGTTTCCGGGTGCCGATGCGCGACGCGGCGTACGACCGGCACGTGCGATTCGTCGGTGAGGGTCATGGCATGGTCTCGGAGGCGGTCAAGGGGATCACCGGGTTGCGGCGTGACCCGGGTGCGACCGTCCGCGCGGCCCAGATCGCCGGGACCAAACTGCCCGATCCGGCCACCTGGGACCAGCGGGTGACGACGCGGCTGAAGTGGATCCCCGAGTGGGGTGACTACACGCTGAGCCAGCTGAACGCCGATGGCTTCACGGTGAAGAAGCGGACCAAGCAGGGGTACGGCTGGGTCTCGGTAGACCAAGGTGGGCGCGCGTCGGGACTCGGGTACGTCGGCGGTGTGAGCGGCGGGTTCGCCTTCGGTCTGAGGGATTTCTGGCAGCGCCACCCCACGCAGCTGGACATCCGGGGTGCGTTCACCGAGGAGGCCGAGGTCACGGTGTGGCTGTGGTCGCCGGACGCCGGCGCGATGGACACGCGGTTCTACCACGACGGCATGGGCGAGGACACGTACCCGGAGCAGTTGGACGCCCTCGAGATCACCTACGAGGACTACGAGCCCGCCTTCGGTACGCCGTACGGGATCGCGCGGACCTCCGAGCTCACCTTCTGGGCGCTCGCGGCGACTCCTTCGGCTGCGCGGCTCGGCGACCTGGCCGATCAGGTGCGGACTCCCCCGCAACTGATCAATCCGGTGGACCAGCTCATCGGCACGCGCGTCTTCGGCGGGCTCGTCTCGCCGGTCGACCGGTCGGTGCCGGCGAAGAAGGCCATCGAGGACCACCTGGACTTCCTGTTCGACTTCTATCGCGGCCAGGTCGAGTCCCGGCACTGGTACGGGTTCTGGGACTACGGCGACATCATGCACACGTTCGACGAGGACCGGCTGGTCTGGCGGTACGACGTCGGCGGGTACGCGTGGGACAACTCGGAACTGTCACCGGATCTGTGGCTCTGGTACTCGTTCCTGCGCTCCGGACGGGCCGACATCTTCCGGTTCGCGGAAGCGATGACCCGTCATACCGGCGAGGTCGACGTGTACCACCTCGGGCAGTGGGCCGGTCTGGGGACGCGGCACGGCGTACAGCACTGGGCAGACAGCGCGAAGCAGCAGCGCATCAGTACGGCGATCTACCGGCGGTTCTACTACTACCTCACGGCCGACGAGCGCACCGGTGACCTGCTGTCCGAGCTGGTCGACTCCGACCAGACGTTCCTGGTGCTGGATCCGCTGCGGAAGATCAGGACCGAGCCGTACGAGCCCGACCCGCATGCTCTCGCGATCGGTCTCGGCACGGACTGGAGTGGTCTGGCCGCCGCGTGGCTCACCGAGTGGGAGCGGCAGGGACCGAAGGCGGACGTTGCCCACAGCAAGCTTCTCGGCACGATGGAGACGATCGGTGCGATGCCGAACGGCTTCGTCACCGGTGGCGGTCTGTACGACCTGGACACCGGACGGTTCGCGCCGATCACCCAGAAGACGGTCAGTGTGTCGCACCTCAGCGCGATGTTCGGCCAGGTGGAGATCTGCGCCGAGATCCTCGACCTGGTGGACATGCCGGCGTTCGAGGCGGCCTGGCTGCAGTACTGCCGCCTCTTCAACGCCACCCGGGAGGAGCAGACGGCGGAGTGCGGTGCGTACTTCGGCAACCTGATCCTCCGCCAGGGCCACTCCCGGCTCACCGCGTACGCCGCCGTACGTCTGGATCGGGACGACCTGGCCGCGCGGGCGTGGAAGGAGTTCTACACCGGTGACGGCTACGGGCCGAACCTCCCGTGGGCCTCCGAGGAGGTGAAGTCGACGCTCAACCCGACGCGGGCCGCCAAGTGGGTCTCGACCAACACCACAGCCCTCTACGGCCTGGCCGCCATCCAGACACTCGCCCTCGTCGGCGACCAGATCGTCAACCCGTAACGGCTGGAGGGCGCGGGACCTCCCGCGCCCTCAATCAGCCGTGGGTCAGCCGTGGGTCAGCCGACCTCGGCCATGATTTCGTCGGAGACGTCGAAGTTCGCGTAGACGTTCTGGACGTCGTCGCTGTCCTCGAGCGCGTCGATCAGGCGGAAGATCTTGCCGGCGCCGTCGGCGTCCAGTTCGACCGTCATCGACGGGACGAACTGCACGTCGGCCGAGTCGTAGTCGATGCCCGCGCCCTGCAGCGCGGTCCGGGCCTGGACCAGGTCGGTGGCCTCGGTGACGACCTCCCAGGACTCGCCGAGGTCGTTCACCTCCTCGGCACCGGCCTCGAGCACGGCCTCCATCACGTCGTCCTCGGACAGCGACTTCCCGTCCTGGTCCTTGGCCACGACGATGACGCCCTTGCGGTTGAACATGTAGGCGACCGAGTTCGGGTCGGCGAGCGAGCCGCCGTTCCGCGTCATCGCCGTACGGACATCCGCGGCCGCGCGGTTGCGGTTGTCGGTGAGGCACTCGACCAGCATCGCCACGCCGTTCGGGCCGTAGCCCTCGTACATGATCGTCTGGTACTCCGCGCCGCCGGCCTCGGCCCCGGAACCACGCTTGACCGCGCGGTCGATGTTGTCGTTCGGGACCGAGGACTTCTTCGCCTTCTGGATGGCGTCGTACAGGGTCGGGTTCCCGCCAGGGTCGCCGCCGCCCATCCGGGCGGCCACCTCGATGTTCTTGATCAGCTTCGCGAAGAGCTTGCCGCGCCTCGCGTCGATGACGGCCTTCTTGTGCTTCGTGGTGGCCCACTTGGAGTGGCCTGACATGGCGAACCCAACCCTTCTACCGCTGCTACCTGCTACCGACTCAGAGGCCGCGGACCAGCTCGGCGAAGTAGCCGTGCAGCCTGGCGTCCCCGGTCATCTCCGGATGGAACGACGTGGCCAGCAGCCGATCGTGGCGAACGGCGACGATCCTACCCGCGGCGGGGCCTGAGCTCACCGTCGAGAGTACCTCGACGTCCCGCCCGACTCGCTCCACCCACGGTGCCCGGATGAACACGGCGTGGTACGGCGTGTCGAACGCGGCGAAGGTCAGGTCCGCCTCGAACGAGTCCACCTGCCGCCCGAACGCGTTCCGGCGTACCGTCACGTCGAGTCCGCCGAGGGTCTCCTGACCCTCGATCCCGCCGGTGATCTCGTTCGCGAGCATGATCATCCCGGCGCACGTGCCGAACACCGGCATGCCGTCGGCGATCCGCTTCTGCAGCGGCTCGAACAGCTCGAACGCGCGGGCCAGTTTGTCCATCGTGGTCGACTCGCCGCCCGGCAGAACCAGCGCGTCCACCTGCTCCAGCTCGGACGGGCGCCGTACCGGCCGCGCCTCGACGCCGACCTTGGTCAGCATCGCCAGGTGCTCCCGCACATTCCCCTGCAACGCGAACACACCGATCACGGTCATGGGGCCTCCCGGCCTGGACTGAGGAGTGGAGGGAGCCGTCACAGTGTCACCCTTCGCTTCCAGTCGAGGGTGACCTCGATGCGGCCCTCGTCGAACGTGGCGGGGAGGTCGTGCTCGCGCAGCAGCGTGAGGACGTCCTCCAGGAGCGGCTCGCCAGGGGCGACGTTCGCGGTATCGGGGTGCCAGAGCTTCAGCTCGAGCATGCCGAAGTCGACCGCATGCCAGACGTCGGTGTCGGTGAAGAACACCAGCCCCTTGGGATCCGCGGCGGCCTCGAGCGCCTGCCGGGCGGCGTGGTGGTCCGACGTGTACCGGACCACCACGAGTCCCAGCATCTCGAGCTCGGAGAGTACGGCGTCCAGCCGGTCGGGATCCGTCGCCGACGGCCACTCGGCAGACTCGGCGTTCAGATCCATCACGGCCTCGCCGATCAGCAGCGGCACGAGAGCGGCCGGGTCCATGGACGGTGCGTCCTCCTGGACCGCCTCCGTCAACGCAGCCGTGATCGTGGCGTGGTCGGCATACCCGGACCGCACCAGGACACGGGCGAGACCGCGCAGCTCCCGCGCGGTCCGCTCGTCCACAGACTGCAGGCTGTTGGTCACCAGCCGCGCTCGGCGAGCCGGTGCGGCTGCGGGATCTCGTCGACGTTGATGCCGACCATGGCCTCGCCCAGGCCGCGGGAGACCTTGGCGATCACGTCGGGGTCGTCGTAGAAGGTGGTCGCCTTCACGATCGCCTCGGCGCGCTGGGCCGGGTTGCCGGACTTGAAGATGCCGGAGCCGACGAACACGCCCTCGGCGCCGAGCTGCATCATCATCGCGGCGTCGGCCGGGGTGGCGATGCCACCGGCGGTGAACAGCACCACCGGGAGCTTGCCGGCCTGCGCGACCTCCTTGACCAGCTCGTACGGCGCCTGCAGCTCCTTGGCGGCGACGTACAGCTCGTCCTCCGGGAGGCCCTGCAGCTTGCGGAGCTCCTGCCGGATCTGGCGCATGTGGGTGGTCGCGTTGGACACGTCACCGGTGCCGGCCTCGCCCTTGGAGCGGATCATCGCCGCACCCTCGGTGATCCGGCGCAGCGCCTCGCCCAGGTTGGTCGCACCGCAGACGAACGGCACGGTGAACTGCCACTTGTCGATGTGGTTGGCGTAGTCGGCCGGGGTGAGCACCTCGGACTCGTCGATGTAGTCCACACCGAGGCTCTGCAGCACCTGCGCCTCGACGAAGTGACCGATCCGGGCCTTGGCCATCACCGGGATCGAGACAGCGTTGATGATGCTGTCGATCATGTCCGGGTCGCTCATCCGGGAGACGCCGCCCTGCGCGCGGATGTCGGCCGGGACCCGCTCCAGCGCCATCACCGCGACCGCACCGGCGTCCTCGGCGATCTTGGCCTGCTCGGCGGTGACGACGTCCATGATCACGCCGCCCTTGAGCATCTCGGCCATCCCGCGCTTGACCTTCGCGGTGCCAGTCTCGGGGCCGGTCTGGGGGGTCTGGTTCTCGGTCACTGCGTCCTCCTGCTCGTGGGGCTCCTGCCTCCAGATTAGGGGGCGGCAGGCACCGATCCTCAGTCCACCTCGAATCAAGTGGACTGAGACAGCGCCGCCCCCAGACGGGCCACCACCAGCCGGAGTGTCGCGGGTGGCGCGGTGAACGGAATGCGGATGTGACGCCGGTCCGTGCCTTCCGGCGTGAAGAGGTCTCCGGCCCCCAGCAGCAGCCCGTGCTCCCTTGCCGCCTCCAGCACCCGTCGCGCGCGTACTTCGGTCAGCTCGAGCCAGAGCGTCATACCTCCCGTCGGGGTGGGCCAGGCCACACCGTCGAGCGTCTTCAGACCGGACTCCAGCGCCATCAGGTTGGCCCTCAGCCGGGTACGGCGGCGGCCGATCACTTTGTCGAGCTTCTGGATGATCGCCTGGGCCAGGAGGTCGTCGAGAGCGCTGGGCGACGCCACACTGAGCTGGGCGGCCGTGTTGATGCGTCTGCGGAGCTGCTTGCCGGTCCGGACCCAGCCGACGCGGAGTCCGCCCCACACCGTCTTCGAGAGCGAGCCGACACTCACAGTGCGCGGGTAGCGACTCAGTGGCTCGGCTTGTTCCCCACTGGCCAGCCAGAGCGGTCGCATGGTCTCGTCGCTGATCAACGCGGCGCCGTACCTGCGGGCGATCTCGATGATCGTCGTACGGCGATCCGCCGGGATGCTCAGGCCGGTTGGGTTGTGGTTGTCGGCCTGGAGGTAGATGACCTTGGGGCGGTGCCGCCGGCAGAGGTGGGCGAGTTGGTCGGTGTCCCAGACACCTGCCGGCCAGCCGGCCACGTCGAGGCGGTGCTTGCGGAGCAGGTCGAAGGCGGCGGGGTACGTCGGTGTCTCGGTGATCGCCACGCCCGGTCCGAGGTCCAGTCCGGCCAGTGCGGCGTTCAGTCCGGCGGCTGCGCCCACGGTCAGCGTGAGCTGGTCCGGCTCGGTCGGCACGCCCTCGATCGTGAGCCGCTCCGCCAAGGCTTGGCGCAGTTCCAGCGACCCGCCCGGCGGCGGTCCGTCTCCGCCCATGGCGTGCGGTAGAGCATCCTCGACGACCTGGGCTGCTACTTCCGCCACGTCGTGCGGCGCCGCTGTGGTTGCGAACCGGAGGTCGAGGACGGGCTCGTCGCCCGCCGTGACGGTCGAGGCCGGTGCGATCGGGTCCAGCAGGCGGTCCAGTGGTCGTACGTGGGTGCCGGAGCCTCGCTTGGTCTCGAGTACGCCGTCCGTGCGCAGTTGGTCCAGCGCCCGTACCACGGTCACCCGGCTCACACCGAGTCGATCGGCCAGCACGCGTTCCGACGGGAGCCGCGAGCCGATGGAGAGGTCGCCGCGCTCGATCCGGCGCAGGACCAGCGCCTCGACCTGCTCGGTCTTCGTCCCGTCCGCCGGGTCGAGATCCATCTCCCGCCACATAAGTCCAGTCTGACACCACTGGCCTGACGGCGGTCGCTCCGGTGGCTGGCTGGCGGGTTGTTTCGCCACTGACGCCGTACAACGCGCCAGCCGCCGAACAAGCCACCATCGAACCGTCTTCCGCGCGGACGGCCGGATTGTCGGTGGGGGGTGTGAGGATTGGGAGGTGGACGAGCGGTGGGCGATTGCGCCGGATGAGGGTGGCGGGGCTGTGCTCGTCGCCTTGCATCCGGACGGGCAGCCTGCCGGTCCGGTGCTGCACGAGCCTTCGCTGGCGGGCGCGGTCGGTTCGCGTCCGCAGGTGTCTCGGTGGGTGTGGCGGTCTTCGGCCGAGATCTATCCACGGTTGCTGGCCGGCGGCGTACGGGTGGAGCGCTGCTACGACATCGAGAACAGCGAAGGGTTGTTGCTCGGGCACGCGGGGCGGTTGGGCGAGCCTCGTTCCGCGGCTGCGGCTTGGGGGCGGCTGAGTGGTGGGCCGGTCCCACCGGATCCGCCGCTGCGGGCCGTCGTACCAGGTGAGCAGTCGTCCTTGTTCGAGATCCAGGAGGAGCCGGTCGCGTTCGAGGCGCTGCTCCGGGTGTACGCCGACCAGCTCCGGCGGCATGGGGAGGCGGAGCACCCGGACCGGATGCGGTTGCTCACGGCATCGGAATCGTCGGGGATGCTGGTCGCCGCGGAGATGGACCGGGCGGGGTTGCCCTGGAGCTCGGACGCTCATCGGGCAGTGTTGGCCGAGCTGCTCGGGGATCGGTTCGGCGGGACGGGCGAGCCGCGGCGGCTGACCGAGCTCGCGGACGAGGTGTCGGCGGCGTTCGGGCGCCGGGTCCGTCCGGATCTGCCGGCGGATGTGCTGAAGGCGTTCAAACAGGCCGGGTACCAGCTGAAGTCGACGCGCCGATGGGAGCTGGAGACGATCGATCATCCGGCGGTGGCGCCGCTGGTCGAGTACAAGAAGCTCTATCGGATCTACACGGCGAACGGGTGGTCGTGGCTGCAGGACTGGGTGCACGACGGTCGCTTCCGGCCCGGGTTCGTGCCTGGCGGGACAGTCTCCGGGCGCTGGATCACCAATGGCGGTGGCGGTCTGCAGATCCCCAAGGTGATCCGTCGCGCGGTCGTCGCCGACCCCGGCTGGAGCCTTGTGGTCGCGGACGCGTCCCAGCTCGAGCCGCGCATCCTGGCCGCGATCTCCCGCGACCCGGCGCTGATGGAGGTCTCGAGCGATCCCGGTGATCTGTACAAGGCTGTGTCGGACCAGGCGTTCTCCGGTGACCGCGCCAAGGCGAAGCTCGCCGTACTCGGCGCGATCTATGGCCAGACGTCCGGCGACGGCCTGAAGAACCTGGCCATGCTGCGCCGACGCTTCCCGTTGGCAGTCGCGTACGTCGACGACGCCGCGCGCGCCGGCGAGGAAGGCCGCCTCGTCCGCACCTGGCTCGGCCGCACCTGCCCACCCGCGGGCGCCCCGCTCGACGACGCGATGCTCGAAGGTCCACCCGCCGACGAGCCCCAGACCGACGCCCGCCACGCACGAGCCCGCGGCCGCTTCACCCGCAACTTCGTCGTCCAGGGATCCGCCGCCGACTGGGCCCTCCTGATGCTCGCCGCCCTCCGCCAATCTCTCGCAGACCTCAAGGCAGAACTCGTCTTCTTCCAGCACGACGAGGTCATAGTCCACTGCCCCACCGAAGAGGCCCCCACCGTCGCCGAAGCCATCCAAACCGCCGGCAACCTAGCCGGCACCCTCACCTTCGGCCCCACCCCCGCCCACTTCGCCTTCACCACCGCCACAGTGAAAACGTACGCCGACGCGAAGTAGACCTCACCGGCGCTCGAGAATCAGGTCCACGGCCGAGTCGAGCTCCTGATCAGCCGTCAAGTGCAGGTGAGTTCCGCTCGACACCTCCGCTTGCGCCAGCGTCAGTAGATGCCGCGCCAGCGAGACCAATCCGACCCGATTCGCCACCACCCGGACCTCGGCTCGGTCAACGTCCACACCGATCTCGAAGCCGTCCTCCCATTCGACCCGCAGGCCGCGCTGTACGTCGTACTCAGGAACGCTGATCACCACGTCCATCCGCATCACCACCCCATTCGCCTACGAAGAAGTACTCGACCTGACGCTGGGCCTGGGTGTCCGACAGCCCGACTCCTTCGGTCAGGGACAGCAGGTTGTGAACGCACCGCACGAACGTGTGCAGGCTCCGCCGCAACAGCCGGTCGGCCCCGTCGATCACCACCGCCACCGGCGGCTCGTCACGTGCCGTCAGCAGATCCCACAACCGATCGTTGAAGGCGGCCCAACTCCCCGCACCGAGCGGCGAGAACCCCAACCGCGCACTCAACTCGATGAGCAACGCCTCCTCGAGATCCCCTCCGTCCGGCGCATCCGCCCGCACCACTCGAAACCCCAACTCCTCCAGCCCGCGCAGTGTGGCCTCGAGCTCACGCCTCTCCAACAAGTACGGCTCCGTCGTCAACCAAGGCATGCGCGCAACAACGTCCACCCACTCGACCCACTCCCCCACTCCGTCACCGCCCACGGCGCGCCTCCTCGGCGTCTCAACCTTCAGGAATGACCTCGGCGGAGCCCTTCGCGGGTGACCGCCGGCACGAGGCAACGTACCGAAGAACGGGTAGTAGTCGCCCAGAACCAGGTCAGGCCGACAGGTCAGCGCGGCCGGCTGGACCGGCCGGTCGACTACTACCCGTCCGTCGGTACGGACGTCCGGTGGATGCCACGTCCCAGGTCAGCAGTCGGCAGGTGGTTGAGCGGGCAGGGCGTAGTGGGTGGGGTTGGCGGTTTCGTAGGCGGTTATTTCGGCGATCAGGCCTCGTTCGACTCGGAAGATGTCCAGGCCGAAGAGGGTGTAGCTAGGGGCGTCTGGGGGTTTCAGGTAGGCGGCGAGGGTGGGTTGGCGGTTGACGGTGGTGGGGAGGAAGCGCCAGTGGCCGCGGTAGGCCGGGTCGAGGTTGGGGGCCAGGGAGCGGCGGGCGGCGATGAGGCCTTCGAACCAGAAGGGGTACGGCGGCATGGTGATGCGGACGTCCTCGTGCATCAGCGCGACCAGGGCGTCGGGGTCGCCGGCTTCCCAAGCGGCGACGTACTTGCGGAGGAGGGCTTGTTCGTCGGCGGATGAGGGGGTGGCGGACCACTCGGAGCGGTGTGGGGGCAGGTGGTCGCGGAGGACCGGTCGGGCGCGTTGGAGGGCCGAGTTGACGGCCGCGACGGTCAGGTCGGTGGCGGTTGCGGTCTCGCGAGCGGGCCAGCCGAGGACGTCGCGGAAGATGAGTACGGCGCGTTGCCGCGGTGGCAGCTGCTGGATCGCCACCAAGAACGCCAGCTCGATCGTCTCCCGGCGTACCACCTGGGCGTCCGGCTCCTCGGCACGGTCGAGCAGTACGTCGGGGAACGGCTGCAGCCACGGCAGGTCCTCGCGAGGCGGCAATGCGGTGGCTGGGAACGACGCCGGTTCGAGCTGATACGGGAGGACCCGCTGCGGTCGCCGTACGTCGTCGATGCAGGCGTTGGTCGCGATCCGGTAGAGCCAGGCGCGCAGCGAAGAGCGGCCCTCGAAGTCGTCGCGCCGGCGCCACGCCCGCAGGAACGTCTCCTGGACCATGTCCTCGGCCTCGTCGTACGAGCCGAGCATCCGGTAGCAGTGCACCCGCAGCTCATGCCGGTACTTCTCGAGGTCCTCGAAGTCGGTGCTCACCTGCCGTCCTCCAGCTCGATCGTGCTCGGCATCGGCGCGTGCCCGGCCAGCCGGAACCAGCTCACCAGCCGCCGCCGGCGCAGCTCGCGCGTCGACACCACGATGTCGTTGTGGAAGCGGCGTGCCAACTGGACCCGCCGCATCGCCAGGTTCAGCTCAGCCGTCCACGGCTCCACATCGGTGCCGGTGGCATGGATCGCGCGGGTCAGTGCCGACTCCCGCTGCTCGCGCTCCTCCGGCGACGCGGTCCGGGCACGATGCGCCGCGTCCAGCAGCAACAGGGCCGACGCGGGGTCGAGGATCCCACTGCCGCCCAGCTCCCCGACCAGAGCGGAACGCCGGGCGAGCTCCGTCTCCAGTGACGCCCGGGCGAGATCGACCCGGTGGTGCAGGCGATCCAGCCGCCCGGCCGTCCAGCTCGCGTAGGCGCCGAACAGCAGCAGCACCACGCCGATCGCGAGCAGCGCCCAGGACACCTTCACGAACCTATTCGATCACCCTTACGGAGCGCTGACGGTCGAGGCGAATCCGGTAGTCGCCGCTCCGGCCGCCACTAGCGTCGGGACCATGGCTGACATCGGTGTGATCGGCGGTTCCGGCTTCTACTCGTTCCTGGCCGACGCGAAACCTGTCGAGGTCGACACCCCGTTCGGCGCGCCCAGCGAGCCGCCGGTCGTCGGTGACCTCGACGGTCGCGAGGTGGCGTTCATCCCCCGGCACGGCGCGGACCACCGCTTCCCACCGCATCGCGTCAACTATCGCGCCAATCTCTGGGCGCTGCGGTCGCTCGGCGTCCGCCAGGTCCTCGGGCCGTGCGCGGTCGGCTCCCTCAAACCCGAGCTCACGCCCGGGACGTTCGTCGTCCCAGATCAGTACGTCGACCGCACCTGGGGACGCGCGCACACGGTGTACGACGAGACGCCGGTGGTCCACACGTCGGCCGCTGACCCGTACTGCCCGGTCGGCCGGGCCACGGTGATTGCTACCGGCAACGTCGTACCGGGCGGCACGATGGTGGTGATCAACGGGCCGCGGTTCTCCACGCGCGCGGAGTCTCGGTGGCATGCCGCACAAGGGTGGTCGGTCGTCGGCATGACCGGCGTACCCGAGGCGTCCATCGCACGGGAACTCGCGCTCTGCTACACCTCGATCGCGGTCGTCACCGACCACGATGCGGGTGTGGAGACCGGCACCGGCGTCACGCAGGCCGAGGTCCTCCAGGCCTTCGGGCACAGCATCGAGCGACTCAGGGGTCTCGTCACCGATGTCATCAGTCAGCTGCCGAAGCCGGATGCAGACTGCGGCTGCCAGCATGTGCTCGACGGTACGGCGGCGGAGGATCTCTGGTGAGGGTTCTGCTGACCGGCGGCGCCGGCTTCATCGGCCGGCACGTCCACACCCAACTCGTCGCCGAGGGCCACGAGGTCGTCATTCTCGATTCCTTCCGCCCCGACGTCCACGCACACCAGCCCGCGCCGCAACCCGGGCTGATCGTGGGCGACGTCCGCGATGCCGAGATCGTCCGCGATGCGCTTCACGGCATCGACACCGTCGTCCACCTGGCCGCGAAGGTCGGTCTCGGTGTCGATCTCGACGACCTGGACGACTACGTCTCCAGCAACAGCCTCGGTACGGCGGTCCTCCTCCGCGGACTCGCGCACGCGAAGATCCGGCGCTTCATCTACGCCAGCTCGATGGTCGTGTACGGCGAGGGCCGCTACGACTGCGACGTACACGGCCACGTCGCACCCGGCCCGCGCCGGACCGAGGATCTCGACGCCGGGCGGTTCGAGCCGCCCTGCCCGCGGTGCAGCGCCCAGCTCCGACCCGGTCTCGTCGAGGAGGACGCCGTACTCGATCCGCGGAACGCGTACGCGGCCAGCAAGCTCAACGGGGAACACCTGGCAGCCTCGTGGGCGCGCGAGACAGACGGCCGAGTGAGCGCTCTCCGGTTTCACAACGTCTACGGCCCCGGCATGCCACGGAACACGCCGTACGCCGGAGTCGCGGCGATCTTCCGGTCCGCGCTGGAGCGGGGCGAGGCACCGACGGTCTTCGAGGACGGCCGGCAACGCCGTGACTTCATCCATGTCCACGACATCGCCACCGCCGTCAGCGCCGCCGCAGGAGCGCTCTCCGAGCGATTCACCGCCTACAACGTCGGCAGCGGCACCGTCCACACGATCGGCGACGTAGCCGCCGAACTCGCCCGCGCCTACCACGGGCCGACTCCAGTCACCACCGGCCAATACCGCCTCGGCGACGTCCGCCACATCACCGCGAACTCCGATCGCCTCCGCGACAACCTGGGCTGGAAACCGACCTACGACCTGGCCACAGGCATCAAGGATCTCGTCCGATCCCCCGGAGCAACCTGAGCCGGAGGAACACAGCGCCGGAGGGCGCTGAGGTGGAAGGTTCAGTTGTTGGCTGTGACCGGGGGGAGGTCTATCTGGAAGGCGCAGCCGCCCGCGACGTTCGTGACGCCGATGGTGCCGTCGTGGGACTCAACGACGCCGCGGGCGATGGCCAGGCCCAGGCCGCCGCCGCTCGAGCCAGGTGCGTTGGCGGGCGTCCGTTGCTCGTCGCCGCGCCAGCCGACGTCGAAGACGCGCTCCAGATCGTCGGCGGGAATGCCGCCACATGCGTCGGTCACCGCGAGCCGCACCCGCCCGTCGGGCTCACGGTCCACTGTCAGCGTGACCGTCCCGCCCGGTTCGGTGTGACGGATCGCGTTGCCGACCAGGTTCGTCACCGCTCGGGTCAGCTCGTCCGGATCGCCCTGGACGGCGAGCCGATCGTCACCACCCGGGGTCGAGACCGCCAGCCGTACGCCGGACGCCCGTGCGTGTTCACCGTTCTCCCCCGCCACATCGTCGACGAGCTCGCGCAGACTGACAGCGGACCGCCGCCGAGGTAAGGGCGCGGCGGACAACCGCGACAGCTCGAACAGGTCGTCCACCAGCCCGGTCATCCGGTCGACCGTCGATCGCATCTGCCGCAGCGCTCCCGGCACGTCCTCGACCACGCCGTCCTCGAGTCCCTCCGAGACCGCCCGCAACCCGGTGAGCGGCGTACGAAGATCGTGCGACATGAACGCGACCAGCTCCCGGCGGCTGGACTCGAGCGCACGCTCGCGCTCGTGGGACGCGGCGAGCTTGCGCCGCGTCATCTCCAACTCTTCCGTGAGCGCCGCCAGCTCCGCCGGGACCGCGCCGCTGACCACCGCCGACGGCTCGTACGACGTACCCAGCTGGCGCAGCCGACGGCCGACCTCGCGCGATCCGGTGCTGATCCATTGCCCGAGGAGCACCGACATCCCCAGCCCGAGCAGGGCCGCGAACGCCAGCGTCCACAGCACCACCCACGAGTCGTGCTCGGAGATGAACATCGCCCGCACGCTCTGCAGCACCGCCGCGAGCGCGGCCGCCATCGGCGCCAGCGCCGCCACGATCATCGTGATGCGCAGCGAGCGGCGCCGGAACTGCCACAGGATCGCGCCGCCGATCGCCGCGACCACCAGCGTCCACAGCGTGGTGAGCGCGAGGATCGTGACCATGTCTCGGTTCATTCGGTATCCCCGACGAACCGGTAGCCCGTCCGCGGCACGGTCACCACCAGCCGCGGATCGGACGGATCCGCCTCGAGCTTCTCCCGCAGCCTGCGTACGTGGACGATGACCGTCGAGGAGTCGCCGAAGTCCCAGCCCCACACGCGCCGGAGCAGTTCAGCCTTCGTGTACGCCTTGCCGGCGTGCGACACCAGGAACGCCAGCAGGTCGAACTCGCGATGCGTCAGCGACAGCTCCTTGCCGTCCAGAGACGCGAGCCGGGCAGCCGTATCGATCGTGACCGGGCCTGAGCTCAGCTTCGTCGGGGTCAGATCGAGGCCGGCCAGGCGTTCCTCGCGGCGCAGCATCGCCTGCACCCGCAGCGTGAGCTCGCGCGGGCTGAACGGCTTGACCACGTAGTCGTCCGCGCCGACCTCGAGCCCGACCAGTCGGTCCTCCTCCTCGCCCCGGGCGGACAGCATGATCACCGCGGCCCCGTCGTCCGCCGCGCGCATCCGGCGCAGCACCTCCAGCCCGGACAGTCGGGGCAGCATCACGTCCAGGATGACGACCGAGGGCTTCCACTGCTGCCAGACCTCGACCGCGGCGACACCGTCGGCCACCACCCGGGCGTCGTACCCGGCCTTGGTCAGGTACGCCGAGACGACATTGGACACGGTCGGGTCGTCGTCGACGACGAGTACACGAGTAGCCACGATCAGAGCCTAGATCCTCCGGGCAGGGGCCGTGCGCGGTGCTCCCCGGGTGACACCGGCCGTAAGCGAGCGGTAGCCAGGTCCGGCGCCCCGCGACAGGCGATTGTCCCTACGGTCGAAGAGTGTCAGTCGATCTCATCCTGCCGTGCCTGAACGAGGCGGCGGCGCTGCCCTGGGTGCTCGAACGGCTGCCCGTGGGCGTCCGGGCCGTTGTCGTCGACAACGGTTCCACCGACGGGTCGCCGGAGATCGCCGCGCGCTTCGGCGCGTCGGTGGTCCGGTGCGAGATCCGCGGGTACGGCGCAGCGTGTCATGCCGGTCTGGAAGCGGCCGAGGCCGAGGTGGTGGCGTTCATGGACTCGGACGCATCGCTCGATCCGCGGCAGCTGGGCCGGGTGACGGCGCCTGTTCTTGCGGGCACGGTCGATCTCATGGTGGGACGCCGTAGGGCGCTCTCCCGGCGTTCCTGGCCGTGGCACCTGCGGCTGGCCAACGCCGAGCTGTCCCGGCGGATCCGACGCCGTACCGGCGTGGCGTTGCACGATCTCGGACCGATGCGGGCCGCGCGCCGGTCGGCGTTGCTGGCCCTGGACCTCCGCGATCGGCGATCGGGCTATCCGCTGGAGACCGTGGTCCGCGCCGCCGAGGGCGGCTGGCGGATCGCCGAGGTCGACGTGGACTACCGGCCTCGATCCGGGCGTTCCAAGGTCACCGGTACGCCGCTCGGTGCTGCCCGGGCCCTGCTCGACATGTCGAAGGTGCTGGCCGGATGAACCGCGGGACTCTGATCGTCATCGCGAAGGAGCCGGTGGCGGGCCGGGTCAAGACGCGACTGCAGACCGAGTTCACCGCGCACGAAGCTGCCGCGCTGGCGCGGGCGTCGCTGGTGGACACGCTGAACACGGTCCGTTCGGCGCGCGCGTCCCGCCGTGTCCTTGCGCTCGACGGCGATCCAGGGCCGTGGCTCCCGGACGGGTTCGAGGTGATCGGGCAGCGCGGCGACGGGCTGGACGAGCGGCTTGCCGCGGCCTTCGAGGACGCTTTCGACGGTACGCCGATGCTGCTTGTCGGGATGGACACGCCGCAACTCACGGCAGGCCTGCTGGGTGTCCGTTGGTCCGGGTACGACGCGGTGCTCGGGCTGACCGAGGACGGCGGCTACTGGTGTCTCGGGCTGCGCAGACCGGATGCTCGCGCGCTGATCGGCGTACCGATGTCGACGGATCACACCGGGCGGGATCAGCTGCGGCGGCTGCAGGATCTCGGGCTGCGGGTGTTGTTGCTGCCGACGTTGCGGGACATGGACACGCCTTGGGACGCGTCGGTGATCGCGGCGGCGCATCCGTCGTTGCGGGTGTCGCGGTTGTACCGGCGGTTGCAGCACGCGGCGCATCCAGGGCTGCTGTTCGAACAGGCGTTGGGTGGTACGACGAGGGTGGTTGCCACTGGCATCGATGGGCGGACTGTGCCGTCGTTGTCGGAGCTGGATCGGTGGCGGTCTCCGGCGGATGAGGTGGATCGGCTGGCGTTGAGCCGGTGCGAGGGGCCGGTGCTGGACGTCGGGTGCGGGCCCGGCCGGATTGTGACAGCGCTGGCCGAACGCGGCATCCCCGCTCTTGGGGTCGACATCTCGCCGCAGGCGGTGTCGCTGACCACGTCGCGTGGCGCGGCCGCGCTCCGGCGACCGGTCCAGGACCGGCTTCCGGGTGAGGGGCGCTGGGGCAGCGTGCTGTTGATGGACGGCAACATCGGCATCGGCGGGGACCCAGCCGATCTGCTGCGCCGCTGTGCCGAGTTGGTCCGGCCCGACGGCTTGGTCCTGGTCGAGGTCGATCCCGACGACGATCTGGACGAGACGGCGCCGATCGTCCTGCGCAGTTCCACCGGGCGGCGGTCGACTCCGTTGCCGTGGGCAAGGGTAGGGACTCGCGCCCTGCTCCGGCACGCGCACGCCGTCCACCTCCACCCCACCGAAGACTGGCGCGCCGGCCACCGCGCCTTCCTGACCCTCCGCCCCACCGCCTGATGCCTGAACGGGTGAGGTCGCGGATAGCGGTCCCGAGCAGCAGTGGGGTGGTTGCTGGGGGCTTGGCAGTGGGGGTTGCCATCGGTGTGGTTGTGGCGGCGGGGAGGCAGTGGTGGCCGAACCTGGTGTTGGTGGCGGGGAGCTTGGTGGTTGCGGGGGTGGTGTGGCGGTTCGGACGACGGCTAGGCGTGGTGGCGGTTGTCGTGGTTGCTGGGGTTTGTCAGCTGCCGGGCGTGGTGCATGCGCCGATCACCAGCACGGATGCCTATCGGTACGTGTGGGACGGACGGGTGCAGTTGTCGGGGAGTTCGCCGTACTCGCATGTGCCGTTGGACGACGCGTTGGCGCAACTGAGGGATCCGGTGCTGTTTCCAGGGCTGTCACCGACAGACAGATCGGGAGTGACCGGTCCCCCGCGCCTCCCGAAGGATCCAGCGGCACTCGCCGCACTATCCACCGACGACCCCAGAACGCGGATCAACCGCCCCCGGGTGCCGACCATCTACCCGCCCGTCGCGCAGGCGTACTTCACCGTTGTCGCCTTCGTCACACCGTGGTCCGTGGGCACCCTCGGCCTCCAGATCGCGGCCGCGTTGCTCGCGATCGCGCTGACCTGGCTACTCGCGGTAAGCGATCCTCGCTGGGCCGCGTTGTGGGGTTGGTCACCGATCGTCGCCCTCGAAGCCGGCAACGCCGCGCACATCGACGTCCTCGCCGCGCTCCTGATCACGGCAGCTGTGATGACCGCCGCCCGCCGCCCGAAACTCGCCGGCGTGATCCTCGGCGCGGCCGCCGGCGTCAAACTCCTGCCGCTACTCCTCCTCCCCGCCTTCCGCCGACGCTCCAGCCTCGTTGCCATCGGCACCTTTCTCGCCTGCTACCTCCCGCACCTGCTTGCCGCAGGCACCTTGGTCCTCGGATTCCTGCCCGGCTACCTCACCCAGGAAGGGTTCTCCGACGGCAGCTCCCGATCGGCGAGTCTCGCGCTCCTGCTGCCTCCTGAGGCCCGGCAACTCGTCGCGGCCGCCCTCGCGATCGGCCTCGCCGCCCTGGCCCTCTGGCGCGCCCGCCACGAACCGATCGCGATCACGTGCTGCTGGTTGTACGGCGCCGCACTCCTCGTCGCCACCCCGACGTACCCGTGGTACGGCCTCCCCCTGATCGCCCTCGCGGCCCTGGCCCAGCGCCCCGAATGGCTCGCTGTACCGCTGGCGTCGTACCTGGCCTACGCGAGCTTCGGGCATGAGACCCGGCAGGGCCTGATCCACCTCACCGCGGCGGTCGTCGTCCTCACTGGACTCACGCTGCGTCACAGATCCGTTACACCAAAGCGGTTTGACGGGATCGCGGCGACCAACCAACACTGATCGGCGTGACGAAACGCATCGCCCTCGCAACCTCGGCGGAACACGCCGAGCTACACGCGCATGACCTCCCGCTCGTCGACGCCCTCCGTGCCGCCGGCCTCGACCCGGTCGCGGAGGTCTGGACCGACCCGTCGGTCGACTGGTCCGCCTACGACGGGGTCCTGCTCCGCTCGGTGTGGGACTACCACTTGCGGTACGACGAGTTCACCGAATGGCTCGCGCTCGTCGACAAGGGCGGCGTACCGGTCTTCAACGACAGTGGTCTGGTCCGCTGGAACGGCGACAAGCGCTACCTGCTCGAACTGCGCGAGCGCGGCGTCGCGATCGTGCCGTCGCAGATCGCGGCCGGAGCGTGCCTGCGCGAGGTCGTCGCCGGGCTCGACGGCCAGGAGATCGTGATCAAGCCGACCGTGAGCGCGACCGCCCGCCACACCGTCCGCGGCGTGGCCGGTTCGCCTGAACTCACCCAGGCGATCGACGAACTCCCCGACATCGTGTACCTGGTCCAGCCGTTCCTGCCCGAGATCCAGACCGACGGCGAGTGGTCGCTGATGTTCATCGACGGCGAGTTCACTCACGCCGTCGTGAAGCGCCCGGCGGCCGGCGACTACCGGGTCCAGGAGGAGTACGGCGGCCACGCGACGGTCACCGAGCCGTCGCCGGACATCCTCGAGAACGCGCAGAGGGCACTCGCCACCGCCGGTCCCCGACCGGCCTACGCCCGCGTCGACGGCGTCGTCGTCAACGGCCGCTTCCTCCTGATGGAGCTCGAGCTCATCGAGCCCTACCTGTACCTCCCCCAGTCCCCCGAAGCAACCCACAAACTAGCCGCCACCGTCGCCGCCCGCGTCTAGCTCGCGGCCGCCTCCGGGCGGCCCCGGCGGCGGCCCTCGAGCAGGCTTTCGCCCGCCGCCGTCCCGGTGTACTTCGTCCGGCGAGCCCACTCCCGGCACTCCTCCAGCACCGGGCACGAGGTCAGGCACACGCGACGGGCCTCACGCTGTTCCCAGCGCGACGCGGATTCGTCGTACGCCGGCGCCTTGCCG
Source organism: Kribbella sp. NPDC049227 (assembly GCF_043197265.1). Taxonomy (NCBI): domain Bacteria; kingdom Bacillati; phylum Actinomycetota; class Actinomycetes; order Propionibacteriales; family Kribbellaceae; genus Kribbella; species Kribbella sp. NPDC049227. The sequence continues at coordinate 526,557 of NZ_JBICST010000002.1, read as the reverse complement.
ATACACGCGGCCCGGCTCATCCAGCGGTCGATGGGATCCGCGATCACTGTCAGCGTCGGCCTCATGCGTCGACGGTAGATCCGCCGCCGGCATCGCCGAGCCATGTCTCGAAATATGACCGACTTACTAGACATTTATCGTCAGGGGTATGCCGACGCTCGACGACATCCGCCTGGCCGCGCACCAACTGCGAGGCCGCATCCACCGCACGCCGATGGTCACCTCGACCGCGCTCAACGAGCGCTTCGGCGCCGACCTGGTCCTGAAGGCCGAACTGTTCCAGAAGACGGGCAGCTTCAAGGTCCGCGGACTGCTCACCAAGCTGCTGCGGCTGAGCCCCGAGGAGCGCGAGCGCGGCGTCATCACGGTCTCGGCCGGCAACGCGGCCGGCGCGCTCGCCTGGGCTGCCCGCGACGCCGGCGTACCGGCCACGGTGGTGATGGCGACCACCGCCGTACAGGCCAAGATCGACGCGGCCCGCGGGTACGGCGCCACGGTCGAGCTCGTCGAGGGTGACCTGATGGGTCAGTACGAGCGGATCCGGGACGAGCGGAAGCTCACCGGCGTCCACCCGTTCGATGACGAGGACGTGATCACCGGCCACGGCAGCCTCGGCCTCGAGCTCCTCGAGGACCGCCCGGACCTCGATACGGTCCTGGTCCCGATGGGCGGCGGCGGCCTGATCTCGGGTGTCGCACTGGCGGTCAAGCTGGTCAAGCCGGAGATCCGCGTGATCGGCATCGAGCCCGAGCAGGCTGACGTGGTCAGCCGCAGCCTTGCCGCCGGTGAACCCCAGACGCTCCCGACCGCGCGCTCGATCGCCGACGGCCTCGCCGCGCCGGTCTGCGGCACGCGCAACTTCCCGCTCATCCAGCAGTACGTCGACGAGGTCGTCCGCGTCAGCGAGGACGCGCTGCTCGAGGCGACCCGGCTCGTCATCTCGCGGACCAAGCTCGCGCTGGAGCCCGCTGCCGCGGCGCCGTTCGCCGCACTGATCGAGGGCAGCATCCAGCCGGCCGGGGTCACCGCCAGCGTGGTCAGCGGCGGCAACCTCGACGTCTCGAAGCTGATGCTCTAGTGCCTAGGCGGTGGCCAGCTGACGGGGCGCGGCGTCGGACTTGACGCCGTCGCTCGGATCGTCGACCAGGTCACCTTGACGGACCGGATCGTTCTCCGGCAGCAGGATGTCGCGCGCCACCACGAGCATCAGCCACAGCGTCCCCGCCATCCGCAGGACCACGGCGAACCAGTAGATCCGGTCCGGTACGTCGGGATTCCCCGGCGCCAGGAACTGGGCCAGATGCATCCACACCAGCATCCAGTAGAAGCACTCGCACGCCTGCCAGATCAGCCAGTCCCGCAACCGCGGCCGGGCCAGCGCGACCAGCGGCAGCAGCCAGAGCACGTACTGCGGTGAGTAGACCTTGTTGATCAGCAGGAACGCTGCCACGACCAGGAACGCGAGCTGTGCGAAGCGGGGCGGCCGTGGCGCCATCAGGCCGAGGATCGCGATCGACAGGCACAGCCCGGCGAAGATCACGATGTTCAGCTGGTTGACGTCGGCGACCTCGTGCTTGGCCAGCTTCAGCACGTACCAGATCGATCCGTAGTCGCTCTCGCGCTGGTCGTTGAACGTCCAGAACGACATCCACTCGTTCTTGGCGAGCAGGTAGATCGGCGCGTTCACCAGTGCCCAGGAGACGCCCGTAGCGATCACCGCCTGGAACCACGGCCACAGCTTGCGACCGCGGATACACACGATCAGCAGCGGCCCGAGCAGCAGGAACGGGTAGAACTTCGCCGCCGTCCCCAGCCCGAGCAGCACGCCGAACCAGATCGGTTTGCCGCGCGACCAGGCGAACATCGCCCCGGCCGTGAGCACGACCGCGAACAGGTCCCAGTTGATCGTCGACGTCAGCGCCAGCACCGGCGCGGCGGCGACGTACAGGGCGTTCATCGGCTGGCCGCGGGCCGCACCGGGGCGCGACTCGACGCCGCGCGCGGTGGCGACGGTCAGCCCGACCAGGATCAGGGCGCAGAGGAACAGCATCACGGTGTTCACGACGAAGAACACGCCCGCGGTGGCGCGCTTCTGCTCGACCGTGTGGTCGTTCTTCGGGTCGCCGGTGATCACCCAGGTGATCCGCGCCGCGACCTCCATGAAGCCGCCGGTGAGCACCGGGTACTCCAGGACCGGGTAGTTGCCCGTGTCGAGGAACGGGCGGTTGCCCTCGGCGAACCCGCGCTCCTGGTACAGGAAGCCGATGTCGGAGTAGCACAGCGCCTTGAACGGCCGCCAGCTCTGCCGGTCCCAGCCGGCCTCCATGCAGGGAGCCTTCTGCAGTACGCCGAGCGCGAAGGTGACCGTGCACACCGCGAGCGCGATCCGCAGCGGCGTCCACCAGGACGAGCTGAGCCGGGCGAACCGCCCCGACGGCCCACCGAGCCCCACGGTCAGACCCGCAACGGCAGGGTCGACCTCCGACGGGGTCAGCCGGTCCTGCGGGTCCTGGCTACGTGGTCCGGTCACGGTGGGCATCATCTCCTATCGCTCACCCAAACGACCAGGGAAGGTTACCCACCCCCGACCACCCGGGACCGCACCCGGTCCCCCGCGCGCCGTCAGGCCGTGCTGTGTGTCACCAGCAGCGTTGCGGTCCGGTCCGGATCCTCCCACCAGAACAGATGACCCGCGTCGTCGAACAATTCAACCTTCGCGCCAGGGATCAGGCCGGCCAGCCGTTGGGCGTTCTCCACCGGGATCTCCGCGTCCGCTGTGCCGTGCAGGATCAGGACCGGTACGGCGATCGCACCGAGCCGCTCCGTGGTGTCGTGGGCCTTGGCGGCCTGCCACTGCATCAGCACGACCGGCACGGGAACCCTCACAGCGAGCGCCCGCCGGCGGTAGATCTCCTGCGCGTCCGGCACCGCCGCGGCGTACCGCTGAGACAGGTTCGCCTCGAAGCTGACCCTCAGCCCGCGCTCCACGTCCCGGCTGGCGATCGCGTCCACCATGTCCCGCGAGGTCTCGGCGATGACCCCGCTCGCTCCACCTGCCCAGGTGCAGCCCAACGCGACCGACCGGACCGTGTCCGGGTGGCGCAGTACGAGCTCCTGGGCGACCATGCCGCCGAGTGAGATGCCGAAGACGTGCGCGGAGGACCAGCCCGCCGACGCGATCACGGCGGCCGCATCGTCAGCCAGGTCGGCGACGCTGAACGGCTCGTCCGCCCGGTCGCCGCGTCCGACCCCGCGATGGTCGTACGCGACGATGTCGAACCGGTCCTCCAAGCGGCTGAGCAGCTCGTCGCCCCACAGGGCGTGGTGGCCCGCCATCCCCTGGATCAGCAGCAACGGCTCGCCACGCCCGCGCCGTACGTAGTCCAGCCGACGCCCGCCGACCCCAGTCAGAAAGTCCATCGACGTCAGTCGGCGATGAACTTCCGCAGGATCTCGGTGCCCTGCTCACCCGTCGGCAGCCACTGGCTGTCGGGGACGGAGTCGAGCATGGCCTCGTAGGTGACGAAGACCGTGCCGTTGTAGGCCTTCGCACGCTCCCGCGTCGCCGGCCGATCGGGCCGGCCGTAGACGACTACTCCGTGCTTGATGCGCGCCGCGGCCAGCAGCGGGAGGTCCGCGGTGATGTCGGAGCTCCCGAGCACGGACTTCCAGTCCTCCATCACGACGTGCGTGATGCCGTCGAGGTCGGCCGGGGTCAGCCGGCGACCGACCACCTCGGCCTCGTCGATCTCCCGCACCCAGGCGCTCGGCGCGCCGTCGGCATCCACCGGTCCGATGACCAGCCGCGGACTGACGGTCTCGACGCCGTCCACCGGCCCGAGGAGTTCGTCGTACAGCGCGCGCAGGTTGTCGGCCTGCGCCTCCCACGACATCTCGTGCCGCAACTGCGGAGAGGCGGCGCGCTCGCGGTACGGCGTGGGGTCGGCCAGGACCTTCGACACCTTGGCGGCGAGGTCGGTCGGGTTCTCCGCCTCGAACACCTCGCCGATCCCGGTCTTGCCGACGAACTCTTCCAGCGTCGGCATGTTGCTCGTGACGACCGGCAGCCCCGCGAAGGTGTACTCGAAGACCTTGTTCGGCAGGGCCATCTCGTGCGACGGGTAGCGCAGGATCGGGATCAGCCCGAGGTCCGCGGTGCGCAGGAAGCTGGTCACGTCGTTCGGCGCGACCGGGTTCAGGTAGTGCACCCGGTCCACCACGCCGACCTTCGCCGCGAGCGCCCGCAGTTCGTCGACCGGCTTCATCTCGGTCGTCGGCACGCAGACCACGGCCAGGTGCACGTCCGGCAGCTGAGGCAGCGACGAGATCGCGGTCTCGACGCCGCGCGCACGGGTGATGCCACCGCTGTAGACGATCAGCGGTACGTCGTCGGCCAGCCCGATCGCACTCCGGATGTCAGGTGCATTGTGATCCAGCTCGACCAGCTGCGGGCTGTTGATCACCACACTCGGCTCGCGGTCCAGCTTGTAGCGCGTGTGCAGCGTCCGCGCGATCGCGGGGCTCACCGTGACCACACGGTCGACGGTCCGGATGTAGTCACGCTCGTGCTGCGCCCAGGCTGCCACCAGCCGCGGCGTACGCGGCGGGTACGTCGACAGGCCGGGGACGTACTCGTGAGCGTCGTACACGACCTTCACGGTCCGGCCACGCAGCGCGGCCCGCCCGGCGGCACGAGAGGCCACACCGATGACGTGCATGTCGTGGGCGTGCAGTACGTCGGGCATCAGCCGGTCGAGCACGCTGGCGAAGATCGTCTCGTAGTCGTCGGCCTCGGGGATGACCTTGCGCCAGTTGATCGGCCGCTTCTGCTGGGTCATCCAGAGGTCCCACCGCTGCCAGAACCGGGTCGCCTTGCGGGCCTCGAACTGGGCCGCGCGGTTCAGCAGGCCGGCGCCCTTCCCGGAGAACGACAGCTGCCGGCGCTGGAGCGCCCGGCGGACCGTCCCGGCCTTGAAGGACAGCGGACCGATCGCCCCGGTCTTGCGCTGGGCGACGGCGCGCCCGGACTCCGCCTTCAGATCGGCCAGCCGGGCCGTGACGAGCGCCTTCCGGACCGGCGCCGGCTTGCTGACCATCAGCAGGCGGCGGGCGCGGCGGACCCGGCGGCGCCGGTTCCGGTCGTCGCGCAGCAGGAACTTCCCGGGCAGCCGGATCATCACCACGCCGGCGTCGATCGTGTCGATCTTCAGCTCACCGGACGCCGAGACGCCCAGCAGCGTCACCCGCCGCCCGGCCTGCCCGAGAGCGACGGCTTCCTTCAGGACTCGGGTGTCGTTGGCGATGTCGTTCGCGACGATCATGACGACATGGGGGCCGGCCACGTACTCTCCTTCATGAGACTTCGGCACTGTGGAAACGTGCCGAACGCACAGGAGCGTTGCACAGTTTCACGGACAGCCTAGGGATCGTACCGGAGTCCCAGGGGCTTGCTGTCATTCCCTGACGGGCCGAGGATCCTCCGGCGGCTCGAGGTCCGCGAGCCACGTCGTCAGCAGTTCCTCCAGCTGATCCGCCTGCGCCGGACTGAGAGCGCCGAGCAGTCGCCGCTCGTTGGTCATGTGGGCGGCGAACGCCTTGTCGATCAGCCTCCGGCCGGCGGGAGTCAGCCGTACGACGCGACCGCGGCCATCGGCATCGCTGCGCCGGCGATGGACCAGACCGGCCCCCTCCAGGCGATCGACCCGCTTCGTGACCGCGCCCGTCGTCACCATCGTGTGGAGCGCTATCTCTCCCGGCGCCCGCTCGTACGGCGCTCCCGCCCGCCGCAGCGCCGCGAGGACATCGAACTCCCCCTCGGTCAGGCCGTACTTCGCATAGAGCAGCGTCAGCTCGCCGGTCAGGTGGTTCGCGATCCGGTGCAGCCGGCCGATCACCCCTTGCGGCGCGACATCGAGATCCGGCCGCGCGGCCCGCCACTCCGCCTGGATCCTGGCCACGTGGTCTTGGGGGTGGTCTTCGGTCACGCTGCAGACTATATCTTCCCGGGAAGATATAGTGTCTTCCGTGGAAAATACTTTGCGATGGGTGCTGATCACCGCGATCGCGCCGGTGGCGTGGGGCACGAACTACTTCGTCACGCATGAGTACCTGCCGGCCGGATCCCCCTTGTACGGCGCGGTGTTCCGCGCTCTGCCCGCCGGACTGCTGCTGCTCTGCCTGGCACGCCGCCTCCCCCGCGGTGTCTGGTGGTGGCGGTCGCTGCTGCTCGGCGTCTGCAACATGGGGGCGTTCTTCGCGCTGATCTACCTCGCGTCGCAACTGCTGCCGGTCAGCCTTGCGTCCACGATCATGTCCTCGTCGCCGCTCGCGATGACGCTCTTCGCCTGGGGCCTGCTCTCCGAGCGACCAACGATGCCGGTTCTCGTCGGCGCCGCGGCCGGACTCACGGGCGTCTGCCTGATGCTCGGCGCGGGTACGACGGCTGTCGACGTACGGGGTGTTGTCGCCTCGCTGGCAGCGATGACGATGTCGTCCTGCGGGTACGTGCTGGCCAAGAAATGGGGACGTGCCGACGGGCCGCTGGCGACGACCTCGTGGCAGCTCATCGCGGGCGGTCTGGTGCTGATTCCGTTCGCCGTCGTCTTCGAGGGAGCCCCGCCTGCGCTGGACCTCGCGGCCGTCGGCGGGTTCGCGTACGTCGGCCTGATCGCGACGGCGGTTGCGTTCACGGCGTGGTTCACCGGCCTGCGCCATCTGAGTGCGGCGACGGTCGGGCTGATCGGCCTGCTCAACCCGGTGACCGGCGTACTGCTGGGGCTGACGTTGTCGGGTGAGGCGCTGACGCTTCGCCAGGTGGCGGGGCTGGCGCTGGTTCTGGCGGGGATCACGCTGAGTCGTCCACGACGCGGATCGCGGGTTGAAGTGCGGACGGAGAAACCTTCTAAGGTTTATCGATGAACCTCCTGCGCTGGAGCACGCCCGAGCTGACCCTGACCTTCACGCTCGACGACGGTCCGGTCCGGCTGATCGCCGTCCAAGCCATCGGCGCACCGGCCCACGAGTCCCGAGTGCCTGGGCAGGCGTTGGTGGAGGTTTCGGCGCTGGGGTACGGACGCTCCCCGGGGACGAACCGGCACGTCGACACGATCCTCGGCCGGCGACTGCGGTACGTCGGTCATGACGACGACGGATCCACGTTGCGCATCGTCCAGGAAGACGCCGGGACCGGTCTGCGGATCACCAGTGTGTTCGAGGCGCGAGCCGGCGTACGGGCGTGGTCCGAGGCATCGCTGACCGGGCCGGGTGAGCTCGAACTGACCTTCCTGTCATCGCTGGTCGTCGGTCTGGAGTCGGTCGACGCGGAACTGCACTCGGCCGCCAACGACTGGATGGCCGAGAACCGATGGTCGGTCCAATCACTCCGATCGGGAGGGGTCCCGAAGATCGTCCGCGATCCGCACTACCCGGTCGCGAAGGGCCGGCACGCGGTGACGAGTACCGGCTCGTGGTCGAGTGGTGAGTCGTTGCCGGTCGGCGTTCTGGTCGCCCGCGAGTACGCCCTGGGTTGGCAGATCGAGCACAACGGACCCTGGCACTACGAACTCGGCGAGAACCGGCATGGCGGTTACCTGCTGCTCAGCGGGCCGACCGATCAGGAACACCAGTGGACCGTGCGACTGACCGCCGACGCGCCGTTCACCACTGTGCCTGTCTCCCTTGTCGTCGGAACCGACTCAGAAGGCGCTCTCGGCGCTCTCACCCGGCAGCGGCGCGCGCTGCGGATGCGGCGGCCGGTCGACGACCGGATGCCGGTGATCTTCAACGACTACATGAACACGTTGATGGGCGACCCGACGACGGAGAAACTGCTGCCGCTCATCGACGCCGCGGCCGAGGCGGGTGCGGACTACTTCTGCATCGACGCCGGCTGGTACGCCGAGGGCGACTGGTGGAGCACCGTCGGTGCGTGGCAGCCGTCGACCACCCGCTTCCCGAAAGGGCTGAGCGAGGTGATCGACCGGATCCACGACCGCGGCATGGTGCCCGGTCTGTGGCTGGAGCCGGAGGTGATCGGTGTCGACTCCCCGATCGCCGGCAGCCTGCCCGACGACGCGTTCCTCACCCGGCACGGCGTCCGCGTCGCCGAACACGGTCGCTACCTCCTCGACCTGCGCAGCCCGGTGGCCCGCCAGCACCTCGACGACACCGTCGACCGGTTGGTCAGTGACTTCGGCATCGGCTTCTTCAAGTTCGACAACAACACCATGACCGGTCCGGGCACCGACAAGGGCGGTACGTCGCTCGGCCACGGACTGCTCGAACACAACCGCGCACTGCTGAACTGGCTCGACGATGTCCAAGCTCGGCACCCTGGCCTGCTGATCGAGAACTGCGCGTCCGGCGCGATGCGGATGGACTACGCAATGCTGTCGCGGCTCCACCTGCAGTCGACATCGGACCAGCAACACCCCTTGCTGTACGTCCCGATTGCGGCTGCGGCACCGGCCGCCGTACTTCCCGAACAGGCCGGCCACTGGGCGTATCCGATCACCGGGACCACGCGCGAGGAGTTCACCCTCGCCTTGGCCAACGGCATCCTCGGACGGCTGTATCTGTCCGGTCACCTCAACCAGATGACCGAGTCCGAGCGGGAGCTGGTCCGATCCGCGGTCAGCGCGCACCGCGGCGTGCTCAAGGACCTGCCGAGCCTGCTCCCCCGCTGGCCGCTGGGCCTCCCTGACTGGGATGACGAGTGGATCGCCCTCGGCCTCAGCGACTCCTCCACCACCTATCTGAGTCTCTGGCACCGGACCCCCGGCCCGTCCGAGGTCACGTTCTCCCTTCCGCACGGCACCATCACGCCGGTCTTCCCGACAGACCTCGACGGCTGGACCTACAGCTGGTCAGGAGACTCCCTCACCGTCACCACCACCGTTCCCGAGCCATCCGCGCGCATCATTCGGGTCAGCGCCGTCTGACGGTTTCACGACGTGGAAATTCGAGTGAGTGGCAGGCGAGGCCGGGCCAGGATGGGGAGATGGAGACTTCGGTAGTCGTGGGGTTCGTGGTGGCCGTGTTCCTGGTGAGTGTGGTGCCGGGGCCGGACATGCTGTTCGTGGTCGCGAACGCGGCGGTCGGGGGCCGACGAGCCGGGGTGGTCGCGGCGGCAGGGATGTCGACCGGGCTGGCGGTTCACACCGTCGCTGCGGCGCTGGGGCTCGGTGCGTTGATCCAGGCGGCGCCCCAGGTGCTGAACGGCGTACGGATCGCCGGAGCGGCGTTCCTGCTGTACCTCGCCTATCTGACCTGGCGGGCCAGCCGGCAGCCCGTCGGTGAGCCCGAGGACGTGCCCGACGTGCCCCAGCGGACGCTGCGCAAGACGTATGTGATGGCGACGCTGACGAACCTCGCCAACCCGAAGGTCATCCTGTTCTACCTGGCGTTCGTCCCGCAGTTCATCAGCACGGGCGCGGGCGCCTGGCCGGCGACTGTCCAGTTCCTGGTCCTCGGCGCGATCTTCATCCTGGTCGGCTTCCCGGTCGACGCGTCGGTCGCACTGCTCGCGGGCGGCCTGACCAGCAAGTTCCTCCGCGCCGGCAGCACCGTCCGTCGCCGCCTGGAACGCGTCTGCGCCGGCATCTTCGCCGCCCTGGCCGCCCGCCTCGCCACCGACATCCACTGACAACGTCCGACATCCACTGACAACGTCCGGAGAAGCCGTGGAACTGATCAACCCCGAGGGTCTCCCGGAACCGGAGACCTACAGTCACGTCGCGATCGCCAGTGGGACCAAGCTGGTGTTCGTCGCCGGCCAGGAACCGGAGGACGCCGCCGGGAACCTGGTCGGAGCGGGCGACCTGGAAGCACAGTCCCGGCAGGCGTTCGCCAACCTCGGTCGCGCTCTGGCCGCAGCGGGTGCGCGCCCCGATCAGGTCACCAAGATCACCATCTACCTCGTCGGGTACCGCCGCGAACACCAGGCGGCGGTCGAGGTGGGTCGCTACTCGCTGTTCGGGGAGCACAAACCCACCGACGTACTCGTCGGCATCCAGTCGCTCGCCCACCCCGAGCAGCTCATCGAGGTGGATGCGATCGCGGTGATCTGACCGGGCGCAGGGGGTGGTGCCGGGCGAGGGATCGGGCCAAGCTGGGGGTGAATCGGGGCGGCAACGGGGATCGCCGTCCGACCAGCGGCGACGGAGGTTGTGATGGGAGCGAAGGAGATGTGCGACTCGAGCGGGTGGGCTCGGTGAAGGCGGCGGCCGGCGACCAGGTAGTTGTCGAGAGCAACCACCTGAGCGCTCACCGGCGGGAGGGCCAGATCGTCGAGGTCCACGACCCCGGCGGCGCACCGCCGTACCTGGTGCACTGGTCCGACACCGACACCGAGTCCCTGTTCTTCCCCGGCCCGGACGCACACATCATCCCGGCCGGGTGAACAACCGCACGGTCCGATGCCACGGATTGGACCGCAGACCGGGGTTGAGCAGCGCGGCGGCGACGCAGTACTTGCTGACGTGGATCGGCCGGACCTGAAGCTCGCGCAGGACCCGATCCGCGACTCCCGCACGCCCGGCTGTCTTGCTCTCCACCAGCACGCTGTCCGGCAGCACCGCGATCGACTTCCCCGCGTCGAAGAACCGGAGCCCGACGTCACAGGTCATCCGCGCGTGCTCCACCGGATCGACCAAGGTGCTCCGCCGGTACGTCGTGATGAGCGACGGCCGCAGTCCTTCGTCGACTGCCGTGCCGTACGCCGCCCGCAGCTGCTCACCGAGGAACTCCCGGGCCGGCCCGGTCAGGCGACCCCGGTCCGCCGGTGAGTACGGCATCCGCGACTTGACCGTCTCCGACCGGCTGCTCTTCAGCTTCACCTCGAAGCTGCACTCCCCGCTGTCCAGGTACGACCGGGTGCGCACCTTGTAGCGGTGCCGCCGCCGCTGCACGTGCTGCCGGTACAGCTGGTGCGACGGCGTGTCGAAGTAGACCGACTCGTACCGGAAACTTCGCCGGCCGTCGATCTCCAGTACGGCGAACCGGTCGCGCAGCCTGGCCACCAGTTCCACGAAGGTCCCGATCGGCACCAGGTACTTGCGATCCACGCGGACCTGCAGAGCGGACTCGGCCAGGACCTCGTCGAGAGAGATGGCCGGCAAGCCGGAGAGTGCTCCCGCCATCGCTGCCTGCAAGCGCGGGCTCACGACGCGTACCGCTCGAACCGGCGGACGGTGTTCGTCGCGGGTACGGCGTTGCCCCGGACGCGGAAGCGGACGTCGACGACCGTGGTGTCGGTGACCAGATCCAGATCAAGGACGACGAAGTACCGGATGTCGGCCTGGAGCAACCGCTCGAGCGCGGGACCGATGTCGCGGGTGTCGGGGTAGGCCTGGTCGAGGACGACCCGCTGCCGCCGCGAACGCAGGGTGAGGCGCGGGTGGTCGACGACGTACATGAGTCCGACCAGCAGGAAGCTCAACGCCGGCGCGAGCCAGAACGGACCGGGATGCAGCCCGTTCACCAGACCCATCGCGAGCGCGATGAAGTAGTAGGCGACCTCTTCCTGGGTGATCGAGTCCGAGCGGAGCCGGATGATCGACAGGATGCCGAACAGCCCCAGCCCCAGCCCCATGCCGGCTCCACTGCCGGCCAGCATCGCGGTGACCGCGAGCACCCCGACGTTGAGCGCGACGTACGCGAGCAGCAGGTCCCGGCGGTGGTACCGGCGGAAGTAGGTGCCGTAGGCAAGCAAGGCGATGGCGAGCAGATCGGCGGGGATGGCGATTCCCAGACCGGACATGGATTCCTCCTAGCTGGACGATGGTGGTTCCACCGTCTCGTCCGGCGGTGAGGCTGGTCTGAGGTCCAGGTGAGAGTGCTCTCACGGAAGCAGGCGGTAGCCCATCCCGCGGACCGTCTGGATCCGGTCGGCGCCGAGCTTGCGGCGCAGGTACCGGATGTAGACGTCGACCACGTTCGAGCCCGGGTCGAAGTCGAAACCCCAGACCTGGGACAGCAACTGCTCCCGGGACAGCACCTGGTCGGGATGCCGGCAGAACACCTCGGCCAGCAGGAACTCCCGCGCGGTCAGCTCGACCGACTCTCCGTCGACGAGGGCACGCCGGGTCCGCAGGTCCAGGCTCAGCTCCCCCACCCGCAGGATGGTGGCGTCCGGCGTACCGTCGCCGCCGCGCAGCCGTAACCGCACCCGGGCCAGCAACTCCTCGAAGGCGAAAGGTTTGGCGATGTAGTCGTCCGCACCACCCTCGAGCCCGGCGACCGTGTCACGCACGCTGTCCCGCGCGGTCAGGATCACCACCGGCATCGTCACCCTTGCCTCGCGCAACCGTCGCAGCACGGTGAACCCGTCCACCCGAGGCAGGCCGATGTCCAGGATCAGCAGGTCGTAGCCACCGCTGACCCCTTCCTGGTACGCCGTCTCGCCGTCGGCGACCACCGTCGTGATGAAGCCGTTGCTGCGCAGTCCGCGTTCGACGAACGAGGCGATCCGCTCCTCGTCCTCCGCGATCAGGATCCGGTTCACGGCGTGACCACCGCTCGGTCGGCCGGCACGGTCAGCGGCAGGGTGAGCTCGAAGCGGGCACCGCCCGGGCCGTCGGCCAGCCGGACGTCGCCACCGTGGGCCTGCGCGATCGAACGCACGATCGCCAGCCCGAGTCCGGCACCACCGGTCCGCCGCTGATCGTTGCCGCGGGCAAATCTTTCGAAGATGCGCTCGCGGTCCGACGCCCGGACGCCGGGACCGGAGTCGGCGACCCACAGCAGGACGTGGTCGCCGCTCAGGCGGGAACCCAGCGCGATCCGGTCACCGGTCGTCGTGTGCCGGACCGCGTTCGACACCAGCTGCATCAGCGCCTGGGTCAGCCGCTGGCCGTCGGCGACGATCGTCGCGTCCGCCGTCTCGTCCACCCGCCAGACCCGGTCGGCCAGCGGCCTGGCCTTGGCGATCACCTCGACGACCAGTTCGGTCAGGTTGACCTCGCCGGTTTCGAGGAAGTCCGGTCGCTCGGTCGTCGCCAGCACCAGCAGGTCGTCGACCATCCGGTTCATCCGGGACAGCTCGTCCAGCACCAGCGCCTTGGTCTCGGCCCGGTCGCGCGGGTCGTCACCCATCAGCTCCAGGTGCCCGCGGATCACCGTGATCGGCGTCCGCAGCTCGTGCCCGGCGTTGTCGACGAACTCCCGCTGGGCCACGAACGCGTCCTCCAACCGGTCCAGCATGGTGTTGAACGTGCGGGCCAGTTGCGCCACGTCGTCGTTCCCGACGACCTCGATCCGGCGGCGCAGATCGCTCTCCCCGATCTGCTCGGCGGTTGCCCGCACCTGCCGGATCGGTGCGAGGATCCGGCCGGTGACCAGCCAGCACGCGCCCGCGGCCAGCACCAGGGTGAGCGCACCGATGATGACGAGCGCGCGGGCCGCGTCGATCGACGGCTTCGCGATGATGTCCCGGAACTCGAGCATCACGAGCTGAGCCCGGACCGGCTGACTCCCGATCCGCACCGGCATCACGGCGTACCGGACGCTTCCGGCCGTGCTGTCGGTCCAGCCGTACGTCGGCTCCGTCGCGCCGGCCAGGCTTTGCACGAAGGCCGCATCGGTGTCGAGGCGGGCCGGTGGACTGCCCTGGCTGCGGTGGTACGCGCGGCCGTCGACGATGGTGAACAGTGCCTCCGAGTCGTCCGGAAGGTTGCTCTGCAGCCAGCGATCCAGCAGAGCCTCGGGCCGGTCGAAGGCGGCTGCCTCGCCGGAGCCCGCGAAGGCGCGGAACTTGTTGGCCTCGTGGGTGAGCTCGTCGTCGGCCGCGTCATCCGCGCGGGCCGCGAGCACCTGCCAGGTGAGGAAGACCAGCGCGCACAGGGCAAGCGTGAGCACGCCGAACATCCAGCCGATGATCCGCACCCGGGCACTGACCACCGGCCACGGCCGGAGATCACCCATCGTCGTCGTCCGGGTCGTCCCCCAGATCGTCGTCATCGTCGTCTCCCGCGGTGCGGGCCGGCGCAGGCGACACCTGCTCGGCGCCCTGGCCAGGGGTCACGCTGGGTGGCGGCGCCGTCGGCCGCGGGTTCACGGTCGGCGGCGGCGTCGACGGGCTCGTGGCGGCGGGGACGACGACCGTGTCGCCGAGCTCAGGCTGCGACCGGCCGGCCAGGTACCGCGGCAGCACGAAACCGGCCACCACCAGCACGCCGGCGACAAGCCCGTAGATCAGACGTGGAGACCGCATGCTCACAGCCTGCGATCCCTCCCGGTGAACCGCATGAGCCGAACATTACAGATTTCTCATGCGGAAGCCCGGACCGGCAGAATCGCGGTATGACTCTCCCCACCTCGGACCGTCCTGTCGCGCTCGTCACCGGCGTCGGCCGCACCGTCGGCATCGGCGCGGGCATCGCCCGCCAACTCGCGGCGTCCGGATGGGACATCGCCTTCACCTACTGGACGGCGTACGACGAGCGGATGACGTGGGGCGTGCAGTCGGGCGCGACCGAAGAGATCACCAAGGAACTCACCGGCCTCGGGGCGACGGCGGTCCCGATCGAGGCGGACCTGGCCGATCCGGCGGCTCCCGAGCAGATCTTCACCGCGGCCGAGGAGCGGTTGGGCGGTGTGACCGCCCTGGTGATGTGCCACACCGAGTCGGTCAACTCCGGCATCCTCGACACCACCCTGGAGAGCTTCGACCGGCACTTCGCCGTCAATGCGCGAGCGACCTGGCTGCTGATCCGCGAATACGGCCTGCGGTTCAAGGGCGCGCCGGGCACCGGCCGGATCATCGCGCTGACCAGCGATCACACCGTCGGCAATCTCCCGTACGGCGCGAGCAAGGGCGCGCTGGACCGGATCACCCTGGCCGCGGCCGAGGAACTGGCCCACCTGGGCATCAGCGCGAACGTCGTCAACCCCGGCCCGATCGACACCGGCTGGATGACCGACGAGATCCGCGCGAGCGGCATCCGCCAAACCCCACTCGGCCGGCTCGGTACGCCGCAGGACACAGCCAACCTGGTCGACTTCCTCTGCTCACCGCGCGGGCAGTGGATCAACGGCCAGCTCCTGCTCAGCAACGGCGGCTTCGCCTAGGACCCGCTCAGGCGCCGGTCGCGCCGTCGATCTGTTCGCGAAGGATGTCCGCGTGGCCGCCGTGGCGGGCGTGCTCGCGGATCATGTGCACGTAGACCCAGCGAAGGGATACCTCGCCGAGCCGCTCGTGCGGTACGACGTGATCCAGCGGCAGGTCAGCCGCGATCCGGCGGGACTCGGCGCACGCCTCCTCGAAGGCGGCGATGACCTCGTCGATGGTCACGTCGTCGGCAACCGTCCAGCTCTCCTCGCCGCCGCGTGCGTCACCCGCGATCTCCTCGCGAGGCCGCTGGGCGACGCTGTGCTGGAACCAGTTGCGCTCCACGCCGGCGAGATGGTTCACCAACCCGATCGGCGTCGTCAGCGACGGCACCAGCCGGCGCCGCGCGTCCGCCTCGGACAGGCCGCGGAGCTTGTCGACCGCGACCTGCCGGTGCGCGTCGAGGAACGCCTCGAGCACCTCGCGCTCGCCCGCGGTCCGGGCGAGGTCTTCATCAAACAGATCCACCCGCTGGACTGTAGTCAGGAGCGAGTCCATTTCTGGTTGTCCGCGCCGTTGCACAGCCACACGTCGACCGCCGTACCGTTGCCGGTCCCAGCGCCGGCAGCGTCCAGGCACAGGCCGGGATCGGCCACGCTGGTGACGGTCTGGTCGGCGTTGAGCTCCCAAGCCTGGTTGGTGGCTCCGGTGCAGTTCTCGATGGTGACCGCGCTCCCGGCGGCTGCCCCGGCCGTCATGCACTTGTCGGTGTAGACGGTGAGCTGCTTGTCCGCGGTGTAGTTCCACGACTGGTTGCCGCCGTTGTTGCAGTCCCACAGGTCGAGCGCCGTACCAGGACTGGTCGAGAAGCCCGGTACGTCGACGCACCGGCCGCTGGCGACTCCCCGCAGCGGTGCACCCGGAGGCGCGGGCGGCAGGTCGTTCGTCGGCTCCTTCTTGAGCAGACCCCAGCCCCACCACAGCTGCGCGCGACCACTCTGGCTGTTGACCTCAAGGTCCGCCGGGCCGACCTGCGTGGTCATCGAGTACGAGTCGCCGGTCCGCAGACCGGGCCAGTAGACGATGCCCATCTTGTTCTCGCGCGCGACCTGCGTGAGAGCACCGAGGTACGCGGTATAGACGTTGCCCTCGTGGTTGCCGTAGTTCAGGCCGATCGTCATCGGGGAGCCGGCTTCGTCGATGACGGTGCGCCAGCCGTACGAACCGATCCGGGGCCGCAGGTTCGCGAGCCAGGCGGCCTCGGTCGTGTCGGAGGCCCAGAAGCCGTAGAAATGCAGGGACAGCAGCGTGCCCTCGAGCTCGGGAGCCGCACCGACTCCGGTGACGTTGTCGTTGTAGCCGGTGCCCGAGATGACGAACCGGCCGCGCGGAACGCTGTGGTGCCGCTGGATCCAGGACGAGGTGAGCGACACCCACTCGGGCAGCGAGTAGCCGAACGGCTCGTTCATCGGCTCGAAGTACACCCGCGGGTTCTTGCCGTAGGCCGTGAACACGGTGTCCCACATCGCGTCGAACTTCGCGGGGTCGTCGACCCGGCCGTCCTTGGCGTTGTCGGCCTCCCAGTAGCTCAGGATCACCTTGAAGCCGCTCGCCACGGACGCGTCGATCGCGGCGCGGTACGAGTTCCACCAGGCCGTACCCACGCTCGACGGGTTGATCGGCAGCCGGATCGTGTTGGCCTTCAGTTCGTGGCGGAACTCGCCGACGATGCCGGTCGCCTTCCGGTACGTCGTCTGGTAGTCGTCGGCCGTACTCAGTCCGGACGGGACCACTTCGTCGTCGGCGTAGTTGTCCCGTGGGTCGGCCCAGTTGACCCCGCGGAAGTCGTTCGTCGTCGGCGGCGGTGGTGCCGCGACGGCGGGAACGGTCAGCGCGGTGGTGAGGGTAGCGGCGGCGAACAGGGCGGCGGCGATACGGCGGGCGGTTGATCTCACGCTGCGATGTTCACGTAAACATGGGTCCTCGTCAAGACTTCACGACGAGGTGCAGCTCGAGCCACTTGGCCAGATCCTGCAGCTCGCGATGCACCGCCGTACTCAGTGCCTTGGAGAACGGTGCGTCCTCGTGAACGGCGTCGACCCGGAAGACACCGGCCTTCCGGTCCGAGGTCGCGTCGACCTTCCCGACCAGCCGGTCGCCGTGCAGGATCGGCAGCGCGAAGTAACCCCAGCGGCGCTTGGCGACCGGTTTGTACATCTCCAGCTGGTAGTCGAACTCGAACAGCTCCAGGATTCGCTTGCGGTCGTAGACCAAGCGGTCCAGCGGCGACAGCAACGCCGTCCGTCCGGCGAAGGGCTGATCCAGCAGCTCCGGGTCGACGCGCCATTCACCCCGGACGCCTTCGACCACGGCCGGCTCCCCCGCGACGCCGGCGTCGAGTGCCTCGCCGGCGCACGCCTCACCCTTGACGCGCAGGATGCCGTGCGATCGCAGCCGCTGTCCGTCCCGGATCCGCCGCGCCTCCTCGATCGGGATCGCCGGCTCGTCCGGATACACCCGCGTGGCCAGGTCCCACAGCTTGTCGCGCCCGTCCCGGCCCGCGATCGCGACCTCGCCGCGCTGGAGCATGAACTCCAGCATCTGCGAGACGTTGCGGTTGTTGGTCCAGCCGCTCGATTCCCACGGCACCACACAGGTGTCCGGCAGCTCGCGCATGATCAGCGGACCGTCCTGCCGCAGCCGCTCGAGGATGTCCAGCCGGCAACCCTCGTTGGCCTTCACCCAGTCCCGCCGCTCCTCCTGCCATTCGAGCAGCGGCCCGGTCCCCGGCCACGCCTCCATCTCGGCGCGGAACAGCACGAGACTCTCGCTCGGCCGCGCGAACCCCCGCAACTCCAGCAGCTCCAGCGTCGCGAGCGCCTCAGCCAATTCCGACGGCGAGTACGACGATCCGAGCCGGCTCCACGCCACGAGGTCGGCGTTGGGCGCGACGGCAGCCGTCTGATCGAGCTGCACCACGGTCAGGCCGCGAACCATCTCCATCAGCCCGGCCGGCCGTTCGCGTCCGAGCAGTTGCGCACGCACGGCAAGGCGCCGCGCATCCCGCCGGGACAGCTGATGAACAGTCACGTCCCGAGGCTAATCCACCCCGCGGACACTTCCGGGCGCGCGGAGTTTCGACACTGCCGGGTCCGTCGACAACCCACCGCGCAGGACGTTGGCTTCGTACGCCGTGCGATGCAAACTGGTCTGGTACACGCCCGAGCAGGTGGGGACCTGGTGAGCTCGGAGGCGTGGTTGCAGGGGGGCATCGTGGTGGTTCGTGCGTGGACGTTGGCATGTGTTGCTGTACTCGGCCTGGTCGCGGGGTGTTCGAGTGCGACGGGAGCCGATCAACCGAGTGGGGACACGATCACTCCGTTGGTTCCGCCACCGAGCAATCCAGCTCCACTGCGGGCCGCGGTCGACTGCTCGAAGTCCGTCGTACCGCTGGAGCCGGCGTCGGCGATGGATGGCGTACGGCTGGATACCAGCACGGACGCGACCCAGACGTCGCTGCTGCTCAAGAACACGGGACTCCTGTCGGTCGTGGTCATCCCGGACGAGCGCTGGACCACGCGCCTGATGGTCGCGCGGCACGCCAACCCGACCGATCCGGCTTCGGTGGCCGCGCTGGCCGCGGTGCTCGGCAGCGGGAGTCTCAGCGCGGTGGCCGCGTTGCCGACGGGCTTCCCGGCCAGCCAGGCGGTCATCGTGCCGCCGGGCTGGGCGGTGTGTGCTCTGTCCGATGACGTGCGTGAGCCGGCGAGCGTGCGCTATCTCAGGGACAAGGCGTCCAGTGCGGAGTACTTCGTCGTGAAGGGACTGGCGGACCAGTTGGTCTCGCGGACGAGGACGCCCGGCGCCACGCTGCTGGAGTGCGCGAAGGGCACGTTGCAACTGCTCAAGGAGCGGCCGGACCTAGGAGACATCCAGCTCTACGCTGAGGTGCTCGGCACCGAGTCCGACTGCCGCGCGAGCTACAAGGCCCTGCTCTCCAACGACGAGCGGGCCGCCCAGCGAACCAGCACCACGGTGCTGAACGTGCTGGAACGAACTCCCCAACTGCTGGAGACGACCAGGCTGTTCGCGGCTCTGGCGCGCGGCTGACCCAGGGTCGGCTCCGGGTGCGATCAGGGTCAACTCCAACTGCGCGGCGACCCTGTCTGCCGGACACTGGAGACAGAATCGTTCGCACCCGGAGGAATCAGACCATGATCGGCTTCATCGTTGCCGGACTCATCATCGGCGCGCTCGCCCGACTCTTCACACCCGGCAAGCAGAAGCTCGGCCTGCTCGCCACCCTGCTGCTCGGCCTGGCCGGGTCCGTCATCGGCGGCACGATCGCCAGCATCCTCGGCACCGGCGGCATCTTCGAGCTGAACGTCCTCGGCTTCGTCGTCGCGGTGATCTCCTCGGTCCTGCTGGTCGGCACCGCGGAGTCCCTCTCCGCCCGCCGCAAGCACTCGATCACCCAGCGCTGACTCAACCAGGCCGTCAGTCCGGCTCAGTGGTCGTTGTGCGCGATGGCCGACCGCGGCTCCCGGCCCACCGGCTGGGTCGGCCGCGGTAGCAAGGGCTGACGTTTCTCCAGGGAGCGGGTCACCGGCGAATCCGTCGTCACGGTGATCCGCTCTCCTGCATGGCGCAACGTCATGCTGGCCCCCGGACCGTCATGGACGCTGTAGGTCACGTCGACCGAGTTGATGTCCACCGTCAGCCGGACGCCGCGCCAGCGGATCCTGAACACCAGCCGGGGCAGGCCTTCCGGCAGGGCCGGATCGAAGCACAGCTCGCCGTCCACCTGCCGCAGTCCGCCGAAGCCGGAGACCAGAGCGGTCCACGCACCGGCGAGTGACGCCATGTGCAGGCCGTCGCCGGTGTTGTGGTGCAGGTTCCGCATGTCGATCAGCGCAGCCTCGTACGCGTAGTCGTAGGCCAGGTCCAGATGACCCACCTCCGCCGCCATCACGGCCTGAACGCATGCCGACAACGACGAGTCCCGCACCGTCAGCCGCTCGTAGTAGTCGAAGTTCCGCGCCTTCTCCTCCGGCGTGAACGCGTCGCCGCACCAGAACGTCGCCAGCATCAGGTCGGCCTGCTTGATCACCTGCTTGCGGTACAGCTCGAAGTACGCCGCGTGCAGCAGCAGCGGGTACTTGTCCTTGTATGCCTCGAAGTCCCACTCGGCGTACCCGGTGAAGCCCTCGGACTGCGGATGTACGCCGAGGTCCTCGTCGTACGGCACATGCACGGCGGCCGCCGCGTCGCGCCAGCACGCCTCCTCCTCACTGTCGACCCCGAGCTCACGGGCCTTGGCCGGGTGCTTGACCGCCACCTCGGCCGCCGACCGCAGGTTCCGTGCCGCCATAAGGTTGGTGAAAACGTTGTCGTCGGCAACGGCGCTGTACTCGTCCGGTCCGGTCACACCGGGCAGATGCCACCGGCCGTGCCGGTCGTGATGGCCCAGCGAGATCCACAACCGGGCCGTCTCCACCAGCAGCTCGAGCCCGACCTCCTCGAGGAACTGGTCGTCGCCGGTGACGGTGTAGTGCCGCATCACCGCGTCGGCGATGTCGGCGTTGATGTGGAACGCCGCCGTCCCCGCCGGCCAGTAGCCGGAGCACTCCTGCCCGCGGATCGTCCGCCACGGGAACGAGGCGCCGCGCAGCCCCAGCACCGATGCCCGCTCCTTGGCCATGCCGAGGGTGGAATGGCGCCAGCGGAGTGCGTCGGCCGCCGCGTCGGGCATCGTGTAGTTGAGCACCGGCAGCACGAAGCCCTCGGTGTCCCAGAACGTGTGGCCGTCGTACCCGGCGCCGGTCAGGCCCTTCGACGGGATCGCACGTCGCTCCGCGCGTGCACCCGCCTGCAGAACATGGAAGAGCGCGAACCGGACGGCCTGCTGCAGCTCGGAGTGGCCGTGCACCTCGACGTCGGCGCCGTCCCAGAAGTCGTCCAGGAAGTCGGCCTGCTGCTTGACCAGACCGTCCCAGCCCGAGAAGCGCGCACTGGACAGTGCGGCGGCGACCTGGTCCCGGATCGCCGTCTCCGAGCGCAGGCTCGACCAGCCGTACGCGAGGTACTTCACCACCCGCAGGCTCTCCCCCGGCTGCAGCTGGCAGATCACCGTCGACCGGGCCCAGTTCTCCCGCACGTCCAGGTCCATCGCGTACCGCGCGGGTGCCTCGACCTCATGCGTCATCGCGGCCGCCATCAGCTGCCGGCTCCGGGTGGTCCGGTGGATCAGCACGACACCGTTCTCACCACCGTCGTGGCTGACCGGCTTCAACGGATTGTCCAGTACGGCGGCCACCCGCGGATCGTCGGACAGCTTCGGCTGGCTCTCGTTCGCGACCAGTTCGGACTGGATCACGAACCGGGCCGGCTGGTCCACCGGCTCCACGACGTACTCGATCGCGGCGATCGCACGCTGGGTCAGCGACACCAGCCGGCGGCTGCGGACCCGGATCCGCTTGCCACCGGGTGACGTCCAGTCCACGTCGCGCTGCAGGATGCCGGTGCGGAAGTCCAGGGAGCGCTCGTGCTGGGTCAGGTAGCCGTAGCGGATGTCGAACGGCGAGTCGTCCACGAGCAGCCGGATCAGCTTGCCGTTGGTCACGTCCACCAGCGTCTGCCCCGACTCGGGGTAGCCGTACCCGGCTTCGGCGTACGGCAGCGGGCGCTGTTCGTAGAACGAGTTCAGATAGGTGCCCGGGATCGCGTACGGCTCGCCCTCGTCCAGATTGCCGCGCAGTCCGATGTGCCCGTTCGACAGCGCGAACAGCGACTCGGACTGGGCCAGCCGGTCCATCTGCAGCCGCGTCTCGCGCAGCCGCCACGGCTCGATCGGATGGTGCCCGCGATCGATCATCGACCCTCCAGAAGCTCGGCCAGGTCGCGGACCACGACGTCGGCACCGTGGACCTTGAGCTGATCGGCCTGTCCGACCCGGTCAACACCAATCACATGCCCGAAATGCCCGGATCGGCCGGCGGACACGCCGGCCAGCGCGTCCTCGAACACCGCGGCCTCGGACGGATCCACGCCGAACTTCTTCGCCGCGGCCAGGAACGTGTCCGGCGCCGGCTTCCCGTGCAGCCCCTCGGTCCGGATCGTGATGCCGTCGACGACCTCCTCCACGTACTGCGCCAACTCGGTGACGGCGAGGACCTCGCGGGTGTTGGCGCTCGACGACACCACCGCCCGCCGGAGTCCGACCGCCTCGACGGCCTGCAGGTACCGCCGGGAGCCCTCGAACACGTGCACGCCCTCGGTCCGGATCCGCCGCTGGACTGCCTCGTTCTTCCGGTTGCCGAGACCGTTGACGGTCATCGCGTCCGGCGGGTCGTCCGGTGTCCCGTCGGGCAGGCTGATCCCGCGCGCCGTCAGGAAGTCCCGGACTCCGTCGACGCGCGGCTTGCCGTCGACGTAGGCGTCGTACTCCTTCCGGGCATCGAAGGGCGTGAACGGCCGGCCGTGCTCGTCGGCGTACGTCTGGAGGAACTTGTCGAACATCTCCTTCCAGGCCGCGGCATGGACGGCCGCGGTGTCGGTGAGCACACCGTCGAGGTCGAACAGACAGGCCCGGATCCCCGTGGGCAGTCCCAGCATCTTCCACCTTCTCGTGTCCGGTGAGCGTGCCTCCAGATTAGTCAGACAACAGGGGCGGCAGCCCGAAGGCGGGGAAGCGGGAGTAGCCGAACGTGGTGATCTCGCCGATCAGACCGTCAGCTGTGACCCGGAGTACGTCGAGCTTGAACGCACGGAACTCCGTGTCCCCCGGCCGGCGCAGGTACGACGCCGCGGCCGGCTGCCGGTTCGCCAAGGTGGGCACCAGCCGCCAGTCGCCGTCGCGGTCCGGGCCGAACGCCCGCTCGAACAACGGCAGGCACGCCTCCAGACCCTCGAACGACAACAGGTCCGGCGGCATCGAGACGCGCAGATCCTCGGCCGCGATGGCGACCGCGGCCGCCGCGTCGCATCGCTCGTGCGCGTCGATGAAGCGATCGAGGAGCTCCCGCTCGGCGGCGGTCGGACGGGGCGCGGTCCAGTCGGTACGGCGAGCAGGCAACTGTTGCTGCATCGTCGCCCGGGCCCGCTGCAGGGCACTGTTCGCCGCCGCCACGCTTGTCTCGAGCAGTGTGGCGGTGTCGGTGGCGGGCCAGCCCAGTACGTCCCGGGCGATCAGTGCGGCCCGCTGCC
This sequence comes from Kribbella sp. NPDC049227, assembly GCF_043197265.1. Classification (NCBI taxonomy): domain Bacteria; kingdom Bacillati; phylum Actinomycetota; class Actinomycetes; order Propionibacteriales; family Kribbellaceae; genus Kribbella; species Kribbella sp. NPDC049227. The sequence goes on along the minus strand of NZ_JBICST010000002.1, from coordinate 503,306 downwards.
GCGGGGGCAACGCCTGCAGTGCGACCAGGAAGGCCAGTTCGATCGTCTCCCGGTCCACCGCGACCGCGTCCGGCTGGTCGGCGGACGGAGCGATCTCGTCCAGCAACCGGTCCGGGTACGGCTGGAGCCACACCATCTCCCCCGGCGACGCGTTCTGCCTGCGCGCGTGCCGCCGGGTTTCGTCCAGGCACACGTTGGTCGCGATCCGGTACAACCACGCCCGGAAGTACGTGCGGCCGTCGTACCCGTCCCGCCCGCGCCAGGCCCGCAGCAGCGTCTCCTGTACGGCGTCCTCCGCATCGTCGAAGGACGCCAGCATCCGGTAGCAGTGCACATGCAGCTCGCGCCGGTACCGGCCCGCGAGGTCGGCGAACGCGGTCTCGTCCCCCGCGAACGCCGCCTCTTCGAGCGTGCTCATGAGGCCTTGCCCACCTCCTGGACCGTCCAGCCGTTGCCGTCCGGGTCCTGGAAGTTGAGGAAGGTGCCGTAGTCGCTGCGGTCCGGGTGCACTCCGTCCTGCTTGCCCGCCGCGGTGAAGTGGAAAGGCTCGCTGACCTCGACACCGCGCTCCACCAGCTCGGTCCGGGCCGCCTCGACGTCGTTCACCACCAGGTGCGTGCCCTCGTACGTGCCCGGCGCGGCCTTGGTCAATCCGGTGCCGATGGTGATCGAGCACGCGGATCCGGGCGGCGTCAGTTGCACGACCCGGAAGTCGTCACCGGCCCGGTGGTCGACGTCTTCGGTGAAACCGAGCTGCTCGGTGTAGAACTTCTTGGCCCGGTCCACGTCGGACACCGGCACGATCACGAGTTCGAGCTTCCAGTCCATCTGCTGCCTCCTGCGGTCGGGTCGGTCACAGTCTGACCGACGCTGTTGACCGTGTAACGACAGCCGCGGCGGAAACTCATCGGTCCAGCGATGACTCCTGTGCGGCGAAGATCTCCGCGAACCAGTTCAGCTGGGCGAGCTGCTGGTACGTCTGCCCGCCCTCGTGCTCGTTGTACTGGTAGACCTCGATCTCCTTCTGCGCGCTGCCGTAGTGGTTGTACGCCGCGAACACGGTCGACGGCGGGCAGGTCGCGTCCATCAGCGCGACCGAGAACAGCGCCGGTGCGGTGGCCAGGCGGCCGAGGTTGACGCCGTCGAAGTAGCTCAGCGTCCGGAGCGCCGGTTCGACGTGCTCGCGGAACCCCTTCAGGAACCGGGTGATCTCGCCGTACGGGTCCTTGTCGGTGATCTGCAGCGCCCGCTGGAAGTGGCACAGGAACGGTACGTCGGGAGCGCAGCCGAGCAGCTCGATCCCGGCCAGGCCCGCGAGCCCGGCGGCCGCGATCGCGATGCCGCCGCCCTGGCTGCCACCGGTGACGATGATCCGGTCCGGGTCCACGAACGGTGACGTCCGGGCCGCCTCCAGTGCCCGGATCGCGTCGATGAAGACCCGCCGGTAATAGTAGGTCTCCGGGTCGGTGATGCCCGCGGTCATGAAGCCGGGAGTGTGGTTGAGACCGGCGTACGCGCTGTCGTCCGCCGTACTGCTGCCGCCGCCGGTGCTGTAGCCCTGCCCGCGGGTGTCCATCACGAAGTGGGCGTAGCCGGCCTGCGCCCACAGGTTGGTGGCGTGCGGGAACCCGCGGCCGCCAGAGTAGCCGAAGTACTGCACCACCGTCGGCAGTGGTCCGGTCGCCCCGGCCGGCACGTGCAGCCAGCCCTTGATCGGAGCGCCGCCGAAGCCGGCGTACGTCACGTCGTAGGTGTCGATCACCGCGAGCTTGTTGTCCACCTCGGTCAACGTCGCGTTGAGGTCGTCGGTACGCGCCTTCTCCAGGGAGCGGCGCCAGAAATCGACCAGGTCGGCGGGTGCGGCCACCTCGGGCCGGTACGCGCGGAGCTTGTCGAGGGAAAAGTCGAACATGGCCATGGGCAACAAACCTAAGGTGGAACCATGCCTTCGCCCAACCTCGTGTTCATCATGTCAGACGACCACGCCGCGCACGCCATCTCGGCGTACGGGAGCAAGGTCAACCAGACCCCGCACCTGGACCGCCTCGCCCAGGACGGCGTGCGGATGGACGCCACCTACTGCACGAACTCGATCTGCTCGCCCTCGCGAGCCTCGATCCTGACCGGAACGTACAGCCATATCAACGGGGTCGCCTCGATCTACACCGACATCGACTACCGCGTGCCGACGTTCGCGGAGGTGCTGCACGAGGCCGGCTACCAGACCGCCCTGTTCGGGAAGTGGCACCTCGGGGAGCGGCCGGAGTCGGCGCCGCGGCACTTCGACTCCTGGCGGGTGTTCCCGGGTCAGGGTGACTACGTGGATCCGTTGATGATCGGGCCGGAAGGCGCACAGACCGTGCCCGGGTACGCCACCGACATCGTCACGGACCAGAGCATCGACTGGCTCCGGCAGCGCGACCCGGACCGGCCGTTCCTGCTGCTGGTGCATCACAAGGCGCCACACCGGCCGTGGGTGCCGGACGAGAAGCACAAGGAGCTCTACCCAATCGGCTCGATCCCGGAGCCGAGCACGCTGTTCGACGACTACTCCACCCGCAGCCGTGCGGTGCGCAGCGTCCGGATGTCCGTGGCGGACGACCTCGGGGCGGAGGAGCTCGGCGAGGAGTTGCCAGAGGAACTGCGCGGGCCCGAGAACCGGACCGAGCGGATGCGGTGGAAGTACCAGCGCTATCTGCGCGACTACCTGCAGTGCGTCCAGTCGATCGACGACAACGTCGGCCGGCTGCTCGACGTACTGGAGGCCGAAGGGCTGGCCGAGGACACGGTGGTCGTCTACACGTCCGACCAGGGGTTCTTCCTCGGCGATCACGGCTGGTTCGACAAGCGGCTGATGTTCGACGAGTCGTTGCAGATGCCGATGCTGATCCGCTGGCCGGGCCGGATCCCGGCCGGCAGCACCTGCGATGCGATGGTGACCAACGTCGACTTCGCCGCGACGTTCCTGGACATGACCGGGATGGACGCCGCCACAGTTCTGCCCACGTCGCAGGGCCGGAGCTTCCTGCCGTTGCTGCGCGGTGAGGAGGTCGCGGACTGGCCGGACGCCATGTACTACCGGTACTGGGAGCACGACGATCCGAATCACCATGCGCCCGCGCACTACGGCGTACGGACGAAGGAGTTCAAGCTGATCCACTACTACGGCGCCGGCCTCGGCGTACCCGGGTCGTCGGAGCAGCTGTCCGAACCGGAGTGGGAGCTCTACGACCTACTGAACGACCCCGAGGAGCTGGTGAACGTCGCCGACGATCCGTCGTACGCCGAGATCCGGACCGCACTGACCATGCGGCTCGCCGAGCTGCAGCACCACTACCAGGACACCCCGTACGCCGGCCCGACAACTCCGCACCCGCACTGGCCGTGGACCTCATGATGACCAGCACCGCCGAGGTGAGTGCAGCCTTGGGTACGCCGGTGTCCGGTGTGGACGTGCTGGACACGTTTGCGGCGTCGGAGGCCGAGGTCCTGCGGCTACGGGTGCGTTCGACGGGTGGGACCCAGACCACTGTCATCGCCAAGCACGCGACCGGCGCCGGGGTGGCGGCGGCGCGGCGTGAGATCCGGTTCTTCGAGGAGCTCGCGCCGCGGTGGGATCATCCGGCGCCGCGGTTGCTGGGGGCCACGGACGCCGGTGACGAAGTCCTGTTGCTGAGCGAGGACCTGGAGGCGGCCGGCTACCGCGTGGTCGGCGCTGAGGTGTCGGAGGCCCAGTTGCACGGCACGATCGACATGCTGGCGGGTTTGCACGCACGGTTCTGGAACGACGTACCGGAGTATCTGGTCAGCGCGTCGGAGCCGTCGGTGACCAGTTCGGCGCAGGCGTTGCCGCGTGAGGTGATCAAGCGGAACGCCGCGGCGGTGCGCGACGAGGCCGCCCACTTCTTCCCGACCGCGACCGAGCTCGACGACGCGGAGCGCTCAGTGCTCGAGGAGATCCTGGAGCAGTGGGAGCGCCAGTTCCTGGCCCGCGTCGCGGACGGTCGCGCGATCACGCTCGTCCACGGCGACCTGCATTTCCTCGGCAACGTGTTCTTCCGCGCGGACGACGCACGGCCGAAGGTGATCGACTGGTCGGAGCTGAAACCCGGGCTCGGGCCGCACGATCTCGCCTACTGCCTGTCGGTGGTCCCGACCGGCGACCGGCTCGCCCGCGATCGTGACCTGCTGCGGCGCTACTGGGAGGCGTTGCGCGCCGCCGGTGTGGACGACTACAGCTGGGAGCTCTGCGAGTGGGACTTCCGGTTCTCGGTGATCAGCAATCTCTTCCAGTCGGTCTTCCAGCGCAGCGTGCGGTGGTACCGGACGTCGCTCGCCGCCATCGACGTTCTCGACGCCCGGGCGACCCTGATCGCGAAGCCGCCCGTCAGCTAGGGCGGCAGCACCCGGTCGAGCTGGCTGCGGGAGGTGATGCCGAGCTTGGTGAAGACCTTGCGCAGGTGGTACTGGACGGTGCGGGCGCTGATGAACAGGCGGGTGGCGATCTCCGGGTTGGACAGGCCGTCGCGGGCCATCCGCGCGATCTGCGCCTCCTGCGCGGTCAACTCGCTCTGAGCCGGTACGACGCGTTTGCGCGCAGCCGCCCCGGCGGCCTGAAGCTCGCGGCGGGCCCGCTCGGCGAAGCCGGCCATCCCCATCGCGTCGAACATCCCGTGCGCCGTCCGCAGATACTCCCGGGCATCGGTACGACGACGCTCGCGCCGCAGCCATTCGCCATACAGGAGTTGGGCGCGGGCGAGCTCGACCCGCAGCCGGGTCTTGTCCAGGTGGGCGATCGCTTCGCGATAGAGCCGTTCGGCGGTGTCACCCGCACTGACCAGTGCCAGCGATCTGGCGTGGACTCCGAGCGCCCACTCGGTGCCGGTCGCCGTCGCCATCTCGCCGAGCCGCTCGCAGGCGCGGTGCGCCGTGTCGATCGACCCACTGCGCACAGCGGCCTCGACGAGCTCACTCGGGGCGAGCATCATCGACGACGCGTCGCGCGGATCCTCCCAAGCTCGCTGCGCCGCCTTGGCCGCGTCCTGGTAGCGGCCGAGGCCGTTGTCGAGGACCGCGGCCGCCCACTCGGCGAACGCGATCCCGATCCCCTCGCCCCGCCGCGACCCGTCCTTCTTGGTGGCCTCCCCCAGCGCCAGCGTCTCGGTCCGGTCGCCGCGGAACGCGGCCAGCGCGAGCCGACCGTACGGCGCGAGGTTGCCGCCGGTCGCCTCGTTGGCAGCCTGGACCTCGTCGGTCAGCGATGCCGCGGCGACCAGGTCGCCGGCGAACAACGACACATAGGCGAGTGAGGTCAGCGCCAGCGCCCGATCGTTGACCACACCGGTCTCGCGGGCGAGCTGCAGGTGCCGCCTGGACAGTTGCTCCCACCGGTCCGCGTCCCACAGCCGCAGCGCGGTGGTGGTTGCCATCCACAGCAGTTGCAGCTCCTCCTCGACGGACACGTCCGTGCCGAACGCCGCCAGAGCCTGGTGCAGTGTCGGCGCTCCAGCGGCGTACCCGTCCCGGTAGTAGATCGCGTTGCCGTCCAGGAGGAGATCCACCGACCGCACAACCTCCGGCCGCGGTGCCGCGGCGGCCTCGCGGGCCACGTCGATCACGTCGCCACCCGGGGTCGCGAGCCGGCTGGCGAAGATCGCCGCCGACAAGGCATCCAGGTACGTCGCCCGCGACAACCCCACGTCGATGGTCTCGAGCCGCTTGGCCGCCTTGAGCATCAGTTGTGGTGCGTCGTTGCCGCGGTTGGTGAAGAAGGCGAGCTGCGCACGCACGAGGTCGGCCCGGGCCCGCTGCAGGTCGGCCAGAGGCTCTGCCTCGGCCATCGCGAGCATGTCCGCCGCCGAGCCGAAGGCACCGGTCCCGAGCTCCGCGTGCGCGGCCGCCAGCGCCCGGTCCGCGCGCTTTGCCGGGTCGAGCGTCAGCGCTGCCGCGCGTTGGAGGAAGGCAGCCGTCGCGGCCAGTCCACCCCGCGCACTCGCCCGCCCGGCCGACAGCTCCAGCTCGGCCGCGACCTCTTCGTCGGGTCCGGGGGTTGCCTGCGCCCGGTGCCACGCCCGCCGATCCGGATCGGCCTCGGCGTCGGTCAGCTCGGCCAGTACGCCGTGCACCTGACGCCGTTCCCCGGCCGATGCCGACCGGTACGCCGCCGATCGCACCAGCGGATGCCGGAACCGGATCCGCGTCCCGAACTCCGCCAGCCCGGCGTCCGCCGCCGCTGTCGCGGCCTCCGGACCGATCCCCAGCCGCTCGGCGGCACGGCGTACCAGCAAGTCGTCGCCAGACGGATCGGCAGCTGCGAGCACGAGCAACCGCCGGGTCTCGTCCGGTACGGCGTTCACCCGGCGGACGAAGCTCTCCTCGATGTTGCCTGCACCCGGGAGACCGAACCCGCCGGCCAACTGCGCCGCGGTCAGCCCACGCGGCAGCTCCAGCAAGGCCAGCGGATTCCCGTGTGCCTCGGAGACCAGCTGGTCCCGCACCTGGGCGTCGATCGGCACGGTCAGTACGGCGTCCAGCAGCCGATGGGCATCCGAGTCGTGCAGACCACCGATGGGATACCCAGGCACGCCGGCCAGGTCACCGGCGACCGCGCGGGTCGCGAAGACCATCGCGACCGACTCGGCGTCCAACCGGCGGGCGACGAAGGCGAGGATCTGTGCCGAGCACCGGTCGAGCCACTGCTGGTCGTCGACCAGACAGACGAGCGGCTCCCGCTCGGCTGCCTCGGACAGCAGCCCGAGCACAGCCAGTCCGATCAGGAACAGGTCCGGTGCGGGGCCTGCGCTGATGCCGAACACCGTCCGTAGCGCTTCCCGCTGGGGAGGCGGCAGTAGATCGATCCGGTCCAGCACCGGTGCGCACAGCTGGTGCAGACCGGAGAACGCCAGCTCCATCTCGGACTGCACCCCCGAGGCGCGCGTCACCCGGCATCCGGCCGACTGCGTCTCGAGGTAGTCGAGCAGTGCGCTCTTGCCGACGCCGGCCTCGCCGTGCAGCACCAGAGCGCGACTCTCGCCGGCCCGGACAGCGCCCATCAGCCGGTCGAGCACGCCGCACTCCAGGTCGCGGCCCGTCAACTCGATCGCACGCCGCCAACCCGGCGGCTCGGCCTGCCCATGCACGTCCTCACGCTAGCGGCTGGCGAGCATGGGCGGACCTGGCTGGCCAGTGGCGGATGCGGACGCGGATCCCCGTCCCGCAGGCTCATGCCGGGCGCGGACCCGCATTCCGGGCCGCGGATCGCCGCAGCGATCCGTTCGCGTCCGGTAATCCGCTGCCCGCCGAAAGGACCCTCGCCATGGCCACACCACTCCAGGACCGCACCGTGCTCGTGATCGGGCGCGGCGGCGGGATCGCCCGCGCCGTGACCACGGCCGCGCGCGACGCGGGGGCGCAGGTCATCGCGGCCGGCCGGGACCAGGAGGCTCTCGCCAAGGCGTACGCCGACGATCCGGGCGTCCGGACCGAGTACGTCGACCTCACCGACGAGGCCACCATCGCCGCCCTCGGGGAGCGGATCGGCAGCGTCGACCACATCGTCTCGACCGCCTCGGCCCGGGCCCGTGGCAAGCTCGCCGACCTCGATCGGGACAAGGTCCGGCTGTCGTTCGACACCAAGGTGATCGGCCCACTGATGCTCGCCAAGCACCTGGCGGTGCGGATCACCGAGGGCGGCTCGTTCACGCTGTTCTCCGGCGTCGCCGCGGCCAAGATCGCCGTCGGCACCCTGGCGGTGGCCATCACCAACGGCGCGGCCGACGTACTGGCCCGGTCGCTCGCACTGGAGCTGGCTCCGATCCGGGTGAACGCCGTCTCCCCCGGCGTGATCGACACCGGCGCCTGGGACGCCCTCGGGGACGCGGCCAAGGCGGACTACTTCGAGGACATGAGCACCCGCAACCCCGCCCGGCGGATCGGCACCACCGACGACATCGCCGCGGCGGTGCTGTTCGCCATGACCAACACCTTCCTGACCGGTACGACGCTGCGCATCGACGGCGGCGAACCGCTGATCTGAGAGGAGCCGAACCATGGGCCTTTCCTGGCAACAGGGTCCGCTCGCCACCGGTGCGATCGGCCGTTTCCTGGTCCCCGACCCACTGCCCGAGCGACTGCTGTTCGCCGAGCCGCTGCGCCGGCGGATGCGGGTGAAGTTCGGCGACCGGTGGATCGCCGACAGTGCGGACGTCGTACTGCTGCATGAGCCCGCGCGGTATCCGGTGGCGTACTTCCCGATCGGTGACATCGTGACCGGTGTCCTGGAGGCCGCGGAGCGGACCACGCAGCATCGCGACCTCGGCGAGACGACCTGGTACACCGTGACCGCGGGCGACAGCAGCAGGACCCGCGCGGCCTGGCAGCACACCGCACTGCCGGATCACGCGAGCGATCTGAAGGGACGCGTCGCGTTCGCGTGGCGGGCGATGGACGCGTTCTACGAGGAGGACGAACGGATCGTCGGCCACGCCGCCGACGCCTACCACCGGATCGACATCCGGCAGACCAGCCGCCATCTCGTCGTCCGCGACGGCGACCGCGTCGTCGCCGAGTCCACCCGGCCGCTCGCCCTCTACGAATCGGGCTTCGCACCGCGGTGGTACGTGCCGCGCGAGGACGTGGACGACTCGGCGCTGACCCCGGTCGAGGGCCAGACCTTCTGCCCGTACAAGGGTCTGTGCAGCTACTGGGACATCGGCGACGCCCGCGGTGCGGCGTGGGGTTACGAGGACGCCTGGACCGAGGTACGGCGGATCTCCGGGATGATCTCGTTCGAGCCGGACAAGGTCGAGGTGGAACTGGACGGCGCGCGGCTGCGGCTGGAACCTGGGCAGAGCGTGATCTCGCACGGGGTCGACCGCGATCTGACCGTGGAGGAACTGTCCGGATGAGCGATGCGGCAACTGTCCTGGCGGTGAACGTCGGCCGGCCGAAGGACGTCGGCTGGAACGGCAAGACCGTCTACACCGGGGTGTGGAAGGAGCCGGTCGACGGCCCGGTCATGGTCCGGCGGCTGAACATCGACGGCGACGGGCAGGGCGACACCGCCGGGCACGGCGGCGAGATGCGCGCCGTACTCGTCTATCAGATCGACTCGTACCGGTACTGGGAGCAGCACTTCGGGCGGGACGACTTCGTCTACGGACAGTTCGGCGAGAACCTCACGGTCGACGGGCTGCCCGACGACGAGGTGTGCATCGGCGACCGGTACCGGATCGGCGAGGCCGAGTTCGAGGTGACCCAGCCGCGGGTCACCTGCTACCGCGTCGGTATGCGCATGGGCGAACCCGAGCTGCCCGCGTTGCTGGTCAGCCATCACCGGCCCGGCTTCTACTGCCGGGTGATCACGGAAGGGCACATCGAGGCCGGTGACCAGATCGTCAAGACGAGGACCGGTCCGGGTGCCCTGAGCGTCGCCGACACCGACGCCCTGCTCTACCTGCCGAACCGGGACGTCGCGAAGCTGCGCATGGCGACACAGATCCCGGCCCTCAGCCCAGGCTGGCTCGGCTCGTTCCGCGATCTGCTGGAAGAGACCACCACCCCCAAGCCGGCCTGGGACGGCTTCCGTCCGTTGCGGGTGACCGAGGTGATCCCGGAGAGCGCGACCGTCTCCTCGATCCGCCTGGCCGCGGCGGACGGGAGCCGGCTGCCGGCCGCACGCGCCGGCCAGTACCTGACGTTCAAACTCGCGGCCGCCGGTCTGCCGGTCCCGGTGCGGAGCTACTCGCTGTCCTCCTCGCCCGGGACCGGCTCGTACCGGATCAGCGTCAAGCACGAACCGCACGGTGTCGGGAGCAGTTACCTGACCACGAAGCTGCGGCCGGGCGCCGTACTGGAGGTCTGCCGCACCGCGGGGCGAGTTCGTGCTGGAGGAATCGTCCGGTCCGATCGTGCTGCTCTCCGCAGGGATCGGGCTGACACCGGTCCTGTCGATGTTGCACGACCTCGCGGAACAACGCAGTACTCGCGAGGTCTGGTGGATCCACTGTGCTCGGGGTCCGGACGAGCATCCGCTGGCCGCTGAGGCGCGGGAGCTGCTCGGGTCTCTGCCCAACACGCACGAGTACATCTGCTACACCGCGACCGCCGGTCGCCTCACCAAGGACAAGCTGGTCGACCTGGACGTCCCGGTCGACGCAACGGCGTACATCTGCGGACCGGCCGGCTTCATGACGGACATGCGCGAGGCGCTCACCGCGATCGGCATCGATCCGGCCGGCATCCGGACCGAACTGTTCGGCGCACTGCCGCCGACGAACCCCGGCATCACCGACCAGACCACACGACCGCCGCACGAGCCACCAGGACCGCCTGGCAACGGGCCTCTGGTGACGTTTGCCCGCAGCGGCATCTCCACGCCGTTCCGGGACGGGAGTGTGCTCGAGCTCGCCGAGGCCTGCGACGTACCGACGCGCTGGAGCTGCCGCACCGGTGTCTGCCACAACTGCATCACTCCACTGCTGTCCGGTGAGGTCACCTACTCCCCCACGCCACTGGAGCCACCGCCCGAAGGTCAGACGCTGATCTGCTGCGCCCGACCGACCACCGATCTAGTTCTGGACATGTGATGGAATTTTCACTGGAAGTCCTCACCCTGGCCGTCCGCGACGTCGACTACCACCCGCGCGACGGCTTCCGGGTCGTCCAGGTGACCCCGCCCGGCTCGGCCTGTTCGATCCAGTTCGGCGACGGGCTGACGGACGCGGCGCCCGGCTCGGCGCGCGCGAACTACCTCGTGGTCGCCGATCTTGCGGCCGCGCACGGCGAACTGGTTGCCCGCGGCATCAAGGTCTCCGACATCCGGCACAAGTCTCCGGTGGACACCTGGGACGGCGCGTTCGCACCCGGTGTGGACCCCGAACGCCGCAGCTACGCGAGCATGGCCGACTTCGCCGACCCCGACGGCAACACCTGGACCCTGCAGGAGATCAGTCGCTCATGAAGCAGAAGGACCCGGGCGACCTGCCGATGTCCATGGTCGGCCCGGCCAGCAGTCCGCTGCGTGCCTTCCTGCGGACCGAGGCCGCCAGCGCCGCGATCCTGGCGGCCGCGATCGTGCTCGCGCTGATCTGGGCGAACGTCGCCACCGACCAGTACGACGCCTTCTGGGACTGGGTTCTCGCGGTCCGGATCGGCCCGTGGTCGGCCGAGCTCGAGCTGCGCACCTGGGTGAACAGCGGGCTGATGGCGTTGTTCTTCCTGGTCGTCGGACTGGAGGCGCGGCGCGAGTTCGACCTCGGCGAACTGCGGGAGCGGCGCCGGATGATCCTCCCGGTCACGGCCGGTCTGGCCGGCATGGTCATCCCGGTCCTGATCTACCTGGCGATCAACCGCTCGGGCTCCGGTGTGCACGGCTGGGGCGCGGCGATGTCGACCGACACCGCGTTGGCACTCGGTGTCTTCGCGGTGGCCGGGCAGCACGTCCCCGATCGGATCCGGACGTTCCTGCTCACCGTGTTCGTCGTCGACGACGTCGCAGCCCTGCTGGTCATCGCGGTCGCGTACACCAGCGAGATCCACCTGACCGGGCTGCTGGTCGCGATCGCGGCGTACGCCGGGGTCCTTGCCAGCACCCGGCTGGGATACCGGTATCGCTGGCCGGTCTTCACCCTGCTCGCGCTCGTGGTCTGGGCGGGGTTGCTTGCCAGCGGCATCGACCCGGTCGTCGCGGGTCTCGCGGTCGGCCTGGCGACGTCGGCGTACGTGCCGCGCCGGGACGCGTTGGAGCAGGCGACCACTCTGGTCCGGCAGTTCCGCGAGCAGCCGACTCCGGAGCTCGCCCGTTCGGCGACGCGCGAGCTCACCGGGACACTGTCGGCGAACGCGCGGCTTCAGCACGCCTTTCACCGGCTGACCAGCTATGTGATCGTTCCGCTGTTCGCGTTGGCCAACGCCGGGATCGTGATCGACGCAGACCTGCTGAAGGCAGCGGTGACCGCGCCGGTCACGGTCGGGATCGTCGTCGCCTTCGTCGTCGGCAAGCCCATCGCCGTCGCAAGCACCTCGTGGATCCTCACTCGGACCACGCATGGCGCCGTACGTCCGTCGGTCGGCTGGGCCGGCGTACTCGGTAGCGGCATGATCTCGGGCGTACCGTTCACCGTCTCCTTCCTGATCGCGGACCTCGCCTTCACCGGCCCGACGCTGGAGGAGGCGAAGCTCGGCGTGCTGGTGGCCGCCGTCGGAGCGGCAGTGCTGAGCGTGAGCTTCTACCGGCTGATCGGATTGCTGCCGGTCCGCACCCGCACCCGTGCGCTGCTCGGGACCGCCACTCTGCCCATCGACCTCGCCCCACCGGTCGACCCTTCCCGCGACCACATCCGCGGTCCGGCCGAGGCGACGGTGACAGTTGTCGAGTACGGCGATTTCGAGTGCCCTTGGACTCAGATGGCCGCACCGACAGCGCGCGAACTGCTCGCCGAGAACAGTCACATCCGCTACGTCTGGCGGCACCTGCCGCTGCCCGACGTACACCCGCACGCGCAGCTCGCCGCGGAGGCCGCCGAGGCCGCCGGCCGGCAGGGCAAGTTCTGGCAGATGCACGACCTCCTGCTCACCAACCAGCAGAATCTCGAGCTCGACGACCTGCTCGGGTACGCGGTCGACCTCGGCCTCGACGTCGACCGCTTCCGCGAGGATCTCGTCCAGCACGACCACACCACTCGCGTGGCGCAGGACGTCGACTCCGCCGACCGCAGCGGCGTGGCCGGCACCCCGACGTTCTTCATCAACGACCACCGCCACGACGGCCCTCAAGACCTGCCCGTCCTCAACCAGGCCATCCAGCTGGCGTACGACGAGCGGCTGGCTACTTCAACGTGACGCCGAAGCCGGGTTCCTCGGACAGCGTGAGGTGGCCGTCGGCGAGGGTGTAGCCGTTCCCGTCGGTGCCCAACGTGTTGCCGGGGACGCCTTCGATGATGGAGACGTTGCCGAGTCCGGCTGCGATGTGGGCGGCGTACAAGGACTTGAGCGGCATCCCCCAGGCGTGTGGGGAGGCCTCGGCCGACGTCTCGGCGAGGCGTGGCATGGTGCGGCGCCAGGCGGTCAGGCCGTGGCCGACGACGTCCATCAGGGCGACGTCGACGAGGCCTTCCTGCGCGAGCCGGAGGATGTGGTCCTCGTCCGGATCGAACTCGCCGTCGGCGATCTTCGGCTGCCACGAGAGCGTGGCGAGGTGCTCGCGGAGGAAGCGGAAGTCCTCCCAGCGTTCCGCGAACGGTTCCTCGATCCAGTACAGGTGGCAGGTGGACACGGCGGCCAGGTAGGCGGTCAGCGCGTTCGCGGTGTAGCCGTCGTTCGGGTCGACCAGGATGTCCGCGTCCGGGTACAGCTCGCGGGTCAGCAGCGTCACCTCGATGTCGCGCTCGAGGCCTTCCTGCGGGTCCATCCAGCGGTAGCCGCGGCCGAGCTTCAGCTTGAAGTCGCGGAAGCCGAACTCGTGGTCCTGGGCCAGGTTCGCCCGGATCGCGTCCGTCCCGGCCGGCGCGTCCTCCGGGTCCAGGTCGTCGAAGTAGATCCCGCCGCTGTAGCTGCGCACCCGCGGCGACCCGGCCGCGCCGAGCATCGCGTACGCGGGTACGTCGAGGATCCGCGCGGCCAGATCGTGCAGTGGATAGTCGAGGAACTCCGCGGCCGGATCGACCACGCCCCGCTCCGGATCGATCAGCTCGGCCAGGTTCTTGCCGATCAACCGCGCCGGATCACCGTCGTACAGCGGCAGTCCCCAGCCACTGGCGCCGCGATCGGTCTCGACGACGTACGCCGTCGAGGTGTTGCCGCTGCCGTGATGACCGCGGAAGGAGTTCCGTCCGACGGCCCGGAGGTAGCGCGAGCCGACCTCGGCGGTCGTGACGGAGCGGACCACATGCCGGGAGAGAGTCACCCTGGAACCCTACGTCCGACCGGCCGGGCGGCGGATGCGAGAGGCGCGTCGTCGGCCTAGAGTGCGAAGGGCTCGGTGGAAGGGAGTGAGGACCGCTGCGACTCAGCGAACGACCACGCGGTCCGGTGGTGATCGCCACGCTCGCGGTCACCACGACCATCGGTTACGGGATCCTCTACTACGCGTTCAGCGCGTTGCTCGAACCGATGCGCACCGATCTGCGCCTCAGCACCACCACAGCCACCGGTGCCCTCACCACGTCCGTGCTGGTCAGTGCGGCGATGGCTGTGCCGGTCGGACGCTGGCTCGACACCCGCGGCGGGTACGGCGTGATGACCGTCGGGTCGGCGCTCGCCACAGTCGCCGTACTCGCCTGGTCACAGGTCCAGACGGCCACCCAGCTGTACGGCGTCTTCGTCCTCATCGGTGCTGCCTCGGCGATGGTGCTCTATCAACCGGCGTTCGCCGTCATCGTTGCCATCACCGCGCCGGCCCGGCGGGCGAACGCGATCCTCAGCATCACTCTGGTGGCCGGGTTCGCCAGCTCGATCTTCATTCCGCTCGCGGGTCAGCTCATCCATGCGCTCGGCTGGCGGCATGCGGTCCTGGTGCTGGCTGTCTTCGTCGGGCTGACCATTCCGCTGCACGGGATCAGCCTGCGCGGGACCAGACCGACGGCCGCGGTCACGCATCAGGGCAGCACGCGCTCACCGGCCCGGGTACTGCGTGATCCCGGCTTCTGGCTGATCGCGTGCGCCTTCGTGCTGCACAACGCCGCGTTGGCGGTCATCGCCGTGCATCTGGTCACGTACCTGGTGCAGTTGGGGCACAAGCCCACTGTCGCCGCCGGCCTCACCGGACTGCTCGGCGTACTGTCCGTCACCGGCCGGATCGTCACCACGGTGGCCAAGCGGTGGCTGTCCATCACGCTCATCACCGCGGCGGTGATGACGTTGCAAGGCGTCGCGATCGGAATGCTGCCGTTCATCGGGCGCAGCATCATCGGGGCGGCGACCAGCCTGATCCTGTTCGGGCTGGGCTTCGGCGTCGCCTCGGTCGCCACTCCGGCCATCCTGCTCGACCGGTACGGCGACGAGGGCTACGCCACCATCTCCGGCATCCTCGGAACCCCGACCACCGTCGGCCGCGCGACGGCACCGCTCATCGCGGCCGCGCTGGCCGTTGCCGTCGGCTATCAGCCGCTGATCCTCGGCTCCGCGGTGACCTGCCTGGTCTCGGCGGTTGCGCTGGCGCTGACTCGCAGTACGGCCCAGAGTCCCCAACCGGCGTGAGAGGTCACCGCAGACCAGGGTCGGCCCGACGCATCCTCCAGGACACCCAGCACAGTGGTGATCGGGACGTGGTGAGTGAGGTGCGTCCACGCCCAGCGCGTTCGACCACACCACCACACCGTCCGGCGCCAGCGCCCGTACCACTTCGTCCGCGAACAACGGCACATCAGCCAGTACGACGGCCTGCGCGCAACCGTCCCGGACCGGCAACCGCGACGCGTCACCCTGCAGCCGCTGCTGCGCTGACGACCGGCGCAGCATCTCCCAGGTCAGGTCCATGCTCACCACCCGCGGCCACACGTCCTCGATCAGACCGGTCAGCAGACCTGTACCGCAGCCGACCTCCAGACAGAGTCCGTCGGGCCACGGTCCACCACGCCGCAACGCGTCCGCGAGAGGCACGGGCCGGTAGCCACCACGTTCGCCGTCCCACTCCGGTGCCAGCTCGGTGTAGCGCCGTACGACCTCGTCGGCCTGGTCCTGCGACCACGACGACGGGTGTACCGCGAGGTTGAGTGACGCCTGCTGGCTGGCGGCTGCCTCCTTGCGGACCGCCTTGCCGGGATCGGCAGGCACGACTCTGGGCAGCTCACGGATCGCACTCATGCCGTCCATCATGCCGTCTGGCCGTGTCTGTGACCTGGCTGTGCCTGTCACTGTCAGTGCTAGGCAGAAGGGAGTGAGGTACGGCGGGTCCGATGTCACGACAGTGGAGAAACCAACCTCCGAAAGGACTTTCTCCCATGAGTGTCGTCGGCCTGACCACCCCCACGGTCAGCCCCTCGCGGCAGCGCCTGGTGTTGCTGGTGCTGCTGACCGCCGGTTTCACCCTCGCGGTCGACTTCTCCATCCTGAACGTCGCGCTGCCGACCATCGGCCAGGACGTCGGGCTGCCCCTCGCACACCTGCAGTGGATCGCCACCGCGTTCGCGCTCTGCGCCGCCGGCTTCACGCTGCTGTTCGGCCGCGTCGCCGACCTGTTCGGCCGCAAGCGCCTCTTCCTCATCGGCATGGCCGTCCTCGGCATCGCCTCGCTGGCCGGCGGACTCGCCACCACACCGACGATCCTGATCGCAGCCCGGATCGCCCAGGGCCTGGCCACCGCCGCGGTCACCCCGGCCGCGCTGTCGCTGCTGACCACCTCGTTCCCCGAAGGACCGCAGCGGGAGCGCGCGCTCAGCCTGAACGGCGCTCTGATGGCCGCAGGCTTCACCACCGGCGCCATCCTCGGCGGCCTGCTGACCGACATCCTGAGCTGGCGCTGGGCCTTCTTCATCAACATCCCGGTCGCAGCGATGGTGCTGCTGCTCGGTCCGCGCACTCTGGTCGAGGGCCGGCCGAAGGACCGGCTGCGGCTGGACGTCTGGGGCGCACTGACCGCGACCGGCGGCCTGCTGGCCCTCGTGTACGGCCTGACCAGGGTCGGCGAGACCTCCTGGACCGACGCCCATGCTCTGATCGCGCTGGCGGCGGCGGTCATCCTGCTGGTCGGCTTCCTCCTGGTCGAGCGGCGGGTGCAGGACGCGCTGGTCCCGCTGCCGGTACTGCGTCGTCCGTCGGTCCGGTGGGGCAACCTGGCCGGTCTGCTCGCGTTCGCCACCGAGACCTCGCTGGTCTTCCTGCTGACCCTCTATCTGCAGAAGGTGCTCGGCTACTCGCCTCTGACGACCGGTCTGTCGTTCGCGGTCCTCGGAATCGGCACAGTCCTCGGCGGCCTGGTCGCACCGAAGGTGCTGGGCCGGATCGGCTCCCGCAAGACGATCGTGACGGGCTTCGTGCTCCAGGCAGCGGCCACTGTCCCGCTGGTGCTGCTAGGCACCTCCAGCGGATGGATGGTTCTGTTGCTCATCACCACGTTCGTGGGCGGCGTGGCCAACCTGATCGCCATCGTCGGCTTCATGGTCACCGCGACGTCCAATCTGCCCGACGACGAGCAGGGCCTGGCGACCGGTCTGACCACGATGAGCCAGCAGGTCGGCATCACGATGGGCATCCCGGTGATGAGCGCCATCGCCACGGCTGCCATGCACGGCGCCGACGGCCCGGACCAGGTGATCAACGGGGTCACGACAGCCATCTGGGTGAACGCCGGCCTGTGCGTACTGGGCGCCGTACTGACTGGTGTTCTGCTGCGGCGGGCGAAGGGCGGCGAGTGACCATGTGCCGGAATTGTGCCGAGTGGGACCCAGGCACCGGCTCTACGATGGACTTCGTGGAGACCGACCTCGGACACTTCCTGCGCAGCCGGCGAGCCCGGCTGCAGCCTCAGGACGTCGGCATGGTCTCGTACGGCGCCCGCCGGGTGCCGGGACTGCGCCGGGAGGAACTCGCTCAACTGGCCGGGGTCAGCATGACCTACTACACCCGGCTCGAGCAGGGCCACAGCGAACAGGCCTCCGACGAGATCCTGCTCGCCATCGCCCGGGCGCTCCGCCTCGACGACGACGAGACGGCCCACCTGCGCAACCTGGCCCGCCCGTCGAACCACCGCCGCCCACAGGCACCGGAGCCCGAGGCCGCTCGGGACGGCGCCCGCCGCCTGGTCACCGCGATGAGCGGTGTCGCCGCGGTCGCGATGGACCGGCGCAGCGACGTACTGGCCTGGAACTCCACAGCCCACCGCCTGCTGGCCGGCCACTACGACGAGCACAGCCCCGACTCGCCCGACACCCGGCCGAACCTGACCCGGATGCTGTTCCTCGACCCCCACACCCGCGAGCTGTACGTCGAGTGGGAGCTGGAGGCCGAGCGGTCCGTGGCGTCCCTGCGGCTGGTCGCCGGGCGGCACCCGGACGACCGCTACCTGGCCGAGCTGATCGGTGAGCTCTCCATGAAGAGCCCTGAGTTCGCCCGGCTCTGGTCGAGCCACTCCGTCCTCAACTGCTCCTTCGGCACGAAGCTCTTCCAGCACCCGACGGTCGGCCGGCTGGAGCTCGGCTACGAGGCCGTGCAGTTCCCGGACGGCTCCGCCCACCGCCTGCTGATGTACACCGCCCGGCCCGACTCCGCCTCCGCCGCCGCCTTCGACCTCCTCGACCGGGGCACCGCGGACATCACTCCCTGAGCCGGACAGCGCGGCCTGTTGCCAATTGCAACGAAGTCGGGCGAAACGTTTCGGGGCCTGGGGCCGATAGGTCTCAGGAGGGGGTGATCCGGTATGTGCGAGGCGACCCGCAGGATGTTGGCGTTACTGCGGCTTCTGGAGGGAGAGCACTCCCAGTCCACGGCGGCGGACGACGACCTACTGCTGGACACCCATTTCGGCGTCCAGTCGCGGGAGTTCCCGTTCGATCGGTTCTGACCTGCCGACCGGCCGGTCCGCGGACTGGGCGAGGGCGCGTCCGGTGGGCCAGACACGGCCTAGGTATGCTGGCGGGGCTTGACCGGCGGTGGGGCTCGCCGGACCGAACCGTCGCCACCCGGCGGCCAACAGTCCCTACCTGTCGAACCGTGCGGCGCTCGGCGCCGGCGCATGTCCAGGTAGGAGATCGATCGGATGCAGCACGAGCGGACGGACCCGGTTCCCTGGGAACCCGTCGACCCTGATGTCGACCTGCGCCACGACCGCCCGGTACGCCGTACCAGGGACGCCGCTGTCCTGAGCGTCATCGCGGCCGGCGGCGCCATCGGCGCGGTGGCTCGGTATCTGGTCGGCCAAGCGTGGCCGACGCCACCCGGCACCTTCCCCTGGGCGACGCTGGTCATCAACGTCGTCGGCTGCGGCCTGATCGGGATCCTCATGGTCGTGGTCAGCGAGGTCCTGACCCGGCAACGACTGATCCGCCCCTTTCTGGGCACCGGCGTACTCGGTGGGTTCACGACGTTCTCGACGTACGCGCTCGACATCCAGCAACTCGTCGCCGGCCGGCATCCCGGGACGGCTCTCCTCTACCTCGCCGCCACGGTCGCCGGAGCGCTGATCGCCGTCTGGGCGACCGTGACCGCGACCCGGGCCCTGGTCGGGAGGATCCGATGAGCGTGCTCCTCGTCATCGCCGGCGCCGTGATCGGAGCGCCGCTGCGGTATCTCACCGATCGCGCTGTCCAGAAGCGCCACGACTCGGCATTCCCGTGGGGCACGATCTCCGTCAACGTCGTCGGCTCACTGATTCTCGGCGTCGTCGCGGGCGCGAGTATGGCGTCCGCGCTGCCGCATCAGGTCCAACTCGTCGTGGGTACAGGGTTCTGCGGCGCGCTCACGACGTACTCGACCTTCTCGTACGAGACGTTGCGGCTCTACGAGGACGGCGGCCGGTTCCTCGCCGTCGCGAACGTGGCCGTCAGCATCGTCGCCGGTCTCGGCAGCGTCTTCCTCGGCGTCGCGATCAGCCAGGCCATCTGGCCATGATCAGGCCGGATCGTCAGGCCAGGGTCATCGTGACCGAGATCGTGTCGCCTTCCCCGATGCCCTCGGCCTTCCGGACGCGATCCTTGAGCGGGAGCACGTAGCCGCCGTTCTTCGGGAACAGCGACGTCTTCCACTCGGTGTCGCCGATGGTCGCGCGGACCGGCACCACACCCCAGCCGTAGGTGACCGACGCCGCGACCTCCTGCAGTTCCGCTGCCTCGTCCTCCGGCACCGTGACGAAGTAGTACGGCGCCGGCCCACGCCACTCCCAGATCTCGCCCTCGAAGTGCAGCTCAAGAAGGTCCACGCGGCAGATGCTAGCCCCCATTCCGGACGTCTACCTTCCGGAACAACAATCTGGCTCAAGCTGACGGGTCGACGTACCAAGCCGGCAGCTGGACCGGGCGGAGGTCGGTGAGGTCGCCGGGGCGGCTCAGGGTGAGGACCGCTCGCTGGATCTCGGGCCGCGCGTTCAGGGCGTCCTCGACCGCGGTCAGCCGGACCGCGACGTCGGACTCGCGATCGTTGCCGGTGACATCGACCGCGGCGACCAGGAAGACCTTGTCCGCGCCGACCCACTCCATGTGCAGGAAGCTGATCCGCTCGATGGCGTCGTGCTCCAGCAGGGCGCGCAGGACCCGGTTGCGGCCCAGGGGCGAGACCGCCTCGCCGGTGAGGAAGTCCATGTTCCGGCTGATCAGGAACAGCGCGACACCGCCGAGCAGCAGACCGACCACGATCGATCCGATCGCGTCCCAGACCGGGTCGCCGGTGAGCTGGTGCAGCAGGATGGCCAGCGCCGCGATCACGATGCCGATCAGCGCCGACAGGTCCTCGACGAACACCGCACGCAGCACGGGATTCGAGGTCAGCCGGACGTACCGCAGCGGCCGCAGCATCCGCTCGAACGCACCGGCCTTCGTCTGCCGCAGCGCCTGCGCGAACGAGATCCCCTCGAGCACGAACGAGATCCCGAGTACGGCGTACGCCCAGCCGTACGACGTACCGCCCTCGCCACTGTGCAGCGACTGGATGCCGTGCCAGACCGAGACCGCCGCACCGACGATGAACAGGCCGAAGGCGGCGAACATCGACCAGACGTAGCCGACCCGGCCGTACCCGAGCGGATGCGTCGCGTCGGCCGGCTTCGAGCCCCGGCGCTCCCCGATCAGCAGGAAGATCTCGTTCCCGGTGTCCGCCCAGGAGTGCGCGGCCTCCGCCAGCATCGCCGCCGAGCCGGTGATCACGGCCACCACCGACTTGGCCGTCGCGATCAGCAGATTGGCCGTCAACGCCACCAGTACGGTGACGAAGCTCTCCCCGTTACCTGAAGCCGCAGCCTCCTGCCCGGAACTCACTCTCCGACCCTAGCCCGGCGTGTCCAGGAGCGTCGGCAACCTGCCCGACCGCACGGTGTCGTCAGCCCGCGCGGCCCTCGCTGTGCACCGACAGGATGTCGGTGATCGCACGGTTGCACGGCGTCGGGATGCCGAGGATGTTGCCCCGCGCAACCACGTCCCCACTGAGCCACGGCACCTCGAGCCGGTTGCCGCGGTCGAGGTCGTGGTGCATCGACGACGTCATGTCGGCGGGCACCGTGTCGATGAACGCGAGCCGTCCGTCGGCGAAGTCGGCCGGCAGCGGCACACCCTGGGCTTGCGCGACCTGCACGACCTCGTCCATCACGTCGTGCAGGAAGGCGCGAGCCCGCGGGTGGCTGCGGATCGGTCCGATCGGCGTACGGGCTGTGGTCGTCGTACCGGACAGGCCGACCAGGAAGACGAACTTCTCCCAGATGGTCTGCTCGATCTGACCGCTGATCTCGGCATCGATGCCACTGGCCACACAGGCGTCGTACAACTCCTGCACCCGCGCCGAGGTGCTGCCGTCGTACTCACCGAAGACCAGCCTCTGCAGCGGACCGGAATGGCGGATGACGCCGGGCTCGGCGATCGTGGCGGCGATGTAGGCGACGCCACCGATGACGTGCTCAGGGCCGAGAACGCTGCGCAGGATGTCGTCCTTGACCACACCGTTCTGGAACGACACCACGCCGGTACGCTCGGTGAGCAGCGGCTCGATCAGCTTGGCCGATGCCTCGGTGTCCCACAGCTTCACACCGAACAAGACCATGTCGACCGGGTCGAGCTGCGCCGGATCGTCGGTGACCGCGACCGTGGGCAGTTGCGCATCGCCGAGTTGGCTCTCCAGGCGGAGGCCACGGGTGCGCAGCGCCTCGAGCTGGCGGCCCCTCGCGATGAACGCGACGTCATGCCCGGCCAGCGCCAGCCGGCCGCCGAAGTACCCGCCGATCCCGCCGGTCCCCATCACCGCGATCCGCATACAGCCTCCTCGTTGAGCGCCCGTACAAGTTATCGCTCAGTCGGCGGCGGCCCCGAACCACCTCGGGAGGTGCCTCTGCAGATCCTCCTGCGCCTCACCGACCCACGCCACGTGGCCGTCCGGCCGCAGCAGCGCCGCGGGCACGTCCAGTTCCTCGCTGACGTCGACGACGTGGTCGACCCGGTCCGCCCAGCCTGCCACCGACAGCCGGCCGGTCTGGTCGAGCAGGAGCCCGCGGCCCTCGTGCATCAGCTCGTAGAGGCGACCGCGCTTCAGCTCCACGTCCCGCAGTCGGCGGCCGAGGAGTTCGTGCCCCTCGCCGAAGTCGTAGCGGATAGCGATCGCGGTGTTCTTCTCGATCAGGTACCGGTTCACGTCCTCGAAGTCCATCAGCTCCCCCAGCAGCCGGCGTAACGCCTGGGGACCGGGCTCGGTGGACAGCAGCTCCATCTGCGCGCGCGTGTTCACCAGTACGTCGGCGGCCACCGGATGCCGTTCGGCCTGGTAGCTGTCCAGCAACCCCTCCGGTGCCCAGCCGTTGATCTCGGCGGCGAGTTTCCAGCCGAGGTTGAAGGCGTCCTGGACGCCCATGTTGAGCCCCTGCCCACCGATCGGCGGATGGACGTGCGCAGCGTCGCCGGCCAGCAGCGCCCGACCGGACCGATAACTCTCTGCCAGCCGGGTGCCGTCGCCGAAGCGGGACAGCCAATTCGGTGAGTGCGCGCCGAAATCGGAGCCGGCAGTCAGCCGCAACTGCTGCTTGAACTCCTCGAGCGTCGGCGCCTCCGCGCGGTCCTCGGACACCACCGGTGCGCCGGGAACAACGAACCGGAACACGGTGCCCCCGACGTGCATGGCGCCGAACCGCAGCTGGGACTTGCGGACCTCGGTCCCCACCGCGGTCACCGTCTCCGGCGGAGCGGTCACCTCCACCTCGCCGAGCAGCGTGTCGACCCGGCTGGGCTCGCCGGGGAAACCGACGCCGAGCAGCTTGCGCACCGTACTGCGGCCGCCGTCGCAGCCGACCAGGTAGCGCGAGCGCAATTGCGTGCCGTCGGCCAACTCGACGGTCACGCCGTCGTCGTCCTGGTTCAGCCCGACCAGTTCGGAGCCGAGCCGGATGTCGGCGCCCAGCTCGGCTGCCCGTTCGGCCAGCAGGCGGTCGGTGATGGCCTGCGGGATGCCGAGGAGGTATCCGTGTGCGGTGTCCAGTCGCTCCGGAGCCGGCTTGTAGATGCCGGCGAAGCCGCCGACCGGGTACTTCGTGCCGAGCGTGAGGAACCTGTCCAGCAGACCACGCTGGTCCATCACCTCGATACTGCGTGCGTGCAGACCCAGCGAGCGGACGATCTTGGTCGGCTCCAGCGCCTTCTCCAGCACGACCACGTCCACACCGTGCAGCCGCAGCTCCGCGGCCAGCATCATGCCGACCGGCCCGCCACCGGCAACGATCACGTCGATCATGGAATCCCCCTGATTTCCGTAGGTTCTGCGTTTCGGTCGGCGATTCTCCAGCAGAACCCGGGGCTTGCGGCAAGTCCCCCGATGCGTTATAGGTTGATAGTGGCAGGGAGAGTGCGAATCTCCTTGCCTTTCCTTTTGCCTCCTGCACAGGCCGCCACCCCCAACGACGTCTGCCCCCACGCGGAGGCGACGTGGGGGCAGACGACCGGTCTTTCCGGCAGAGAACTAGGTGAAGATGCTGACGCCACCCGGCCCGACCAGCAGGCCGATCACGATCAGCGCCGCGCCCCACAGCACCTGGCCGCGGAACAGGGAGACGATCCCGGCGATGACGAGGATCACCGCGATGATCCACAGAATGAGAACCATGGCCCTTCCCATCAGACGGGCCGGGCGAACACCCGGCAACTGAACTCCCCGTGCTCCGCTCCGGTGCCCGCGCCCGACCCCGCACAAACGGGTGGATCCCGGTCCCACCGGGCGGGGCATGGTCGGCGGCCGGACGGGTACTGGGCCTGGCATGAAGCGCGGTGCGATTCTCGCCCGATT
Organism: Kribbella sp. NPDC049227; assembly: GCF_043197265.1. Taxonomy (NCBI): domain Bacteria; kingdom Bacillati; phylum Actinomycetota; class Actinomycetes; order Propionibacteriales; family Kribbellaceae; genus Kribbella; species Kribbella sp. NPDC049227. The sequence continues at coordinate 479,408 of NZ_JBICST010000002.1, read as the reverse complement.
GATCGAGGCGATCACGGTCGCGCCCGTGCAGAGCCATCCGGACGAACTGGGGCGTACCTGTCGCGACCTGCTCGGAGCCGACGGTACGTCGATCACGATCGAGAACTCGGTCACGAACCGCGTCACGCTGACCGCCACGGACTCGACGGCCGCGCGGCTCGAGGATCTGCAGGACGTCCTCGGCGAGGGGCCGGGCCATGCGGCGTACGGCGCGGGCGAGGCGGTCGCGGCGCACCTGGAGACCGACAGGCGGTGGCCGGAGTTCGTCCGCTCGGCACTGGCCGCGGTCGGACCGCTGACCATCCGGTGCTTCCCGATCCGCCCGGGCGGACGCCCGTTCGGTGTGCTCAGCGCGTACGTCGCCGACGGCCGGACGTTCACGGAGAGTGCGCAGAGCTCGCAGTTCCTCGCCGACGCACTCGGTGTCGCACTGCTCAACGATCCACCCACCGGCGACGAACCCGACGACCGCAGCCCGTGGATGTCGCGCGCCGTCGTCCATCAGGCGACCGGGATGATCGCGGGCCATCTGGGCCTGGCCATCGAGGATGCCTCGGCGCTCCTGCGGGCCCGCGCCTACGCCCGCGACGAGACGCTGGCGCGGGTGGCCCGACTCATCGTCAGTCGCCGGCTGCAACTCGACGGCGATCGCTGACCGTCGCCCAGGGCAACGATCGGGTTCAGCGACCCAACGTCGTACTCGGCAACTCGCCGAACTGCTCCCGGTAGGCGGCGGCGAACCGACCCAGGTGGTGGAAACCCCAGCGCGCAGCCACGGCCGTGACGGACAGCTTGGCCGGATCGCCGGCCAGGAGCTCGGTGCGAACCTCGGCCAGGCGCAACTGGCGCAGGTACGCCATCGGTGTGATCCCGAGATGCCGCTGGAAGGCGGTCTGAACGGCACGCACCGTCACGCCGGCGGCGGCAGCGACGTCACCGACGGCGACGTCCTGATCGACGCTGGACTCCAGGAAGGCGATCGCCCGCTGCACTGTCCGCGGATGCGCGTCGCGCCCGTCGGCCCGATCCTGCGCGATCAGCGCCGTGTTCGGGAACGCGGCCAGAACACCCGAGGCGAGCAGGCGCGAGACCGAGGACTGCAGCAGCGTCGACGTCCGTACCGCCGAGTTCGGCAGCACCTGATCGCCCAGGTAGTTGATCGTGCTGACCAGGTGGCGGGCGGCCGCGGCCGAGTGCGGGCGATGATCGAGCAGCCGGACCGGCCCACCGGTTCGGTTGTCAACGCCTGCGGCGCGGGTGAGCAGCGCGGGATCGAACATGGTGATGCTGTAGCGCGACCGGGAGACCTTGCCGACGTACGGGCGATCCGGCGGGGCGAACGAGACGACATCGCCCGGGCCGAAGGTGTCCTGCCAGCCGTCGGTGGCGTGGTCCCGCACCGTTCCCGCCTCGACCACGCAGAGGCAGATCTTGCCGAGCGGGTCGGCGTCGTAGTTCATCTCGAAGCCGATGTCGAGCCGGTCGACGCTGATCGACGCCACCGCCTCGCGGGTGATCCGCGCGCTCACGTCGTCCGTGCTGCCGCCGATCCGCATCTTCGTGTACGCGCGGTTGAGGAACTCCTCGGTGCGCGCCAGATCGCGACTCTCGAATGTCAGGGACTCCATGCACCCATCCTGCGAACAGCCCCAGCGGCCGACTTCTTCAGCCGACCCCAAGGTACGCCAAAGGCGGCGGTGCATCCATCTGGGCATTTGGGGCACAGGGAGGGGTGAGAGGTTGCTCAACGCTCGGGCGGTGGGACGCCTCGAGGTCTGGACCCGTTCAGTGGCGCAGCGGGCCCAGACCGCACCAAACGCTCGTTTCCGGCGGCACAATCCGGAGAACGCAGCCTCCGACGGCCGGAGAACGACAATCCTGGCACGGTCACCGAGTTGTTACCCCGCAGCGAGCCCGGATCTGGTCATAGGACCTGCATGATGACCACGGGCGCTCACACGCGGGCGTCCCTGGTGATCTCCAGGAGCTGTGTGTGACCATCATCGACCCGGACGCCAACGACGCGGCGATGGCTTTCGCCCGCCTGGCGGTCGAGTTGCACGACGCCTCGGGCGTGGATGAGACGGTCGACGCCGTCGTCCAGTTCGCCCTGCACGCGCTCAACTGCACGTACGCCGGCGTGGCGCTGTACTCCCGTGGATCACAGGCGGAGATCGCCGCGATCACCGACCCGGTCGTCGCGGAGGTGTACGACCTGCAGCTCACCTCCGAATGTGGGCCGCTGGTGACCGCGCTCCGTGAACGCACCACCGTGCTGATTCGTGACACCACCACCGACGACCGCTGGCCGGAGTGGGCTGCGAAGGTCGCCGCGCTCGGGGTGCGTAGCGTGCTCGACGTACCGCTGGCGACTGGCGGCGGCAATCGCTCCACGGTCGGCGTACTGGGGCTCTACAGCCCGTCACCTGACGCGTTCGGTCCCGACGACGAGGCGATCGCCCACATCCTTGCGCGGCATGCATCCGTTGCCCTCGCCTCCGCGCGGCACGAGGAATCGATGGCGCAGGCCGTCGATGCCCGCAAGCTCGTCGGTCAGGCCATGGGCATCCTGATGGAACGCTTCGACGTCGACGGCGACCGTGCCTTCGCGATCCTCAAGCGCTACTCCCAGGACACCAACACCAAGCTCCGCGACGTCGCCCAGCAGCTGATCGACACCCGCAAGCTCCCGTAGTACTCGACCTCGCATACGCGCCGGTGACGTGGGGTACCAGACCTGGAAACCACCGGACGATCGAGTAGAGACATGACCCAGCCCTACCGGCGCGAGGACGAGAGCTCCGGCGAGCGACTCGACCGGCACTGGAACGAACTGCTGCAGGAACTGCGCCTGGCCCAGACCGGCACGCAGATCTTGTTCGCCTTCCTGCTGAGCATCGCCTTCCAGAACCAGTTCCAGGTCGCCGACAACTTCACCCATTTCGTCTACGCCTGCACGCTGATCGCCTCGGCGCTCGCAGTCGCCCTGTTCCTCGCACCGATCTCGCTGCACCGCATCGTCTACCGGCAAGGTCTGCGCGACCGCCTTGTGACGATCGCCGACTACCTCCTGCGCGCGGGCCTGGTCTTCCTGGTCACCGCGGTCTGCGGTGGGGTCCTGCTCGCGCTGGACGTCGTCGTGTCCCGACCGGTAGCCGTTGGCGTTGTCATCGCCGTACTGGCGTGGTTCGTCACCTTCTGGTTCGTCATCCCGGCGTACGTCCGGCAGACCCGCGAGCCGGACGGCGTCTAGGGCGACGTCACTCGGTGTGGGGGTGTGGTGAGTGACTCCTCGATGAGGTCGATCATGGCGGCGTGGCGTTTGGCCGCGGTGTCGGCCTGGCCGAGGGCGATGATGTCGAGGAAGACGCGGCTGACGATGAGATCCGCTGCGGTCCGCACTCGATCCGGTTCGGCGACGACGTCCTCGGCGCCGCTGAGGATCTCCGCGACCGTGGTGGTGGCTTCGTCGAACAACTCCGCCGCACGGTCGGCGATCTCGGGACGGGCCTGCGCCTCCCGGAAGACGATGATCCGCGCCGCGCGATTGCGTTCCAGTTCCGCGGCCATGGACGACACGACGGCCCGCAGCCGCCGGTGAACCGACCGGCCGCGTGCGGCGGTCCGGAGCACCTCACCCGGGGTCGGCCGCTCGTGCACGATGGCCAGCAGGAGATCCAGCTTGGTGGCGAAGTGGTAGAACACCAGGCCGGTCGGTACGCCGGCCTCGTGCGCGATCAGCGCTGTCGACGTCGCGTCGTACCCACGCTCGGCGAACAGACGCTCGGCCGTCTCGATGATGGCCTCACGTTTGGAGGAGCGCCCGGAAGCGGCGGCGGTCATCATCAGGCCCGTCCCGGGGCGGGTTGGTGATCACCGTCCAGGTCCGCGGCCGCGTGGGCGGCACGACGGAACGACTCGAACACGTACTTCGGGACCCGCAGACCTCGCCGGTGGGCCCAGAGCAACTCGTGCTCGACCCGTCCGACCTGATCGGCGTAGTGCTGAAGATCCGCGTCGTCACCGGTGACGATGCCCAAGGCACGGATCGCCTTGCCGAACTCCAGCCGCTGCTGCTTGTTCTCGGCACCGACCGGGCCGAACGTCTTGCGCCGCAGCGTGCGCACCAGCCACTTCTGCCAGCCGCCCAACTGCGACCAGAGACCACGGGCGGCGATCTGGTAGTAGGCGAAGTGCCCGGGCTCCTGGCGGCGGATCGGCGCGACCACGGTTCTCGCGACGGCCCGCTCCCCCAGCTCGAGCATGCCGGCATGAAGCTTGTTGTAGGCAAGCACCGCCGATCGCTCGGTGGCCAGCCCGGTCAGGTAGTACAGCATCCGGCTGACGTCCTGTACGGCGCCCACCCGGCCGAGCGCCCCGAGCAGCTTGAGCCGGAACGACACGTCGGTCAGGTTGGGTGCGGTGGGCTCGAGACCGGCCAGGACCTGGAGACGGTCGAGGATCAGGCCGTGGTGCGTCTCCTGCGGCATCCACACGTCGGCGTAGAAATGCTGGTCGACCGCGGGTGGGTCGGGAAGCAGGATGTTGAGCTCGAGAACGTTCCGTTCGACCTCGAGCTCGACCCGCGACATGTAGGACAGGACCGACCCGAACCGCTCGGCGAGCAGGCCGGGCCGCTTCATCGTGTAGTCGACACTGTCGAGCGGGATCGGTGGGTGTTCCTCCCCCAGCCGGTCGACATGGTCGGCCAGCCTCGACTCCTCCCGCCGGGCCTTTCTCCGGCGAGACACAGACACATCCGCAAGCGCCACGGTCGGCACCTCACTCCATCGACAGGAATGCCCCAAGTGCAGCACTGTCGAGCGTAGCAAGATAACTGACTGATCAGTCAGTCAGATCCCTGTGACCTCGCTGACAAGTCCGGACATATCAATCGGCGGCCAATACACCACGGTCCACAGCAGGCCTCCGCCGGGGCCGCGGTGACGTGATCCGCCGGCTGCTGCCTAGCCTCGGCTGCATGGCGATCGAACAGCAGGCCCACGTGCGGATAGCCCGTCCCAGCAGGGATCTGACCGCCGTCGAGCGGTTCTGGGTCGACGGTCTCGGGCTGAGTGTGATCTACCGGAAGTCCGAGGACGGCCACCACCTCCTGATGGTCGGCTGGCCCGAGGCGGGCTGGCACCTCGAGCTGGTGCAGCTCGACGGCGATCCGGTGCGACCGCAGCCGACCGAGGAGGACCTCCTGGTCGTCTACCTGGACGGCCCGGTGCCGGACGAACTGGTCGCACGCCTGATCGCGGCCGGCGGCGAGCTGGTTCCGTCGCGCAACCCGTACTGGGACACGTGGGGCGTCACGATCGCCGATCCGGACTCCTACCGCCTGGTCCTGTGTACCCGGGGCTGGAGCAATCACTGAGCGGTGCTGGATGCGGGGTCGTCGTCGGGCGGGCGGGTCGAGGGGACTTGCAGGACCTCGATGATGTTGATGCCGAGCATGTCGAGGTGGTTGAGGATGCCGGCCAGCGCCGCCTGATCGTCGAGGTGGCCGTGCAGGACTGTCTGCGCCGGTTCGGAATCGGCGGTCATCGAGGGAAAGGCGTCGGTCAGGTCGCGCGACAGTTCGCCCTTGACCCTGATGACGTAATGGCCCATGGGAAGCCCCTTTCGCGTCCCGTTGACACGACTCTGCTGCGGGCCGGGTCCTTCGGCCTCCCCCGGACAGGGGGAGACCGAACGCGGCCCGGCGTCCGGTACCCCCGATTCCTGGCGGCAACTCGCATCCCGGTGCGCTACGTGCTGACGGGATCACGGACGGGCGCGTGGATCACCTGGATCGGGTGACCTCGGCCGCCGAAGTAACGCCAGAGCCGGATGGTGTGGGGAGTGGTACGTCGTGCGCATCCTGTGGGAATGACGGCCCTCGCCTGGAGACGATCCCTGCCGCCACTGCTGTTCGCCTTCCTCACCGTGACAATCTTCTGGCTGCCGGACTCAGCAGCAGCCGGCACCACCGCCTCGCCGGACGACTCCGCCGCGCAAGCACTGGCCGAGCGCTACTCCCCCGTCGTCAAACTGCAGGAGGCGTCGCCGAGGTGCGAGGACGGCGAGCAGTTCCAGCCGACCGACGTCGAGGCCGTGCTCGGCGATCAACAGGTCGCGCTGCGCGGCCCGTGGCGTCCGCCGGACCTGGTCAAGACGCAGCCGATAGGCAAGGACATCAGCCCAGGGTTCCCGGGGCACTTCCTCGACTTCCCGGGTGATCCGCTGCGTCCGGGCTGCACCTACGCCGAGTGGTCGACGCTGATCAACGCGGTCCACCCGGCCACTGTCTATGCCCACGTCGTCGCGGATCCGGCGTTCCCCGGCAAGCTCTCGCTGGAGTACTGGTTCTTCTACGTTTTCAACGACTACAACAACACCCACGAAGGCGACTGGGAATCGATCCAGCTCATCTTCGACGCGGCGACCCCTGCGGCCGCGCTGACCACAGAGCCCACGGCGGTCGGATTCAGCCAGCACGGAGGCGCCGAGCGAGCACGCTGGGGCGACGCCAAGCTCGAGGTCGTCGGCGGAACCCATCCGGTCGTCTACCCAGCAGCCGGTTCACATGCCAACAAGTACGGCCAACGTTTGTACCTCGGTCGTGGCTCGGAAGGGCTGGGCTGCGACGACACCACCCGGCCTCAGGCCGCGATCCGTCCCCGGGTCGCCTACGTACCGCTGGCCCGCGCGGACTACCTGCAGGAGTACCCCTGGCTTGGATTCGAAGGGCGGTGGGGCGAACGGCAGCGCTCGTTCTTCGACGGACCGACCGGCCCGAACATGAAAACGTCGTGGCTCACGCCGATCCAGGACGCCGAGAAGACCTGGCGGGACGACAGCGGTACCGTGCCGGCCGGCACCTTGCTCGGCCCCAGCAGCACAGGCGCCTTCTGCGCCGCGGTCGGCACCGGATCCAACCTGGTCCGCGAAACCCTCGATCGGACCTGGCTGCTGGGCCTGGTACTCGCCGCACTCGTCGGGCTGATCTGGTTCGCGGCGAGCCGTACGCAGTGGACCGATGCTGCCCCTCTGCCCGCCAGAAAACGGCGAGCCTGGGGTCAGACGGTGGTCGCCGCGCTGCGCCTGTTCCGGCAGCGGCCAGGCCTGTTCGCGGGGTTCGCGACGGCGTTCATCGTCCTGAGCCTGGCGACTCTGACTCTCGCCAGGTTCCAGGTGGCCAGACGCGACGCACCCACCGACCTCGGCGCGCCGACCGAGAACGCTCCGGGCTTCTGGGCTTCCTTGGTCACATTGGCCGTCACGATCCTCACGATCGCGGCGTACGTCGTACTGCTCGCGGCCGTCACGAGGGTGCTCGACCAACTGGATCGAGGCGAGACCGTCACCGCGATGGGTGTACTGCGCCATGTCTTCTCGCGCCGCCGGCCACTGACCCGGGTGGCCCTGCAGTACTTCGTCGTCCTCGCAGTACTCGCCTTCTTCGTGGCGACGATCCCGGTGGCCGTCTACTACGCGGCAAGCCGGGCGTTCGCGATACCGGTCGTGGTGGCGGAGGGCTGGTCCGGAGGTACGGCGTTGAGACGCAGCCGGATGCTCGTCCGCGGCCATTGGTGGCGGACCGCCGTACCGCTCGCGATCATCATCGGGCTGGGACTGGCCGTCGGACCGGTCGCCGGGATCGTCCTGCTGCTGGCCACCGATCTGTCGCCCGTCCTGATCAACGTGGTCTCGTCGCTGCTCTTCGCGCTCGCGATGCCACTCACCGGATCGGCCGTCGCCTACCTGTACTTCGACCGCGCCACATCCGTACCGGCTTCACCTGGATCGGGTGACATGTCCGGCGCCCGGCGAACCTATTCTCGGGTGGGCGACGGGAGCGTCGAGCATGACGTGCGATCGGTGCGCTCCGACTCCTGAGTGGGCCAGAGGAGGTCCAGATGGTCCAGGCCGACAACGGACAGCCCGGTCCGGCAGCCACACCACCTCCGGACGGCCGGGGTCGCTTCCGGCTCACTCGCGGCCTGTCCCTGGCGATCCTGGGTGGCGCCGTCGTGGGCGCGTTGATCACGTCCCTCATCTTCGTGCTCGTGGATCGCGACGGAGGATCCGCCACCGCCTCGTCCTCGGCCTCGACGGACTCCAGTACGGCGATGTGCGCGGCCATCCCGGTGGCGAACCAGATCCTGCCGTCGATCGTGACGATCTCGGCCAGCAGCGGCGCCTCGGCCGGCACCGGTTCGGGGCAGATCTTCAAGGACGGCGGTTACATCCTCACCAACGACCACGTCATCTCGGTCGCGGCCAACGGCGGCAAGGTGGCCGTCCAGTACAGCGACGGCACGAGTTCGGACGCCACGATCGTCGGCCGTGATCCCAGCACCGACCTTGCCGTGCTCAAGGCCGCGGACGCCGCGAAGGATCGCCCGGTGATCCAGTTCGGTTCGTCCGCCGAGCTGCAGGTCGGACAACCTGTCGTCGCCCTGGGCGCTCCGCTCGGTCTCGCGAGCACGGTCACCTCCGGCATCGTCAGTGCGCTGGATCGCTATGTACCGGTGCCAGGCGACGGGGTGACCCATCACCTGATCGGCGCCATCCAGACCGACGCGGCCATCAACCCCGGCAACAGCGGCGGTGCGCTGGTGGACTGCTCCGGCCATCTGGTCGGAGTGAACGCCGCGATCGCCACGGTCCCGAACGCGTCCGGCGTCGCCGGCGGCGGAAGCGTCGGCCTCGGCTTCGCGATCCCGGTGGACCTGGCGAGCCCGATCGCCGACGAACTCGTCCGTACCGGGGAGCCTGGACACCCGACGACCGGGCTACAGGTCCAGGAGATCCCGCCTGCCCTCGCGAACGCATCGGGCAACCCGGCCGGTCTCTTCGTCGTCTCGGTCGACGCCGGCGGCCCGGGTGCGAAGGCCGGTCTCAAGGCCGGCGACATCATCACCAAGATCGACGGCCAGCCGGCCCAGAGCAGCGAACAGATCGTCGTCGCGACCCTGACCCGCAAGGTCGGCGACACCATCGAGCTGACCTACTCCAGAGCAGGTCAGACGGCCACCACCACACTGACGCTCGCCGCGCCCTGAGCACTCACGACACGTCGGCGGCCGGTGGGACCGGTTGTGAGGCCAGCAGATCGAGGCCGAGGTGACGGGACAGGAAGCGTGCGGTCCACTGGCCTTTGACGCTGTTCCCCGCGTGGTCCAGCCGCGGTGCGAACGTGCCCAACGCGCCCTTGCCCGGCGAAACGGTCACGATGCCGCCGCCGATCCCGCTCTTGCCCGGAACGCCGACATCGAGCAGCCAGTCGCCAGAGGTCTCGTACAACCCCGCGATCGTCATCACGGCCAGCGTCACCCGGGCGATGTCAGGGTCGATCACCCGTATGCCGGTCGTCGGGCACACGCCGCCGTCCGCGAGCGTGGCGCCCATTACCGCGAGATCCACCGCGGTGACCGCCAGACTGCTCTGCCTGGTGTAGAGCACGGTCGCCTCGACGGCATCACCGACCAGGCCGCCGTCGCTGCGGAGCAACTCGGCGAGCGCACGATTGCGATGGTTCGTCTGCAGCGCGGACTCGAGCACATCCGTGTCCAGGGCGAGCTCATGACCCGCGAACCGGGACAGGCCGTCGACGATGAACCTCCAGCGGTCCTCCAGCGACGTACCCGGCGTCAGACTCGTCGTCGCGATCGCCCCGGGGTTGACCATCGGATTGGTGCGTCCGACCGGGGGCTGTTCCACCGCCTGCACCGAGTTGAACGGCAGACCGGTCGCGTTGACGCCAACCAGGTCGCGCACTGCGTCGACGCCGATCGCCTGACTGACCAGCGCGAAGACGAACGGCTTCGCGACGCTCATGATGGTGAACGGGCTCCGCGAGTCGCCCGCCTCGGCCAACCGGCCGTCGGTGGCCGCGACACACACGCCGAACGCATCCGGGTCGACCCGGGCCAGCGCCGGGTAAACGTCCGACACCGCCCCGTCGCCGATCCCACGGCCCAGCTCGTACGCCGCTTGGACCAGTTCGACCACCGCGACTGTTCCGGGCAGTCCGCCGGTGGAGACGTACCTGTCCTCGGCCGGCATGTCAGAACGGCCAGACCAGAGGGATGATCACGAGAGCCGTCAGCAACCACCACAGCATCACCGGCAGGCCGAGCCTCCAGTAGTCGCCGAAGCGGTACCCCGCCGGATTCATGATCATCATGTTCGCGGGAGTCGAGATCGGGGTCAGCAGCGCCGCGGCACCGGCGACGGCGGTGAGCATCAGAACCGGCTGCACCGAGGTCCCCGTCCCCTGGGCGGCCGCGACCGCGATCGGTGCGACGATCAGCACGGTGGCGGTGTTGCTGACGACCTGGCCGAGCGTGGCCGTGAGGACGAAGAGTGCCAGCAGCAACAAATACGGGCGGCCGGGCCCGACCGCGTCGATGATCAGGTCGGCGATCCGGTCGGCGCCGCCGCTGGTCTGAATCGCTGTGGACAAAGGGATCAGCGCGCCGATCAGTACGACGATCTGCCACGAGATCGCGCGGTACGCCTGCCGCGGCCCGACCACCCTGGACGCCACCATCGCCGTCGCGGCCAGCAGCCCGGCCAGGGCAGGCGGGACCACACCGGTGGCGAGGAGAACGACCATGCCGGCAAGGATCGCGACGGCGATCGACGCCTTCGAACCCCAGGGGACGGCCTGGCGCCGGACGAGATCCGGCGAGTCCACAAGCAGGACGTCGCGGTCCCTCGTCAGCTCGTCCAGGGCAGCCCAGGTGCCGTGCACCAGAAGCGCGTCCCCTTCGGCGAGCTCGGTGGGCTGGTTGCCCCGGTCCTTGGCCATCCGCTGCACCGCGATGATCACCAGGTCGTGCGCCCGGTGCATCCCCGGGAAGACCGTCTCCCCGACCAGTGACGACCGCGGCGGGATGACGACCTCGACCACCCCGGCCTCCCGCGTCAGCAGATCGTCGACCGGCGTCGGCGCCATACACACCGCAAGGAGGGAGTCGATCGTCAGGCTGCCCACCTCTTCCGAGGGACCGGTCACCACGAGAACGTCGCCGACGGCAAGAGCGTCGCTCACCCGGGACACTCCGTTCCCGTCCTGGGCTCCGACGATCTGCACACCCGGGTACGGCGTGAGGTCGACGTCGGCCACGCCACGGCCCAGCAACGGCGAGAGTTCGCGGACACGCAGCCGGTAGAAGCCGTCGGTCAGCGCGTAGTGCAGATCCAGCGTGTGCGCATGCCTGGCCAGGTCCGCCGGAGGGTGCGCCGGGCGTGCGGCCGGGAGCAACCGCGGGCCGAGGAACACCGAGATGGCGATCGTCCCGATGACGAGCGGTACGCCGACGACCGCGAAGGAGAAGAACGGAAAGGCGCCCGCACCGGCATCGCTCGACGCTTCGGACACGATGATGTTGACCGGCGTACCCGTCAGCATCAGCAAGGATCCCGCACTGCCGGCGAAGGTGAGCGGCATCAGCATCCGCGACGGCGGCTCCCCGATCCGGACGGCGAGCATGACGACCAGCGGCAGCAGCGCCGCGACCGCACCGTTCAGGGTGATCAAGGCCGTCAGCAGCGCACACAATGCGGTCACGGCGACGAGCAGTCGGGTCCGCTGCGTTCCGGCGTACTTCACGATCGTCTGACCGGCCCAGGTGGTGACGCCGGTCGAGTCGATGCCCTCGCTCACCACGAACAGTGAGGCGATGAAGATGACGACCGGATCCCCGAAGCCCGCGATGATTCCGGGGAAGTCGAGGACTCCGGTCGCCCACAGCGACAGCGCGGCCAGGACCGCCACCAGGTCGACCGGCAGCCGGTTCCACACGAACACGGCGACGGTGAGCCCGAGGATGATCAGGCTGATCGTGCCGTCATCCATTGCGCTCGTACCGCCCTAGCCGAGGTGTACCGGAGCGGACGGTCCCCAGGGAATGCCGAGGACGTACCAGAGCACGTAGAACAGCGTCCAGGTGACCAGGACGATGAAGGTGTACGGCAGCATCATCGACACCACCGTGCCGATACCGGCCTTCTTCCGGTACTTCTGGCACACGAGCACGATGAACGGCAGGTAGACCATCAGCGGCGTGATGACGTTGGCCGGTCCGTCGCCGACCCGGTACGCCGCGATCACCGTCTGCGGCGCGATGCCGAGGCGGTAGAACAACGGGACGAAGATCGGCGCCAGGATCGCCCACTTCGGGATCACGCCGGGCATGATCAGGTCGATGATCAAGACCAGCAGGATGAAGCCGATCAGCAGCGGCAACGCCCCGATGTCGGCCCGCTCGAGCAGGTCGGCCAGACCGGTCGCGGCCAGCGTCGACATGTTCGAGTAGTTGAAGTAGGCAATGAACTGGGCGATCAGCAGCATCAGGAAGATCAGGCCGCCGAGGCCGTTGAACGTCTTGACGATCGCGTTGATGATGTTCGTGCTGCCGGTCAGGGACTTCGAGCCACGGCCGTAGCCGAGCCCGGCGGCCAGGAACAGCATCGAGATGATGAACAGCAGGCTGCTCATGAACGGTGAGTTCCCGAAGATCTCGCCGGTGTCGGGGTTGCGCAGCGGAGCACCCGGGATGAACGTCAGCAGCGAGACGATGGCCACGGCCACCAGCAGGTAGTACACCGACCAGCGCAGTCCGCGCGACTCCAGCGCCATCTCCTCGTCGTTGGGCTGGTGGTCGACCGGCGCGTCGGACGGCGCCTCGGCAGGGTCGTACTTGCCGAGCCTGGGCTCGAGCAGCCGCTCGGTGATGATGGTCATGACGATCGCGCAGAAGAACGTCGACGCGATGCTGAAGAAGAGGTTCTGCGTGACGTTGAGCTGGACGTCGGGCGCGACCAGCGCGATCGTCTCGTTGGTCACCTCGGTGATGATGCCGTCGGCCGGCGTGATCAGGATGTTGACGAAGAACGCGGCACTGACACCGGCGTACGCCGCCGCGATGCCGGCCAGCGGATGGCGCCCGAGCGACGCGAACGCGGCCGCGCCGAGCGGGATCAAGACTAGATAGCCCGCATCGGAGGCAACGCTGGAGATGCCGCCGAGCAGGACGATGATGAAGGTGATCGCACCCTTCGGCGCCACCTTGACCATCTTGCGGATCAGCGCGGCGATCAGTCCGGCCTCCTCGGCCACACCGACGCCGATCATCGCGACCAGGATCACCGCGACGACGCCGAAGTCGTTGAAGTTCTGGACGGCGGTGGTGAAGATGAAGCGGATGCCGTCACCGTCCAGCAGGCTTTCGGCGGTGATCTTCTCGGTGTGCAACTCGAAGTCGGGCACGGCCGGCGCCGGCGGCGTGTCCGAGCCCGCGACGCTCGACCCAGCCTCCTCCTGGGGCATGACCTGGACGGTCTGGGGCTCGGCCACCTCGGTGGTGACGCTCGCCCCGGTCCAGGCCAGGATCTGCGACAGCACGATGACAATGAAGATCAGGGCCAGGAAGATGATGGCCGGGTGCGGGACCTTGTTGCCGACTCGTTCGATCCCGTCCAGGACCCGCTGCATGCCCCCCTTCTTGGCGGGCACCTCCTCGACGGCGCTCACCGCGGCGCCGCCTCACGACTGGCGTCGCCGGGTGTGGCGAACGCACGGGCGAACTCGATCAGCAACTTGGTGCCGAATCCGCTCGCGCCCTTGTTCCGCCAGGTCCGTGGCGCCGGCAGCTGCGCCGTTCCGGCGATGTCGACATGCGCCCACGGCCTGCCGTCGACGAACTCCTCGAGGAACAGCCCCGCGGTGATCGATCCGGCGTTGATCCCGCCCATGTTGGTGAGGTCGGCGATCGACGAGTCGAGTTGCGATCGGTAGGACCGATGCAGCGGAAGCTCCCACACCGGCTCGTCGACAAGATCACCCGCACTCCGCAACTGCTCCACCACGCCCGGATTGTTGCCCATGACACCGGCTATCTCGACGCCGAACGTCCGCAGGCAGGCCCCGGTCAGCGTGGCGATGTCGACGATCGCGTCGACGGGTTCCTCGGTCGCGAGTGCCAGCGCGTCGGCCATCACCAGGCGGCCTTCGGCGTCGGTGTTCAGGACCTCGACCGTTGTACCGTTGCGCATCCGGAGGACGTCACCAAGCTTCATCGCGGATCCCGACGGCATGTTGTCGGTGCACATGAGGTAGCCGGTCACTGCCGTCGTACAGCCCAGAGCCTGCAAGGCGGTCATGGAGGCGAGTACGGCGGCGGCTCCGGTCATGTCGTTCTTCATCTGCGCGTGCGACTCGTCGCTCGGCTTGAGGCTGATCCCACCGGAGTCGTACATGATCCCCTTGCCGACAAGGGCGATCCGGCCGGTGGGCTCGGCGGGTTCGTAGCGCAGGCGGATCATCCGGGGTGGCTCGACACTGCCACGATTGACGCCGAGCAGCCCGCCGCAGCCCATCTCGATCAACTGGTCCTTGTCGAAGACCTCTACCTGCAGGCCGGTCCGCGCACCGACCTCGACCGCGACCTCGGCCATCCGGACAGCGGACAGTGTCGTCGCCGGGCAGTTGGCAAGATCGCGGCCGAGGCTGCACGCCTCGGCGATGATGCGGCCGCGCTCGACTCCGGCAGCGACTTCCGCGGCATCCTCGTCGGAGGCGACGACCAGGAGCGATTCGAGCTGAGGGGTGTCCGCACCCTGGCCGACGAAGTACCGCCAGCGCGCCAGCAGCACACCTTCGGTCACCGCCTGGGCGAAGTCGCCGGCCGAAATACCGGTCGCCCGGGACGGAACCTCGATCGCCAGGCGCTTGTGCCACGGCACCGCGCGGGCGAACTCTGCCGCCAGATCACGCGCGAGCGTGACGTCGACCTGATCCGGTACGCCGGTCCCGACTGCAACCCGGACAGGACCGCCTGACCGGGTCTGGACCAGGGTCTGGCCGCGCGTGCCGCTGAAGCCGGCGGACGCCAGCCCGGCCGCGTCGGTGCCGAGTTCGTCCGGCGGCTCGGTGCCAGAGGCAACTGGTACCGCGAGCGCGTCCGCTTCCTGCTCTGCCTGCTTCAGGGAGCCGACGGTCACCGGTATCCGGCGCCGGGTCGAAGGGATCGGGTCGAAATCGTCCGGGGTCGCGTTCACGAAATCTCCTCTGACACCTGATCAGGACTGCAGGGCCTCGATCAGCTCCTCCTCGCGCTCCTTGGTCAGGCTGGTCTGGATGACGAAGTCCTCCAGGGGCCGACTGGCGCGTCGGGGTTGCGCGCTGGAGGCAATCCCATCAACCGGGCGAGGCGGCGGCCTCCTCCTATTCGGGTGAATTGCCGCCGGCCCGGCTGAGGAAGTCCGACAGTGGGCCGGGGAGCTCCGCGGGCCGCTCGCCCCAGTCGTAGACGACCGCGGTCCCGGCGATCAGGTCGTGCAAGCCGCGATGCTCGCGCTGGAACACGATCAGGAGAAGCCCGAGTCCGGCCGCCAGCACGCTCACGAGGTACGCGCACACCCGCACGAAGGCCCGGCCGGGTCCGATCGTCCCGCCGTCGGACCGCACCACCCGGAGGCCGACGATCCCCTGCCCTGGCGTCCGCGCGGCGACCGCGAGGAACCCGAAGGCGTAGCAGAACGCCAGGACCGCGAGGGCGATCGTCGCCCCCGTCGACTCGCGCCGTACCGACACTCCCCAGAAAGCAGTCGTCAGCAGATCGAGGCCCGCGAAGCCGATCGTGAACGACGTGAAGACGATCAGTATGTCGAGGACGGCCGCCGCGAGTCTGCTCACGGCGCCGGCGTAGTGACCCGTGACGGTCATTCGCCCGTTCATTCCTGCACCTCGAGCAGGCGTGGGGTCGTCGGCTGCGATCCGAGGTCCCTGCGCAGTAGACGGTTCACGACCCGGTCGAGTACGGCGTCCAGCCCGGCGAGTTGCCGGCGGATGAGATCGAGCAGTGAACCGGCCAACTGGGTCTGGCTCTCGACCACGAGACCGGGTACGCCGGAGCGGCGTACGAGGGCCTCGACATCCACCGATCGGAGCAGTTCGTCGAGGTCGACGCCGGCCAGCAGGCGCTGCAGGTCGAGCCGCCCGGCCAGCCGGTCGACATCGATCCGGTCGATCAGCCGGTCCGGGTCGATGCGGTCCAGGATGTGGTTGACATCGACGCGGTCGAGCACGCGGTTCAGGTCCAGGCGGTCGAGCACGTGGTTCAGGTCCACGCGGTCCAGGATGCGGTTCACGTCGACGCGGTCGACCAGGGCGTCGACGTCGATGTGGTCGAGGATCAGGTCCGGCGGGACGGTCTCGACGACCCGGCCCGTGACCTTGCCGGCGAGCCGCCCGAGCGCTGCGACAGGGCGCGGCGTCGTCACCGTGGTCCGGTCCCGCAGCCGCTGTGACGCATCCCGGTGTCCGCCCTGTCTGCTCCGCCTGCCAACACCTTTGTCCGCCGCCGAGGCCGTCGGATCACCCGATCCGGGGGATGAATCCACCCGCCCGGGTGCGGGCCTCAGTTCGACGACTGCTGCGTCAGGCCGACGGCGCGGGCGACGCGCAGGGCCGCGGATCGTTTCTCCACGCCCAGCTTGCGATACAGCGACATCAGATGGGTCTTGACGGTGTTCTCGGTGATGAACAGGGCACGGGCGATCTCGGTGTAGGAGTTCCCGAGCGCGAGCTGGTCGAGTACGTCGGCCTCCCGCGGCGTCAGCCGGATCCGGGCGCCGTCGATCACCGCGTCCAGGCGGCGGGGTGGCGGAACCTGCGCGTCCGGCCGGGCCCGCGCCAGGAGCGACGTACCGCCGACCTCGCTCCAGGCGGCGCGGTACGACGACAGCTGCTCGAGCGTGGCGGCGGCGAACGGATGCGGATTGGGCCCGGCGACATGTCGGTGCAACCGGTCGAGGAAGTCCGGCTCGCGGCCGACCGCCGTGAGCGCGTACAGCATCCGCTGCGGCGTGGCCCGGTTCAACGTGTCCACCAACGCGGCCTCGGCGGCGGCCTCGTCGCCCATCCGCACCAGCAGGACGGTCCGGAACGAGGCGGCCGCGGAAGCCAGCGGAGGGTAGACGTCCGGCCGGTTGAGGGCCTCGTCCACCAGCTTCAGCGTGGTCTGGACGTCACCGCGGACGATCGAGGTGATGGCCCGGATCAGGTCGGCCTCGGACGTGTTCCCGGTCCGGTCGAGTACGTCGCACTGCGTCTCGGCACCGGTGTGGTCCCCGACCATGGTCGCCATCCGGAACCGCAGCAGGGCCAGATCCCGCGACAGGAACGACGGCAGCGGCCCGGCTGACGCAGGATCGGTGGTGAGCTCTGTCAGCGCCTCCTCGAGCCGACCCGCCTCGAGGAGAAGCACCGCTCGCAGGATGGCGCGCAGGCCCGCGACCACCGTGTCGGAGCCGGCCACGTCCGTCGCCACCACCAGTTCGTGCTGGCGCCACGCGCTGTCCACGTCCAGATGACCCAGCGCCGCGAACCCCAGTACGACGTGCGCGCGGACGGCGTACTCCCGAGGAAGCCCCTGCTCGCCGGCCGCGTCGAGAGCGGCCTGCGCCGAGCCGGCCGCGTTCTCCAGCTGGCCGCGCGCGTACTGCACGACGGCCCGGTGAGCCAGTCCCCCGCCGATCAGCCGCCGATGGCCGGCCATCCGGGCGGTGACGAGTGCCTCGTCCAGGTGGCTGAGCGCGGCGTCCAACTCGTCCGCCCACGTCTCCGCCGCCGCGAGCTCGATCAGCAACCAGGCCAGCCGCTCGGGCCCGAGTACGGCGCGCGGCCGGCCATAAGCGTCCGTGGGATCGAGTGCCAGCAGGGTTCTCGCCCGTCCGATCGCGGCGTGGACGTCGTGCCAGCCGTAGCGCGATTCCCACAACCGCAGCAGTACGGCGTCCGCCTCCAGCGCGTTGTCGTCCGGTGTCACCGGCTGCGGGTCTGCGGAGGACGCGAGGTCGTCCGCCGATGCCGCATCCATGATCGCGCCGGTCACGTCGCCGGTGGCACGCCGCAGCAGCCCGCGAACGCCGATGAGGTGCGGATGCCGCTCGACATAGCCTTCCGGAAGGCTCTCGAAGCCGCCCGCGACAAGGCTCAGGTCGCCGGCGGCCAGGATCGCCGGCCCGTGACCGAGCAGGATCCGGGCGACCAGCGCCGGGTCGCCGGCTCCGAGCGCGGCGCGTAGGGCGCTGCCGCCGTCCCCGCGGTTCTCGTAGTACAGCGCCGACCGATGCTGCGCCGCGGTGACGATCTGTGCGTTCTCACTGCGGCCGGCCACCCGTCGCCGGAGCAGCTCGACGAGGAGCGGGTGGAACCGGTAGAGCGGCTCGCTGCCCGGATCGTCGGCGTACGCGGTCACCAGCAGTCCGCTGCCGGCGAGATCCCCCAGCATCGCGCCGGCCTCCGCATCGCCGCTCAGCATGGCCGCCTGGTGTCCGGTCACCGAGGCGGCCCCGAACGTGCTGAGGAGGACAGCTTGGACCCGCTCGTCGAGCGTGCTCAACGTTTCGCCCAGGAGCAGGTCGAGCACCGGCTGCTGGTTGGCGAAGGACCACCCGGAGTCCCCGGAGGCGGCGAGCGTCCGCGCCGCGAGCACCAGAGCGGCAGCCCAGCCCGCTGTCCGCTCCTGGAACAGCTGGACGTCCGCGGCGGTGGCATTCGAGGCGTGGGCCTGGACGAGTTCGGTGGCCTCGGCATCGGTGAAGCGCAGATCCCGTGACCGCAAGGTCAGTGCCATCCCGCGCAGTTCGAGCTCGGACACCGGCAGCGGGAGGTCGTACCGGCTGGCCAGCAACAGCCGGACGGCGTGCGGCGCCTTCTTCAGAATCTGGGCCAGGCCGGTAACCGTTGCCGCAGGCAGCAAATGGGCGTCGTCGATGACGATCGGATCCGGCAGTGTCGCCACGTCGGGACCGGCCAGATGTTCGAGGGCTCCGGCGAGCGCGCCCGGCGCCTGCCCGGGCACCCACAGCACCGGTTGACCCGACCGCCTGCGGCGCGCCACCCAGTCCGACAGCAGCACCGTCTTGCCGGTGCCGGCCGGCGCGATCAGCATCGTCAGCGGCGACCGTAAGCCGAGGTCAAGGGCAGAATGCAACCGCTCGCGGGCCACCAGGGTCAACGGCGGCCGCGGGATGCGACCCGACGCCGAGTGCTGGGATTGCTCCTGCACTCGGTCGGGCTTCAGGCTCGTCACACGCGTCGCCCCTCCCCCTGGCTGGGCGGCTCTGCAGTTGGACTGTTCGATCCTGCATTCCCAAGAACCGAGACTAACCGGTCTACGACGATTCCGGCAGATGCTGAGCGCCGCATGTCGTCCGGTTTCTGGACGCAGGCAAGCGTTTGCATCGCTCGCCTGCGCGCGGGTGGGCCTCAGGCGCGAGGAACTTTCGCCCCGATCCACACCGCCACTGCGATCAGCAGGCCGATTCCGACCAGCCATCCCCACAGGCCCTCGGAGACGGGGCCGAGCCGTCCCAGCCCGAAGCCGCCCGGGTCGTGCTGCTGCTGCAGGCTGACGACGTACGCGATGATCGCCCGCTTGTCCTCGGGGAGGAGCACCGCGTCGGAGAAGACCGGCATCTGCTGCGGGCCGGTCAGCATCGCCTGGTAGAGGTTCCTTGGTGTCGACTCCATCAGCGACGGCGCGTACTTGCCGTTCGGCAGGGCGCCGCCGCGGCCCGCGAAGTTGTGACAGGCCGTGCAGTTGGTCCGGAACAGCTCACCGCCGCGGGTGACTTCCTCCTGCGTCGCGTTGCTGACGTCGTAGTACTGCTCCGGCGGTATCGCGGGCCCCGGTCCGAGCGAGGCGACGTACGCCGACAGCGCCGCGATCTCCTCCTCGGTGTACACCGGAGGTTTCGCCGGTATCTGGGCACCGGGCTGCGTCGCGGGCATCCGCCCCGTACTGACCTGGAAGTCCACCGCGGCCGCGCCCACGCCGATCAGCGAGGGTCCGGTGAAGTTTCCCTCGCCGTCGGTCCCGCCCTCGCCATGGATGCCGTGGCAGCTGGCGCAGCCGACCACGAACAGCTTCCGGCCTTCCTCGATCTGCTGGGACTGCGCTCCGTCGGCACCCATCGCGCCGTTCGGCACCAGTACGGCGTACGCCAGGCCGACCGTCACCAGCGCAGCACCGATGAGCAGGGCCCTGGCGAGTCGGCCTCGGCGCACTGGCCGTGCGCTCGCGCTGTCCGCACCGCGCATCTCCGCTCCTCCCGGCTGCCGCCCGACCAGCAGACACGATGCCGCGACTGCTGGGATCACCCGATTCGGGCGATTTCTCGTCGTAAGTCTCTGTCTTGAGCCCCTCAGCGTGCGTCGCGCTTGGCCTGGCGGCGGGCGCCGGCGGCACGGGTGGACGCGTCCTTCTTCAACCCTCCAGTGGTCTTGGTCGCCTGCCTGGCAGCCACCGACTTGGACTGAGCGGCGGCCACAGGCTGGGCGGCAGCGCGTGCCGCCGGAGCGGCGGACTTGGCCGAGCGCGCCGCTTCGAGCCGTTCGCTACGCAACTCCATCGACGACCGCCTGGCAGCCGCCGCGACTTCCCGGCTCACCCGCGCCAGTACCGTCTCGAAGAGCTCCGCCTTGTCACGGTCCCGCTGGTTCTTCGGGTAGGACAGACCGCGTCCGCCCACCTTCGCCACACTCGCGCTCGCGCCACGGCGATAGTTCTTGACGTACTTCGTGCGAGCCCGCCGGATCCGCTGGTGCAGCTCGAGGAGCTCGTCCTCGTCCAGGCTCTTCAACGCGTCCCGCTCCGTCTCGGCCACAAGCAGCCGCTCGGCCTCGGTCAACGAGTTCAGCAGGCCTTGATTCATCGCCGCCTCCCTAGGGCACGGTTTTGATAGTCCCGCGCGGTCGATGGATTGGTCAACGTCCGCCGTGGCGGTCGGGCGCGATGGCATGATGTGCGTGGGCCTGCGCTATTCGGGGGTGGTGACTGTGTGGCCGGTCGTCGGTGCGGTACTGCCGCAGGCGATGGGGATCGCCCTGAGCCCGGTGCCGATGATCTGCATCGTGCTGGTCCTGATGTCGAGCGGACCGATCCGGGCCGGCCTGAGCTTCTTCGCGGGCTGGGCCGTGGCTCTCGCGATCGCGACCGGGCTCGTGGTCATGCTGACGGACGTGGTCGCCGAGGACGGCAGCGAGGGCGCGCGCGACGGCGTGGACCTCGTCAAACTGGCGATCGGTGTGTTGTTCGCGGTCCTGGCGGTCCGCTACTGGCGCAAGCGGCCGCGGCCCGGTGAGCCACCGCCCCGCCCAGCCATCGTCGACAAGATCACGACCCTCTCCGGTCCCGCTCTCGCGCTGACCGGCGCCGGCGCGGCCCTCGCGAACGTCAAGAACCTCCCCCTGGTGATCGGCGCCGGCACCCAGATCGGCGGTTCCCCTCTCACCCTCGGCGAACAACTCACCGCCGCCGCCCTCTTCGTCCTCGCCGCGTCCCTGACCGTCCTCCTCCCCCTCCTGGCAGTCATCATCGCCGGCCCACGGAGATCCGCCCCGGCCCTGGCATCCCTGGAGCAATGGCTCCTGGCCAACCTGAACACGATCCTCGTCATCCTCCTGGCCGTCCTGTCCACGGTCCTGATCGGCCAGGGCCTCGACCTATTCCGCTGACGCGCGATGTGGACCGCGGCACAGAGGTTCACATCGAGGCTGTACGGCGCGGCGGCATGAACGTCGACCGACTGCTCCATCGACTCGATGAAGTTGCGGTGGGCAACGGTGAAGTCGGCGGTGCCGTGCCAGATCGAGACCCTCGGCCACCGAGCCCGGGGACCCCGCCACGATCGCGCCACCAGCAAAGACATTCGGGTACGTCGCCAGCATGAACCGGCCGGCCGACGGCCAGGCCGGGTGGGGTGTAGCGATACATCTTCAAGTTGGCCGGATTCGAGCCGAAGCCGGTGATCTCCTCCAGATTCGCGGCATCGGCACGGATCACAGGAATCACAGCCGGCAGAATGTCCCGTCGGTCAGGACGAGGCGGGATCCGGCTCCGACGATTCCTTGGGCCTGGGATGGTCGCGTGGCGGCGGGTCGGTGGGCCTCTCCCGATGCCATCGGAGCGTCAGTCGCTGGATGAATGGATGACGTTTTGACCGTCGGTGTCGTGCATTGTCAGCAGTCATTTCTGACCACCTTCCCCGTTAATTTCCAGGCACCATACCTCCGCTCGCGGGCCAGAAGCATCGCCTCGGAGCATCTAGTGACGTTGAGTGAAAGCTGTCACGGTATGGAACTGCCGCCTCAACCGCTGTCCGCCTCGAGGTCCGTGGCCAGGCGAAGGAGGTTCTCGGCGACCGCCGCGCAACGCTCCTCGGCGTGGGATCGGGCCGATCCGGCGTACCGGAGCCGCGCCGAAACCGTGAGCGGATCGGATCGGACCTCGACCAGGCATCCCCCTGGTCTCGGCTGGACTCTGACGGACAGCCGGATCCAGCCACCCAGGCCGCTCCGCAGCCGCAGAACGACCTCGTGCGGCGGGTCCCACGTCTCAACGATCGCGATGGTCAGATGCCGATCGTAGGAATGTCTGCCATGCGGTTCGCGATCGGTGGCCTTCCGCACGACCGCGCCGACGTACGGCCATTTCGGGTCGATGTGCCCCACCGGCGGTACGGCGACGATCCACGCGGTGAACAGACTCGCATCGCTGACGACGGCCATGACGGACTCGGCGCCGACCGCGCCGAACCGCCAAGCCATTACCACGTAAGCACTCTCTGTTCGCGAGACACACGGCGCTGGGTCGAAGTACGCGCCGAAGGCAACGAGTCGGCCGTCAGCACTCTAGCGGATCCAGTGGCCACCTCCGGCCGCTTCGAAACCGGCCCGGTCCCCGACTCGCCGCACCGGATCTGCGGGCCTCGGCGGCGGGGTAACTTCGTTCTCATGACCCGCTCCGCCGAGTCCGCTCGTCCCGATCCGGCGGACAGACCCGCGACGTACGGCGAAGTGTTCGCCGTAGCGGAGTTCCGGTGGATGTGGGGCGCCCAGCTCGGGTCGGTGATCGGCGACCAGTTGGCTCGGGTCGCACTCGCGGTGCTCGTGTTCGACCGGACGGGGTCGGCCGGTCTGTCGGCCGTCACGTACGCACTGACGTTCCTGCCGGACATCGCCGCCGGCCCGCTGCTGTCGTGGCTTGCGGACCGGTTCCCGCGGCGCCGGGTGATGGTGTGGTGCGACCTCGCCCGAGCCGCGCTGGTCGCGTTGATGGCGATTCCGGGAGCGCCGATCTGGCTGCTGTGCGTGCTGCTGGTGGCCGTTCAGTTGCTGGCGGCACCATTCCAGTCCGCGCGGGCGGCCCTGTTGCCGGACATCCTGAGCGGCGACACGTACGTGCTGGCGAGTTCGGTGTCGAATGTGACCGCGCAGGCCGCGCAACTGGCCGGTTTCGTGACTGGTGGCACCTTGGTGGCTGCCTTCGGGACGAGCCAGGCTCTCGCCCTCGATGCGGGCACGTTCCTCTTGTCCGCGGTGCTGGTCCGGGTCGGTGTCCGGGACCGCCCGTTGCCTACGGCCACCAGTTCGGTGGACCGGGTCAGCTGGTGGGGTTCGTTGTCGGCTGGTGCTCGCTTGGTCTGGGGCGATCGACGATTGCGCTATCTGATCGCGCTCGCCTGTGTGGCGGGGTTCTACGTGAGTGTCGAAGGCCTTGCCGCGCCGTACGCCGCCGTCGTCGGCGGAGGGCCGCTCGCGGTCGGCCTGCTGCTCGCCGCGAACCCGGCCGGCCAGATGGTCGGCATGCTGCTCCTGACCCGACTCGCGCCCGCACGTCGATTGGCCCTGATGGGACCCCTGGCGGTCGGGTCGTGTGTCCCACTGATCGTCTGTCTGATCCACCCCGGTCTCTGGATGACGGTCGCCCTGTGGGCGGTCTCGGGACTGTGTTCGTCGTACCAGCTCGCCGCGAACGCGTCGTTCGTGCTGAACGTGCCGGACGCGCAGCGGGGCCAGGCCTTCGGATTGGCCCGCACCGCGCTCATCGTGTCGCAGGGGCTCGGCGTACTGGCCGCCGGCGCCGCGGCAGACCGGTGGCACCCCGCGTCGGTGGTGGCGATCGCGGGTGCCCTCGGGACTGCCGTGGCGCTCGGCGCGGCCATCGGCTACCGGCGTACGACGACTTCGCCGGACTAGTTAGGGTTGTCGGGGCAGGACAGTGTGGCTGCTCAGTGCCAGTCGTTGTTGCGCATGGCGACACACCTCCTCCCGGCATCCGGATCGTCCGCCGACCGGTCAGCCTGAGGCGGTGACGTTGGGTGATTTCGCGGCTACCCTGGTCCGTGGACGAGTGAGGCTTGTTGGGGGACCGATTCATGTCGAGTATCCGGCATTGGCGATTGCGGCGGCGGCATCGCCGCCGAACCGATACCGCACGCCTGGGCGCCTGGCGCCCGAGCCGCTGGGGGCTGTGGTCGGCACCGACCGTAGTCGTCGGCTATGTCCTGGCCGTCGACCTGAGCGCGTTCGCTCTGGTGATCGCTACTGTCGGTGCCATCGACATCCGGGTCCAGGACTGGGTCTGGCTCGGCATGCTCGCGGTCGGCTCCGCCATCCACATCGAGGCAGCACGCGGCATCGAGCGCCTCCGTGAGGTCGCCGCCGAGGGCGTTCCGTACGTGAACCTCAAAGGCATGTGGACGTTCGCCGGGGTCCTGGTCCTGCCACCGCCGCTGGCCTTCGCGTTGATCGCGCTGACCTACACCCACTCGTGGTTCCGGCTCCGCCGCGTCACCCCGTACCGCTGGTTCTTCTCCGCCGCCACCATCGTTCTGGCCGGCGCGGCCGCTGCGGTCTCCCTGGTCGCGCTCTCCCCCGACACGTACCCGGGCTATCCGCCCGGGCCGCTCGGCCTCGTCGCTGTCACCGTCGCCGGGCTCGCGTACTGGTTCGTGAACTACGCCCTCGTCGTCGGCGCCGTCCTACTGTCGAATCCGGACTCGCCGGCCCAGAAGGCGCTCGGCCGGCTGAGCGATCAGCTGATCGTCGCCGGATCACTCGGCCTGGGCGTTGCCACCGCCAGCCTGCTCAGGCATGAGCCCTGGACGGTCGTCGTACTGCTCCTGACCATCCTCGGTCTGCACCGGGCGCTGCTCGTCGGCCAGTTCCAGACCGCGGCGCGCACCGACCCGCAGACCGGCCTGGCCAACAGCGTGTTCTGGCACGAGATGGCCGGGAAGGAACTCGCGCGGGCGGCGCGGACCCAGACCTCGCTCGGCATCGTGTTCCTCGACCTGGACCACTTCAAGACCGTCAACGACACGCACGGACATCCGGCCGGCGACCAGGTCCTGAAGGCGATCGCGGACGAACTCCGCCGTGAGGTGCGGACCGACGACCTGGTCGGCAGGTTCGGCGGTGAGGAGTTCGCCGTACTGCTCCCCACCACCGACCCGAAGGACACCACCGCGACCGGAGAACGCATCCGGCACCGGATCGAGGCCCTGACCGTCACCATCACCACGCCCCGCGGCCAGACCACTCTCGACGGCCTCACCTGCTCCGTCGGCACCGCGACGTACCCCAGCTGCGGAACGACCCTCGAGGAACTCATCCTCGCCGCCGACACCGCCACCTACGTCGCCAAACAAGCCGGCCGAAACCGCGTCGTCACAGCCCCGGCCACCGAACCAGCCGACGAAACACCGAACCCCGGTAACTAGCCGTCGGGTGGGTTCCGGACGCCCGTTCCGGGCGGCCGCGGACAGCCACGCGCGGCTGTCGGTACGCCGTGCGCTCACGTCGGGTGGAGATGTAGTTACCGCTGGACAGGGACCACATGGCGGGATTACTGTCTCAGCTCAACTAATTCTATTCAACGTGAGAATAAATGACGAAGCTGGTGCGAGGCAGTGCCGGGACCCGGACGGCGAACCGCGGGGCGATCATCGCCGCGCTGCTGTCGGGTGCCGGGATCGACCGACGGCAACTGGTCGAGCAGACCGGACTGAGCTGGGCGACCGTGGCCCGGATCGTGGACGACCTGCTCGCCGACGGGCTGGCCCTGGAGCAGCACAAGATCGTCCGGGAAGGGCCGGGCCGGCAGGCTGCCGCGCTCGGCTTCAACCCGCGGTCCGGGCTGGTCTGCGGCATCGATCTCGGTGGCACGTACTGCCGGATGGTGATCGCCGACGGGATCGGTTCGGCGATCATCCGCTGCCGGGACGAGACACCGCGGGACCTGGGCGCCGCCGAGCTGGCGTCCTGGATCGCGGCCCGGGTGCTCGGTCTGGTCCAGCGGTACGGCGACGGCGTACCGCTGACGTCGGTCGCGATCGGCCTGCCCGGTGTGGTTGCCTCGAGCAAGGACCGGGTGGTCGGCGCGTTCAACCTGCCGCAGATCCTCGGCACCACCTTCGTCGAGACCGTCAGCGCCGAACTCGGCGTACCGACGATCATCGACAACGACTCCAACCTGGCCCTGCTGGGTGAGCTGCACTACGGCGACCTGCCCAGGGACGAGACCGTCGTCCTGTTCAGCCTGGGCACCGGTCTCGGCTCGGCGGTCGCCATCAACCGGCAGGTGCTGGCCGGACCCGAGGGTCTGCTCGGCGAGTTCGGCCGGCTGCGGTTGCCCGGCCGCAAGGAACGCCTGCGGGACCTGCTGTCCGGTGCGGGACTGCTCGCGTTCGCGCAGGCGGCCGGGCATCAGCTCGGCTCGGCCAACGATGTGTTCGCCGACCCGGACCGTTTCGGCGGCCTCGTCGACGAGATCCACGAGGCGCTGCTGCACCTGGTGTCGATCGTCGCTCTGGCCTACGAGCCGAGCACGGTGGTCTTCACCGGCGGCTTCTCCGGTGCGTTCAGCGACTCCGTACTGGAGACGGTGAGCGCCGAGACGTACGAGACCGTCGGTGTGCACAGCGATCTGCACCGATCCGTGCTCGGCGAGTCCGGCGGCCTGCTGGGTGCGATGGCCGCAGCACTGAGCGGTTACTACACCGCGATCGGGGTGGCGCGCCACCAGGTCGCCTCGATCACCACGTCCGCCCCCGGTGTCGTGGCCCAGCTGGACGGCTGCGCTGTCGACCAATCAGCGAAAGAGGAACCGACATGAAGCGTTGGAAGACGTTGGGTGTCATCGCGTCCATCTCAGCCGCCTTCGTCAGCCTGGCCGCCTGCGGCGGGTCCGACCCGGGCAAGGCAGCACCGACCAACAAGCTCACGGTCTGGATGATGACCGGCGGCCCGGGTGACAACAAGATCATCGACGACGTGACCGAGCAGTTCCACCAGAAGCACCCCGACGTAGAGGTCAAGGTCGAGGTGCAGCAGTGGGACAACATCGTCACCAAGCTGACCACCGCGCTGGCCTCGGACAATCCGCCGGACATCGTCGAGATGGGCAACACGCAGACGCCGATGCTGACCGCCTCCGGCGCGTTGGCCGAGCTGACCGCCGACAAGGCCGGCTTCGAGTCGTCCGACAAGTGGCTGGCCGGTCTGGCCGGGCCATCGACGTACCAGGACAAGCTGTACGCCGCTCCGTTGTATGGCGGGACCAAGGTGGTCATGTACAGCAAGAAGATGTTCGCCGCGGCGGGCATCGCCAAGCCGCCGGCCACCCTCGACGAGCTGGTCGCGGACTGCGCGACGCTGGCCAAGGCGCACACCTCGATCCCCAACTTCTCCGCGTTCTACATGCCCGGCCAGTACTGGTTCGCCGGGATGCCGTTCCTGTTCGGCAAGGGCGGCAAGATCGCCACCGAGGACAACAGCAAGTGGACCGCGACGATGAGCAGCGCGGAGAACCAGGCCGGGCTGGCGGAGTGGAAGAAGTTCCAGAACGCCTGCTCGACGCCGTCCTCGATCGGGGCGAACACCGACAGTCCGGATCAGGACCAGATCTTCGCCGATCAGAAGGCGGCCATGATCTACGTCAAGGCGTGGGAACCGGGCGCGGTGAAGGAGATCAACGCCAAGGCCGCCGCGGACGCCGGCTACTTCATCATGCCGGGCTACCAGGCCGGCTCGCCGTTGCCGGTGATCGTTGCCGGTTCCACCATCGGCATCGCCCAGAACAGCCCGAACAAAGAGACCGCGGTCGACTGGCTGAAGATCGTCACCGGCAAGACCTTCCAGCAGACGATGACGCAGACCATCCACCAACTCCCGGTCGTCACCGACTTCCTGCCGACCCAGAACGTGCCGGACGTGCTGAAGCTCGGCGCTCAAGCCGCGACCGTCAGCCAGGCCCTGCCGGCCACTCCGGGCGAGGCGACGCTGGAGACCGAGAGCTACAACGAGCAGTTCTTCTCCAAGATCGCCAAGGGCAGTGACATCGGCAGCGCCGCCGCGGAGTACGACAAACACGCGACCGAAGCGTTCAACGCCCAGTCCGGTCCGCGCTGACGGTAGCGGCTGATGACCTCGCTCACCCAAGCGCCGGAGGCGGGAACCGCCGCGCCGACGCCACCACGCAGCGACGAGACGGTCCGGACGAACCGGCTCGCCCGCTTCACGCCGTACGGGCTGGTCGGGCCGGCCGTGCTCGCGTTCGCGGTCGTGCTCGGGTACCCGATGGTGCGGCTGATCTGGCTGTCGGTGCAGGACTTCGGGCCGCGGTCGCTGTTCACCGGGGAGGCGCCGTTCGTTGGCCTGGGCAACTTCACCCGGGTGCTCGGCGACAGCGACTTCTGGTCCGTCCTGCTCCGCACGCTGATCGTCAGCGTGGCCTGTGTCGCCGCGCTGATGGTGATCGGGTTCCTGCTCGCGTCGCTGCTGCGCCAGGTGTCGAGCTGGGCCCGGGTGATGCTGTCGGTCTGTCTGGTGCTGGTCTGGGCGATGCCGATGGTGTCCGCGTCGATGATCTGGCGGTGGCTGTTCGAGCCGCAGTACGGCGTACTGAACTGGGTGATCACGCAGCTCAAGGTCTTCGGTGACTTCTCCGCGCACGACTGGTTCGGGTCGCCGGGCCAGGCGCTGTTCCTGATCATCGCGCTGATCGTCTGGAAGGGGCTGCCGTTCGTGGCGCTGACCCTGTACGCCGCGATGGGCCAGATCCCCGACGACCTGTACGAGGCGGCCGGCCTGGACGGTGCCGGGCGGTGGTCGATGGCGCGCCATGTCACGCTGCCGATCCTCGCCCCGGTGCTCGCCGTCCTCGTGCTGCTGGAGGTCATCTGGTCGGTCAACTCGTTCACGCCGTTCTGGGTGCTCACCCAGGGCGGCCCGGACGGCGGTACGACGACGCTCGGCGTCTACTCGTACCTCGAGGCCTTCACCCGCAACGACTACGGCGGCGGCGCGGCGATCGCGATCATCACCGTCATCCTGCTCGCCGCCCTGGCCGTGCTCTATGTACGACGGTTGTTCGCGCAAGGCGAGGTGACCGCATGAGGGCCGCGGGAGCGCCCGGCCGGAAGCGGACCGTGCCCAACGTGATCGCGGTCGTCGTCTCGCTGATCGTGATCTTCCCGGTCTACTGGATGTTCGCGACCGCGTTGAAGGAGCCGGGCAAGATCCTGTCGGCGACGCCGGAGTTCATCCCGTGGCCGATCAGTCTGGAGAACTTCCGTACGGCGCTCACCCACGGCTCGTTCCTGCACTACGTGCGCAACTCGTTGCTGGTCTCGGTGTCGACCGTACTGATCGCGCTGGTCGTTGCCCTCGGCGCCTCGATCGCGCTGGCCCGGTTCCGGTTCGTCGGCCGCCGGGCGTTCCTGATCGGGCTCGTGCTCGTCCAGATGGTGCCGGGGTCGGCGATGGTGATCCCGCTCTACCTGATGCTGCGCTCGGTCGGGGCGATCGACTTCGTCCCCGGTCTGATCATCACCTACATGACCTTCGTACTGCCCTTCACGATCTGGACCCTGCGCGGCTTCGTGCACGGGATCCCGCTGGAGCTGGAGGAGGCCGCGATGGTCGACGGCTGCGGCCGGTTCGGTGCCTTCTGGCACATCCAGCTCCCGCTGCTCGCCCCGGGCATCGTGGCCACCTCGATCTTCGCCTTCATCAGCGCGTGGGACGACTACCTGTTCGCCTATGTGTTCCTGAAGTCGCAGAGCAACTACACGCTGCCGGTCTGGCTGGTGTCGTTCCAGACCTCCGACGGCATCGACAACGGCGCCACCATCGCGGCGTCGGCGATCTTCTCGCTCCCGGTGCTGGTCGTCTTCCTGCTGGTCCAGCGCCGGCTGGTCGGCGGGATGACCAGCGGCGCCGTCAAAGGATGAATCCCTCAGGAGGATGTTGTGAGTTCAGAGCTCGACCGGCTCGCCCATGGTGTGCTGTTCCCCGCCCTCGGCCGGCCCAAGGTCCCCAACTGGGTCGGGCCGAGGATCGAGGCCGGCCTCGGCGGTTTCGTGATCTTCGGCAAGGACATCGTCGACGGCCCGCAGTTCCAGGCGCTGGCCGCCGAACTGCACGGTCTGCGTGACCACGTGCTGCTGTCGATCGACGAGGAAGGCGGTGACGTCAGCCGGCTGGCGAACCTCGGCGGCTTCTCGATGCCCGGCAACCGGGCGCTCGGTGAGCTGAACGACGTCGAGCTGACCCGGCAGGCCGCGTTCCAGATCGGCCTGTCGCTGGTCGAGGCCGGGATCGACTGGGACCTGGCGCCGGCGGTGGACACGGCCGTGAATCCGCTGAGCCCGAACGGGATCCGCTGCTTCGGAGCGGACCGCGACCTGGTCAGCCGGCACACGGCTGCCTGGGTGGAAGGCCTGCAGGCGGCCGGGGTCAGTGCCTGTGCCAAGCACTACCCGGGCCACGGCATGAGCGGGACCGACGCGCATCTGGCGACGCCGCTGGTCGACGTCTCCCGGGACGAGTTGCTGGCAAGCTACCTCGATCCGTTCCGCGCCGCGATCGAGGCCGGGGTCGACAGCATCATGGTGTCGCACGACCTGGTTCCGCAGCTGGACGACGTACCGGCGACGATCAGCAAGGTGCTGCTCACCGACATCCTGCGCGGAGAGCTCGGGTACGACGGGGTGGTGATCACCGATGCGTTGGAGATGTACGGGATCGCCGACGTAGCGCCGTTGCCAGAGGCCGCCGTACGGGCGATCGAGGCCGGAGCCGACGCGCTGTGCCTCGGATCGTGGGCGTTCCTCGACGACGTGGACGTGGCGGCTGCCGCGCTGGTCGAAGCCGTCGAGAGTGGACGGCTGCCGTTGGAGCGGTTGCAGAGTGCCAACGAGCGATTGGCTCGGCTCGGGACCCGGCCCAAGGCGGACGTTGGTTTGCGGGACAACGCACTCGGTGGGCGGCTTGCCGAGCAGGTGGTGGTAACTCATGGGGATCCGGTACTGCGGAGTGACGCCGTACTGATCATCCGGCTGGAGCCGACGCACTCCCCCGCGGCCGGCTCTTCTGGCTGGGGCGTGGAGACGCTGCTGCGAGACGCCGGGAAGGTTGTCGAGAGCATCGGGTTGTCGGGGCAGACGTACAACGGGCCCGGGATGGCTCGGGCGGGGGTCGGCGAGTTCCGGTCGGAGTACGGCGCGGACAGTCAGGTGGTACTGATGGTTCGCGGCGCGCACCGGTTCGACTGGCAGGAGAAGCTGATCGGGGAGCTGCAGGGCCAGCACCCGGACATGATCGTCGTCGACATGGGCGTCCCGGGCACGGACTACTCGGGCTTCGCGGGCTGGATCCAGACCTTCGGCAGCGCCCGCGTCTGCGCCGAAGCGGCCACCCGGCGGCTACTCGGCTCATGATCACCGTGGCCAACGCCCGCATCTGCACGCCGACCCTCCTCGAGGGCTGGCTGCAGATCGACCACGGCCACATCACCGCACTCGGCCCCGGCGAACCACCGCACGGCGTCGGCCAGCCGCCCGTAACACCCGCCCGTGACGCCGGCTCTGCCGGCGTCACGGGCGGGGAGGTTGAGCCGGGGCACGGAGTGGTTGATGTCGGGGGACGGTGGGTGCTGCCCGGCTTTGTCGATACGCATTGCCATGGGGGTGGCGGAGCTGCCTTGTACTCCGGCAACACCGACGACGTCATCCAGGCCGCCAGTAGTCACCTCGCGCATGGCACGACCACGCTGATCGCCTCCGTCGCCACCATGCGACTCGATCGGATGCTCGCCGCCGCCACCGCCATCGCTCGAGCCGTCAACACCAACCAGGCACCGAACATCCGAGGCATCCACTTCGAAGGCCCGTTCCTGTCGCCGAAGCGCCGCGGCGCACAGACCGAGTCCGCCCTCCTCACCCCCGACGACCAGGTGTTCGCCGACCTGATCGACGCGGCCGACGGCCTGGCCGTCTCGATGACCATCGCCCCCGAACTCCCCGGCGCCGTCGACCTCATCCACCGCCACCACGAGCAGATCACCTTCGCCGTAGGTCACACCGACGACGACGGATCCCACACCCGCCAGGCCTTCGATGCCGGCGCCCGTACGGCGACCCACCTCTTCAACGCGATGCCCACCATGACCCACCGCCGCCCCGGCCCGGTCGGTGTCGCCCTCCTGGACGACCGGGTCGCCTGCGAATTGATTGCCGACGGCACCCACCTGTCCCCCGAAGCCCTGACCGTCGCGACCCGGACCGCAGGCCCCGACCGCTCGATCCTCGTCACCGACGCCATGGCCGCGACCGGCCTCGGCGACGGCGACTACTCGTACGCCGACCGCCACGTCACCGTCCACCACGGCATCGCCAAACTCCGCGACACCGACACCCTCGCCGGCTCGGTCCACTTCCTCTCCGACGCACTGGCCAACGTCGTACGCCTCCTCCACCTGACTCCCCCACAAGCCGCCCCTCTCGTCTCCACCAACGCCGCCCGTCACTACGGCTGGCACGACCGCGGCACCATCGCCATCGGCCAGTCCGCAGACCTCGTCCTCCTCTCGGAAGACCTCACCGTCCACACCGTCTACCTGGCAGGCAAGCCCATTGATCGCTAGCGCTCACCCTGACTGAGCGAAACCGCGACGGCGGGTGCGCAGTCCCTCACACTGAGGCGATCCATCCCGCCGTCCAGGCCGGAACGAGGTGATCGTCATGAGTACGGCAGCCCTCCCCGCGCTCCACTCCTGGCAACCGTCCGCCCCCTCTCCCCGCCGTACTCAACGGCTGGCCGAGATCCTCGACCTCCTGACCACGCGCGGCGCGATGTCCGTCGGCGCCCTGTGTGGGGAGCTCCAGGTGTCACCGGCGACGCTGCGCCGGGACATGACCCACCTACAGGACCAGGGCCTCGTCTGCCGGACCCGCGGAGGTGCCCGGGCCAACACGGGGCCTGAACTGCCGGTCCGGCTCCGGGACACGAAGTCCCCGCTGGCCAAGCGGGCGATCGCCGTCACGGCCGCTGCCCTGCTGCCGACCGACAGGCCGCTCGCCGTGGCGATCGGTGGCGGATCGACGACTGCCGAGGTCGCCCGGGAGCTCGGTCACCGGCAGCGGCTGACCATCGTCACGAACGCGCTCACCACCGCGGCCGCGGTGGCGGCCCGGCCGAACCTGCAGGTGATCATGACCGGTGGAGTGATCCGGGCGAGCTCGTTCGAGCTGGTCGGCAGCCTGGCGGAGAACGCGTTCAACGGGATCAACGTCAACCTGGCCATCCTCGGCGCCGACGGCGTCAGCGCGGCCCACGGCGTCACCACCCACGACCACACCGAGGCCCGGACGAATCACGCCATGGTGACCCATGCGCACCGGCTGATGGTGGTGGCCGACGGTTCCAAGGTCGGTCAGACGACCGTGGCCAAGGTCGCCGACGCGGCGGAGATCGACATCCTGGTCACCGATCCGTCGGCGGATCCGGACGAGCTCGCCCGGCTCACCGGCCTGGGCGTCACGGTGCATCTCGCCCGGATCTCCGCCGACGTCTCACTCCCGCTCAGCTGACGCCGCTCAGCCCTTCACTCCCGAGAAGGCGATGCCGCTCATCAGGTGACGCTGGAAGACGATGAACACGATGATCACCGGCAGGCTCGCCAGCAGCGATCCGGCCATCAGCACCGGGAAGTTCGTCGTGTACTGCCCCTGCAGGCTGGCCAGTCCCGCGGAGACCGGCATCTGCCGGGGATCGGAGTTGACCACCAGCGGCCAGAGCAGGTCGTTCCAGGACCAGATGATCACCAGTACGCCGAGCGCGATCATCCCGGGGGCACTCATCGGCAGCATGATCCGCCAGAAGATCTGCAGGATGTTCGCGCCGTCGATCCGCGCGGCCTCCTCGATCTCCATCGGGATCTGCCGGAAGAACTGCCGCATCAGGAAGGTCCCGAACGCACTGAACATGCCCGGCAGGAACAATGCCGTCAGTGTGTTCAGCAGTCCCAGGCCCTGCATGATCTGGTACTGCGGCAGCAGGAACACCTGGTACGGAACCATCGTCACCGACAGGAAGATCGCGAACAGTACGGCGTTGCCGCGGAACCGCATCCGGGCGAAGGCGAAGCCGGCCAGCGAACTGAACAGCACCTGCCCGACGGTTCGCGCGATGGTCATCAGCGTCGTGTTCATCAACTCCCGGCCGAACGGCAAGGCGCTGAAGACGGTCGTCACGTTCGACCACTGCGGTGAGTGCGGCAGGAACGTCGGCGGCACGCTCACCGACTCGCCGAAGGTCTGTAGCGAGGTCGACAGCTGCCAGAGGAACGGCCCGACCATGAAGATCGCACCGAGGCACAGCACCAGATGCGCGATCGGGTGCCGCGGCCGGGAACGCCTGCGGCCTCGCCGGGCTGTCAGCTGAATCGAGTCAGCCATAGTGCACCCACCTCCTCTGCAGCCGGAACTGCGCCGCGGTCAGGATCAGGGTCGCGATGAGCAGCAGTACGCCGATCGCCGCCGCGTAACCTCCGTCGTGCTCGGCGAACCCGCGCTGGTAGAAGAGGTAGACCAGCGTCTCGGTCCGTTCGATCGCCGGACTCTGCTGGCCCACCATCAGATAGATCAGGTCGAACGCCTGGAGCGAGTTGATCACCGTGATCACCGTGACGAAGAAGATCGACGGCGTCAGCAGGGGAACCGTGACGTGGAAGAACTGCGCCAGCCGGCCGGCACCGTCCAGCTCGGCGGCCTCGTAGTAGTCGACCGGGATGCCCCGGATGCCGGACAGGAAGATCACCATGTTGTAGCCGATCGAGCCCCAGACGCCGACGATGCTGATCGCGAAGATCGCGGTGGCGGGGTCGGAGAGCCAGTGCGGACCGTCGATGCCGATCTTGGACAGCAACCAGTTGATCAGGCCGTAGTCCCCGTTGAAGAGCCATTTCCAGGTCAGGGCGACCGCGGCCGGCAAGGTGACCACCGGCAGGAAGTAGAGCGTGCGATAGATGGTGACGCCGCGCATCCCGGGGAGACTGAGCAGTGCCGCCACGATCGCCGACAGCGGCACCGCGAGCAGCGTGATCGCGGTGATGATCGCCGTGTTGACGATGGCGTGGAAGACGTCGGAGTCGGCGATCAGCGTGCGGTAGTTCTCCAGCCCCGACCAGGCGTGCCCGCCGAAGGCTCCCCAACTGGTGAACGAGTAGTAGATCGTCTGGAACGTCGGCCAGATCTCGAAGACGGCGAGTCCCGCGGCGGCCGGCAGCAGCAACATCAACGCCCACCAGCCGCTGTCCCGGGTCGGCGGTCGCGGCCGCCGGCGGCGAGCCGAGCCGGCCCGCCGACCGGTCTCACCGCCGGTCAGCACCTCGGGTGGCGCTGTCGCGGTGCCCTGCCCGCTCACTTCTTCTCCTTCGACAGCGCGGTGTTCATCGTCTCCGCCACGCTCCGGGCGACGTCAGCGACCGGGGCCTTGCCCGTCCAGGCCTCGGCGAACTGCTTGGTCACCTCGTCGCGCCAGACGGAGGTGTCGGTCGAGGCGGGGAACGGCTGGGCGTACTTCAGATGGTCGACGAACACCTGCAGGTCGAACTCCGGCATCGCCTTGGCGTACGCGTCCGCGTGCCCCTGGTACGCCGGAATGACGGTGCCGGTCTTCGCCTGGATCTCGGCGGCCCGTTCGGATCCGAGGAACTGCAGGAACTGCCACGCCTGCTCGGGATGCTTGGTCTTGGCCGAGATGCTGTTCGCCAGTCCGTTGCTGTAGTAGTCCCGCTTCCCGGTCGGACCGGCGGGCAACGGCGCGATGCCGATGTTGGCCTTACCGTACGGGACGGCGGCGATCTCCTCGGGCTCCCAGGATCCGCAGTACCGCATCGCGACCTTCCCGGAGGTGAGCATCGCGAGCGGGTCGGTGTCGGTGGTCTGCTGCAACGTCGGCGAGACGTGGTACTTCGTGATCATGTCGGTCCAGAACTGGATGCCCTGGATCGTCGCGTCCTGGTCGTACCCGGAGCTCTTGCCGTCGGGCGAGATCACCTGCCCGCCGACCTGCGGCACGGTCAGGTACCAGCTCAGCTCGTCGGCTTCCGGTGCGACGAATCCGTAGACACCCTTCTGCTGGTTGGTCAGCTTCTGGGCCGCGGCGATCACGTCGGTCCACTTCCAGGACGCGTCCGGGTGCTTCACTCGGGCGGCGTCGAAGAGCTTCTTGTTGTAGCAGAGCCCGAAACCGTTGACGTCCTTCGGGATGCCGTACAGCTTGCCGTCGACCGTGTAGGCCTTGGTGACGGCCGGCACGTAGACGCTCGTGTCCAGCTTCGACTTCTTGACCTGATCGTCGAGCGCAGCAACGCCACCGCCGATGGCGTAGTACTGGGCGTACACCATGGTCATCCAGAAGACATCGGGGCCGCTGCCCGCGGTGACGCTGGTCTGCAGCTTCGTCCAGTAGCTCTCCCAGGGCGTCACCTGGACCTGTACGTCGATGTTCGGGTGCTGGGTGTGGAACTCCTGGATGATTTGTTTCATGGCGGCCGCCTGGGCCTGGTCCCAGATGGCGTAGGTGAGCGTGACCTGCTCGTCGCTGTCGCCGCCGGACTCGGAGGATCCCGAGCAGGCGGCCGCGGCGAACAACAGTGGGACGAGCAACAGACTCAGTAGACGCTTCATGCGGACTCCTTCATGAGTGGGCGGCCTGGGCTGAGGAAGTCGAGGCGGGCCGGCAGGTGGTCGCCGAGTGCGTGCCGGGCCGCCAGGTCGCCGAGCAAGGGCCCGAGCGTCAGCCCCCACGCCCCCAGGCCGGTGGCGACGTGGATCGCCGGCGCCAACGCCCCTACCAAAGGCAGACCGTCGCTGGTGGCCGGGCGGAGGCCGACCCTGGTCTCCAGGACGGTGGCGTCGGACAGGCCGGGCGCCAGGTTCAGTGCGGCATTCAGGACGGACTGCTGTCCGCCGGCCGTGACCCGGGCGTCGAAGCCGACGTCTTCGTGGGTCGCGCCAACGA
Organism: Kribbella sp. NPDC049227; assembly: GCF_043197265.1. Taxonomy (NCBI): domain Bacteria; kingdom Bacillati; phylum Actinomycetota; class Actinomycetes; order Propionibacteriales; family Kribbellaceae; genus Kribbella; species Kribbella sp. NPDC049227. The sequence goes on along the minus strand of NZ_JBICST010000002.1, from coordinate 442,249 downwards.
CGATGCGGTCGTCGAAGCCGAGCAGATAGCCGGCGCCAGGTGTGTTGACCACCGGTCGCATGCCCGTCTGCCGCCCGTCGAGTCGCAGGTGGACGAGTTGCCCACGGATCGGCCGGATGTCGACCTGTACGCCGAACGCGGCCAGGTCTGCGCCCGCCCAGGCACCAGTGGCGAGCAGCACCGCGTGGCCGTCGATCACGCGGTGACCGACGCGGACCCGCGGTACCGGATGCTGCGGGTCCAGCATCCCGGTGCCGGGGATCACCTCGAGTCGGGCACCGTCGGACCGGGCCTGGGCGCGCCGGCGCGCCGCTGTCATCAACCGGTCGTGCAACCGCGAACCGACGACCCGACCGACCTCGGCGATGAAGATTCCGCGCAGATCGCCACGCAGTTCCGGCCAGTACTTGCGAAGGTCTGCGCCGTCGACCGTCTCGACCAGCTTGGTGACGCCATGCGCTCGACGCCCCTCTGGACGAGAGAGGCGCTCGGTCACCGCGTCGAGGGCCGCCTGCTCGTGCGGATTGTTGCCGGCCACCACGAGTTCGCCGACCTGCTCGAACGTCGCAGAGCCGGCTCCGGCCGGATCGACCGCGTCCAGCTCGGCCAGAAGACTGCGGTAGTAGCCGACGCATTCGGTGATCACCGATGTCCAGTCGGGGCGCTGCTCGCCACGATCGAGCGCGACCGGGGACACGATGCCCGCGCCGGCATCGGTCGCACGACCGGCCAGGCCGGCGTCGACGAGCGCGACCCGCGCGCCCTTCCGGACGCCGGCCAACGCGGCACTTGCTCCGACGATGCCGCCGCCGAGGATGATCAGGTCACAGTCCGCCATCGCTGTTCCCCGCCCGGGCTTGCGCGAGCGCCGGGATGAACGCGCGGGCGTTGTCGCCTTCGACCCGCGCGGCCAGCTCGTCCGGCAACCCGAGGCCCGAGATCGTCCAGCGCCCGGTCGGCGGCGGTTCGATCGACGAGTACGCGAAGCCCTCGTCCGCGCTGGCCAGGAAGCGCAGGTACATCCGGTAGTCGGCGATCTCGGGTGGTGCGCAGTCGGTGCCGAGCAGCACGCGATCGGGATGGCGCTCGATCAGTGCCCGGGTACGTCGTGGCTGACGGCCGAGCTCGGCAATCCGCGCGGCCAGGTCGATGCGGTAGTTCGGGTAGCGGTCGAGCATCTGCTCCACCCAGTCGAGGTTCTCGGCAAGGCAGCCGACGTGGGCACCGATGAAGCGCACCTGCGGGTGGGCGGCGACAACGGCCTCGAGCGCGTCCAGTAGCCGCTGCAGTGGCGGGAACTCAGGCCCGTGGAAGTGCCAGTCGGGATGGCGCAGCAGCTCCTCGAGCCGTTCGTTGTGACGATCGAGTGGCTGGAAGAAGGCCGCTGGGTCGGCGGTGTGGATCAGGGCCGGCACCCCCGACTCGGCCAGCGCGTCCCAGAGCGGTTCGAGCCGTGGATCATCGAGGAAGATCAGCTCGGAGTTCTCGTCGCGAATCCGCAGGCCGATGTCCTTCCAGAGCTTGAGTCCCGCCGCGCCACGACGTACCGAATCGGTCAGCGAGGCACCCATCCGGTCGCCCCAGCCGGGTGTCGACGTGTCGCTCCAGTCCAGGCGTGCGAAGGTCACGAAGCGGCCGGGGTACCGACGGTCGTAGCGATCGAGATTCGCCTCGAGCTCATCGGTCCATTCGCCGTCGAGGTTGACGATGGTTGCCACGCCCGCCTCGTCCATCGTCTTGATCAGGGCGTCCGGATCGGGCGCCCGCCAGACTCCGGTGTTCCGGCGTCCGAGATGGTTGTGTACGTCGACGATCGGCGCGGCCGGATCGGTCACGGTGGTGGTTGCGGTGGTCATCATCGAGACCGGCGCGAAGTCGCGCAGCCGGACATCAGCGAGTGGCTCGGGCATTCGTCCCTCGATTCACAGCACGGTTGGAGAACCAGCCAGATCGGGGCCGACGCTAGGACCGCCGTCGAGCGGCGACCAGCAAACGATCAGTCGAAGTGATCGGTGGGCCGCGGTTGCTCGCGGCCGAACAAAGGAGATGACGAGGCAGGCGTTCGACCATAGGGTCGAAGTCCGGTGCACCATGAGGAGGCCTCGTGTTCCAACCGTTGCATGCGTCCGCGACCCGAGCCGTCGAGAAACTGCGCGACATCGGTGAACCGCTCCCCGAAGACCTCGCCGGCCGGTTGGCCAAGCTGGCGGACGACTCGCAAACCGATACCGTGCGGTCCGCCGCGATCGAGGAACTGCTGCGGCCGTACGTCCTGGTCGACGTGGAGATCGACGAGCGGGGCTACACGGCGAGCACGCCGGGCGCGGCGCCACCGCGACTGGTCCAGCACGGGTGGCGCAGCTTCCTGGTCCGGGTCGTGAACCCGCATCGGCTGCTGGGCGACCTGGCCGGCGGTCCGGGCGGCGTACTCGGACTGGTCGACCACCACAGCCACGCCGCGCGGATCACGCTGCACGACACGTTGACCGTCGTACCGCGGATCGAGAGCAGCTGGCTCCAGGCGAAGCTCGCCGGTCCGACCGATGTGTCGGGGCTCGATGTCGAGTACAAGGTCATGAGTCTGTACAGCCGCGACGGCGGGAGCCGTCGCGGCGAACTCGCCTTCATCCTGGCCGTGGAGGAAGCGACGGAGAGCCTGACCCGGCCGCCGTTCGCGAAGGCCGGGCAGCGGATGGGGTTCGAGAGCCGCCAGTACGGCGCGTCCATCGAGTTCGACTGCCTGCCGGCCCGCGACGTGCGGTTCGACATCCGGGAGCCTGACGGCAGCAGCTGTGTGGCGGCGCTGACCGTCCGCGACTCGCAGCGGCGGGCGTATCCGTCGAAGGCGATGCGGCTGGCTCCCGACATGTTCTTTCACGAACACGTCTACCGGGCGACCGGCGAGGTGATCACGCTCCCTGCCGGTCAGTACGAGATCTCCGCACGCCGCGGACCGGAGTACCGCGAAGTCCGTGTCGAGGTCGAGGTGGAGGCCGACACCGAGGCGGTCACGATCGAGCTGGACCGCTGGGCCGATCCTGCCACCCGCGGCTACTACTCCGGCGACCCGCACATCCACGCCGGCGGCTGCTCGCACTACAGCGTGCCGTCCGAGGGCGTGAACCCGGAGACGATGATCCGGCACGTGCGCGGCGAAGGACTGTGGATGGGCAGCGTGCTCACCTGGGGGCCGTGCTACTACCACCAGAAGCAGTTCTTCAGCGGCTCGTCGATCAGCCCGCGCGCCGAGCTGGAGTACCCCGACATGCAGCGGGCGCAAGGCATGACCTGGGATCCGCAGGACACCGACCACGACGGCCAGAGCCTGCTCCGGTACGACCTCGAGGTGTCGGGCTTCCCGTCCAGCCACTCCGGTCACGTCATCCTGCTCGGCCTCACCGACCAGGACTATCCCGGCACCAAGCTGATCGAGGACTGGCCGTCGTGGAACCTGCCGGTGATGCGCTGGGGCCACGCGCAGAACGCGATGGTCGGGTATGCGCACTGCGGGCTCGGCCTCGCGGTCGGCACGGAGGACCTGCCGAACTACGTCATCCCGGAGTTCCAGTCGATCGGCTCCAACGAGATCATCGTCGACGTACCCCTCGGTGCGGCCGACTTCCAGTGCGGCGCCGAGTTCTCCCCCGCCGCTGAGATGAACGTCTGGTACCACCTGCTGAACGTCGGCTACCGCACTCTGATGCTCGGCGAGACCGACTACCCCTGCATCTACGACGACGGTCCCGGCGTCGGGCGTACGTACGTCCAGCTGCCGGAGCCGCCGCAGGGCGATCAGGCTCTGGAGTCGTGGCTCGGTGGGTTGAAGGAACGCGCGTCGTACTTCGGTGACGGCCGCAGCCATGTGTACGACTTCGCCGTCGATGGCGACACCGGTCGGGAACGTAGCGTCGATGCCTCAGGACCGGTCCGGGTGAGCGCGACGGTCGCGGCCTGGCTGCCCGAGCAGCCGCCCGCGGCTCCGGCGGCCGGCCAGCCGGTGTACAGCGCACCGGTCGGCTGGCACATCGAGCGCGCCCGGATCGGCCAGACCCGCACTGTGCTGGTCGAGGTGCTGGTGAACGGCGTACCGGTCGGGTCCCAGGAGGTGCTTGCCGACGGCAACGAGCAGGCGGTCGAGTTCGACGTACCGCTGGAACGTTCGTCCTGGGTGGCGATGCGGATCCTGCGCAGCGTGCACACCCAGCCGATCTTCGTCGAGATCGCGGGCCGGCCGATCCGGGCCTCGCGTCGCAGCGCGCAGTGGCTGCACGACTCGGTCGACGCGCTGTGGAAGGCGAAGTCCGGCTTCATCCGCGAGACCGAGCGAGCGGAAGCGCGAGAGGCGTACGACGCCGCGCAGGCCGCCTACCTGACCCGTCGGGACGAATGCGAGGTGGACTGATGATTCACGGCGAAGCAGCCGGTTGTTGCGGCCCGGTCGACACCGCGGCGCCGATCTCCGTCGCGATCAACCCGGAGGCCCGGGTGAACGTCGCCCGGACCGCAACCCGGGTGGAGAGTCTGGCCGCGGGCGAATGGCACACGATCGATGTCACCATCGTCAACCAGGGCTATGTGACGGGTCAGCTGGCGATCGAGAGCGCCCCGGTGCCCGGCGTCGAACTGGACCTGCCTGTCCACGAACTCACCGGCGAACCACGCCAGGAGGGTGGCTTCCGGGTCCGCTTCGACGCACCGACCGTCGTGGACATCACCCTGACGTTCCGGGCTCTCGGCGCCCTCGGCGGCCTGGCCAACCACAGCTCCCTGTACCTCCTCCTCCGCTCCACCGCACAGCACAGAAGACCCCTCACCGTTCTGGGCGGCTGAACTGCTGGAGACGGCGTGCCGGACGCGCCAGCCGGTCGGCAATCCAGCCGAACAAGGCCAGTAGCAGGACGCCGACGACGGACACGACGAACTGGATGACGATGAGCATGCAGATCATCGTCGCGATGCTCGGCACGGCTCGACAGTGGCAAGAATGCCCACCTCCGATAGATTGTCGCCATGCATCGGATCGCCGTCGTTGCCGCCAACCACGTGAAGAGCCTCGAGCTCGCGATCCCCGGCCAGGTGTTCGCGACCGCCCACTCCCATGAGAAACCGGTCGGGGCGGTGTTCGGCGATCCGCTGTACGACGTGATCGTGTGCGGGGAGCGACCTGACCTCGTGGTGTGCGGCCGCAGCGGGGCGGAGATGTTCCGGATGACCGCGCCGTACGACCTGTCCGCCGCACTGACCGCCGACACAGTGATCGTGCCTGGTGCACGCACGGACATCGAACCGTCCGTCGAAGTACTCGATGTCCTTCGGCAGGTGCACAGCCGCGGCACCAGGATCGCCTCGATCTGCTGCGGCGCTTTCATCCTGGCCGCCGCAGGGCTGCTCGACGGACGGCGGGCGACGACGCACTGGACCTCCGCCACGGCATTCGCCGAACGCTTCCCGCAGGTCGAGGTCGACCCGAACGTGTTGTTCGTCGACGACGGCGATGTGCTGACGTCGGCCGGAGCAGCGACCGGCCTCGACCTGTGTATCCACATGGTGCGCAACGACTTCGGCGCGGCCGTCGCAGCCGACGCTGCCCGCCATGTCGTGATCGCACCTCAGCGCGACGGCGACCAGGCACAGTTCATCGTCCACCGGGACCCCACCGGCGACAGTGGTTCGCTGGAGCCGACCATGCGGTGGGTGCGCGACCGACTCGGTGAGCCGCTGACGCTGTCCGACATCGCGCAGCAGGCGGCCATGAGTCCGCGTACGCTCAACCGGCACTTCCGCGAGGAGACCGGTACGACGCCACTGCAATGGCTACTCACCCAGCGCGTACGCCACGCCCAGGAACTCCTCGAAACCACAGCCTTGTCGATCGAGGACATCGCCAGACATTGCGGATTCGGCACCGCCATCAACCTGCGCCAGCACTTCACCCGCCGAGTGAACATGTCACCCCTCGCCTACCGCCGAGCCTTCCAACCCCGCTGAGCGGACACTCACGCTTCGGTCGAGGTTTCCGCCAGAGCCCGGAGGCGTGCGGCGTCGCGTCCGGGCGGCAGGCCGAAATGGCGTCGGTACTCACGGCTGAACTGCGAAGCACTGTCATAACCCACGCGAAATCCAGTGGTGGCAACATCTCCCGCACCGGACAGCAAGAGCAATCGGGACTGCTGCAGCCGCACCTGCTTCTGGAACTGGAGCGGACTGAAGGCAGTGACGGCCAGGAAGTTGCGATGGAACGACGACACGCTCATTCCACACATGCCGGCCAGTTCCTGCACCCGCAGCGGCTGATCGTAGTTGTCGGTGATCCATCGAACCGCGCGGCTGATCTGCGTCAGTCCACTGTCGGTCATCGCGATCTGCCGCATCGCCGGTCCCATCGGGCCGTTGAGGAGATACCACAGGATCTCTCGCTCGATCATGGGCGCGAGGACATCACGATCCCGCGGCCGCTCGATCAGCGTCAGCATGCGTACGGCGGCGTCGATCATGGCCTCACTGGCGTCGGCGACTCCGAGGGCGGGCACGGCCGGCCGGTGACTCGGCCCTTGAGAGGCCTCCAGCAGGAGCGTCGCAACGACCGAGGGACGGATGACGAGTCCGAAGCCAAGGGCCGGTGTCGCCGCCGAAGCCTCGACGTAGTGGCCGGTGATCGGTAGGTCCACGGACGCGACGAGGTACTGCCCTTGGCGGTACTCGTACGTGCGGTCGCCCAACGCGATCCGCTTCGCGCCCTGGGCAATCAACGCCATCACGGTCCCGGATCGAGACGGGGTCGGCTCCCCGACTCGGGTCTCCGCGGACGCCAGCACTCCGTCGATCCGCGTCGTCTGGTCGGGACGAGCATGCCTGGCGATGAGATCGACGAGCTCAGCCAGTCGGCGGGTGCGGCCGGCGCCTCGGGAGTCGAACGCAGCGCTCCGTTCCATGGGCAGAATCATACAATCCGCGACACATGTTGACGCCAGAGCTGATGGCCAGGGCAGTAGGATCAGGCAAGCTTCCAGGACGATCGATTCCTTTGTGCGGTGACCGGGATCTACATGGTGGGAGGCGCAGGCCTCTCTCATGTACGCCGAGAACGAAAGGCTCCCGCGACCATGCACGCGCTGCAGCAGACATCTCTCAACGGCCCGCAGGACATGCGGCTGATCACCGACGCTCCAGTGCCGAGCCCAGGCCGGGGCGAGGTCCTGATCCGCGTCGCCGCCGCGGGCGTCAACTTCGCCGACATCTCGCAGGCCCACGGCACCTTCCTGCACGGTCCGCGGCCGCCCTACCTGGCCGGCTTCGAGGCCGCCGGGGAGGTTGTTGCCGTGGGCAATGCTGTGACCGACCCGAAGCCGGGGACTCGCGTGGTCGGCGTCGGCAACGCCGCTTTCGCCGAGTACATGGTGCTCCCCGCGGCGGCGGCGATGCCATTGCCCGCCGGCTGGACGGAGCAGCAGGCTCTGGGCCTCGTCGTGAACTGGCCGACCGCGCTGGCCGCACTCAAGCCCCTCGGCGGCATCACCGCCGGGCAGACCGTGCTGATCCACGCCGCCGCGGGCGCGACCGGCCAGGCCGCGGTCACGTTGGCCAAGCACTACGGTGCGACGGTCATCGCGACCGCCTCGCCGAGCAAGCACGAGACGGTGCTGGCAGCCGGGGCCGACCACGTCCTGGATTCTCTCGGCGGCGACCTCGCCACCGAGGTACTACGGCTGACCGGCGGTACTGGTGCCGATCTGGTGCTGGAGTCGGCAGGCGGCGCCACCTTCGAGGCCAGCTTGGCCGCGGCCAAGCGGGTCACCGGCCGGGTCATCGTGTCTGGCCTTCCGGGCGGCGAAGCGGCGATCACCAACTGGGAGCTGGTGTACAAGCACCAGGTCCATCTCATCGGCTTCAACCTCGGCGTACTGATCGAGGCCGCGCCGCAAGTCTTCGGCGAGGTCATGGGCGAGCTGTCCGCCCTCATCGCCGCCGGCGTGTTGCCGCCCGGCCGGCCCACGGCGTACGCACTGTCCGACGGCCCGAAAGCGCTCGCGGAACTCGAAGCCAGGGCAACCGTGGGCAAGCTGGCCTTGCTGCCCTGAGGATGCGGCATTCGATGGCTAGGCTCGCGGCGTGACATCGCATCTGCGGGCGGCAGCGGATCACGACAGATTCACCGCCGAGACCTCGCGGTTCCGCCGGGAGTTGCTGGCGCACTGCTATCGCATGGTCGGCTCCGCGCACGATGCCGAGGACCTGGTGCAGGAGACCTATCTGCGGGCGTGGCGGTCGTACGCCGGCTTCGAAGGCCGGGCGTCGATCCGGTCGTGGCTCTACAAGATCGCCACCAACGTCTGCCTGAGAGCGCTGAAGCCGCGCGCGATCCGGGTGCTCCCCTCGGGTCTGGCCGGCCCGTACGACGGACCGGATCGCGAACCGAGTCTCGTTGCGCCGGGTGAGGTCTCCTGGCTGGAACCGTTGCCGGACCAGTGGATCGCCCCGCCCGCCGACGATCCTGCCGCCGTCGTCGTCGCGCGCGAGTCGGTGCGGCTCGCGCTCATCGCCAGTCTCCAGCACCTGCCCGCGCGCCAACGGGCGATCCTCATCCTGCGCGACGTACTGGCGTTCTCCGCGGCGGAGACGGCGGAGGTCCTCGACACCACCGTCGCGGCGGTCAAGAGCGGTCTGCAGCGCGGCCGCGCCCGGCTGGACGAGTTGCAGCCCGAGCCCGCGGAGCTGCTCGAACCGACCGACGAACGGGCACGCGCGCTGCTCGACGGCTACATCGCGGCCTTCGAGCGCTCCGATGCCGGCCTGCTGGAACAGGTACTGCGCGCGGACGCCACGCTGGAGGCGACGCCGTTCCGCGACTGGCAGTCGGGCCGGGCGATGTGCGTCCACATCCTCGACGCGTACGTGCTCGGCGCACCCGGCGAGTGGCGCATGATCCCGACCATCGCGAACGGGCAGCCGGCCGCCGCCGTGTACCACCGGGCCTCGGACGGCACACTTCGGGCCGACGGCGCCGTCGTACTGGCTCCCACCCCCACCGGCATCTCCGCCGTCATCAAGTTCCACGACCCCACGCTGGTCACGACCTTCGGGTTCCCCGACGTACTCCCGCACTGACTTGCACGGCGCGGAGCTGCGGGATTGTGCTCGCAGATCTTGGCGTGTTTGACTCCGACATGACTGCGCGTGAGGACGAGCTCGCCGAGTTGCTGCTGCTCGACGAGGACCAGCTCTACATCGCGCTGGCGCGGTCCGATCCCGCCAACGCCGACGTGATGTTCTCGCCCGTCGAGGCGCGTGAGACAGGTCGCCGTACGTTCGACCGCCTCGAGGAACCCCTCCGTCATCGGATCTGCGACGAGTGGAACTACTGCGCGAAGAAGAAGTCGTCGAACTTCGGCGACACGCTGACCCTCACCGCGGCCGTCGCGGACGTCATCGTCACGGTGCTGGGCGGTATCCCCGCCGGCACCGTGGCGACGCTGCTGGTCAAGAAGGGCCTGTCGAAGCTGTGCCGATGCCGCGCCGACGACGATGACTGACGAGGTCGACAAGGATCTGCGTGGTCGCTACTCCCCTCGGACCGACCACCTCTCCTTCACGCACCGCATCCCCGACGCCTTCCCGTACATCGAACTGTCCGTGACCTCGGCCGGCATGGCGACGCCGATGGCCGGCTTGCTGGACGAGTTCGTGCATCGCGCGCAGTGGTCCCTGACCGCGGTCGGCATGGTGTACCGCGTCGGCTGCCATGTGCAGGTGCTCCACACCCTCGAACTACTGCGCCTGCTCGCAAGCGACGCGTCCCTGCGGGTCCCCACGCCATGGCTCACCGGAGACCTTCCCGCTGACGCGGAAGCCGCGCGCCACCTCACGGCGATCCGCGCCATCGAGTCGACCCAGCGATACCTCCTCGGACAGGCCCTGGGCCACCCGATCGGCGAACTCTACGACGCATTGCGCGTCGCCCGCGCCGCACTCGACGACGCGAGCCCACTGCACTTCGGGACGTTCGGAACCTTCGGGTCGGAGGGTCTCTACGATGCGAGCGGCCGCCCGGAAAAGCTGACCAGCACGCAGAACATCCTCGAGAGCCACGCGAGCACCTTCGCCGTCGACCTGCTTCGCGGCGTGTCCCGCAAACGCGCCCGGAGGTGGCTCGACGAGTACGTCGCGACCAATCACGTCGACGTCTACCGCACCCTCCAAGAGCTTGCGACCGTCGCGCGCAGCGACGCCGACAACTACTCGCTCCTGCGGCTCTCCGACTGGGCACTCGCCTGCCCGTTGACGCACGTGTACGGCGTACCGCCACCTCCCGACTACCTCGAGTCCGCCGTACCGTATGCGCGCTTCGCCCTCGGACTGCAGCGATTTCCCCTGCTCTCCAAGGCGTTCCATCGCAACGGTGTCCCCGATCCGACCGCGCGGCAACTCGTCGAGGCCGTCATCGCGGCGTACGGCGACATCCGGCCCGGATTCGTCGATGTTCCGCCGGACCGCCGCAGAGAGATCGATGTCGCGCTGAACGAGGTCGACGACTGGCAGCAGCGGCAGTTGTCGACGCTCACCGACCCCGACATCATCACCAGCTTCACCAGGCTCATCACGATCGCGACCGCCCAGGCGGTTCAGCGTTATCTGGCCGGACTGCGAGAGATCCCCCGCGACGGCATGATGTTCGAGCCGACCCACGAACGGCTGGTCCGCATGTGTGCGATCTGCGATTCCCCGGTGATCGTCTATCCCGACGGCATCGAGGTCTTTCTGTGCGAGCCGAACGACGACCCCGAGCTGGAGTTGAGATTCCGTACGACGATCTTCGGGATCGCCGCCGCGGCTCGCGCACTGCACGCGCCCGCTGCGGCCCAACCCGAGCACCTGCCCTTCGACCTCGCCACTCTGCTCGAGTGGACCGGAGTCACGCCAGACCAAGTGAGTCCGCGGTGAGGCGCCAGGACTTCCTGACGCACTTGGTCGATCTGATCGTCAATGTGACTGACGATCATCCGGTGCGTGTCGCGGTGGACGGCCCCGATACCGCCGGCAAGACCACGCTGGCCGACGAACTCGCTCTCGCCCTGTCCGGGGTCCGGCCAACGATCCGCGCCAGCGTCGACGACTACATCCGGCCACTCGAGCCCACAGTCCCAGCAGCGGGCTACTTCGATGACAACTTCGACCTGCCCGCGCTCATCACCGGACTCCTGATCCCGCTCGGACCAGACGGCGACCGCAACTACCGCACCGCAGACGACACCACCGACATCGCGCCACCCAACGCAGTACTGCTCGTCGACGGCGTGTTCCTGCTGCAGTCCGCCCTACGCCCCTATTGGGATATCGGCATCTACCTACACATCAACGAAGCCGAGATGCTCCGCCGCGGCGTACTCCGCGACCACACCGACTACGGCAGTCCCGACGCCGTCCGCCAACAATTCGAAACCCAGTACATCCCCGGCTGGCGCACCTACGAGACCCAGCACAGTCCCTCCGCGACCGCCACCCTCACCGTCGACCACCAGGACCCGACCCACCCCAAGATCCAACACCGCACCACCTGATCCCGGCCTGACGAGCGAGGCTTGCTGGGATCAGTGCTCTACGCCGGGTCGGGCCTTCTTCGGGAGCAGGAAGCCGACCGCGAACGCGAGTGCGATCCCGCCGAGGGTTGCCAGCAGCGCCACCTGAGCGCCGTCGAGCGCGGCCACGGAGCGGGTCGCGGGCTCGGCGTCGGCGACCTTGCCCATGAAGATGGTCCCGATCACCGCGATACCGAGCGCGATCCCGACCTGCTCCAGCGACCCCAGCATGCCGGTTGCCGAGCCGACCTCCTCGTCCCGGACGCCGCCCAGGATGATGTCGAACAGCGGGATGAAGACCATGCCCATCCCGGCCCCGCCGATCAGGTTGGGGACCACCAGGTCCCAGTGCTCGACGTTCAGCCCGGTCAGCGCAAGTACGCCGTACAGGCCGGTGAGCCCGATCGCCATCAGCGCGAGGCCGATGTGCAGCAGCTTGCGGCCGTACTTCTGCATCGCCATCCCGGAGACCGCCGAGCCGATCAGCGCCCCGAACGCCCACGGCGCCATCGCCAGGCTGGCGTGGATCGGGGTGTAGCCGAGGCCGACCTGGAGGAACATGCCCAGGACGAACGTGCCGGCCATCGCACCGAAGAAGACCACCGCGAACAGTACGCCGGACAGGTACGAGCGGCTCCGCAGCAGCCGGGGCTCGATCAGCGGGGTCGCGCCGCTGCGCTGCCGACGGGACTGGTACGCACCGAACCCGGCGAGCACCGGCACGGATGCGACCAGCAGCGCCTTCGACCACAGCGGCCAGCCGATCTCGTGCCCCTGCACTAGCGGGTAGACCAGGGCAACCAGGCCGGCCCCGGCGATCAGCAGCCCAGGGATGTCCAGCGAGATCCGGCGGCCGTCGGCGGGCCTGGTGTTCGGCAGGTACTTGGCCGCGATCACGAAGGTGAAGATGCCGACCGGGATGTTCACCAGGAAGATCGCTCGCCAGCCGGTCCCGAGCAGATCCGCGTCGAGCAGCGTGCCGCCGATGATCGGGCCGATCACCGCTGACAGACCCATCACGGGTCCGAAAAACCCGAACGCCTTGGCTCGCTCGTCCGGATCGAACAGGTCGCGGGCCAGTCCGAAGCCCTGCGGCAACATGATCGCGGCGAACGCACCTTGGGCGACGCGGGCGGCGATCAGCATCTCCGACGACACCGCGAGGCCGCAGATGAACGAGATCACGGTGAATCCGCCGACGCCGATCAGCAGCGCCTGCTTCCGGCCGACCATGTCACCGAGCCGACCGCCGACGAGGAGCAGGACTGCCAGGGCCATCGTGTAGCCGGCGGCCATCCACTGCAGGCTCGCGTAGGAGCCGCCGAGGTCGGCGCGGATACCGGGGGCGGCGACGTTCATCACGGTCGAGTCGAGCAGGTCCATCACTGACGCGGTGATGACCGCGGAGAAGGCGAGCCAGCGCCGGCGCTGCGGGGCGGCCTCGACTGCTGCTGTGCTGCTGGGGAGTACTGCGACTGCGGTCATCATCGGCTCCAGCTTCAAACGGAACGAACTGTTCTGTTCCAACTCTAGCGGAACGGAGCATTCCGTTCAAGTGGTAGTCTTGGTGACATGACGAAAGCTCTGAGTGGCCGGCAGGCCCAGGCGGCCCGCAACGACGAGGTGATCCTGGGCGCGGCCCGGGCGGTGTTCATCGCCGATCCCGGTGCCCCCATCTCCGCGGTCGCGGAGCGTGCCGGGGTCGGTATCAGCGCGCTCTACCGGCGCTACGCGAGCAAGGAGGAGTTGCTCCGCAAGCTCTGCAGCGACGGGCTGGCGCGGTACATCGAGGAGTCGGAGAAGGCTCTGGCCGACGACCGTGAGCCATGGGTCGCGTTCGGAGCGTTCCTGCACGCGCTGGTCGACGCCGACACCAATTCGCTGACCCAGCGACTCGCTGGGACGTTCACCCCGACGCCCGACCTCTGGCAGGACGCCGCCCGGGCGGCTGAGCTGAACCAGGCCATCTACACGCGGACGAAGGAGCACCTCCGGCCGGGGATCGTGGTCGAGGACTTCGGGGTCATCCTGGAACAGATCACGTCGATCAAGTTCGGCGACGAGGCTCGGACGAACCAGCTCCGGCATCGGTACCTCACCCTGATGCTGGAGGCGATGCACCGGTCCGGAGAACAACCGGGCGGCGCTTCGGAACTCCCGGGACCGCCGCCCAGCAATGACGAACTGACCGACCGCTGGCGCGCCTGATCAGCGATCCGTCGGGCGAGAATTCAGCCATGCGGATTCTGCTGCGGGTCAAACCGGGTGCCTCCCGGACCGCCGTCGGTGGCCGGTACGACGGTGCGGCCGGACCGGCCCTGGTGGTCGCGGTGGCGGCCCGTGCGGTGGAAGGTCAGGCGACGAAGGCGGTCCTGCAGGCGATTGCGGCAGCGTTCGGCGTACGACGTTCGGCCGTGACGCTGGTGCGAGGCGCGACCAGCCGAGACAAGCTGGTCGAGGTCGAGGGCGCGGACACAGAGATTCGGCCCAGACTCGAGAGACTCCTCGGCCCGTTGGGGGATCGCGATGCCTGATGTGTTGAGTGTGCTGGCCGGCCAGCAGTACGAGTGGGACCAGCACGACTCGTTACGGCTGGACGAGCGCTATCGGACGCGGCATCTCCCGTTGCTCACCGACCGGCCTCGCGATGTGCTCAGGCCGGATCCTGGACCCGGCGAGTTCTGGCCGCCCGCGCGCTCGTTGGTCGTCCCACTACCGGACCCGCGCCCGGAGCCGTTCCTGTCGGCGCTGGCTGCTTCCAGTCTGGCCGAGTTGGTGTGGTGGCGCGGACTCGAACTGAGGGCCGACCGGGTCCACGCGACGCTGGTGCACGGCAGTGACGAACCACGAACCCTCGACGCACCGATCGATCTCGTCATCCGCGGACCGTGGATCGGGCAGCTCAACACCGGCCGGATCTACCTTCCGGTCGAACCGGCCGACGAACAAGCCGCCCTCGCACTCGCCGTCGACCGGCCGCTGCTGGCCGGGTATCTCCAGCTGACCGCAGACGTCACCGGCAACGCCTACACCGAACTCCGCCACCTCGTGGCAACCTTCCAACCTCTCCGAATCCCGGTCCGCGTCGCCCGCCTCCAGGTCCTGGAAACAATGGACGACCTGGCCCTGAGGTCCCGGATCCTGACGCCCCGGGACTGAGCCCTACGGCGCCGACCAGGTTGCCGGACGCAACGGTTCGTCGAGCTCGACCCGGCCGGACAGGTTGTCCAGGGTGCCGACCAGTCCGGCGAAGGTGCACTCGGCAACGACCTCCAGCACGTCCGCCTCGGACAATCCGGCTTCGGCCGTACGGCGAACGGTGCCCTCAGCAACCTTTCCGCGGGTGAGCACCAGCTCCCGCGCGAGTGCGTAGACCGCCGCCGCAGCGGCATCCGCGGGCTCGTCACCACCGCGCATCCGCTCGAGGTCGTCCGCTGTGGCGCCGAGAGCTGCGAGCACGGTGCTGTGGAACGCAACGCCGTACCGGTTGTCGACCACAACACCGACGGCAAGGCCGGCCGTCTCCCGCAGCACCGGGTCCAGCGCCCCGCCGGTGACCGCTCGCCGCAGCCCATCGAACCCAGCCAGCAGTGCGGGTGACGTGGCCGTCGCCGCCGCCAGGTTCGGCACGAAACCGAGATCCTCGGCGATGCCTTCCAGTATCGCCTTCGACTCAGCCGGTGCCGTACTCGTGGTGTGCACAGTCAGATCCATCATTCTCTCCCTGCGGCCGACGGTCGCGGCCCTGCCAGGACAGCGTGCTGCGCGGCGGTGCGGTGGCGCGATTCCCTCGTGGGGAAGGGAATCGCAGCGTCGCGGCGCCTATCGTTGGCCCCATGCGTGCAGCACCGGCGGATCCGGAGTTCGGCGACCTGTTGCGGCACTGGCGATCGGTCCGTCGGTTCAGCCAACTGGACCTCGCATCGGCCGCCGGGTCGACACCGCGGTACGTGAGCTTCGTCGAGACCGGACGGTCCCAGCCGAGCCGCGAGATGGTGGTGCGGCTGGCGCAGGCCCTCGACGTACCGCTGCGGGAACGGAACGGGCTGCTGCTCGCCGCCGGGTTCGCACCGCTCTACCCGGTGGCGGCGCTCGGTAGCGCGCAGCTCGCCCGGGTGGAGGAGGCGCTCGGGTCGATGCTCGAGCAGCACGAGCCCTACCCGGCGGTGGTGATGGACCGGGGCTGGAACGTGCTGCGGGCGAACCGCGGCGCCTCGCAACTGTTCGGCACCCTGCTCGCTCCTGACCCGCTACCGGATCCGGCGAACGTGCTGCGGCTGATGATCGAGCCCGGACCGGTCCGCGCCGCCGTGCTGAACTGGTCCTCGGTCGCACCGGCACTGCTCGAACGCGCCGCCCGCGAGGCCGTCGGCGGCGTCTTCGATCGGGAGACAGCGGAGCTGGTACGCCGCCTGCGCTCCCGCCCGGACGTCAGCGCCGTACTCACAGGGCACTCCGTCACGGCACCGTCGGTACCCGTGATCGACGTACGGTTCGCGCTCGATGATCTGGTGGTCGAGCTGTTCTCGGTCGTGTCCTCCATCGGCACCCCGGTCGACGTCACCGCGCAGGAACTCCGCGTCGAGGCATTCTTCCCCGCAAACCAGGCCACCCGAGACACCTGGCACCGCCTCGCCACGAAGAACTAGGGGTGTCCCGTGGGGCCTGGGTTAGTGTGCGGAGATGGCGCAGGGGGATATTGACAGGATCGCTGAGGAGACCGGGTTCTCCGGTGTGGTCTGGATTGACCGAGCCGGCCAGGTCGAGTTCGCGAAGGCCTACGGGCTGGCGAACCGCACCTATCAGGTTCCCAACTCCGTGGACACGAGGTTCGGCATCGCCAGCGGCAGCAAGGGGTTCACCGCCCTGGCCGTGCTCTCCCTGGTGCAGGACGGTGTGCTGGAGCTGAGCACCACCGCTCGATCCCTGCTCGGCAACGACCTACCGCTGATCGCGGACGACGTGACCGTCGAACATCTCCTCACGCACACCTCTGGCATCGGTGACTACCTGGACGAAGAGGCCGACACCGAGATCACCGACTGCTTCGTCGGCGCGGCGCACGAGCTGACTACTACCGAGGCCTTCCTGCCCCTGCTGGACGGGCATCCCACCAAGTTCCGGGCCGGCGAGCGGTTCGCCTACTGCAATGGTGGCTTCGTGGTCCTTGCCCTGCTGGCGGAGCGAGCCAGTGGCGTCGGATACCACGACCTGGTCCGGGAGCGGGTGCTCCGCCCCGCCGGCATGTCCAGAACCGAGTTCCTCCGGTCCGACGAGCTGCCTGCTGATGCGGCGGTGGGCTACCTGCCGTTGGACGGGGTCGACCGTTCCAACGTCTTTCACCTGCCGGTGCTGGCCACCGGCGACGGCGGCATCCACACCACCGCTGCCGACATGTCCACCTTCTGGCGCGCGCTTTTCGCCGGCGACATCGTGGATTCCGTCGAAGAGGTCGTCCGGCCTCGTCGCGACGTACCCGAGGAATCCAGGCGATACGGCCTCGGCTTCTGGCTGCACGAGAGCAACGACACGGCGATCCTGACCGGGTACGACGCCGGCGCGTCGTTCAAGTCAACGCACGACCCGCACACAGGCACCACCTGCACCGTGCTGTCGAACACCTCCCCCGGCGCCTGGCCCATCGCCCGCGCCCTCACACCTTGAGGCCGAGGTGCACGCGCGCCCCCAGCCCCTGTGCCCCGCGACCGCGCTGGGCAGGTCAGTCCAGTGCGGCTGCCTTGCGGAGCAGGACTGAGCGTTCGCGCTGGTTGGCGCACAGCCGGGCCGCCAGCTCCAGCTCGGCGCGCGCCTCCGGTCGCCGGCCGAGGCGGGCCAGCAGCTCACCGCGTACGGTCGGAACCAGATGCGAACCGGGGAGCCGGTCCGAGGCGATCAGCTCGTCCACGATGGCCAGGGCTTGCGCCGGACCCGAGGCCATGGCCACGGCGACGGCCCGGTTGAGTTCGACCACCGGCGAGGGTGCGACCCGGCCGAGCGCCTCGTAGAGCACCACGATCCGGTCCCAGTCGGTCGCCTCCACCGACGGAGCCGCCGCGTGGACGGCGGCGATCGCGGCCTGCAGGCCGTAGGGGCCGAGCCCGCGAACCGATGCCTTGGCCAGCGCGGCCAGCCCACGCTGGACCGCCGAGAAGTCCCAACGCTGCCGGTCCTGGTCCGCCAGCAGGATCGGCGAACCGTCCGGGCCGGTCCGGGCCGGGAAGCGCGCGGCCGTCAGCTCGCACAGCGCGAGCAAGCCGTGTACCTCCGGCTCGTCCGGCTGCAGCGCGGCCAGCGTTCGTGCCAGCCGGATCGCCTCGTACGCGGCGTCGGGGCGTAGCAGCCGGTCTCCGGACGTGGCCGTCGACCCCTCGGTGAAGATCACGTAGACGACGCTGAGTACGCCGCCCAGCCGTTCCCGGCGCTCATCGGCCGGCGGCAGCTCGAACGGCACCCCGGCCGCCGCGATCGTCTTCTTCGCCCGGGTGATGCGGGCCTGCACGGTCGGCACCGGTACCAGGAACGCCCGGGCGATCTGTTCGGTGGACAGGCCTCCGACCACGCGCAGGGTCAGCGCCACCCGGGCCTCGCGGGAGAGCACCGGGTGGCAGCTGACGAACATCAGCGCCAGGATGTCGTCGTCGATCCGGTCGGGGTCGATGTCCTCGTGGACCACCGGGTCGGCCGCGAGTACGGCGTACCGATCATTCAGGGCGGTACGGCGGCGGATCGCGTCGATCGCCCGCCGCCGGGCCGTGGCCATCAGCCAGCCGGCCGGATCGGCCGGAGGGGTGAGCGGCCACGACACCAGCGCCGCGGCCACCGCCTCCTGGGCGGCATCCTCGGCCAGGCCGAAATCGCCGGTGAACCGGGTCAGCGCGGCGACGATCCGCGCCGACTCGATCCGCCAGACGGCCTCGACCTCGGCCGCACTCATCAGCTCTGGCCGTCGCTCTCGCCCACGGCCCCTTCCTTGACGAACTCCCCGCTGTCCTGCGGGACCTCGTCCTCCCCCGGCACCCGCCGTACCTCGATCTTGGATCCGCGGGCCGCCGGAACCCGCTTGGCCCACTCGACCGCCTCCTCCTTCGAGGCGACGTCGAGCAGGAAGAACCCCCCGAACAGTTCCTTGGTCTCGCCGTACGGCCCGTCCGTGACCGCCGGGGCCTCGCCGCTGAAGTCGACCACGACGCCCAGGCCCGGGTCGTCCAGCCCTTCGGCCGCGACGTAGACGCCGGCCTTGAACATGTCCTCGATGAACTGGCGGGTCGTGACCATCATCTCGTCGATGTTCGCCATCATCGCCGCGTTCGACTCGTCGGTGCCCCGCATGATCAGCATGTACTTCGGCATCGCGCTCTCCTCGTCCGGTGGGGCCGCCTCTCGGCCCTCGCACTCGCACCCACTGGTCGAACGAGCGGCCCGCGGATCGACACGGCCCGCAAGAAACTTCTCGCCGCGGCGCCGTTCACGTCGATCGAGCATCGCCGATCCGCACTCGTCGGAACAAGGTTCGGATCAGCTCAGAGCGGCTGATCCACGAGGAGGGTAGGTCCGGTCGCTGTCCCCGAGTCTTACGGACGAACGCGGATGATCGTCTTTCCCTTGACCCGCTCGGTCGGGTTGAAGGCGGCGACGGCGTCGTCGAGGGTCGCGACGGTGCCGATGGCTGTCCGCAGTCGTCCGTCCCGCACGCGCCGGGCGATCTCGCCCAGCTGTGGACGGTCGGACACCACGACGAAGTCGATCGCCAGGCCGTCGGCGGGACGCGCCTCGGGCGGGCCGGCGATCGTCACCAGCGTTCCCCCGGCTCGCACCAGACCCGCGGACCGCCGCCCGATGTCGCCGCCGAAGACATCGAACACCAGATCAACTCCGCCGACGTCCTCCAGAGCGTCGTTCTCGAGATCGACGAACTCCTGCGCGCCGAAGTCGAGCGCGGTCTGCCGATCGACGGCGCGCCCGGTGCCAACGACATAGGCGCCGGCCTCATGCGCGAGCTGCGTCACCATCGAACCGACACCACCGGCCGCACCGTGCACCAGGACGCTCTGCCCCGCCTGCAGGCGGCCGTGCTCGAACAGTCCCTGCCACGCGGTCAGGCCCGAGATCGGCAGACTCGCGCCCACCGTGAAGTCGACGTCGCCCGGCAGCGGCGCGAGGTTGCGTGCCTCAACGGCGACGTACTCTGCCAGCGTGCCGTCGCGGGTCCAGTCCGTGAGCCCGAACACCCGCTGGCCCACCGACAGGCCCGTCGTTCCATAGCCGAGAGCGCTGACCACCCCGGCCAGCTCGTGCCCGGGAATCGACGGCGTTCGGTCCCGGCCGAGGCGATCCGTCCAGGTCGAGGGCCACGTCAGTTCGCCCGGGGTGAACCCCGAGGCATGGACCTGGACGAGGACGTCGTTCCCCGCCGCCTCTGGATCCGGCCGCTCCGCCAACGTCATCCCGGCCGTTCCCGCCGCCTGATCCGTCACCACAATCGCCTTCATCCGGCACCTCCCTGCATCCAGTCCCCGTCGCCAACACTCCGCCGACGATTCGATGGACTATCTCGTCCACTACGGTATCGGTGCGATCACCCGACGTGCACCTGGCGGGTATCGAAGGCTACGTAGCCGGTGAAATCGTGGCCGACCTGCTCGATGGCTGAATGCTTCGGGGCCGGGTACGTCCACGCGGCGTCACGAAGCGTGTGTCTCGGCGTCGTCACATCGAAGTACTCCGCGGCACCCTTCCACGGGCAGACGTACGGCGTCGCCGACGGCTGAAGGGTGCCGATGACCAGTGAGCCCGGCGGGAAGTAGCGGCTACCTTCGATCACAACCACCTCATTGGCGGCCGCCTCGGCCAGCAGCGTCCCGTCGGCAGTTGCTTTGACGTCTGTCTGCATCGTCTCGTTCTCCTTGACAACTGTTGATCGATCTCCGATGAATGAGGACTATACAGACCAAAACAGGCCTTGCTCCGGCCAGCCACGAAGCCTTACCCGCGCCACAGACCGCCGTCGATCGGTTGACTCTAAATGGACGCCATGGTCCACTTTCAGAGTAAGGCATCGACCCATCCGCAGGAGGGCTTCGCCGACATGAGCGCTGCACCACAGTTCGTCGCCGCCGGTGTGTCGCACCACCTCGGCACCTACCCGGACGCCGTCGCGATCCCGGCCGGCGCAACCCAGGTTGTCCTGTCCGGCACCCCCGGTCTGCGACCGGACGGAACCCGGCCGGCGGACTTCGCCGAAGAGGCCCGGCAGGCCTGGGACAACGTGCGGGAAGCGCTGCGGTGCGCGGGCGCCGAGCTGGGCGACATCGTTCAGGTCCGGGCCTGGCTCACCGACCCGGATGTGATCGACACCTACGTGAAGGTTCGCAACGACGTCATCTCTCACCGGCCGGCTTATATGCTCGCAGTGGTGCCACGACTGATCCGGCCCGATCTCCGCCTGAAGATCGAGGTCACCGCGGTCGTGACGCACCCGGCGGCCAAACAGGACGAGTGAGCAACATGCCGAGGGAGACACCGTGCCCGGAACCACCACTACACGCCGTACGCCGCGTGGCCTGGAGACCCGTGCACGGATCGTCGAGTCGGCAGCCAACCTGTTCTACGTCAAAGGCGTCAACGCGACGACCCTCGACGACGTCCGACTGGCCAGCAGCACCAGCAAGTCCCAGCTGTACAACCACTTCGAGGACAAACTCGCGCTGATCCACGCCGTGATCGACGTACAGTCGAAGTTCGTCCTCGCCCGCGAGGAACAGCGCCTGCGGGGCGTGAAGACCCTCAGCGGTCTGCGCCGCTGGCGTGACGCTCTGGTGCAGGCCAACTCCCTACAGGACGGGTCGTACGGGTGCGCGCTGGGCGCGATGTCGATCGAGCTGTCCGACAACGACGAGCAGTCACGAAGAGCGCTCAACGCATCATTTGATGCCTGGAAGCGAATACTCGTCGAAACTCTGACTCGGCTCCGCGAACTCGGCGTCCTGGCCGAGGAAGCGGACCCACAACGCCTCGGGACTGGCCTGCTGGCTGCCCTTCAAGGGGGCTACGTGCTGGCCCAGAACGCCCACAACTCCGAGCCGATGGCCGTCGCGCTGGACATGGCCCTCGACCACATCGGTTCCTTCGCTCGCAGCTGAGCTCACGTTCACTCACCAGCTGGGAAGGTCCAGGTCGCCGCGTCGCAGGCGATAGACGTCCAGCAGCACGTCGTAGTACTTGTCGGTCTCGCCGACCCATTCCATTCCCATCCGGCGGGCGGCGGCAGCGGCCCGCCGGTTTTGCGGCCGCGTGACGGCGAAGACCTCGTCGACGCCGGAGTCGAACGCGTAGTGCGCGAGCGCGTGCCCGGCCTCGGCGGCCACGCCGCGGCCCCAGGAGGCCGCCGCGACCTGGATGCCGATCTCGTAGTCGACCTCGTACGGCGGGAGAAGGAGTAGCGCCACCGCGCCGATCGTCTTGCCGGTCTCGAGGTCGTCGACCTTCCAGCGACCGAGCGGCGCGGGCAGGGTCGCGTCCTCGCTGACCCATTGCGACAGCAGATCCCGCATCTCGGTCTCGGTGGTGATCCGGCCCATGGCCGGGGCGAGCCACCGAGCGACGTCCGCGTCGCCGAAGATGCCCAGGGCCCCAGCCACGTCGTCTGTGGTCCAGGGGGCCAGCTGCAGGCGCGACGTACGGATGCGCCGGCCCTCGATCTTCGGTACGTCCTGCACCGGGGTCGAGGCCTTCTCCTCATTCACGCCGGCCCGCGGCGCCCTGTCCGGAACGAGCGCCGCACCCGGATGCTCGGTGTCGACAAGAGGCCGGTACGACGGGTGGTCGGCGATGTAGTCCGCCACGAACGGGCAGTAGTTCGTCAGGGTCAGCATCTTGCCGGCGGCGTCGTCGAGAGCGACTCGGACGAGCTCGGTCGCGATGCCGGTGCCCCGGTGATCCGGGTCGACGGTGGTGTGGGTGAAGATGACGCGCTTTCCGTGCGGCCGGTACTTCAAGTGCCCGACGACGTGTCCGTCGGCGATCGCCTCGAACTGCCGCGCCCCAGGGTTGTCCCGTACCTGCAGGTCGCTACTCACCGTTCGGCTCCTCCAGCGGTCTGGTTGCGATGCCTCGCCCACGTATCGCTGAGGACCATACAGTCCACTGCTACGCCTGTCAAAAGGCGCTTCAGGGCTTTCCTGTCAGCCGAGACACACGCCCCTCCCCGACGATTTGACGCATCATGTCGACGGTGTAGCCTACGCGCGAATGGACTGTGTAGTCCATGAAGGCTGAAGAAGGGCAGTATGGCCGGATACGAAACGGTGACTGACAACTCCAGACACTTGCCGGGCAGCTACCGGCTCACCGGCGGTGACATCACAGTCGGAGGCGTCGTCGGGCGGACAACCCGGCAGCACAACGGACGAAGCGCTGTCAGCGTGAGCGCCCGGGTCCTCGATCTCGATGTGATGCTGGCCAACTGGGAAGGCCACACCGCCGCCGCGGACTCAGTCCTCCCGCTGACGACGTTCCCCCTCCCCCTCGACTCCCTTCCAGCGAGCGTTCAGATCTGGATCGAAGCCACCCCGGCACCCGTGTCGTGCGTAGACGCTGACTGGCACATACGCCTGTGGTTCACCGACAGCGCCGGCCGGCAGCTGACCTGGCACTGCCTGGCCCGCCCCGGCCTGGACGGATCCGACCGCTTCTCGGCACCTCTCGCAGCGTCACTCGTG
The DNA here is from genome assembly GCF_043197265.1 of Kribbella sp. NPDC049227. Lineage (NCBI taxonomy): Bacteria > Bacillati > Actinomycetota > Actinomycetes > Propionibacteriales > Kribbellaceae > Kribbella > Kribbella sp. NPDC049227. The sequence goes on along the minus strand of NZ_JBICST010000002.1, from coordinate 418,959 downwards.
GTCGACGACGTCCACCCGGCGGCCTCACCTCGAAACCTCCACGGGAGCCCACAATTGACGACCCCCACAGACCACAACGACCAGGCGATCGCGATCCTCGATCACCCTGAGGACGAGTACTACGAAGTCACCAGCGGCGACGAGCGGGTCGGCATGCTCGTCTATCACGTGATCGGCACCAAACTGACGATCACCCACACGTGGATTGCCGAGTCCCACCGCGGACAAGGTCTCGCGTCCATGCTGATACGTCACGCCCTCGACGACATCCGCACCAAGAGCGTGACCGTTTCGAACTACTGCCCGATCGTGGGCAGCTACATCGAGAAGAACCCCGAGTACGGCGACCTGCTCCACAACGCCTAGAAGTCGATGCGCATGACCGCGCGGCGGTTGCCGGGACGGCTCACCTCGGCGAACCCGGCATCGGCGAACATGGCGAGCGTGCCGACAGACCCGCCGTCAACGAAGTCCGGGTAGCCCTCCACTGCGCCGGCGCCGCGTTCACGGGCGAAACCGACGGCGGCGCGGGCCAGTGCGCGGCCGACTCCTCGGCGTCGGTCGCCGACCCGGATGACGAAGCAGGTCACGGCCCAGACGCTGATGTCGGTCTTGTCCTCGTTGCGACCCAGCCAGGGGACGCGGAAGTCGCGGAGCAGCCTCGCGTGGTCGGCCCGCGGCGCGACGGCGCACCAGCCGATCGGCTCGCCGTCGAGATACGCGACCAGGCCGCTCGTCGTCCGCGCCTTCCGGTTTCCGCAGGCGGTCTGGTCGCGGAGCCGGGCGGCGAGCTCCTCGGGACCCTCGGACGCCCAGGATTCCTTGGGCAGCATCCGGAACCGCTGGCACCAGCACCGTGCGGGGTCGCCGGTCGTGCCGAAGACCGCCTGGAGGTCCTCCCACGTCGCCTGGTTGGCCGGAACGATCGTGAGCTGCTCGGGGGTGACCGGCTCCCGCGAGCCCGTCGCGCGAGGAACGTGCACCCGCTTGGCCGGACTCCGCTTCTGCTGACGGGGTGGCGCGTCGAACGTGAGCCGAACGTCCACCACGTCGCCTGCATCCAGTCCCCCAGGCTTACGTACGGCGTCCTTCAGCGGGAGCAGGTAGCCCCCGTCCTTCGGCCACAGCGACGTCTTCCACTCGGCGCTGCCGATCCGAGCGCGGATCGGCAGCATGCCCCAGCCGTAGCTGGCGGCCGAGCCCGCGGCCCGCAGCGCGACACCTTCCTGCTCCGGTACGGGGACGAAGTAGTACGGCGCAGGACCACGCCACTCGATGACCGTGCCGCTGAACTCTTGCTCCATGGCCAGATGTTAGGCCCTATTCCGGACGTGCCGCTTCCGGATTCACCTCTCGTGCCACCGCGACTTGCGGCCCTAGGCAACCACTCGCGCGCCGGCCTTCTGAGCCCTCGAATGGTCCGTCGAACGGCTTGGGCGATCGCCTGGGTGCCGGAGCGCTACCAGGAAGGCCAGTCCGAGTGCGGCCGCCATCCCGATCAGGATCGCCTGCATCCCTTGTGCGAAGGCATGTGGAGCCGCCTGGGTGATCGATGCGTGCTTGGCGACATGGAGCAGCAGGGTGCCGAGTACGGCGATGCCGAGTGCCGACCCGTAGTTGCGCACGGTCTGGTTGATGCCGGTGATCGCGCCGTACGACGCGTCCGACCCCCGGCTGACGGCGTCCGCACTGGACGGCCCGAGCAGCAGGCCGATCCCGGCGCCGGCGACCAGCAAGGGCAGCTTCTGCGCGTCGACGCTGAGCGTGGTGACCTGAGTGGCCCACCACAGGAACCCGGCGGCGCCGACTACGCAGCCCAGCAGGATCGTGGACTTCGCGCCGTACCGATCGAACACGCGGCCACCGAGCTGCGCGGCGATCAGGTACCCCAGGAAGAACCTCAGCATGAGCTGGCTGGTGCCGCCCGCGCCCAGACCCAGCGAGACGCTCGCGTACAGGCTCAAGAAGTACACGACCGGGACGAACGCCATCATGGCCAGGAACAGCACGGCCGAGTCGACCCGGAAGCCTCGCAGACGGAACATCTGAACGTCGACCAGCGGCTCAGCGGTCCGCAGCTGCAGGACGACGAACGCAGCCAGCAGTACGGCGCCTGCCGCCAGGCAGGACCAGGTGGCCGGGCTGTCCCAGCCCCAACTCGCCGACTGGGTGAACCCGACGACGCTCAGCGCCATGCCCGCGGCGACGACGACAGCGCCGCGCCAGTCGATCCGGCCCCGGGCGCGAGTGTCCGGAACCTGAGTGACCGCGATGAGTGCGAGCGCCGCGGCAGCGACGGGCAGGTTGACCCAGAAGACGCCTCGCCACGACCAGTGCAGCAAGGAGGAGCCCAGAATCGGGCCAAGGGCCGTGAACGCTCCCGTGAAGCCGAAGAACATCGCCATCGCGCGTCCACGACGCTCGGGCTTCGCTCCGGCGTACACGATGGCGATGGCGGCGGGCAGCAGGAGTGCGGCGAACACACCTTGGCCGGCTCGCGCCGCGATCAGCCAGGCCTCCGCCCAACTGGTGCTCGGGGTTGCACCGCACAAGGCAGAGGTGACTGCGAAGCCGATGACGCCGGTGATCACCATGCGGCGCCGGCCCCAGACGTCGGCGACCCGGCCGCCGAGGGCGAAGGTGGCCGCGAGAGCCACGATGTAGGCGTTGATCACCCACTGGCTCTGAGTGCCGGCAAGGTGCAGGTCGCGTTGCAGGTCGGGTGAGGCGATGGCGACGATGGTCTGGTCGATGAACGACATCGAGACCGCGAGGATCATCGCGATCATCAGCTTGGGCGACGAGGTGCTGCCCTCACTGGTCTTCATGAACATGGCTCTGCCTTCGATTCGACGCGTCCGTCAGACGGCCGGCCAAGTGATGGTGACTACACCGTTCGCGGACTTCTGCCGCGCCGCCGCAGGGTCGCGCTGGGCAACGATCGTCAACTGGTCGATCCGCGGGCGGAGATCGACGTACGTCACGGTGTCCTGGTAGTGGTCGGCCTCCGACCACGGCTCGTGACCGATGCGGCCATCCCTGTTCTTGCGATTCATTGGAACCCCTCTGTCTGATGCCGAGCTGGTCTCGGCCTCACACAGCAGGTTCGCCCGATCGCCGCGTCGATCCCATCCGCCGTACGGCCCCCGCACGGGCTGATCACGGTGTCCCCCAATCGGCTGACGGGCAGGTGTCCGATCGGAGTCGCGCACTGGACCAGTGCGGTAAGCGACCGGCATGCTGGAGATGGCCTCCGCACGCCGGAGGCCGGGGCTGGGAGCGGACATGGTGGGGAGCGGGCGGAATACCGGTACGCGCGAATCGGCACGCGTCGTAGTGGTGGACGACCATCCGTTCTTCCGGGACGGGCTGATCAGAGGCCTGCGCGAGAGCGGCTACCTCGAGGTGGTGGGTGAGGCTTCCACCGGCCGGGAAGGCCTCGAGGTGATCGCGGACGAGCGTCCGGACGTGGCCGTTCTCGACTACCAGATGCCTGACCTGACCGGGCTCGACGTCGTCCATGCGATCGTCCGGCAGGAACTGCCCACCCGGACGCTGATCCTGTCGGCCGTGACCGACAGCGCGATCGTCTTCCGGGCTCTGGAGGAAGGTGCGCAGGGCTATCTGTCCAAAGAGGCTCGCCGTTCGGAGATCGTCGATGCGGTCCGGCGGGTGAGCCAGGGCGAGACTGTGGTCCCGCCGGAACTGGCCGCGGGGCTGGCCGATCAGATCAGGCTGCGTGCGGCCTCTGCTGGTCCCGTGCTCAGCGAACGCGAACAGCAGGTACTGACCGGGTTCGCCCGCGGCCTCTCGATCCCCGACCTCGCGGCCGAGCTGTACCTGGGCGTGAGTACGGTCAAGACGCACGCCCAACGCCTCTACCAGAAGCTGGGAGTCTCGGACCGAGCCGCTGCCGTCGCCGAAGGTATGCGGCGGGGCCTCCTCGAATGATCGCGTCGGAGCAGGTCACCGGACTGCCGCCCGAAGGTGCGCGGATCCAAGCCCTGCTGCGATTGCTGCTCGCCGGGTTCCTGGTGGCGGTCCTGGTGACCCAACCACCGTCCGCCCACCTCCTGCTGTGCTGGGCGATCGTCCTGAGCTACGTGCTCTGGAGTACGGCCACCACGGTGGTACTGCGGATCGCCGGTCCGGGCGTGCTGCGGTACACCTGGCTGGCCCTGGCGGTCGACGTGTTCACGCTCGCGGGGCTGACGCTGGTCGCTGACAAATCCGCGGACACGACGTGGACGGCGTACACCTTGCTGAACGGGCTCTTCGTGGTCCCGCTCCTGGCAGCGACGCAGCTCAGTCCGCTGGTCTGTGCGCTCGCCACGGCGCCCACGGTGGCTGCCTATCTCGTCTCCGGGCTCGTGATCCGGCCGATCGACGAGGAGCCGATCTCGTACGTCGTACTCCGGGCACTGCTCCTCGCCGTCGTCGGGCTGGCGTGTGTGCTGTTGACGGCGCTGCAGCGCGCACGCGTCCTGACGATCGCCCGGCTGCTGCAGGAACGGAATCATCTGCTGGAGGAGATGGTTCAGATCGAGCAGCGTGAACAACGGGACCTGGCCGAGACGCTTCATGACGGAGCTCTTCAGTACGTGCTGGCGGCTCGGCAGGACGTCGAGCCGGCGCTGGCGGGTGACGCCGAATGTCTCGAACGGGTCGAGTTCGCGTTGGCGGAGACGACTCGGTTGCTGCGGGCCACGATGTCGCAGCTTCATCCGGCCGCACTCGAATCGGCCGGACTGTTGCCTGTTCTGAAGGATGTTGCCGACGCCACTCGGTCGCGTGGCCGGTTCTCGATCGACGTCGTGACTCACGACTGGGACGAGTCGACGCGCACCGCCGTCGACGAACTGCTGCTGGTGACGGTTCGCGAACTGCTGACGAACGTGGTGAAGCATGCCGCCGCCCGCAAGGTCGTCGTACAGCTGGCGCGTACTGACGCCGTTGCCCGGCTTCAGGTCATCGACGACGGCCGGGGGCTCGGCGGGGTGGACCTCGATGCCCGGTTGAGGAACGGGCACCTCGGCCTTGCGTCGCGGCGGATCAGGGTGGAAGCAGCCGGTGGATGGATGCGGCTGCGGGATGCCGAACCCCACGGCACAGTCGCCGAGGTCGAGGTCCCGCTGAACTGAACCGGACGAGCGGGTTGTTCCCGTGCACCCGCAAGGAGCTCAGCCCTTCAGGGCAAGGCGGTGCAGGCGGATCGCGGAGATCAGGAAGAAGACCCCGCCCAGGATCGCGTAGCCGGCGACGGTGGTCAGTGAGGCCTTCGGCCCGCCTGCCATCAGGATGAAACTGCTGCCCGCGATGACGGAGATGCCGCCGCTGAGGATCATCGCCCACTGACCACCGAGCCGGTAGCGCAGGATCGCGACGATCAACTGGACGATGCCCGCAGTGATCGCCCACACGCCCCACACCCGCAGCACACTCGGGATGCCGGAGGTGACCGCGACGGCCAACCCGACGGCGGCGAGCAGACTCAAGCCCATGTTCACGTAGAGCGGCGCCTTCGCCCGGGTAGCGCCCGAGGAGCGGGAGTCGATCACGGCCGCGGCGACGTCGAACAGTGGGTAGATCACCAGCAGTGCGACTGCTCCCGGGTTGATCGACGTGGCGATCGCCAGCATCAGGACCGCCCAGACGACGGCGAATCCGAAGCGGACGTAGTACAGGGTTCGCAGCGGCTTGGTGCTGGCGGCGGGACCAACTACCGAGCCGATGGAGTCGAATGAAGTGGACACCAGATTCCTCTCGAGATGCACGAACTGGGCGAATCGCCGCTTGTGTAGACAGAACGATCGGTACTGCGAACCCTCGCAGCTAGCGTCGATCGTTGTCAAGACCGATCGTTCTGTCTGCTAGTCTCGGCAGAGCACTTCAAGAGATGGGAAACGGATGTCGGAAGCACGGTCTCGACTGCTCAGCACTGCCACTGAGCTCTTCTACGCCGAGGGCCTGCATGCCGTGGGAGTCGACCGCGTCATCGCTGACGCACAGGTGACGCGCGCCACGCTGTACAGGCACTTCCCGAGCAAGGATGACCTCATCGTCGCTTACCTGACGCAAGCCGACGAGGCGATCCGCACGCAGATAGATGCCGCGCGGGCTCAAGGCGCCGACCCCGACGACATCATTCGAGCTGTCAGCCGGACCATCACCGATGCCATCCAGACAGCCGGCTTCCGAGGCTGCGCGTTCCTGAACGCCGCCGCCGAATACCCCGACCCGGCCCATCCGGTCCACCAGGCAGTTCTCAGGCACCGGCAGTGGTTTCTGGCAACCCTGACCGAACTCTTCTCCGGCACCGGGAAGATCGACCCGGAACCAGCCGCCCGGCACTTCGTCATGCTGCGAGACGGCGCCATGGCCGCCGGCTGCCTGACCGATCCGAAACCCATCTGCGAGACATTCCTCCGCGGCATCGAAGGTCTACTCACCTACCGCAGTCGCCAGGAACCAGCGATCTGATCATCGATCAGGCTGGCTCGGCGTAGCGGAAACGACCCCACGCCTGGCGACCAGCCGTCAGGGCCTTCTATCCGGCATGGGCTGTGGTGTTCACGACGGCGAGGCGACCGCCATCGGTCTCCCACACATCTTCGGGTGCTGTCTCGTCCGATCGCGAGCCACTCGACGAACGAGAGCCGGCCACAGTCGACACAATGCTCTGCGCGTGGACCAGGTTGCCACTGGTGGCGGCGAGCCTCATCGCGGTCTCGGCTGTGTCCGGTTCGGTGTCCGGCGGGATGACCACCAGGTCGACACGGGCGCCTGCTCTCCCGGACAGCGCGGTCAGCAGACCCACGGGCTGGCTGCTGAAGTAGCCCACGCGTACGAGCCGTCCGGCGACGGCCAGACGGCGTGGGTGGCTGTCCCAGTCACTGTCATGGAGAATTAGCCGGGCGATCGGCCCCTGCAGGACGTCGATGGCCAGCACGAGGCCGGGAATCTCGGCCACGGGATCGGCCGAGCGCGGCCACCAGCCACCGTCGAGGAGTTCGGGCGCGGCGCCGGACTGGAGTCGCAGTCGTGGCGTTGACGGTTCGGTGGCGGAGAAGACTGTTCTGCCGTCGTTGGCGGTGAGTGTCACGACGAGGCCTCAGCTTTGCGGCTGCGTACGAGGCGGCGCAGTTGGGTCATGCGGGCGGCACCGATCGTCGTGGCCACGATGGTCGTAGCGACTCCGGCGATGAACAAGGCCAGGGCGAGCGGCACGGAGCCTTCCATCCAGAGGAAGTGGACGTCGACGCTGCCGGTGTTCTGCAGCATGAAGATGATCAGTACGACCAGTCCGACCACGGCGGCGCAGATCCCGATCCACGCGGCACTGATCCGGGTGCGCGGCACCCGGGGCGGCAGCGGTTTCGAAAGCTCGTCGACAGCCGACATCGGCGCAACATCCGCCGGCGGTTTGGGTGTGTTTCGCGTACGGCGCAGTACCGACATGACATCCCCTACGGGAGGGCCGGTCTGGCTGGCAACCTCAAGGTGGGATGTCGTCGATTCCGGAACTACCCCCACTGTACGCCCGTCCGGACCGGAAAGACCGCCGAGGCAGACCCCGCTCCCCAGACCCAGCGGACGTCTCACCGGCCATTCCGACCCGCCGACAACGAGATCGGCGCCCGGCTCGCAGACCTCGACGAGCTCGGCGACACCGACCGCGCCGCCCTGCTCCACATCCTCGACGGGCTACTCGCCAATGCCCGCATGCGAAGCAGCCCTCGAGAACGCCGGCTAGCGCATCGCCACCTCGTTGATCGACGTTCCCGGCGGCAGACTGCGCACGCCCTGGCGCAACTCGCCACAGATCGACCAGTAGACCTCCAGGTCGCTGAGCTCGAGGTTCTCGACCGTGTCGTGCCCGCCGAGGAAGAGCGGGACCCGGTAGCCCACAGACTGGTTCCGGCCCAGAGGAAGGGAGTCGCCGTTGGCAGCCGACCAGGCGTCGAAGAATCCTGTGGCCAGCGCGGCATCTGCGTACTCGATGAGCTCTTCGTCGTGGAACCCGGCGAAGTGCAGCGGGACCTCCAGCGCCTCACCTGTACCCGGCTCGAGCAGGAGCACCTGTGGCTGCCCGCCCGCGACACGGCCAGAGTCGACGGCGAACTGCCGTCCCAGCCAGTCGTAGCCAAACGGACAAGCGCGAGCGGTGAACTCCGGCAATGCCTCTGCGATCAACGTCAACGCTCGAGCGCCAGATTGCTCATCGTGGACCCGGTACAGACCGCCGGCGAAGGTCACGCCTGCGAACTCCGACGCGAGGTCTGAGTAGCCATCAACGCCAGCGAGCCTCTCGTGCTGCCACGTCGATCCTCCCGAGACCGTGTCCCGGAGCGGGGCGTACTGGGCGCGAAACCGATCGAACATCCGAAGTCCTCTCAACAGATCATCACTGATGATTACGCACGTACCTGGCTCGACGCCTCGGAGTTGCCACGTAATCTGCGATCCGAGACTCCGATTCGTCGACAGGTCCAACAGACTCATGTTGGCGATGTCGTCGAGGCCGCGGAGTTGCAAGTCGATGGTGTGATCGACATCTGCCCTACTTGGAACAGTGCCGCCCACGCTCGACGCGTTGCCTAAGGCAAGTATCAGGTACGGCGGCTGGCAGCCACTTGGCCGGGCTTGATGAGCATGACCCCCGAGACTGGGCGGTTGGTGAGGACGAAGCATCATGGGGGGATGCGAGTCCATCTGTCCGAGCGATGGCGTACGGCGGTCGTCGCGGGAGCCGGCGTTGTTCCGGCGCTGGTGTGCGCGGCGATGGTGCCGTTCCGGGCACGGATCGAGAACACCAGTATCGCCTTACTGCTCGTCCTCGTCGTGGTCTCAGCCGCGGCGACCGGCGTTCGGTGGGCAGGAATCATTGCCGCCCTGTCGGGCACGGCATGCTGGGCCTTCTTCCTCACTCAGCCGTACCAGCAGATCGTCATCACCGAGCGGGCTGACATCCAGACTGCAGCTCTACTCACACTTGTAGGCATCGCGGCCGCGCTGATCCTCTGGGGACGGCGCAAGCGGCACACCCACGCCAACGAGCAGCAAGCCTATCTCAGCGGCATTCTCCGAACCGCTGGCATCGTCGCAGCTGGAAGCTCACACACCGAAGGTGTGATCGAGCAGGTCGCAGACCAACTCGTCGAGTTGCTCGGAATCGACGACTGCTACTTCGACAGTGACATCCGGAACGAGGCGCCTGCCGCGCTCGTCCGTGACGGCACAGTCGTGCGCCGCGGTCGAGATCTCGACGTCGAGCGATTCGGGTTGCCCACCGACTGCGAGATCGAGCTTCGAGTGCACCACAACGGCGTCACCCGCGGCCGCTTCCTTCTCGTTGCGTCGACCCGGCTGGCCCTTCCGTCGCTCGCACAACGACAGGTCGCAGTCGCCCTGGCAGATCAGGTCGGTGCAGCCCTGGCGACACACGACAGATCCTGGTGACCCTAGCGGACGATCAAGCAGGGCTCGAGGCCGTTGCGGACGAATTTCTCGTTGCGGAGGGCCGCGACTTTAGGTCAAAACTTGTGGCTGGGTGACTCGCCGGCACGCGAGAATCTGGGCATGGATCAGGAGGCTTTGCTGCCGCGGTCGGTGCCGTCGGAGGAGGGCGTCGACGCGACCGGTCTGTCGGGGTTGCTGGAGCGACTCGAGGAGCAAGGGATCGAGTGCCACTCACTGATGGTGGTGCGCCACGGCCGGGTGGTCGCGGAAGGGTGGTGGGCGCCGTACTCGGCCGAGCGCCCGCAGCTGCTGTACTCGTTGACGAAGTCGATCGTCGGCGTCGCGGTGGGTATGGCGGTTGACGACGGTCTCATCGCGCTCGACGACCGCGTGGTCGACATCCTCCCCGAGCACGTCCCCGACCCGGTGTCCGCCCGTGCCGCGGAGCTGACCGTCCACCATTTGTTGAGTATGTCGACCGGGCACGAGGACGACGTCCTCGAAGCCGCGTGGGCACTCGAGCCACACGATCTCGTCCGAGGGTTCCTGCGGATCGCCCCGGACGCACCCGTCGGATCGCGCCATGCCTACAACAACCCGACCACCTTCGTGCTGGCGCGAATGATCGAGTGTGTCACCGGTCGCGACCTGCCGGAGCTGCTGAGTCAACGGCTGTTCGGCCCGATGGGAGTGAACAACGTCGACTGGGAACGTCTGCGCAGCGGGCTCACCTTCGGCTTCCACGGGGCCTACCTGACGACCGAGGCGATTGCCGCGTTCGGCCTCTTGCTCTTGCAGGGCGGGCAATGGCACGGCCACCAACTGGTGTCGCAACGCTGGGTGGAGACGGCTACGCGGCGCCAGATCGAGACCGTCCAGTTCGAGGACGGCTCGCGGGAGCCTGACTGGCTGGAAGGGTACGGCTACCACTTCTGGCGATCGCGCCACGGATACCGAGGTGATGGCGCGATGGGACAACTGTGCCTGGTCGTCCCCGAGCAGGACCTGGTGGTCGCCGTCACCGCGGCAACAACTAACACGCAAGCTCTGCTCACGCTGATCTGGGACCAGCTCCTGCCCAGCATGGACAAGCCCGGCTCCGAAGCGGAGGACCGCGCTCTCGCCGATCGTCTCCGGCAACTGGCCCTGCCGGTCGGCACGGGCGACCACCGTCCGCGGGACTCAGCCGGCGGAGTTGTCGACGCCGCGACGGAAGCGTCGGCCCTGCCGTCGGGATCGACGGTTTCGATCGAACCACGCCCCGATGGCTGGTCGCTTCGGATCGATGCCGACGGCAACACCTTCGACATCGCCGTCGGCCACGGTCACTGGCAGGACAGCTCACCACTCGGCCGACCGGTCGTCGCAGCGGGCGGCTGGTACGGCGAGGTGTTCGAGGCCGATCTGTTCGTCATCACCACCCCGAGCCGAGTCCGAGTCGTCATCGACTCAGACCGGGTCACCACCAGCTGGAACATCGTGCCCCTGGTCGGCCCGAACCTCCTTGACCAACTGCGGTCACCCCTCATCACCCGCCCAGACCGATCCTGAATCTTCGCTGGCCGGACCGTTGTAGACCAAGGCCTTCCTCGCGGATCTCCCTGGGCTTTCCGCTGCGACCGAACTACATTTCCCAGTGGGACCTTTGGTGCCCGCCGAACAGGACCTTCCGCCCTCGCGGCGCCGGGCAAGCCCGCGTTGACTGGAAGTGGAGAATTCCTGAGGAGCCGCGCCGTGGACGTCGTCAGCAGAACTCGGAGACTGACCAAGCGATTCGGACACCGCACCGCTCTGGACGGCCTCGACATCGCCACCGCGCCCGGCGGCTGAGTCCGATGCCTGTGTTCCGTCGACGTGACCTCGCCGCGTCTGCCGTGATCGTCGTACTGCTGGCGCTCTACCTGCCGTTCCTTGCCCTCGGCACCTTCCTCGGCATCGGCAGCACCGACGAGATGACCTGCGTCGTCCTGATCCTGACCGGAACAACCGTGATCCTGCTCGCAGACGACGACCGCTCCGACGCCGCCTCGTGGCTCACCCCGATCCTCGCCACCGCGGCAGTCACGTGCGCCGCACTATCACTCATCTCATCCGCAGGCACCCTCCTACCTGTCTCCGTCGCGACGACGGTGACCCTCTGGTCCGTCCAGCTCGCCGAGCACGTCACCTTCGCACCCACCCCGCTCAGGAGACGCTGATGACGTCTGCTCAGCTCTGCCGTCGGCGGACGACCGCGACCGGAGAATCGGCGTGGTGCAGGAGGCTCTGACTGACGGACCCCAGCAGCAGGCCGGCGACTCCGCCGCGCCCGCGCGAGCCGACGACGACAAGCGACGCATCGTTCGACAGGTCGACCAGCTTCGCACTGGCTCGTCCCTCGAGCACAGAGGTCTTGACGCGCACCGCGGGATGCTTCGCCTGGTACGGCGCGAGGGTTTCCGCCAGCCAGTTCTTCAGCAACTCGCTCGTACTCTCGGCCGACTCGCCATGCCGCTCCTGCGGGTGCCAGGAGTAGACGACCGTCAGCGGCTGATCGGACGCAGACGCCTGCTCGAACGCGAAGGCCAGCGCCTCGTCGGAGTCCTCCGAGCCGTCCGTGCCCACGACCACCGGTCCGGTACGACGCTCGCCGCGGACAACAACAACCGGGCAGGGCGCCTGGGCCGAGACCGATGTCGCCACCGAGCCGAGCACCGCGGCGGACATCTTGTTCCGCGACCGCGTACCGACGACGACCATGTCGGCGTCCGCGGCCTCGGCCAGGATGGCGTCGGCCGGGGCCAGGTTCGCCAGCCACCCGGAACCACGCTCATAGCCGAGTCGGTCCTGCGCGAAGCTGATCGCCGCGTCCAGCTCGGCCTGATAGATGTCGACCGGCGCAGGTGTCGGGATATACCCCTCGACACCCAGCCCCGACCAACTGCCCTGCTCCTGCAGATAGGCGCGAACGACGCGCACCGCCGACCCACGCTGCCGCGCGGCCTCGACCGCCCAGCGCAGCGCTATCTGGCTCTCCGGCGTGACATCGACACCGACGATGATGAACTTGCCCATCGATCCTCTTTCCTTGACTGCTCGGGTGCTGGACGAGAGAGTGCCGGCTACGTGCTGCGGTACCGCCAGCGTGGTCCGACTCGGGCCCATTCGCGGTCCCAGTCGCGCAGGCGGCGGCGGTCGAGGGGTACGACGGACAGCCTGGCCAATCCTCCGATCACCAGCCACGACAGCATCGCCGTACTCAGACCGACCCCGCCACCGACCGCCGCGCTGTCACCGGGCCGGCGAGGTGGCGTGGTGATCTCACCGGCCGGATCGAGCCAGATCGTCACCTCGGCGTCCTTCGCGGTTCCGAGCGGCACGTTGGCTCGTCCCTCGTGCGGCCATCCGGCCGGGTCGGTCCAGGACACTTGCACCCTCGATGTCGCCTGCGCGCCGGCCTCCGGGATCGGGGGCGGCGTGTCCTCCAACGCTCGCGCCTGAACCTGCGTCATCGTCGCTCGACGTTCGGCCTCGGATCGTTCGATGGAGCGTGTGACAACACCACTCACCGCCACCGCGACCGGAATCATCACGACAGCGACCAGGACCGCGGTCAGCACGACCAGCGACTGGATTCGATCGAGCCTGCGGCGCAGGGGGTTGCGGCCGAACCCCACCCGTCGCGCCAGCATCAGCCCCCACGAAGGCCCGTTCCGGTTGCCCGCGCTGCCCATCGCGCACTCCTCGACGGCGTCGGTAGCAAACGCCTTCGGCTCCCCCTGCACTCATCACAATGGCCCGCACGAAGCGATTCGGCCAGAGTCCAAAGTCCTCGGATCGTCGCACGAGCTGCGGCGTAATCAGGCTGCGACGGACGGCGACTGCTGACAGACCAGGTGCCCGACCACGCCGCAGGCTCGCCCCCAGAGAGTCCAAAGTCCCCTCGCCGGGGACCGATCGGCCGGTGCGGACACCAGCAGGACACTCCGATGCTCGAAGGAGATCGGCACGCGGCGGCTGGGAGGCGACCATGAACCAGAGACCGATCGTGGTGGGCATCGACGGATCGCCCGCCGCGGAGGTAGCGATCAGATGGGCCACGGCTGAAGCCGCCTCGCGGAAGACGCACCTGCAACTGGTGCACGCTGGCGAGTCGACTGCGTCGGCGTCTCGAGCCGCCGACGTCGTCGACCACGCGCTCGCACAGGTCCGCAGCCTCGAGCCGACGGTCGAGGTGGACGCCTGGATCGAGCACGGCGCACCGTCAACGGGGCTGGTCAAGGCATCCACTACCGCCGAACTGGTCGTCATCGGAAGCCGCGGTCTCGGGGTGATGGTGGGCTCGCTGATCGGCGCGACCGGCCTCGATCTGGCGGCCAATGCCAGATGCCCGGTCATCGTCGTACGTCCGGATCTCGCCGGCGACTCCGGCACCCGGGTTGTGATCGGGTACGACGGTTCGTCCGCGAGCGAGTCGGCTCTCGACGTCGGTCTGGACTACGCCCACCGGCACGACCTCGCCGTCCGCGTCGTCGCGGCGCAGCCCGCCGGAACCGAGTTGCATCGCATCACCGATGCTGAGCTGCAGGACGCGGTGCATCGCCGCGGCGGCCACGGCGCCGAACTGATCCAGATCACGGGCCACCCCGCCGAGCATCTGCTGCGCCTGTCCGCCGACGCCCGCCTCATCGTCCTCGGCGCCCGCGGCCGCGGCGGCTTCAGCGGCATGCTCATGGGCTCGATCGCTCAGACGGTCCTCCAGCACGCGAGCTGTCCCGTCGCCATCATCCCCGCGGCTGCGGTTGGCGGATGATCCCCAGGACGACCGATTCCGCCCTACGGACTACTGCGGGATGGAATCGGCCTTGACGGCGTTCCGCTCGCCGAGGGGACGAGGCTCCCCCGTCGTGGTGTCCCGCGCCGTCTGCTGCTCGGCCTCCGCGTTGATCTCGGCTCCGAGCAGTACGGCGTACGCGGTCAGCCACAGCCACAACATCAAGACCACCACTGCGGCCAGGCTGCCGTAGGTCTTGGCGTAGTTGCCGAATGTCTCGACGTAGATCGAGAAGCCGATCGACGCGATCAGCCAGATGACGGTGGCAACGACGGCGCCGGTGGATACCCAGCGGATGCGCGGTGCGTTCCGGTCCGGGCCCAGTCGGTAGGTGACGGCAAGCGCCACCGTGATCAGTACGACGGCGAGCACCAGCCGGGTCACCGCCAGCAGGATCCGGACCGGTGTCGCGACCTCGTTGCCGATCGCCGCGCCGGCCGCGAACAGGGCGATCGCCAGCAAGACGAAGACGATCGCGCCCAGCGTCATCCCCAGAGCCAGGAGCTTCCGGCGGACGAACCCGCGCGATTCGTCCTCGTCGTAGGCGAGGTTGACCGCTGTCAGGAGGTACCCCGCGCCTCCCGACGCGCTCCACAGCGCGGCCACCACGGCAATCGCGACGCCGATCCCCAGCCCCTGCCGTGGCGCCGAGGTCAAGGCGTCGAGCTGCTGGAGCAGCAGATCGCGCCCTGACGCCGGCATCGTGGCGGTCAGATCCTTGACCTGGTTGCGGATCTGAGCCGGATCCGCGACCAGCCCGTAGGCCAGCACCCCGGCGACGACGGCCGGAAACAGCGAGAGGAAACCGAAGAACGCGACACCGGCCGCAAGCAGCGGAACCTGGTCGGCCTTGGCCTCAGCCCAGGCTCGCCGGATGACCTGCCACCAGCCGGTCGCCGGAATATCGGTCGGCTTCTCGGCATCCACCCCGGGAACGTCCCGCCGTTCGTCGTTCATCAGCTCGAGGAACCGGCCTGCCGGACGTTGTCCGCCGAGTCCTTCGCCCCGTCCGCGACCTGGTGAGCCGCCGAGCGGCCCTCGTCCGCCACGTCTGTCGCAGCCTCGGATGCGGACTGCTTGACATTCTCGACAGCCTGCTGTGCCGGCTCCTGCAGGTTCTCCTTGACCTCTTGAGCCAGCTGCGCGGCCTGCTCCTTCACCGGACCCGCGGCCTCCATCGCCTTGTCCTTGGTGTCCTGGGCCAGCTCGCGTTCCCGCGTCGACGCGGGGAGTGCGGCGGCCGCGACCCAGCCCGCTGCGAAGGCGATCAGGCCAGCGGCCAGCGGCGTACCGCGAGTCCGCGCCCTCGCCAGGTCCGGTGCTGACCCGACAGCGTCACCCACCTTGCTACCTGCGTCCTGCACAGTCGACACAGCCGAACCAGCGGATCCACCCACCGAATCCGCTGAGCCCATCACGTGCTCCTTCAACCGGTGGGCACCGCCACGGGCGCGGTCGACCCGGCGGCCGACGACGCGACTGGGGCTGACCTTCTCGGTCAGGGCGTCGACGTCGCGGCCCAGGTTGCGCCGCGTCTGCTCGATGTCGCGCTTCAGCTCTTCCGGGTCTTCAGCCATTTCGCGTCCTCCTTGAGTGATTCGACCGTCTGGTCGGGTTTCGGGTTGACCTCCTGGAGCTCCTTGCGTCCCGTCGTCGCCAGTACGGCGGCGACGACCGCCCACACGACGGCGACGATGAGCGCTGCCCAGATCAGATCCATTGCCTCGTCCAGCGCCCACATCACCGTGAGCGAGACGAACAGGGCGACCATCCAGCCGGCGAAGGCCGCGCCGCCGAGCATCCCCGCACCCTTGCCCGCCTTCTTCGCCTCCGCCTGGAGCTCCGCCTTGGCCAGCGCCAGCTCCTGGCGCGTCAGCCGGCCCAGATCGGTGGTCAGCTGGGAGACCAGCTGACCGACCGTCTCGTCCATCGACAGCCGGGTCGGGCCGCTGTCGGGTGGTGATCCGCCGAATGTCATGTCACAGCCCCGGTCCCGGCGTGAACCTCGGGGTGCCCGGCGCGCCCGGATCCGCCGCGGGCGGCGGTGGGACCAGATAATCGTCAGCGACCGACTGCTCGGGGAAACCGTTGCTGCTGGTCGGCGAGCCGGTATCGACCGGCGTAACAGTGCGGTTCGGCGTGCTGGTGCCGCCTGATGCCAGGGCCCGCGTGAGACGGCCGGCGACAACCCCGGCAGCCGCGGCTACCAGCAGGAACGTGCCCGGCTTGCGTCGCGCGAACCCGCGGACCTCCTCCAGCAAGTCGCCAGGCTCTCGCTGCTGCAGGAAGTCCGCAGCCTGATCCGTGAAGTCGGCACCCTGCCTTGCCAACTGAGCACCCAGGCCGGACTGACCGTGCTCGGCCATCCCGCGCAGCTCGTCACTCAGCGAACGCAGTCCGCTGGCAGCCCGTTCCTTCTGCTGCCCGGCCTGTCCGACCAGCTCGTCCCGGGTCTGACTCGCCAGCCGCCGGGCCTGCTCACGGGCATCCGACGTCACGTCCGATGCCCTCTCCTTGACCGTTCCCGCGACCTGGCGCGCGGCCTCCGCCGATGTCTCCTTCAGCTGCCCGGCTTCGTCCCGGGCTGTCTCGGCCACACCTTCTGTGGGTGGACGGTCGGCGTCCATCCGATGATTCGTCGTCTGCGACATGTGACGGCTCCTTCCAGGAGCATTCGATGACCTCGTGAGTCAGCCCGCGTCGGACCCGCCGTACGACAATGACGGCAACACAGGGCTGTGAGGGTGGCCTGCCTAGGCCGAAGGGCGCAGCATCTCTGCCTCGCAACAAGGACTTACTGACATGGCACTCTGCCGTACCACCCCGAAACTGGCCGCCCGGTACCCGCCACCAAACCCGCAAACCAAGCAACTCGCCCGGCGGCTGTGCTGGATTCTTGCCAGTCGGGCACAGGTGAGGCATGAATCAGCACCTTGCCCTCGTCACCGGAGTCACGGGCTACATCGGTGGCCGTCTCGTGCCGGAGCTGCTCGAGGCCGGCTTCCGGGTCCGCGCGATGGCACGGAACCCACGCCGGCTCCGCGATCGGACCTGGTACGACGAGGTCGAGGTCGTGGAGGCGGACGCCGGGGACGCACGGCAGCTGCGGGCGGCGATGGACGGCGTGGACATCGCCTACTACCTGATCCACTCCCTCGGCACCGGCCGGCGGTTCGAGGCACGCGACCGGCATCACGCCTTGACGTTCGCGACGACTGCCAGGGAGGCCGGCGTATCCCGCATCGTCTACCTCGGCGGCCTCTACCCCGAAGGCGAGGAACTCTCGCCGCACCTGGACTCCCGGCGCGAGGTCGGCGAGATTCTGCTCGCATCCGGCGTACCCGTCACGGTGTTGCGCGCGGCCGTGATTCTCGGGTCCGGCTCGGCGTCGTTCGAGATGTTGCGGCACCTGACCGACCGCCTGCCGGTCATGGTCACTCCACGCTGGCTCAGCACCCGGATCCAGCCGATCGCCGTCCGCGACGTCCTGCACTACCTGGTCGGCAGCGCGTCGATGCCGGCGGACGTGAGCCGTGGGTTCGACATCGGCGGACCCGACGTCCTCACCTACCGCGACATGATGCAGCGCTACGCGGCGGTCGCCCACCTCAACCAGCGGCGCATCCTCCTGCTGCCGCTGCTCACGCCGTCGCTGTCAAGCCACTGGGTCGGTCTGGTCACCCCAGTGCCGAGCAGCATCGCCAGACCGCTGGTCGACAGCCTGGTTCACGAAGTCATCTGCAAGGAGAACGACATCGCGAGGTACGTCCCCGATCCGGGGACGGGACTGACCGGCTTCGATCAGGCGGTGTCGCTCGCGCTCAAGCGGGTCCGCGACCTGGACGTCACAACCACCTGGGCATCCGCGTCGACGCCCGGCGCGCCGAGCGATCCGTTGCCGAGTGACCCGGACTGGTCCGGCGGCTCCTTGTACGTCGACGAGCGCGAAAGCGTCGTACCTGCGAGCCCCGAACGGCTGTGGACGGTGATCGAAGGTATCGGCGGCGGCAACGGCTGGTACTCCTGGCGCCTCGGTTGGTGGGCGCGCGGCCTGCTGGACCGGCTGTTCGGTGGTCCGGGTCTGCGCCGCGGCCGGCGCAATCCCCGTGACCTTTCGGTGGGCGATCCGCTCGACTGGTGGCGCGTCGAAGAGATCGAGGACCACAAGCTCCTCCGTCTCCGCGCCGAGATGCGACTCCCCGGCCTCGCCTGGCTCGAGCTCGTCGTCGACCATGACGACGCGGGCAGCACCGTCTTCCGTCAACGCGCGCTGTTCCATCCCCACGGCCTACCCGGCCACTTGTACTGGTGGGCGATCAAGCCCTTCCACGGCCTCGTCTTCGGCGGCATGCAACGCAACATCGCCTCGGCCGCCACCGATGCGACCTAGGCAGTACCGCGGAGAGTTCCTCCGGCTAGTGAGTGCGCTTGCGGCTGAGGGCGTGAGTGCCGTCGCAGAGGGGCTTGATGGCCGAGCGGCCGCAACGGCACAGGGCGATAGTGGCACGCCCCGGGTCGATGGGCTCGCCGTCCTCGTCGCGGAGTTCGAAGGGGCCGCGGACGAGCAAGGGTCCGTCCGGGTAGGCGCGGATCGTCACGCGGTCAGCCTCGTCTGATTCGTTCAGGGTCACGGCTGTCAGGTACCCCGTACCAATCACCGGCATGGACCCGTGGTCTCGGGGTACCTAGGGCTTCTGTGAAGGAGGCACCATGCAACTCCCGCCGCACCGAGGTCCGTTGAGCCGCTGGCTGATCGCGTACTTGCGCGACACCACGTCGTCCCCTCATCCGCCGGTTGCTGTGGACAACGACCAGCCGTGGTCCGACGACGATCTCCAACTGACGTTGTGGTGCTGCTACGAGCTTCACTACCGCGGGTTCGACGAGGTCGATCCCGACGCGGAATGGGATCCAGCCGTCCTGGCACTGCGAGCAGAGCTCGAGGAACCGTGGTCAGCCTGGCTGCAACGTGCGTACCTGCCGTCGCCGGCGGATGGAGCGGTCAAGATCTCACAGCTGTTGCGGGATCTCGTGGACTCCGACGACGGACCGCCCTTGGCTGCCCACCTGCAGCGACGTGCGACGCTGGAACAATTCCGCGAGTTCGTCAGGAATCGGTCGGTCTACCAGCTGAAGGAGGCCGACCCGCACAGCTTCGGCATCCCGAGGCTGGACGGTGCGGCGAAGGCAGCGCTGGTCGAGATCCAGGCCGACGAGTACGGCGGCGGCCGGCCCGAACGCATGCACGCCGAACTGTTCCGGACCACGATGCGATGGCTCGACCTCGACGACACCTACGGGTACTACGTTCCCGACGTACCTGCTGTCACCCTGGCGCACTCCAACGTGATGTCCCTGTTCGCGATGCACCGCAGGTGGACCGGCGCACTCATCGGTCACCTCGCGGCTCTGGAAATGACCTCCACGCTCCCCAACCGGCGGTACGCGTCCGGCGCGACCCGACTCGGTGCGGATGCCGCGGCTGCGCAGTACTTCACTGAGCACGTCGAAGCCGACGCAGTCCACGAACAGATCGCCGCCCACGATCTCTGTGACACGTACGCCGCGCAACACCCGGAGCGCGCACCAGACATCGTCTTCGGCGCCGCCTGCTCCCTCGGCCTCGACAACCTGACAGCCGAGCACCTCCTAGCCTCCTGGGACATCGCAGCTCCGAGCCGACCCCGGTCCGCCTAGCAACCAGAGGTGGGAACGACGACGACATCCTCAGGCAGCCTGCTCACTTCCTGCTGAGCTCGGTGATGCTGAGACCTGACACAGTCGTCTGGTGAGGGATGAGCAGGTCGTCCTGCTCGATGGTGAAGGTGACGGTGAAGACCGGCGTTGACGACTCCGCTTCGTCGATCTCATCGATCACGCCAGGCGTGCCGACCGGGATCTTGCCCCGCCAGAATCCACCCAGCTCACCTGCCGCGGCTACCTCGTCGCCGGGCTGAAAGCCTGGATCACCTGTTCCGCGCGGCCGAACCGGACGCTCATCTCCCCCGGTCGACTCCGCCTCCGCCATCGCGTGCTCCCTCCCGACCAGTCACTGCCCAGCCCCAGGTACCCATCGACATACCATCCGGCCGGCCGGTCCGGCGCCCACGCGGAAAGCACCATCCAGAAGGTGAACCGGGTTCGCTCAGGTGGGGAGCGTTGCTGTGAGGCGGACTTGGTTGTTTTGGGTGAGTTGTATCTCGGCGACGTGTGCCACCGCGATGTCGAGCCGGTATCCGGTCGTGCCCGAGTGGTCTTTCACCTGGCACGCGCCGATCGAGCGCAGTGCGCCGTCGCGGTCGCGGATGCGGATCTCGTACCGGCCGTCCGTCGGTGCGGACGAGATGCTGACGAGCAGCCAGGACGGGCTTCCCTGGTAGAGGAAGACCGTGCCGGACTGCTCGCCGGCCGGGGAGGTCAGCCGCGCAGCCTTCAGGTAGCGGCCGTTGGCGATCGACAAGGTCTGCCGGTACTGGTCGGCCAGAGCACGGTCCGTTTCGCCCTGCTGATAGACGACTGTGGCGCTTCCTCCGGAGACGAGCAGCAGGGCGGCCGCCATTCCTCCGGCGGCGAGCATCATCCGGCGCGAGTACGGGCGGCGCCGACCGGCTTTCCGCGATCCCGCCATGCCCAGTCGCTCCAGTACGGCGCTCTCGAACCCCGGCGGTGGCTCCGTCGGCGGCACGAGCATCAGCAAACCGTCAGCGACCTTCGCCAACTCATCCAGCGCGGCCCGGCACGCCGGACAACCGCTGACCTGGGCGAGCGCCCACGCGCGTTCGTGCCCCGAGGCCGCGCCCGTGGCCAGTTCGGCGAGCAGCGACCGCATCGCCGGGCAGTCATGCGGACTTGTCATCGCTCACCTCGAAATCGTCACGCAGCCGGGCGAGGCCGAGCCGGATCCTGGTCTTGGCGGTGCCCAGCGGCACCCGTTCGCGCTCGGCGATCTCTCTGGCGCTGAAGCCGTAGATCGAGGCGAGCACCACGGCCGCGGCCTGCTCTCGCGGGAGCCGCCGGAGTGCGGCTCTTACCTGGTCGGTGTCTGCGATCTGTTCGATCTGTCGGTCGTCCGACGCCTCACTGGTCGTCAGCACCGCCAGCAGAACATCTGGGTCGTACGGCTGGTCGCGACGCAGCCGCACTGTGTCGATCGCCGCGTTGCGCGCGATGGTCAACAGCCACGTCAGGACGCCACCTCGCCGAGCGTCATAGCCGCCCGCGAACCTCCACGCCCGGACGAACGCCTCCTGGGCCACATCGTCCGCGGTCGCCGATCCACCCACGATCGCCACTGCCAGGCCGTACACGCGGGACTGGTAGCGCCGTACGAAAGCTGTTGCCGCCTGCGGATCTCCAGCCGCCATGCCGGCGAGTAGCGCCTCGTCGCTCACTTCCATAGCGGGTATTACGCGCCGGAACCCCCGATTGGCTCTCTCGACGAGAGATCCGTTCGGCTCGCTCGGACCGTAGTACCGCAAGACGCCATTCGAGGGAGCTGAGAATGATCGACACCAAGACACCTTTCAGCGGTCGGCGGCACCACCGCATCCGCGCCGTGGCGGCAGCGGCCGCGCTGCTCGCGCCGGCGGTGCTGGTCGCGTGCGGGAGCGAGGCCGAGTCGGCGGGTGCGGGCGGGATGTCGCTCTCGATCGCCGAGCCGGCAAAGGACGCCACGGTCAGCCTGCCGTTCAAGGTGAAGGTCGACGCGGGGGTGCCGTTGGGACCGACCGAGTCCGGCAAGCACCACGTCCACCTGTGGCTCGACAACCATGCGAACGACTATCTGGTCGTGGAGTCGGACACCGCGGAGATCACCAGCGGGCAGAAGGCAACCTTGTCCGGCAAGCCGTTGGGGGTCTCCCCCGGCAAGCACACGATCCACGTCTCGCTCCGCAACGCCAACCACTCGGCAGCAGGCGTGGACACGGAGATCGCAGTGAATGTCGGAACCGGAGCTGGGGCCGCACCGACGACCGCCGTACCCTCGGAGCCCGAAACCAGCTCCGAGGACCCGTACGACTACTGACGCCATGGCGATCACGAAGCGCCGGGTGCCGACGGTCGAGCGCTACACCCGACGGATCCGCTGGTACCACGCGGCCATCTACATCACTGTGCTCACCCTGCTGGGCACTGGTTGGTGGCTGCTGACTGGTCGCGAGGGTCAACCAAGCCTGGCCGCCCGGCTCACCGGCGTCTCCGACATCACCTTGCACACCTACGCGGGCTGGATACTCACCGGGCTCGCGGCCATGGCAGTCACCGTCGGTGCACGCGCCGCGCGGACCTTCGTGGTGGAGTCGGTGCGGGTCGACAAGGGCGATCTCCGCTGGTTCATCCGCTGGCCTGTCGCCGTGGTCACCGGCCGGTTCTCCCACCACCGTGGCCACTTCGATCCAGGACAGCGCGTGGCCAACCTCGTGCTGGTCATCTTGCTCGCTGCCCTGGTCGGCAGCGGCGTAGGGCTCACGATGGTGGTCGGTGGCCCGGGGTTCGTCTGGTTGCAACGCGTACACCGCTGGGCCACCTACCTGATCACCCCGGTACTCGCCGGCCATATCCTGATCGCCGCGGGTCTGTTGCCCGGTTACCGCGGTGTCGCCCGCGCCATGCACCTTGGCGGGCGGCTTCGGGTCGATACGGCTCGGCGGGTGTGGCCGGACTGGCTCGACCGGCGGCTCGCCGAGGACGACGAGCAGCCGTCGCACGCGGTGACGACAGCCCGGACTGAACCGTCCGACGACGAGCCGCGTATTTAGGCGTGTGTCGACGGATGGTGGATCCGGGAGCGAAGCGGACCTCGAGGTGCTGTACGACCGGTATCGCAGGCCGCTCCTGGGCTATGTCCTGCAGTCCGTGAGCGGAGATCGTCAGTACGCCGAAGACGTCGTCCAGGAGACCATGATGCGCGCCTGGCGGAACTCGCCTGCCCTTGACCCGGATCGAGCAGGTCCTTGGCTGTTCACCGTGGCGCGGAACCTCGTCATCTCCGGGCACCGCCGGCGCGCGGCGCGCCCGGCCGAGGTACCCATCGCCGAGAGGGAGTTCGTGTCGGCAGACGACGACATCGACCGGGTCCTGCAGGCCTGGCAGGTCGCAGAGGTCCTGAGGGGACTCAGCCGGGACCATCGCCAGGTGATCGTCGAACTCTTCTACCGCCGGCGGACCGTGTCAGAGACTGCCGAGCACCTCGGTATTCCGATCGGGACCGTCAAATCGCGAAGCTTCTATGCGCTGCAGGCGCTGCGAGCGGCTCTCGAGGAGCGAGGAGTGACCGGCTCATGACTTGCCCGCAAGCCGACACGATCGGCGTCTATGTTCTCGGGGCACTCGATGCCGACGAACGCGTCGAGCTGGAGCGGCACATCCGGGACTGCCCGAGCTGCCAGGAAGCAGTCCAGCAGTTCGCCCATGTGCCAGGAGTGCTGCAGACTCTCACGCTGGAAGATGTCCTGGCGTTGCGACTCGACGAAGACCCTGATCCGAACGTCGACCGGCAACCAGCATCCATCAGGCGTCGGCGGCATACGCCGAAGCGGGCACTTCTCGCGGCGGCCGCTGCCGTGGTCCTGCTGGTCAGCGGCGGACTGATCGGTCGTCAGATCTCCGACGCTCCGGCATCTCCCCCACAAGCCGGGGGCGGTATCACCTGGTCTGCGACAGATGGCGTCGGCGGGATAGACTCGCGGGTGCAGCTCAGCAGCCGCACCTGGGGAACAGACATTCAGATACACCTGGACGACCTTGCTCCGGGCCGGCGATGCATGCTCGTAGTGCACACCAGCACCGGGCAGTCGGAGGTCACCGGCTGGTGGACGACAACCAACACCCCCGAGGCAGATGTCCCTGCCAGTTCGTCGTTCGCCCTCTCGGACATCACTCGCGTTGACGTCGTCACAGCTGACAACGCTGTGCTTGCGTCTCTGACCGCCACGACACGATGAGAATGCCCTAGCGGCGGTAGGTGAAGGTCCGATTCGCTAGATGGTTCGCGTCTGCCAGAGTCTCGCGGACAATCCGGTACGACGCGTCCACCTCGAGCTCGACATGGATGCCTTCAGCAGGCAGGCCGAAGGTGAGCAGGCGGTGCCCATCCGGCCGGGGCTCGACGACCACGTCGGGATCTGGTGGACCGGCGTACGGGTCGCTGTCGATGAACTCGGGTCCATCGATGGTCACCGACTGCGCCGCCGGCGTCGGCGCGGTGGTATCGCTGGTGATCGACTCGACGACCCGGAAGTCGTGCTGCGCGAGCATGGCCGTGCGCACGCGCGGCAGGGCATCCCGAGAGATGTGCGGCGCCCACCGAATCGGGAAGCTGACTATGCCGCCGTGCCACCCAGTCGCACCGACGCGCAGTTCGATGTGCTCGAGCCCCGCGGTCCACGCCACCGGGCCGACGAAGCATCCACGACCACACGGCCGGAGTACGACGGTCTCGTCCCGGCCTCCGAGCTTCGCGGTCAGGTCGAACGCAGGCGGCCTGGTGTCGTTCGTAGCGGTATCGCCGGCCGGCGTATGCAGCCGCACTTCCAGTTGGTTCTCGCTGGCTGCGACACCGACGGCGATCTGCCCGGCCAGGCCACCCAGCCGGATCACCGGCCCGACGGCCGGCGTCGGATAGCCCAGGTCCGCCGTGGCCGGAGCCGGGGATGGCAAGGACACGAGTACGGCGCTCGCGGCCAGGACCACCAGCAGAACCACGGCCTCGGCTCTTACCGGCCGGGTGAAGGACGAGCCAGTTGCCGAAAGCAACCGTCGCCGAGCGACCCAGGCCAGCACCGCGACAACCACCACCAGGGCAACCTTTGCGAGCAGCGTCCGACCGTACGCCGTACCGCTCAGCGCCCCAGGACTCGGCACCAACATGAGCGCGCCGATCACGCCGGAGACTAAGACAAGAAGGAAGAGCGCGACGGCGAGCCGCGAGTACACCGCGAAGGCTCGCCGGATCGGGACACCACCCCTGTTGGCTCTGGCTACCCGGAGGAGGTGGAACAGCGCCCCCAGCCAGACGCTGAGAGCGACCAGGTGGACAGCGATCACCAAAGCACCGGAGACGCCGCGTTGACTCCCCAAGTGGTTGCGCAAGGCCTCGACCAGGATCACCACCACAGTCATCGTCGCAACCATCCACCAACGCATGAGATGAGCGAGCGCTGCCAGCGATACGAGACCGGCGACCCCGACAGCAAGGAGAAGCCCGGCCCGGCCAAAACCAGCGGTCGCGACCACGACGTACACGAGCTGCGAGACTGTCGCCAGAGATCCGACGGCCGCCGAGGGCCGCACAAGCGATCGCGGACGGGTTGCCGCCGGTACGGCGCGGTGGACGAGCCGCTCACCGACAATGCCACCCAGCAGGCCGACCAGACTGAGGAAGAACAGCCAACGCAGCAAGGCGATCACCGGGAATCCCGTCGAACTGCCGCTCTCCGCTCCACTCAGCTCGACCGCTGCTGCGACAGCGAAGTCGAAGTCGGCAGCAACCACATCGCCGTCCTGCGCGGTGACCTCCCAACGGACCACGTACCTTCCCGCAGGCATCGCCTCGAGGGTGTTGACGACGACTCGGCGTCCGCCCTGTTCGAGGGCCACCTCGGAGGTGGCGACAGCGTGCCCGCGGTTGTCCTCGACCCGTACGCCGTGCGGAGCGACGCTGACAGGTTCATCGAACACCATCGTGATCGCGGAGGGCCTGGACGCGACCGAGTAGCCCGCTGCAGGCGTCGTACTCAGCAGCGTGGGGTGCGCACTTGCCTGCGGCGCAGTGATGAACAGCACGACCGGCACCAGGCACGCGACCAGACCCCACCGCCGCCTGCTCAACGGCCTGATCCGACGAATGACATAGAGCATCCTGTCTATCGGGTGGTGCTGGTCAGAGTGGCCAGGACGGTCTCGTCGGACCGGATGACGTCGAGACGGTCGATCTGCGAGAGCGGAATCGACGTACTGCCCGGAATCATGAGGCGCGACTGGTAGTTGGTCGACCACCAGCCCGCTGTCTCAGCAGCACCAGTCCGCCGGTGCACAACCAAGCGACAGGTCAGCTCCGGTGGGAGATCGTCCATCCACACCCGGATGTCGGTGCCCCAGGCTTGATCAGCGAGACGTGCGACCGTGTCGATTCCGCCGGCCGCATCCGTTGACGTCCAGGTCACCACCCCCGGTGTCGGCTGGTGAGTCAGGAGCTCAGCGCTCGCCAAGCCGCCGGTCGCCAGAACCAGCACCATGATCATCGCCAACGGCAGCATCCGCGACCGGCTCAGGCGATGCACAGTCGCGGACCAGCCGGAAGCGTAGACAGTCGTGGCCTCGGGCAACGGTCCTGCCGCGTCGATTTCCGGGACGAGGTCAGGTCGAGGCTCAGGTAGGTGATCGGGTGCGGAGTCCCTCGGGGCGACGTCATCCAGCGTGAGTCTGTGCATGAGCCCGGGCAGGTGAGCCACCTCGATCAGTTCCTGGCGGCAAACCTCGCAACCGATCAGGTGCCGTTCCATCTCGACCTGCTCCGGCGGGTCCAGCGCACCCAGCAGATACGCCCCGACCGACCGCGTCTCCGGACACATCACGGGACGGTCATCCCGTGTTCTCCCACCGCGGACCGCAAGGCATCCAGCGCAGGCAACGCCTGCACAGCTCGTTGCGCCTCCGGCCCTTCCGTCACATGTGGCTAGTACGCCGCCGACGGCCGCTCGGTTCATCTAGACGAATCGACCGGCTCAGGACCGAGCACCTCCTGAAAGAACTGAACGGTCGCCTCGGCCTCGGTGGTGCGGGTGCCGACCCAAGCCAGCTTCTTGATCAGCATGCGCTCCCCGTCAGGCGATCAGACGGATCGCGTGCAGGCCGGCGTCCAGCGCACCTGGAGCCTCGGCGAAGTCGATGGCGGTGTCGACGAACTTGATCGCGTGTTCATCGCCACCGGCGACCGCCTGGGACATGACATCTTCCGGATCCAGTAGGTGATGTTCCGAGGCTGGACGCGGTTCCGAAGGTGAATACGCCGCAGTCACCGCCGCGGTGGCTGCCCAGGCCGCTTCGAGACTTGGCTGCCAAAGCCTCTGCGGTAACTCCGGGAGCGTTCTCAGAACCGCGTTCGGTGCAGTGGACGCGTGCACGAGCATGACTGGGCTGCCATGCCCGTGCGTCCCATAGCGCAGTACCGACGCCTGCACGATCGAGGCGAGCCGATCCCGGATGTCTCCCGTGCCCGGCACAGCACCCGAGGCCTCGCTCCAGCGATCGGTCACGGCGAGTTGCGCGAGTCGGTGGCGAATGCCGAAGCGTTGATCCGCTACCCGCGGCACCGAATCAAGCGCGGACCGCGGATCGTTCGCGCCGTACGGCCCCTCGCCGGCAGGCGCCAGCGGCTGCCAGCGTGCAGCCCAGTACGCCAGACCGTGAGCCAGCTCGACAACCCTTGGGGGTGTCTCCTCATCCGCCAAGGCACGCACAGCATGGCCGACCCGAATCACACCGTGGGTAGCGCCGGCGGCGATCCCGGGCAGCAACCGTGGCCACCATCTGGCCAGCACTTCACGCCAGTCCGCCTCCCTGACTTCGTCCTCGAAGAAGTTCAACCAGTCGCCGGTTCTCAGTGGGTCGCCGAGTGGATCCCTCCATGCGTCCTGCTGGATCCGATCCAGTCCGCGCGGCCGCGATTCGAGCTTGTCCTCGTACTCGTCGAGCCATCGATGCACCACGGCTCCCCGGCCCCGTCGAGTCAACGCTTCAACAGCCATCGGCGCATGGTTCGACAGCCATCCGTCACGCTCGGGGCCGGTGTCACGCAACCTGTCGTACGCTTCGTCCAAGTAGTCGTCCGTATCCACGCCGACCACCCTCATACTTAAAGCAACCTTCAAGTCAACCGTCTTCTTGCGCCGGCAACATTGCTCCACCTCAGCGAGTGTCTGAGGCTGTTGTTTGGCGGCCGTTGCCGGGTGGGCGCAGTCCTGAGACGGTCGAGACCATCCGGTAGTGACGCGGCGTCGCCTTGAAGCGCTCGTTGAACAGTCGGTAGAAGTGGCTGAGCGAGGGGAAGCCACAGTCGACCGCCACGGCGGCGATCGGGCGATCCGTCATCCGCAGCAGCGCCGCCGCCCGGTTCAGCCGGACCTGGTTGATCATCGCTGTCGCCGTCTGCCCGGTGGCTGCCTGGATGACGCGATTGACGTGCTCCCGGCTGCGACCGGCGAGCCCGGCCAGTCCGGTGACGCCCTCGTTCAGGGCGACCGGGTCGTCGGCGAAACGGCTGAGCGCCTCGGTCAGCCACAGCGGCAGGCCGTCCTCAGCCGGGCGGCCGATCAGGTCGCACAGCAACTCGAGCAGGAACCGTTCCAGCTGTAACCGACCGGCGGGGCCGGAGACCAGGACGGACGACAGCTCGGTGAGGCGCTGCAGCCGGACGCTGTCGAGCCGGTGTGTCGACGGCAGGCCGCCTGCCGACCACGGCCAGTCCGCCGGGTCGAAGTACCTGGCCTCGAGCGCTCTGAGCGTCTCGCTCGGGAACGACACCGCCACCTGCGCGAACGAGCGGCCGGGCACGGGCCGGAACAGATGAACGTCGTCGGGCCGGATGAACACCACGTCGCCCGCCTCGAGCAGTCGGCGCGTGCCGCCCACCACATGCTGGAGCACGCCGTACTCGATCCAGGTCAGCTCCGCGAAGTCGTCGTGCGTGTGCAGCCGGCCGACGAACCGGACGGCCTCCGTACGGCGGCCGACGTAGTACGTCTCGCCGGCCGCGACGTAGTCCTCCAGGTGCAGCAGCGTCACATCAGTATCACTGGAGAGCAATTTTTGGTCCTTCGCGAGGAAGAAGCGTCACCGCCGAGCATATAGCGTCGATCACGGGAACCAGCGGCGGAAGGAGACAGCGATGCGGACAGTGACCCGGGAGGCCACCCGGCAGTACGCCGCCAATGGCTACGCGGTCTTCCGCGACGTGATCGATCCGGGCGTCGTCGAGGCGGCCAACGCGCACGTCGACTGGTTGCTCGCCCGGCACCCCGAGCTCACCCCGGAGCAGCTGGGACACCGGCTCGCCCGCGACGACCCCTTCTGGATCCGGCTCGTCTCCGACCACCGCCTGCTCGACGTCGCGCAGCAGTTCGTCGGCCCGGACATCGCCTTGTTCGCCACGCACTACCTGTGCAAGCCGCCGAAGCGCGGCAAGGGCGTCGAGTGGCACCAGGACGGAGCGTTCTGGCCCCTCGAGCCGATGAACGTCGTGACGCTCTGGCTCGCCCTCACCGACTCCGATCCGGACAACGGGTGCCTGCGCGTCCTGCCGGGATCGCACCGCTGGGAGCTGGAGCAGATGAAGCAGTCCGATCCCGGCAGCGTGCTCCGCCACCGGATCGACGCCGACATCGACGAGAGCTCAGCGGTGGACCTGGTGATGCACGCCGGAGACGTCGAGGTTCACCACCCGAACATCGTGCACAGCTCGACGCCGAACCGGTCGGACCGGTGGCGCAGAGCGCTGACCATCCGCTACATCCCGACCAGCACACGGATCACGAGGCCGGACGAGGCGTCGCCGTTCCACCTGCGCGGCGAGTGCGTGCCCGGCCTCAACACCTACCTCGAGCCGCCTCCCTTTCGTTCCGGCGAGCATTTCCCGACCGGCGAGGCAGGCCGCGGGTGCTGACTGCCTACGGTCACTCCTGGGTCTTCGGGACCGGCGCACGGCGGCACAGCGAGGGGTTCGTGCAACTGGCCGCGCGACAGCTCGGACTCCGACTGGACAACCAGGCCGAGAGCGGGAGCCTGAGCACAGAGACGGCCCGGCTCGTCGTCGCCCGGCCACCCGGACGCGCCGACGCCTACGTGCTGATGACCGGTTTCAACGACGCGCGGCTGCACGGTGCAGCGCCGGCCGGCCGGCGTCAGTACGAGGAATCGCTGGAGACCGTGTTGCACGCCCTGCACAAGGCGGACCCGCGGGCGGTGACACTGGCGATCGAGCAGCCCCACATCCAGGACTACTCGGGTCATCCGCCGTACGACCAGGCGACGGACGCAATCGTCGACGAGTACAACGCCACCCTGCGGACCACCGTCGCGCGCTTCCCCTCGGCGCGCGCGGTGGTCGTCGACGGCTGGGACGCCACGACCATGCTGGCCGACGACCACGTCCATCCGAACGATCGCGGACACACCGTCCTGGCGCGGTCACTGGTCCGGGCGATGACTGCCGCGGTGCGAAAGGACGATGCCCGATGACAGGCCAGGATCTCGACCTGCAAGTCCGGCGGCTGCTGGAGAGCCACTGGGACGACGCCCGCGGGTACTGCGTCCCCAACCCCACGACGTACCCTCATCTGTGGCTGTGGGATTCCTGCTTCCACGCGATCATCTGGGCCTACCTCGGTGACGATCGCGCGCGTCGTGAGCTCGACGCCACGCTGGCCGGCCAACTGCCCAGCGGGCTCGTCCCGCACATGAGGTACGGCGGCCGGCGGCCCGACTCGTGGTTGGGTCCACTCGAGAACACCTCGTCACTCACGCAGCCGCCGATGTTCGGCCACGCGGCCAACGTCCTTGCCCGGCAGGGCTTCCAGCCGTCGAAGGAGACGCTGGACCGCGCCAGACACGGACTCGACTGGCTGTGGCGCACCCGGCGTACCGATGACGGCCTGATCTACGTGGTCCACCCCTGGGAAGCCGGCAACGACCACAGCCCTCGGTGGGACGACCACGGTGCCCCTGGGCGGACGCCGGACAACTACAGCCGCCCGGCCCGCACCGCCTGGAACAAGGAACGGGTCCGCGACATCACCTTCGGCGACGACGGCAGCGCTCAGTGGTCCTCGACCTTCGTCGTGTGCCCGGCCGCTTTCAATGCGTACGTCGCCTTCAACCTGGCCGAACTGGCGGACCTGCTCGGCGACCAGGAACTGGCCGACAGGGCCACCCTGCTGAGCGAGACGATCGACAACCTCCTGTGGGATGAGGAGGAGCAGCTGTGGGCCGATCTTCCGATCGTGGGAGGCGGCGCCTCCGCCAGGGTGCCGACCAGCGACGGTGTGATGCCTGCCCTGGTCACCCGGGATGGCGCCAAGGCTCTCGCATCGCTGCGCCAGCTTGACGATCCCGACCGGTTCGGCGCACCGTACGGTCCGGCGAACGTTGCCCGCACCCATCCGTCGTACGACCCGCGGACGTATTGGCGTGGACCCGCCTGGCCTCCGCTGAACTACCTGTTCTGGCTGGCGGCGCAGCGGTGGGAGCTGAACGGCGCCGCGCACACACTCGCGACCCGCGCGATCGGCGGTGCGTTGCACAGCGGGTGGGCCGAGTACTGGAACCCCGAGAACGGAACCGGCCTCGGCGCCGCGCCACAGACCTGGACCGGACTCGTGATCGCCCAGCGCGACCCTGCCATGCTTGCCCAAGGCATCGGTCGCGTGTCCCCCACGAAGGAGTGACCCAACGATGAGAGCGCGAACGTTCATGGCGGGGCTGGCGACCGTGGTCGCCACGGCCCTGGTCGCCACCGCCTGCGGCGGCAAGTCGGACACCGGTGGCGCCACCACCGGCGAGCTCGGCTTCGCCCACAACAAGCCCTGGAACTTCGACGCCTTCTCCAAGGTCTCGAAGCAGGACATCGACATCAGCCTGAAGAGCACGCAGTACTCCGGGGATCCGTACCGGGCCTTCATCCGGCAGTCCTTCCGGACCAAGGAGAGCCCAGGGCTGTTCACCTGGGAGGTCAGCACGGCGCTCGACGAGCTCGCGGAGCAGGGGGTCATCGCGGAGACGACCGACCTGTGGACGGAGGCCGTCGACAAGGGTTACGTGACCGACGCGGTGCGTCAGCTGTACACGGTGAACGGCAAGCAGTACTGCACGCCGATCAGCGTCGACGACTGGGTGATGTTCTACAACAAGTCGGTGTTCAAGAAGTACGACCTCAAGGTCCCGACGACCTGGGACCAGCTGATGCAGGTCGCGGCGACCCTCAAGCAGCACGGGGTGACGCCGTTCTGGAACCAGACCAAGAACTTCTCGTTCGTGTGGTTCCAGACCCTGCTGGCCGGGACCGACCTGCAGCTGTACAACGACCTGTCGACCGGCAAGGCGAAGTACACCGACCCGCGGGTGGTCGCGGTGATGAACAGCTGGCTCGACCTGCAGAAGAAGGGGTACTTCAACGACCCCGGCCAGACCGACTTCGCCCGCGACCTGATGCGTGAGGGCAAGATCGCGATGGCGCCCGAGGGCACCTGGTTCACTGCCGACGCGGCCCTGGCCGGCATGACGATGGGCAAGGACGTCGACATGTTCGTCATCCCGGCGGTCAAGCCCGGTGCGTCCACGCCGATCGCGATCGAGACCGCACCGGTCTGCGTCGGCGGGAGCTCGAAGCAGAAGGCCCTGGGACTGAAGTTCTCCCAGTGGTGGATGTCGCCGCAGGGTCAGCAGCCGTGGGTGAAGCAGCAGGGCAACATGCCGTTCACCCCGGACGCCGAAGCGCCGACGCCGCAGATGACGACCCTGAAGTCGACGCTTGCCGCAGGCAAGTACGAGTACTACAACCGGTACTTCGAGGCGACGCCGGTACCGATCCGGACGGTCGCGCTGGAGCAGTTCAGTGCGTTCCTGACCAACCGCGGCGACCCGATGCAGTACCTGCAGGCGATCCAGGCCGCGGCCGACGAGTACTGGGCCGGGCGATAGCGGCGTGGCACGGTCCGCGACGTCGTACCAGGGCCAGGCTCGGGGCTTCCTCCTCCCGAGCCTTGCCCTGGTGCTGCTGGTCTTCTATCTACCGGTCCTCTACACGTTCTATCTGAGCTTCACGAAGTACAACGGACTCGGTACGCCGGAGTTCGTCGGCTTCCACAACTTCGCCGAGATGTTCTCGGACTCCGCGTTCCTGGGCGCGGTCAGGAACACGGCGATCTGGGTCGTCGGCACACTCGTCCTCCCGGTCGGACTCGGCCTGCTCGTTGCAGTCCTGGCGTACGGGTTCCGGGGCAGTGGCTGGTTTCGCCTGCCGTTCCTCGTCCCCTACGCGCTGTCCGGTGTGGCCGTCGGCGTCATCTGGAGCTTCATGCTGGGGTCGGGCGGTGCGCTCACCCAGGCCCTGCAGTTCCTGAACCTGCCGGGCACCGAGCTTCGCTGGCTTCAGGACTCGCCGCTGAACACGATCGTCATGGTGATCGCCGCGGCCTGGCAAGGCGTCGGCGTCAACGCGCTCCTGTTCACGGTCGGCCTGCAGTCGATCCCGAAGGAGCCGCTGGAGGCGGCCAGGCTCGACGGCGCGACCGGGTGGCGGCTGTTCAGCCACATCACGTGGCCGCTGCTCCGGCCGTCCACGACGGTGGTCGTGGGCCTGTCGATCGTCAACGGCCTGAAGACGTTCGACATCGTCCAGGCGATGACCCAGGGCGGACCGGCGCGCTCGTCCGAAACGCTGGCCCTGACCATGTACCGCGACACCTTCGTGAACAGCGACTACGGCCTGGGCTCTGCGGTGGCGATCTTCCTCAGCATCGTGACCGTCGGCGCCTCCGTCATCTATCTGCGCAGGCAACTCAGCCTGAGCAGCAGCAGCGTCGGAGGTGGCAAGTGACGCCTTCACGCACTGGAATCATCATCCGCGTAACAGTCCTGTCGCTGCTGGGCGCCCTGTGGCTCGTGCCGGTGTACCTGCTGCTGGCCAACGCCGGCAAGACGGTCCAGAACTACTCCGGTTCCACGTTGTGGCAACCCGGCTCACTGGGAAACCTGTGGCACAACCTCAGCCAGGTGGCCACGGGCACCGACATCCCTCGCGCGCTGGCGAACACGGCGATCTACAGTGTGGTGGCGCCGGCGATCGCCGTCATCCTGGGAGCGACCGTCGGCTTCGCCGTGATCGTTCTCAAGCTACGGCACGGGTTCCTGTGGTTCTTCGTCATCTACTGCGGGTCGGTGTTCCCGCTGCAGATGCTGGTGATCCCGTTGTTCGACAGCTACTCCCGGCTCGGCCTGTACGACTCCCTGACGGGAATGGTGCTGATCTACTCGATCGTCTGCCTGCCGTTCTCGGCGTTCGTGATGCGCAACTTCTTCGCCGGCATCGCCGAATCCGTCTTCGAGGCCGCGGTCGTCGACGGGGCGAAGACCGTGCGGATCTTCACCAGGATCTACCTGCCGATGTCTTCCAGTGCGCTGGCCGTCGTCTTCATCCTGCAGGCGACCTGGGTGTGGAACGACCTTCTGCTCGGCCTCATCCTGACCCAGAGCGACACCACCCGCCCGGTCATGCCGGTGCTCACCGGGTTGCAGTCCACCGAAGGTGGCGGCGCCAGCTACACCGTGGTGCTGGCGGCGGCGATCCTGGTCTCGTTGCCGACGGCATTGTTGTTCCTGGTGTCGCAGCGTTACTTTGCCAAGGGCCTGGCGCTCGGCCAGTACTGATGGGAGTTTGATGAGAGACGACGCGGTGCGTGTCCTGGAGCAGAACTGGATCGGGCAGTCGACGGTTCCGTCGCGATCGCTCTATCCGCACCAGTGGAGCTGGGATTCGGCGTTCATCGCGATCGGGCTGCGGCACGTGTCCGTCGGCCGCGCCCGGACCGAACTGGAGTCGCTGCTGCGGGCCCAATGGCCCGACGGCCGGATCCCGCACATCGCGTTCGCGCCGAGTGTCCCCCGCGACGCCTACTTCCCGGGCCCGGACTTCTGGCGGGCGCGACTGGCCAACGGCACCGAGACCTCGGGCATCGTCCAGCCGCCGATCCACGCCCTGGCCGCCTGGCTCACCCACCAGGCCGACCCGGCGGATCCGGGATTCCTGCAGCGGGTCTACCCGGGCCTGGTGGCGTGGCACGACTACCTGCGCGAGCGCCGTACCCTCGGTCCGGGCGGACTCGTCGCGATCGTCCACCCGTGGGAGTCCGGGATGGACAACAGCCCTGCCTGGGACACGCCACTCGCGCGGATCACGCCCGCGCCCGCCGGGTCGTTCACCCGGCGCGACACCGACCACGCCGCCGATGCCGACCGCCCCACCGACCTGGACTACGGGCGCTACGTCCAGCTCGCCGCGACGTACCGCGACCACGGGTACGACGACCGGGAGAGACCCCACGCCTTCGCTGTCGAAGACCCCTGCTTCAACGCGCTGCTGATCTGCTCCGAACATGCACTGGCCGACATCGCCGCGACGCTCGGCCACGACCCGGCACCCCATCGCCGGCACGCCGCAGAGCTCACCGACGCACTGGTCGAGCGGCTGTTCACGGCGGGAATGTTCCGGCCCCACGACCTGGTCTCGGGCGACCTCATCGCGTCCGACACCGTGGCCGGCCTGATCCCACTCATGATCCCCGGACTGCCCGTCGCCGACACCCTCCTCGCGACCGCGCGCGGCCCACGCTTCCGGCTCGGCGAGGTACGGCTCGTACCCAGCTACGACCTGACCGCCAACGACTTCGACCCCGGCCGCTACTGGCGAGGACCCAGCTGGTTCAACACCGCCTGGCTGATCCACCGCGGCCTGGTCCAACTAGACCAGACCGAGTCCGCCGCAGCGCTCCGAACCGACCTACTGACCCTCGCCGACGCGACAACCTTCGCCGAGTACGTCGACCCCTTCACAGGTCAGCCACACGGCGCCCGCTCCTTCAGCTGGACCGCCGCCCTGGCCCTCGACCTCGCCCGACCGTGACCGCAGCTCTGGTGGGTTTCCCCGGCCACGGTCCGGCCGGTGACCTCACAGTCGGAACATCCCCTTGACGGCCGGGGAACCCGCCGACAACCCCATCACGAGCTGACGCGGCAATGCCAACGCCGAGCCACCATCCGGACAGGTGCGCCGCCGGCCACCGCTGCTCGTCATCGCCCGGCGTCGTCCTTGATGCGGGCACAGAAGAACGCCCGGACGTCCTCGGCGAGCAGCTCGGGCACCTCCATCGCGGCGAAATGTCCTCCGCGCTCGAACTCCGACCAGCGCCTGACGTCGTACAGCCGCTCGGCCAGCGGTCGTACCGACTGTGTGATGTCGTGGGCGAACACCGCCACGCCGAGCGGCACCCGGCACGGCTGTTGGCTCCCTCGAGGGGCGTCGTGGTGGAACCGGCCCGATGAGGCCGCGGTGGCGGTCAGCCAGTACAGCGAGATGTCGGTCAGCATCTGATCGTCGCTGACCGGCGTGGCGGGGTCGGTCCACTGTGCGAAGCGCTCGGCGATCCAGACCAGCTGACCGACCGGCGAGTCGGTCAGCGCGTAGCCGATGGTCTGCGGGGTGAGCGCAAGCAGAGCCTGGAAGGGCGGACGATTCGCCATCAGTTGTCTGACTTTGTCCAGTCGGGCCTCATCCGCTGCGGACACCTCGACGTCGGGGTCCGGCCGGGTCGGCAGGTAGTTGACGTGCACTCCGACGACCTGGTCGGGCGCCACCGCGCCGAGCGCGATGGAGATGCCCGCGCCGAAGTCACCGCCCTGCGCGCCATAGCGCTCGTACCCCAGGCGGCGCATCAACTCCGCCCAGGCCCGGGCGACCCGGACCGCGTCCCAGCCGCGCTCGTGGGTCGGCCCGGAGAATCCGAAGCCGGGGATGGACGGAATCACCAGGTGGAAGTCGCGCGACAGCGGCTCGATCACTTCGAGGAACTCCAGGAACGAACCTGGCCAGCCGTGGGTGAGGATCAGCGCGAGCGCGTCCGGGTTCGACGACCGGACGTGGACGAAGTGGATGTTCTGGCCATCGATCTCGGTGGTGAAGTGCGGAAGCTCGTTGAGCCTGGCCTCGTGCTCACGCCAGTCGTAACCGGTGCGCCAGTACTCGGCCAGCTCCTTGAGCCGGGCCAGCGGGAACCCGTAGTCCCATCCGGCATCGGCGACCTCGTTCGGCCAACGCGTGCGGGCGAGCCGGTCGGCCAGGTCGTCGAGGTCGGCCTGAGGGATCTTGATGTGGAAGGGCTTGATCATCGTGTCAACTCCCGGAGGTTCATTCGTCCCATAAACGTTAGGACGACTAACGTTAGACGTCCAAACGATATCACGGTCGTTGGTCGCCCTAACGATTCGCTAGACTTGTCGCGTGGAGAAGCCATCCGACGAGACGCCCGCCCGGTGGGAGGGCCTGCCCAGCTGGCTGCTCGGCCTGACCGCCCAGCACTCGCACCGACTGGTGGGTGACGGGTTCTCGTCCGTCGGCGCCCGCGGCTACCACTACCGCCTGCTGGCGACGCTGGACGATTACGGGCCGGCCAGCCAGGCCGCGCTGGGCCGCCGTAGTGGCATTCACCTCAGCGACATGGTCGCGACGATCAACGAACTCGCCGATCGCGGGCTGGTCGAGCGCGCCCCGGATCCCTCTGACGGGCGGCGCAACATCATCTCGCTGACCGCCGCCGGCAAACGGCAGCTACGGCGGCTGGAGAAGCGGTTGGCCGAAACCCAGGACGAACTGCTGGCTCCGCTGTCACCCGAGGAGCGCAAGCGGCTGATCGAGCTGCTGTCCAAACTGTCGGACTACCACAACCGACGAACCGGCACCCCCGAAGCGCCGCCGATGCGCTGACCGGGTCATGAAGGTCGCGTCCGCGCAGTGCGATCATCCTGGAGGGATTGCCATCACCGACATCCGCGCCGAGATGGATCAGCTCGAGAGGGCCATGCCATGAGTACGACGTCCCGGCCCGCCAGGCCGTCGATCAGCGATCTGATCGACCAACTGGACCAATCGGCGATCCGCCTCGTCACGACGGCGGCCACTCTGACCGATGCCGACATTCGTGGTCCGTCGATGCTTTCAGGCTGGTCGCGCGGACAGGTGCTCCTGCATGTGGCACGAAGCGCGGATGCCTACACCTGGCTGCTGCGTTCGGCCCGGCGCAGCACACAGCTGGGCAGCAGGCCGAGTACGACTGCTCCGCCCGATGCTGCTGCCACAGCCGCGGAGGTCACCGGCGATTTGCAGGTCAGCCTGGAACAGTTCGCGGCGGAGATCGGCGAGATGCCCGCCGACGCCTGGAGTCACACGGTCACAGCCCTTGCGGGGTGGCCGCACCCGGCCTGGTTCACCCTGTGCCGATGCTTGCGAGAACTGGAAACCCACCACGTCGATCTGGGCCGCGGGTACGGGACGCGGGACTGGCCCACCTCCTACGTGGCCTGGGCTCTCGACGACACACTGGCGACGATGAGGGCGCAACGCTTCCCG
The DNA here is from genome assembly GCF_043197265.1 of Kribbella sp. NPDC049227. NCBI lineage: Bacteria > Bacillati > Actinomycetota > Actinomycetes > Propionibacteriales > Kribbellaceae > Kribbella > Kribbella sp. NPDC049227. The sequence continues at coordinate 380,515 of NZ_JBICST010000002.1, read as the reverse complement.
CTCGGATCGGCCGAGGCGATCGATCTCGGCCGCACCTGGACGATCACGCCGGGCGGACCGTCGGTCGCCGCTGCCGGGCATGAACTGCTCGCCTGGCTCGCAGGCCGCAGCGAATATCCGGGGACCAACTCGGTCACCACATTGCCGGTCCCGCCGCCGTGGCCGCAGCCGCCCGCTACCCTCCCGGTGCTGCCTGACGACCGGAGCCACGGCCACTAGATCGGCGGCCGCGCCGAGCTCAATCCGCGGATGGATGCCGTTCACTCGCACGGGTGATCCGGCGCCAGGCAACGACAGCGATGCTCACACCATGACAGCCGTCCTGCCCTCATCGGACCTCGACCGAGGCGCTCCACGCTGGATGACCTGGGTCCCGCGGCTGGCCGTGGTTTGGGCCGCAGCCTACGGATGCGTGCGGCTGTGGTTCGCCCTCGGCCACGAACCAACGTGGAAGCTGCCGACCGGAGACTTGCTGGTCCCGGGCTGGGTGTCGGTGATTGCTTGTGTGGTCAGCGCGATCGTGGTCCTGATACCGGCACGGACACGGGCGCTGACGGTGACGACGTACGCGATGGCTCTCGGATGGACGGCCGCGTGCGCCTTGGCGCTCCTGGACGTCGTCGCCGGAATCTTGCCCGGACTGGGTATCCCCTTCGACCTGTCCGGCATGCTCAGCCGGTTCGGCGGCCTGACCGGCGCCGCACTTCTGGCCGGTACGGCGCTGTCCCAGCAGCGGCAACTCGACCGATCTTGCCCGCGCTGCGGCCATCGTCGCCGCACGCCGACATCCACACCGAAGTGGGCGATCGCCGCTGCCTGGCTGGCTGTCGCCGGTTGTGCGACGCGATTGGCAGCACAGGCGGCCATCGGCTTCGACGCTGCCCCCTCCGGCGCGGGCCTGCAGATGATCCTGTTCGAGGCAGGCTTCGTTCTCGCTGGTGTCGCGCTGCCGCTGCTGCTGGTCTACCGCCCCGGCCGTGTGTTCCCGCGATGGATGCTGCTACTGCCCGGCGGTGGGCTCGGCATAGGTATCAGCGCGTACTTCGGGGTCGGCCTGATCCAGATGACCGTGGCCGCTCTCCAAGGCAAACCGGTCTACGCAGATATCGGCATACCGACCAGCTTCTTCTGGGTAGCGGTGCCCGCGTACCTCCTCTGGGGTCTCGGACTCGCCGTCGCCACCTACGGCTATGCCCAACGCACCCGAAAGCCCTGCACGTGTCAGCGAGTGCGTGAGCCTTCTGCTGGGCGGCCGCTAGATTCTTGACGGGGTCAATTAAGGCCCGTACGGTACCGGCACGCCCCGCAACGAAAGGTGCCCACGCCATGTCCACCGTTCGTCCCCTCCATCGCGCCCTCGCCCTGGCGACCGTCGTACCTCTCGTCCTCACCGCGACGATGGTGTCCACGAGCGCACCGGCGCTCGCCAAGAGCGACTTCAGCGTCAAGCCGTTCATGGGCTGGAGCAGCTGGAGTGTCCAGTCCTCCACTCACCCCGACTACGGGACGAAGTGGCTCACCGAGGAACACATCAAGGACACCGCCGACTCGATGGCCGCGAACCTGAAGCGGGCCGGGTACACGAACGTGAACCTCGACGCGGGCTGGAACGCCAACTGGGACTGGCAGTTCCGCACCGACGCCAACGGCATCCCCGAGGCCGACCCGGAGCGCTTCCCCAACGGCATCGCCAGCCTGGCCCGCTACATCCACGGCAAGGGGCTCAAGATCGGACTGTACGGCGGCGCCGGTCTGCAGAAGGCGATCTACGACAAGAACGCCCCGATCATCGGCACCGACTGCACGACCCAGGACATCACCGTGATGCCGCTGACGCCGACCAACATGTGGGGCGGCGACTGGAAGATCGACTTCACCAAGCCGTGCGCGCAGGCGTACTTCGACTCGATCGCGGACCGATTCGCCTCCTGGGGCGTCGATTTCGTCAAGGTCGACGGCGTCACCACCGACAACATCCCGGACATCGAGGCCTGGTCGAAGGCGATCGACCAGAGCGGCCGCAAGATGTGGCTGACCGCGAGCGCCTGGCCGGTACCGCGGGACGCCGGCGAAGGCCTGCGGCCATGGGCGAACAGCGTCCGCGTCGACACCGACGTCGAGTGCTACTGCAACACCGTGTCGACCTGGACGAGCTCGGTCGACAACCGGTGGGAAGACCTGCCGAACTGGCTCGACGTGGTCGAGCCGAACTACTGGCCGGACCTCGACTCGATGCCGATCTCCAACAACACCGGCCTCGGAATCCAGGACGGTATCACCGACACCGAACGGCAGAGCGTGATGACGTTCTGGTCGATGGCATCCTCACCGCTGTACGTCGGCGGCGACATCTCCGCCATCGACGACAAGGCCGTGTCGATCCTCACCAATCGCGAAGTCATCGCGGTCGACCAGGCCGGCGTGATCCCGACCCAGGTCACCGGCGGAACGCTGCAGCTCTGGAAGAAGCGGCTACCCGACGGCCGCCTGGCAGTCGCGGTCTACAACCTCGGGAACGAGTCTTCCGACATCACCGTCCCATGGAACCAACTCGGCGTCAGAGGCAGTCGGAACATCCGCGACCTCGTCGCCCGGCAGAACCTCGGCAAGTCCAACAAGTCCTGGACCGCCAAGTCCGTCCCACCACACGGCTCCCGCCTAATCACCCTCGCCTGACCCGTCGAGCATGGTCGACGGCCTGAGCTGGTCTGTATAGACAGTAGGTCGGGAAAGGCACATGCTGGGGGCAGCGCGGTCAGATCTTGCGCTTAGTGACTCATCGGGGTTGCCACAGTTTCGTGTCCGTGCTGGGGGCTGGTCGCATGGACACAATCAGCAGTCACGGCATGGAACCGCTGTGGCAACCGCCTGGCTTCCGAAGCCGACCTTGATCGAGTGACGGGGCGCTACTTCACCAAGAGCAAGTCCACGAGATCCTGCACACGCAGCGACGACCAACCGATCGCGTACTGCGACCGCCCGCACCGAGATCCCTCGGCCAGGAACACCGGGCACGTCCGTGCCTTTCTGGCACCGCGCACAAGCACCGCAATCCAGCCGGCCGTTGCCGCGCTCGGGAGTTGAACACCATGACCCATTTCGCAACATCACAGCCAGCCTTCCTGCGAACCTGGTTGCTCTGGACAGCGGGCTTCGTCGCCTTTCCCGTCGCCGGCATTGCCGGCGACCTGGCCGCGGGCCGCGTGGACGACGCCCCCGCTGCGTTGCTCGGCGGCTTGGTCACCGGTGCCGTCCTCGGTACTGGGCAAGTGCTGGTCAGCCGGCGGCGGCTCGACCCGCGCCGATGGATTCCGGCCACCGCGATCGGTATGGCCCTAGGGCTCCTCCTCGGCGCCGTGATCGTCGGGTACGGCACGTCGTTGGGCGAACTCGCCCTCATGGGGGCTCTCACCGGCATCGTCCTCGGCCCGGCACAGGCACTCGCCCTACCTGTCCGGACCCACCGCCGATGGCTGTGGGCCGCCGCCCTACCGATCCTGTGGGCGCTGGGCTGGACCGTCACCACCGTCGGCGGGATCAGCGTAGAAAACCAGTTCACCATCTTCGGCGCCTACGGAGCGGTGACCTTCTCCGCCCTGTCCGGCCTGCTGCTTCACTACCTGCTGCCGTACCGCGCCGAGGCCGGCCCGGGTTCGACGCAGACACGGATCGAGACCAAGGCATGAGCTCACCGCGGCACGTCATCTTCGGTACGGGCGCGATCGGACTCGCACTGCTCGCCGCGCTCCGCCAGCGCGGCGAGTCCGCCCGGCTCGTCAACCGTTCCGGCCATGCGCGCGTGCCCGATGAGATCGAGGTCATCGGCGGCGACGCCCGCGACCCAGACTTCACCACTGCCGTGGCCAAGGGCGCCCGCGTCGTCTACCAGACGCTCAACCCGCCGTACGCCGAGTGGACGGCGCAGTTCCCTGCCCTGCAGTCCAGTGTGCTCACCGCTGCCGAAGCCTCCGGCGCACGGCTGGTCAGTGTGGAGAACGTCTACATGTACGGGCGTCCTGCCGGCCGCACGCTCACCGAGGACCGCACCTACGACGCTCACACCAAGAAGGGACAACTCCGAGGACGAATGGCCCGCGAACTCCTCGCCGCCCACATCGCCGGCCGCGTCGAGGTCGCGATCGGCCGCGCCTCCGACTACTTCGGTCCGCGCGGTGGCGCGCAATCCAATCTCGGCGACCGCGTCTTCCCCGCCGCCCTGGCCGGAAAGACCGCAACCGTGCTCGGCGATCCCGACCAGCCACACACCTACACCTACATCCCCGACATTGGCGAAGCACTCGCGGTACTCGGCGAACACCCCGATGCGCCCGGCCAGGTGTGGCACGTACCGAACGACCCGGACACACGCAGTACGCGAGAGTTGGTCGACCTCGTGTACCACGACGCTGGGCAACCCCGCACGAAGCTCCGCGCCATGCCACCGCTGATGCTCCGCGCCCTCGGCCTGTTCAACCCGGCGGTCCGAGAACTCACCGAAATGCAGTACCTGTTCGAGGAACCGTTCATCGTCGACAGCACCAAGATCGCCAACAAGCTCCACGTCCACGCGACGCCGATCGCGCAAGCCCTGACCGACACCCTGACGACCTACAGAGGCTGACACCCACTGCACATCGGCGACTGCACGTCACGGCTGGGTTGGTGTGCCTTGGTGATGGAAGATCTGCCAATGTCCCGGGCCGACTCGGCGCCAGAGCGAGGTCCTGTTCGACCGCCGTACGCCGTTGTCAGACGTGTACTTGACCATCACCAGCCCCTCGGCCAACCGGTAGCCACGCATGTCGCGGATCCGAATCGGCTCACCGCCTGGGTCGGTGCTCGCCGCAACGAGTTCGGCCGTGCCTTCGAACTCGAGCTCACCCCCTGATGCGCCGAACTCATGAAAGTCCGGGGCCAGCAACCGCCGCAGGCGAGCCGGGTCGACACGGCACTCCAGACTCAGCGATTCCTGCTCCGCGGCGATGGCTTCCGCCACCTGCGCATCATCGGACTCGTCTGCACCGTCACGGAAGTCGTTGGCTGTCATGGAACCCGACGATGACACGGCTGTCATCGCTACGCATCTCGATTCCACTCGGTCGGCAGGGGTGGCGACTACCGGCGTTGTTCGGGACGGACGCGTTCCTCGTCCACACAGCTTAGGGATGCGGGCTCATCAGGCTTGCTGCGGCTCAGAGGCTGTCGGTATCGAGCTGGTGGAGTCGGTTGGCGAGCTCTGTGCGCGACCGGACGGACAGCTTGCGGTAGATGCGGGTCAGGTTGGCTTCCACGGTCTTGACTGACACGAAGAGTTGAGCAGCGGCCTCCTGGTTGGAGTGGCCCGAGCCGACCAGGTCGGCGACCCGGCGTTCGGTTGCCGTGAGCATCATTGTGGTCGAGGGCGACCCGATCCGCTCGGCTTCGGCGCGGGCACGTTCCGCCCACCGCGGAGTGCCCAACTCCTCGAAAGCCGCCGCTGCGCCGAGCAGGGCCTCCTCCCCCAAGCGTCTGTGCCCGCCACGACGGTAGACCTGCCCAAGCGCCAGCAAGGATCGCGCCGCCTCGAACGGACACTCCGCTCCCGCGTTGCCGACGACTTTGCGAAGCTCGATCAACGCCCCGTCGACATCCCCGCGGGCAGCAGCCAACAAGGCCTGGCAACGATCCGCGGCGACTGTTGCTTCCGGCCTGCCGGCCGCGCCCTGGCGTCGCAGGAGGTCGATCGCCACCTCGACCTCGTCCAGTACGCCGACCTGCAACGCGGCGTCGGCGTAGTCGACGGGCCACAGCAACTGCTCCAGGTCGACCATCTTGGTGGTCGCAAAGATCTCCGCGAGCTCACGCAACGACTCCAGCGCCGCAGACCAGTTCCGGGCGGAGACCTCGATGAAGCCCAGCTGTGCCAGGAAACCGCCAAGCCAGTACATCAGCCCGCTGGACCTCGAGCGTTCCGCAGCGCGCCGGGCCAACTCGCGGGCCCCGTCCAGGTCGCCGGAGTACTCCTTGATCAAGATGCGGGCCATGCTCTCCTGCAAGCCGACCGTGCCCCACGCACCCGAGCGGTCCGCGTCCTCGAGAGCAGCCTGCGCCTGCGGAACCTTCGACGCGCGGATCAGGACGAGAACCAGCCAGATGTACAGGCTGGACAGGTCGGCGTACCGGCCGGCCTCGACGGCCTGCACGATGGCGTCGCGGACCACCGCCTCGGCTGTGCCGTCGTTCCAGGCCGCATAGAAGCTGCGTGCTCCGGCCCATTCCGCCGGCGACACTTCGAGGGACGAACGAGCGACCAGCCGCTCCATCTCGCGCAGCGTCCGTTCGGGCCGGTCGATCCCCCAGATCTGCTCGATCGACTGCCGCTGGTACAGCGCGACGAGCTGAATGTCCGGCCGATCCGCCGCGACCGCCTCCGCGATCGCCATCCGGGCCAGCCGCAGCGCGAGCCTGCCGTGCCCCTCCATGCGGTGGCGCTCACTGAGGGTCTGCAGGATCTCGGCGCGGACCTCCCCCGCCGGTGCGATCCGGAATGCCTGCTCAGCCAGGGATCGAGACTCTCGCAGATCCTCGGCCAGCCGGGACCGACGTACCAAGACCTGGGCTCGGTCCTGCGAACTCTCGGCCAGTGCCGCTCCCTTGCCCAAGGCCGCACGCGCCGACAGGCCGTCGCCGGCATCGACATAGCTGTCTACGGCCCGAAGCCAGCGACGGAAGCCATCAGCGGTGTCCATCCCTGACGGCGTCGCCAACGCGGCGCCCTCCAGCAGCTCCGCGGCGAGCTGCTGGGCACCACGGGCGCGGGAGATCTCCGCGGCGTCCTCCAGTTCACCGGCGACGGCCTTGTCGGGGGCGACGATCGACTTCGATCGATGCCTGGCACGCTCGACCGGGTCGTCCAGCAGTTCCGCGAGAGCGCGATGGGCCCGGCGACGGTCAGCGGGTACGGCGGCCTCGTAGATCGCCGAAGCCAGCATCGGATGGGTGAACGCAACAACCGACCCGGCACCCACCGTCGCCACCTCCCAGTCCGCGGCAGCCTCCAACGCGGACTCGATCTCGGCGTCGTCCACGACTGCTCGCAGTTTGTCGACCGTCAGCCGTCCAGCAGCGGACACGAGCAGCAGGACGTCGCGCGCGTTCCGCGGGAGCAACATGACCTTCTCGCCGAGAAGCCCAGCCAGACTCGGCGGTACCGGGAAGACCGGCTCGTGGTCGCTCTGGGCGCTCCAGCGCCACTTCGACACGTCTGACTGCATCGCCTGCGCGATCATCAACGCAAGGTAGGGATTGCCGCTGCTGGCCCGCGCCACCCCGGCACTCATCGGCGGAGTCCATCGCGCACCCAGGCGAGTGCGCAGCAACTGGCCGATCGCCCAGTCCTCCAAGGCCGGCAGAGACAGCTCGCGGTGCGGCTCGGGCAGCTCGGCGATGAAGTCGGCGCCGGCGTCTCGATCCGGCCGTGTCCCGACCAGGATGCTCAACCGCTGGGGCTCGACCGAGATCCGGCGGAGCGCGAAGCCGAGGCTGCCGACAGTCGCCTGGTCCAGCCACTGCAGGTCGTCGATGATCAGGGTCACCGGCTCGGCCTCGCAGAGCTGCTTCAGCAACCCCTGGACCGCCAGCGGGACCGCCAGGGCATCGGCGTCGCGATCGCCTGGTTCGTCTCGGTGCAGAGCCACCGCGAGTGCGCGCCGCTGCGGCGCCGGAAGGGTGAGCTCCGAGCCCGGCGGATATTGGCTGATGAGCTCGGCGAGGCCGGCGAACGGCAGGCCCCGGTCGAACTGCGTCGGTGCGAGCGAGAGCACCCTTCGCCCTCGGCGCTGGGCCAGCTGATCCGCGACCTTCAGCAAACTGCTCTTGCCGACCCCGGGATCACCGATCGCCACCGCGCTCCCGCCCCGGTCCAGCACGTCGCTCACCGCACGCACCGCGTCCTCACGGCCGAACAGCCCGTACGCGGCCGCCGAAACCTCATCCACCAGGACATCATCCTGCACCGCACACGCCCGGATCGAGGGTTCCGGCCGCCGCTGTCGAGGGGTATCCCCGATGCCCCGAACGACGACCCGCACCTAGCGTCACCGCATCGGTCCACAATCAAGGAGGACACCATGAGCACAAGCACCCGGCCGGCCGTCGTACTCGTCCACGGAGGATTCGTCGACGGTTCCGGATGGCGAGGTGTCTACGACCGGCTCCGCGCCCAGGGGCACCGGGTCGCCGTCGTACAGAACCCGACCTTCTCCCTCGAAGGCGACGTGGCCGCGACCAAGCAGGTCCTCGACGAGCTCGACGGGCCGGTGGTCCTCGTCGGTCACTCGTACGGCGGCGTGGTCGTCACCGAGACCGGCAGCGACACGCGGGTCGTCGGACTCGTCTACATCGCGGCGTTCGCCCCCGACAAGGGCGAGTCCGTCAACACCCTCATCGCCGACCCGCCTCCGGGTGCGCCCGTACCGCCGATTCTGCCGCCGCGGGACGGCTACCTGTTCCTCGACCGGGACAAGTTCCACGACTCGTTCGCCGGTGACCTACCGACCGACGAGGCCGCGTTCATGGCCGACTCCCAGGTCCCGTGGGGAGTCGACGCCCTCGGCGGCACCGTCACCGAACCCGGCTGGCGAAGCAAGCCGAGCTGGTACCTCGTCGCCGCCGACGACCGCATGATCCCACAACCGGCCCAGCGCGCCATGGCCGAACGAGCCGGCGCCGCGGTCCGCGAGGTCCCCGGCAGCCACTCGGTCTACGTATCCCAGCCCCAGGCCGTCGCCGACCTCGTCCACACCGCCGTCGAGTCCCTCACCTGATCAAGCACCGGCCGGCAGTCCTCAACGCCAGGCATCGCCAGGGGTTCGGACGTAGCGCTGCCAGGTGTAGCGCCAAGGGATGACGGCCAGGATGACGACGACGAAGGAACAGCTGAACAGCACGTCGCCCGCTGCGGCGTTCAGGTCGTTGGCGATCAGGTGGGGAAGCGCGACCACACCGAACCAGATGACCTTCCAGCCCGCCTCGAACAGCAGGATCGGCAGCATCTGTACGGGGTATCTGAGCCCCAGGAACGCCAGCAACGACATGGCCGTCAGCAGGCAGACAACAACCCCTTCCATCACCGGCAGCGATCGAGCGTCCTGCAGCAGAACCGGCCACTTCACGACCGCGAGTCCCACCCCCGTGAACGCGTACCCGAACCGCATGGTGTTCAGCCGCCGGGTGGTCAGCTCCTGATGGCGTCGTGGACTGGGTGTTCGTACGCGTGGTTCGACGGGAACGGTGGCATTGTTTCGTGCACTCATGGCGTGCAGTCCTTTCCTACTGGTTGTGGCGGGTCAGAAGGCGTCGGCGCAGCCGGTACAGCTGCGGCATCAGTCCGTAGATCACGATCGGTACGGCGATGGTCGCGAGGACGAACGTCCGTACGACAGGCGTGAGCGTGCCGAGCCAGTGACCAAGGGCGAGGTTGAGGGCGGTGAGGGTCGGGAACACGGCCAGCCAGATCATCAGGGCCAGCTGGTGCTTGGTCGGCGGTCCAGGTACGGCGGGCTCGGACGTCGGATGGGGCTTCGGACTGAGCGATGGTGTGGTCATGCTCCAAGGCTGGGGCTGGGTGGGGCGTTCGGCTACGAAGGTTGCTGTTTGTGGGAATTGGGGGTCAGATGTGTTCGTGGAGGACACCTCAGCGGCGGAGATCGCCGCGGTGCTCGAGGGAGTCGGGGGACGGCTCAAGCGACTGCGCGCGCGGCGCCGGATGACCCTCACCGAGGTTGCAACAGCGACGGGGATCTCGAAGAGCACGATGTCGCGGCTGGAGACCGGACAGCGTCGGCCGACCCTGGAACTGCTGCTCGCGTTGTCGCAGGTGTATCGGGTGCCGCTGGACGACCTCGTCGCCGCACCAGTGCAGGGCGATCCACGGATCCGCCTCAAGCCCGGTCGGGTCAAGGGCCGGACGGTGATCCCGCTGACCCAACAGCCCGATGGCACGCAGGCGTGGAAGATCGTCATTCCGACCAGCAACGTCACCCCGGAGCTCAGGGCCCACGACGGCCACGAGTGGATCTACGTGCTGTCCGGCCGCATGCGCCTCGTCTTCGGCGACGAGGACTGGGTGCTCGGCCCCGGGGAGGTCGCCGAGTTCAGCACCGAGAAGCCGCACTGGTTCGGCAGCACCGGCAACGAGCCGGCGGAGATCCTCAGCATCTTCAGCCGCCCCGGCGAACGGATGAATGTCCGGCGAACGACTCCGCACGCGTAGTCGTCGCGGTATACGTTGGTCGAGTGCTGCTGAAGTGGATCCGGTGCGCGGTGAGTGATCGGGGTCTTTTCGATCAGGGGCAACAGGACTGGGCAGGTCTCCAAGGCATCCCGGGATTCCTCGGCCAACGCGGCGGTTGGGACACGAATGCCTCGAGCACCGCTCACATCTTCGGCCTGTGGGCGGAGCCTGGAAGCTATCAGGCCTTCATGCGCGGACCGCACGATCAGCTCGCCAAGCGCCAGGTCGGGACCTACACGGACATAGATGTACGGGTGTACGAGACCTTGCAGATCATCGGTCATCCTCCCGGAGACGTTGCCGGGGGCGAGATGCTGCGGGTGGCGCGCTGCGAGGTCTACCCGCCACGCGTCAGCCACTTCACCGACGTTCAGGCCTCGGTCTGGAATCCGGGCATGATCCGAGCGCCCGGATTTCAAGGCGGGCTCCTCGCCCGGCGGGACGCGAACGAGTTCCTGGTCGTGACGCAATGGGAAAGCGCTGTGGCCCACAACGAGTACCGGCGGGAGCACTTCCCACGACTGCACGAACGCGCCGAACCGACGCGCGACCTCCAGTTCATGATCGGCCACGAGATAACACTCGAAACGGCCTGGTACGTACCGCCCACAACCTAACGGGGCTCAGAGTGCTGTGGTCATTCCGGCTTCAGCCTTGCGTGGGCACCAACCCGTTGCTGTGGGCGGATTCGGCGCTCATCCGGAAGGTGCCGTCGTCCGGGTTGCCGGTGGCGAACCGGGCGGAGACGGTCAGTACTTCGTTCCCTCGCAGGGCGTCCACGCGGGCCGGATAGCAGTCCGGCGTGGGCTGATTGACGCCGGCGCAGACAGGGTAGCTGGCTTGCACGGTGTCACCGATGTGCCTGATCGTCGTTGGCGAACCGATGTTGAAATCGTTCGCATACGCAGTGTTCAGGACGAACGCACCACCCGGCGGGGCGGGATTCGTCCAGGTCAAGGTGACCTCGCCTGAGGTCCCGGAGGCACACGGCGCCTGGCAATCGGTGACAACCGCACTGAGCAGTCGCGGTGGTTGTGGAGTCGGCAGCGCGTTGCCGGCGTTGGCTGCAGGCGCTGCCGCCACGGCGGTGCCGAACACGAACAACATCGGCGCCAAAGCTTGTCGGATGCGTACTTTCATGGTCGTACGTCTCCTCACCAGTTGGGACGGGAAGCAGTCTCCAACCGCATGTCGAACAACGCAGGTTCGGGCTGCCGACACCTACATACGCGCTCGCCGTTCGTTCGGTTCAACGCAACACAAAGTCAATGAGCTGCGGTCCAGGCCTCCGTGCCGGTGCCGGCGTCCAGTTGCCGAGCGCCACCATTGACGCTGCTCGATGACGGGGTATCGTGATCAGACATCGGTCGCCCGTTCGAGCAACAACCGGGTCGTTGTCCGGCACGCTGCCGGACGACGTGAGGGTGGCCGGTACAACTGGAGATCGCGGGAGCTCGCACCGAAGTGGGCTGAGAGGGCGGCTGGATGACCGGCGCCGCCGACCGCCGAACCTGTCCGGGTAATTCCGGCGTAGGGAGTGCATGTGACAACCATCAGCAACGCGTCGGCGCGGATCGACGGACAAGCGTCGTGACTGTTCAGCATCGGGTCTCCGTCGGTGTGTTCGTACAGGGCGATCGCGTGCTCATGTGCCATCGCCGCCCAGACCTGTCGTGGTATCCCGACGTCTGGGACTTCCCGGGCGGGCATCTCGAGGACGGTGAGACAGCCGTGTCCGCCCTGCGGAGGGAAGCCCGGGAGGAGCTCGGGATCGAAACCGGCGAACCCTGTCTCGAGCTGGACCGGTGGATCGCCGACGACGAGGACATCACCTTCGTCCTGGTTCGGAACTGGAAGGGGACGCCCGAGAACCGCGCGCCCGAGGAACACGACGACCTGCGCTGGTTCACCCTTCCAGAGTCGCTGGAGCGTAACCTGCCTGATCCCCGCTATCCGGACCTCCTCGGTCGCGTTCTGCTCGGGGAATGATGGCGCAGCTCGCCATTGTGCCGAAGGCCGACTGCCGATGACGGCGAGACCAGCCGCACAGCAGCGGCCCACCGACGAAGAGGACTACCGGAGCATCCGGGAAGTCATCGCGGAGATGGACCATGCACTCGCTGATCTGGATGCGGCGAGATTCACCGCGAGGTTCACCGCGGACGCATCTTTCACCCCACCGACCGGGCATCGGTTGACGGGCTGGGACGCGATCAAGGCGTACCACCAGAGGACGATGTCGGCCGCGCCGACTGGCTGCCACAGTCGCTACACGGTCGACGGGATGAACTTCCCCGCCCCGGACGTGGCCGTTGTCTGTGTCCGGCAGCAGATCACCCTGGCCGAGGGCGCCATCCGCAGTGTCGGTACTTGGGTGTTCGTCGAGAAGGAGCGCGTTTGGTGGATACAGGCTGTCCACATCACCGGTGACGAAGACAGTGCCGGTTCTCGTTGATCCGCTAGCGGCGGATTCGTACCGTCTGCGGCTGCTGGTCGTGGTGTTGGCGATCACACAGACTGTTGGCTACGGGGTCTTGTACTACGCCTTCAGCGCGATGCTCGGGCCGATGAGTCGTGACCTCGGCGTGACGACGGCGACTGTCGCCGGTGCGATGACGACGGCGCTGCTCGTCGCGGCGGGTCTGTCGGTGCCTGTCGGGCGTTGGCTCGACGCGCATGGCGGGCACGGACTGATGACCGCGGGCTCGATTCTGGCGGTGATCGCCGTACTGCTCTGGTCGCAGGCCCACAACGCGGTTCAGTTGTACGGCGCCTTTGTCGCGATCGGCGTCGCCTCGGCGATGGTGCTGTATCCGGCCGCGTTCGCGGTCGTCGTCGCGGTCGCGGCGCCGGCGAAACGGACCAGCGCGATCCTCGGGATCACGCTGATGGCAGGCTTCGCCAGTTCGATCTTCATCCCACTCACGGGCCGGCTGACCGCCGATCGGGGATGGCGGGCCACGGTGCTGATCCTCGGCGGCATGCTCGCAGTCACGACTGTCCCGCTTCATGCGATCGCGGTACGACGTACTGCCCGAAGACCCGGCCCCACGGCGGTACACCGCGCCTGGCCGCGCCGAGTCTTGAGGGATCCGGGCTTCTGGTTCCTCGCCGGCGGATTCGTTCTCCATCACGCCGCGCTGGGTGTGATCGCTGTTCATCTCGTGCTCTACCTGACCGTCCTCGGTCACCCACCAGCTGTTGCATCGACGCTCGCCGGGCTTCTCGGCGTCCTGTCGGTGACCGGCCGCGTCGCCAGCACGATCTCCGTCCGGTGGTTGCCCATGGCCACCATCACTGCCGTCGTACTGTCGGTGCAGGGTGTCGCGATCGCGGTGCTGCCGCTGATCGGCACGCACATCGTGGGTGTGGTCGTCTGTCTGGTGCTGTTCGGTCTCGGCTTCGGCGTGTCGGCCATCGCGACGCCGGCCATCGTCCTCGATCGCTACGGCGCCAAGGGTTACGCAACGATCGCAGGCATCCTGTCGACGCCAGTCGCGATCGCCGACGGCGTCGCCCCCCTCGCCGGCGCAATCCTCGCCAGCTCAGCCGGCTACCGGTCCCTCATCCTCTCCGTCGGCGGTGTCTCCCTCGCAGCCGCCACATCCCTGACCCTCTCCCAGCGAATCCAACCACCAGGCACTCCCCCGGGCTGATGCCGAGTTCGGTCCCGTGGGCCTCAGAGTCCTGGAATCTCCTCTAAGCTCCTCTCGGCACATTTTCCTGGGGAGGATCCACCACCATGCGAGGAGGTTGGATCCGGTCTGACCGCACCCGCCGCCACCATCCGCAGGAGCGATGAAGCCGTGTTCTCGCACTACGCGGCCAAGGTCACCGACGGCGGAGTAGGTACCGGCTCCTGGGCGCTCAATCCCGTGGCCGCCGCTCCCTGGCCCCCGGCTCTGGCTGTGATCACCCGCCCGGAGTGCGACCGAGGCACCGTGGCAGCCGAACAGGTCCTCGACGAGAAGATCGTGGCACGGCGAGACGCACTCAAGGACGGATACCTGTCCTGTCAGTGGGGCACGCCAACTCGCTCGATCGGGATCCAGGCCGGAGGAGCTGGCTCGTGCCCGGCGGACACCTTCGCCACGATGAAGGACACCACCGGCCGCGACAAGGCGGACTGGCCCGACCGCGTGAACGTCGGGGCGGAAGGTTGGAAGCTGGACGACGGCTATCTGGCGTTCCGCACCAGCAAACAGAAGTACGTCGTCGTTGCCGCCTCGCAATCGATCGTGGTGACGCATCGGAGTCCATCCCCGTCGACACCTTCGCCCGCGCGATCACGCCGGTGTTCGGAGGCTGACTCACCCCGCCCACGACCAGTCAAACCTCAGAAGCTGGAGGAACCGGCCGGAGCGGGATGGCTCCGGCCGGTTCGGTGTCGGGGTGGATCAACGGGCGGCTCGTTCGATTACCTGGGTTACTGCTGAGGGCTGGGATACCGCGACCAGGTGCGATGCACCGGGGACCTCGACCTTCGTGGCTCCTGCGCGGGTGGCCATGAAACGCTCAGCCGCGGGGGCGATCGCCTTGTCACCGGTCGGGATGACGGCGTACTTCGGGAGTGCCGCCGGGGCGGTCTCCTGGACCGGCTCGGAGAAGGCTGAGGCGGCGACCGGACGCTGGGCGGCCAGGAACACAGCTCCCTGTCGCGCCGGAATGTCTGCGGCCAGGACCGGCCCGGCCGTCTCCGGCTTCAGCGCCAGGTCGACGCCACCGGGGTAGCTGATCACGTTGGTTGTGTCCGGACCGAGTTCGCTGCCCGGGAACTGCGAGTTGAGCGCACCCAGCGTTTCACCTGCCTCGGGGATGAAGGCGGCCACATAGACGAGCGACTTGACGTCGGGTGTGTCAGCCAGCTCGCTGACCAGGGCACCACCGTACGAGTGTCCGACGAGCACCTTCGGCCCGGGGATGCTCGCGAGGACGCCACCCAGGTACGAGGTGTCGGATGCGATTCCCCGCAGTGGTACGGCGGGCGCCACGACGTTGTAGCCATCGCGCTGCAGGCGGCTGGTCACTCCGGACCAACTGGAGCCGTCGGCGTACGCCCCGTGCAGCAGGACGATCGTCGGTTTCTCCGTTGTTTGTGTGGTTTCTGCGGCCTGTGCGGTCGTCCCGCCGGCCAGCAGTACGCCTGCACCCAGCACCGCGAGGAACAGGTTCTTTGCCTTCGGCATCATCTTTGTCATTGTTCTCATACCTTTACTTGGTGGTCGTTCCGGTGGGAATGTTGCGGGTCTCGATCGCCCGCACGGAGTTCTCGAAGGCCATGCCCAGGACCCGCTTGCCGAAGACGGCGAAGACGGTCGCGAGCAGGTGGCCCTTCAGGTTCTTGCCCTCGCGCACGATGACGGCGTCGATCTCGGTCGCACCGTCCGCGCGCTGCTTGAAGGTGTAGGTGTAGCCGGACTCGCCACCCCAGACGCTGGACTCGGTGGTGGTGAGGACGACGCGGTCCGGGTCGGACCAGTCGTAGTGCAGGCGTTCCCAGACACTGCCTGAGCCCTCGGTGACATCGGCGTACCCAGGACCCTGGTCGTGCACCTTCAGGTCCTCGTCGTGGCTGTTCGCGAAGAGCTTCGAGCGGCCGGGCCCGAAGTCGGTGAGCCCGGCAATGAACTGCTCGGGCGTCGAGGTGGTCGCCTCGGTCAAGTGGATCGTGGTCATAGCGTCTTCCGTTCCTTGAAGGGGTTCTGCTTACTCCCAGATTTCCTCGGGAGTTGACGCATCACCCCAGTGGAAGACACTGGTCCAATGCCCAGCACGCCTGACCGCAACGAACCGTCGAGCCCGTGGAGGGCCCGATCGAACCCCTTACTACGCGTGGGTTCGCAGGCGGTGTTCGGCTGCTCGTTCGAAGGCACGAGGCCACCTGGGACAAGAGATCGCGTCCACTCGTCGAGACTCGGCGCTGCTAGTGCTCCGTCAGAGTCGCTGGCGTGCCGGGACGTAGGTGTTCGTGCCGGCCGCTTCCTCGGCGCGAATGATGTGGGTGATCGCGTTGATCATGGCCAGATGGGTGAAGGCCTGCGGGAAGTTGCCGAGGTGGCGTCCGCTGCGCGGGTCGATCTCCTCGGCGTAGAGACCCAACGGACTCGCGTAGGACAGGAGCTTCTCGCAGAGCGCGGTGGCCTCGTCCAGTTCGCCGATCTCGACGAGCGCGGACACCAGCCAGAACGAGCAGATCGTGAACGTCCCCTCGGCACCGTGCATCCCGTCGTCCGTCTCCGAGACGCGGTAGCGCAGCACCAGGCCGTCCTGCGTGAGCTCGTCGGCAATGGCGCGCACAGTTGCGCGAACCCGCGCATCGTCAGCCGGCAGGAACCGCAGCAACGGCAGGAGCAACAACGAGGCGTCGAGGGCCGTGGCGCCGTACCGCTGGACGAAGACTCCTCGGTCGTCGACACCGTTGGCGCAGATGTCCTTGCGGATCTCGTCGGCGACCGCCTGCCAGTCCTCGGCGAATCCCGGCTCGTCGTGCAGCCGGGCCAGCTTGGCACCGCGATCCATCGCCACCCAGCACATCAGCTTGGACGAGGTGAAGTGCTGCGGTTCACCGCGGGATTCCCAGATCCCCTGATCGGGCTCGCGCCAATGCTTCGACGCCGCCTCCGCCTGCCGCTTGAGGAACGGCCACAGGCTTTCGGTCACCTGGTCGCGCGACCTGACATGCAGATACACCGAATCGAGGATGGCTCCCCACACGTCGTGCTGGCCCTGCAGGTACGCCGCATTGCCGACCCGGACCGGTCTCGCACCCTCGTAACCCGTCAGGTGGTCAAGTGCCTGCTCCGGCAGCTCGCGTTCGCCGCCGATGCCGTACATGATCTGGATGTCCTGGTCGCCGTCACACATCTCGGTGAGGAACGAGAAGAAGTCGTTCGCCTCGCGATCGAGCCCGATGGTGTAGAGCCCCCAGAGAGCGAACGTCGAGTCACGCACCCACGAGTACCGGTAGTCCCAGTTCCGTTCGCCGTACGGCGTCTCCGGCAAGGATGTCGTCGCGGCCGCGAGCAGTGCCCCGGTGGGAGCGAAGGTGAGTCCTTTCAGGGTCAGTGCGCTGCGCACCAGATAGCTGCTCCACGGGTGATCCGGAAACACACCGACGTTGATCCATTGCCGCCAGTACTCGGCCGTTCGCGCCATCCTCTCGAGGGCTTCCGCCCACGTGCGCGGTGGTGACAGTGCCGACCACGAGAGTGCGACGAACGCCGTATCGCCCTGCGACATCCGGGTCCGGGCTTGGGCCGTGCGACCCTCCAGACCGAGGCGCAGATCGGTCGTCAGCTTCAGGGTGACACCGTCATCCAGGTCCGGGCGGCTTGCTACCGCCTCACCGTAACCGGGACCGACGTACCGCCAACTTGCTTCGCGGCGGCCGTATCCGAACATCGGCTCGCAGATCATCGAGAGATCGACAGCGCCGCTGACGCACTTGATGGTCCGCAGCAAGCAGTGTTCGGCGTCGTAGTCGGTCGGTGTACGGCGGTGAGTGACGGACCGCTCGGAGACGTTGTGCCACGGCCCGGTGAGCAGGGCGTCACGGACGATCATCCAACCTGTCGGTGACTTCCAGGTCGTTTCGAGCATCAGACTGCCTGGCAGGTATCGGCGTGCGGCGGGCACCTGTACGCCGTACGGACCGAGCCGGAAGCTCCCCGCGGCGCGATCGAGAATCGCCCCGAACACACTGGGCGAGTCGTGTCGCGGAAGGCACATCCACTCCACCGCACCGCTGGGCGCGATCAGGCAGTTGGACTCGCAATCCGAGAGGAAGGCGTAGTCCGCGATCGGCGGATGTGCACTTCGGCCCGGACCATCCCGCGGGTCACCGGAGGTGGCGCGGGGGCGTGCCGGCGACTCAGACAAGGCCACTCCCCTCCCCTCTCGACCGCACGGATCCCATCCGTCGCTCCAACCATCATGACCGAGAACACGCGAACTGACGCCCGCCCTCGATCACTCCGTCGGCTCACCACCGACGTTGCGCAGGAGCAGTGGGGAAGCGAGCAGGATGCCGACGGCCACGACAGCGGCGAAGGTGAGGAGGATGACCTTGAAAGTCACGTACTGCAACGCGATCCCAGCGCCGACGACGGGGAGCGAGAGTCCGAGATAGCCCACGACGAAGAAGAGGGCCAAGGCAGCGGCCCGATCGTTGGCCGGTGCGGTCGAGATGACCACCGTCAGCGTGCTTCGGAAGATGCTGCCGGCCCCGACACCCACGAGGGCCGCGCCCGTCAGGAAGAAGGCCAGGCTCGGCGGGTCCACCCAGGCGGCAGTCACGATCACGCCCAGCCCAGCAAGCAGCACAGGGATGCCGAGGCTCAGTAGGCGGCGCAGCGGCCAGGTCCTGGTCGCGACCTGCGTGACGGCCCCGACGCCGAAGGCGATGAAGACGGTCAGGCCGGCCAGTGCGGGCGACGAGCGATGCAGCGACCCGGACAGGAACACGGAAGCCAGCCCCGCGAACACGCCATACACCGTGAACACCAGGAAGTCGCCGGTGAGCGCCGCACCGACCTTGGTCCGCGCACCTGCAGGGAGTGCCAGCCGCTGCGGGCGGTAACGCGGCCGTGGTGTCGGCAGCGGCCTGACCTCGGGAGACGCCCAAGTGGCGGCCAGTGCGAGCACCAGCAACACCGCCAGGACTACGTAGATCAGCCGGTGGAAGCCGGGAACGTATGTCGCGAGCAGCCCGGCCGCCAAGGGTCCGACCGCCAGGCCGCCGACGTTCGCGACCGTCGACACTATTTGCGCCCGCCGCGTGGGGATGCCGTTGGGGCCTGGGTCCAGATCGGTCAGGTAGGCGGTGGCGGTGGCAGTGGCCGCGCCCAGGGCAAGACCGGTGAGCACGCGCCCGACGAACAGGGCAGGAAGCGAGGTGGAGTTCGCGAGGATCACTGCAGCCACCAGGCCCGTCAGCAACGCCGGGAGGAGCAGTGTCCGTCGTCCGTACCAGTCCGACACATGACCCACCAGGAGCAGGCTTGCCACGATCCCGGCGGCGAAGACGGCGTACACGACGGTGACGGTGATCGACGACAGGTGGTCCTGCCGTCGGTAGAGGCCGTACAGCGCGCTCGGCGCGGTGGAGAAGGCGGTCAGGACCGACATGCTCGCGGCCACGGCCCAGAACCCCGCGGTCCGACTCAGTCGTCCGCGCCCGGGAGCTCCGGTCACGCGTTCGCCAAGGACAGTTGAATTGGTCATGTCACCGATACTCGGCACCCACGGACTCCATCGGACCTGTAGATCCCACGGGCCGACTCACCAGTGCCTTGATCGACGCACAACGCCCGGCCGGCGTACGCCCATCCACACGAACGCCAGGGTGTTTCACTGGCGCGAAGCGAGCGCCAAGGCGCGAATGTGGTGAACGAGAGGTGGGCCTAGGAGGGAGATCCCGATGACGAGCTTCGACTACGACGTGTTGATCATCGGCTCCGGATTCGGCGGCAGCGTTTCCGCGCTTCGTGCCGCGGAGAAGGGTTACCGAGTCGGAGTCCTGGAGTCCGGCAAGCGGTGGAACGACGAGGACATCCCGAAGAGCCAGTGGCATCTGCCCGGGTTCCTCTGGTTCCCCGCCGCGGAGCTCTACGGGATCCAGCGGGTCGAGTACCTGGATGACGTGCTCGTCCTGTGCGGCGCGGGTGTGGGTGGCGGGTCGCAGGTCTACGCGAACACGCTGTACGTCCCTCCGAAGCAGTTCTTCGATGCGCCGGAGTGGGCGAGCATCACCGACTGGGCCGATGAACTCGCCCCGCACTACGACCAGGCGACCCGGATGCTCGGCGCGGTCCGCTACCCGTACATGCCCACTGACGTGGACCGCGTGATGCGGCAGGTCGCGACCGAGATGGGGCGAGGCGAGACCTTCAACAAGGCGCCTGTGGGTGTGTACTTCGGCAGCCCGGGAGTCGAGGCCGACGACCCGTACTTCGGTGGCGCTGGACCGCGTCGTACGGGGTGCATCTCGTGCGGGAAGTGCAACATCGGCTGCGGCCACAACGCGAAGAACAAGCTGACGACGAACTACCTGTACCTGGCCGAGAAGCTCGGCGCCCGGGTGCACGAGCTGAACGAGGTGTACGACCTTCTTCCCCTGGAGGGAGGCGGGTTCGAGGTGCACGCGCGGCATCCCGGCTGGGCGCAACGAGCCACCCGGTTGCCACATCACACCTACACCGCGGAGCAGGTGATCGTCGCCGCCCATGCCTACGGCTCGTCGAAGCTGCTGCTGCACATGCAGCACGAGGGCCGGCTACGGGACGCCTCCGCCCAGCTCGGCCAACGGGCGCGGACGAACTCCGAGCAGCTCCTCGCGATCACCCGTACGCACGAGGAATGGAAGCGTGATCCCGACCGGATCCGCCTCACCCCGGGGTCCGTGTCGATTACCTCTGGCGTCTGGCCAGACCCGGTCACGAGCATCGAGCCGGTCTACTGGGGCGTCGGGAATGACCTGTTCGCGTTCCTCGTGACCTATCACCAGCACGGCGAGCAGAAACACCCGACGGCCGCTTGGGTCAAGCAACTGATCGACCACCCGACGTCCGTCCTCAGCTTCGACGACGCACGCAACTGGGCCGAGCGGACCGTCGTCATGCTCTGCTCGCAGACGACCGACACGTCGATCGAGCTGTACTGGCACGACGGTCTGATGCGGAGCCGCCATACCGGTACGCCGCCGTCGGTACACATCCCCGTCGTCGAACAGTTCGTCGACCGGATGGCGGCCACCATGGGCGCTCACGAGGGCGCGCTGCCGTTCGAGGTCATCAACCGGACCGCCTCGGCCCACTTCACCGGCGGCATACCGATCGGCGACAGCAGCGAGAGCGGGGCTGTCGACCCCTACCAACGCGTGTTCGGCCAACCCGGCCTGCACGTCATCGACGGAAGCGTGATGCCGGCCAACACCGGAGTGAATCCGTCACTCTCGATCACCGCCCTCGCCGAACGTGCGCTGTCGCTGTGGCCCAACAAGGGGGACGTCGACCCGAGACCGCCGCTGGGATCCGGATACCAGCGTGTGACCCCGGTGATGCCACACCGCCCCGCCGTACCCGCCGGCGCTCTGGGCGAACTGCGGCTCGATGCCAAGAAGTCCGACGTCATTCCTGACTACCCCTACTAGGACACGAGGAGCACCCGATGACAGAGCTCTCACAGGGGTCGTTCCACACAGTCGCGCGCACTGAGGCGATCCCTGAGGACACCGTCGCTCCGTACTACTTCGGCGGTCTGAGGATCCGCATCTCCTTCGCACGTGTCGACGGCCGCCTCTATGCGTTCGACGACCTGTGCACGTGTGGCGACCAGTCGTGCCCGCTCTCCGGAGGCCTGCTCGCCGGACGGACGATCATGTGCCAGTGCCACGGTTCCCGGTTCGACATCACGACTGGCGCGGTGATCAACGGCCCGGCGATGACGCCGATGAGCGTCTACGAGGTGCAGGAGCTCGACGGGCAGATCCAGGTCCGTCTGTAAGCGGCGGTCCCGTCACCTTCGTGGCCTACGCATGAGGTCGAGAACCCGGAAGGCCGCGGCAGTACTCAGCCCGTAGACCAGGTGGGCGCTGAGGTCCTTAGCGAGGACCCTTGGGTCGTACTTCCAGATCGGTTCGTAGAGCCCGGCGGCGGGCAGCGTCACGTAGCCGCTCCCCCACACGCCCGCGCCGAAGAGAGCGCCGTACCGGACCTTCGGCACCGGCACCGATCCGGCGAGTACGCCGTACGCGACACCGTTGACGATCCCGAAGCCCCAGTGCATGACGTTGTTGACCAAGGCCGCCCGGCGGTCCGGCAGCTCATGACGGAACAGCCCTTCGTACAGCCGTTTGCCCACCTGGGCAGGCGCAGGGGCTTCGTCCCAGCTGTGCACGTCGGCCGAGAACTCCCAGCGCGGAAACGCGCTCTTGCCGCCGTCCCTGCGATAGCGGCCGTACAGCAGGGCATCCATGGCCAGCGTGCCGAGTGCGGCGGCAGCCCCTCCACGGGCCACCGCTCCCAACGGCGTCAACGACCGTCGTCCGGACGACCCCGCGTTACCTCTCATCATCATTGGTTCCTCCATCATTCACACGGCCGCACTCAGGAGCGACCTATCACCACCGTGCTCTCGTGAAGCGTCCGTCGCACCCGGGCAAACCACGGGTGCCTCCCCCGGGATGTCGGGAGGGATCATGCTGCGCACGAGGATCGCCTCGGCGTGGGACTTGACGTGCGTGCCGCGGAGGACTTTCAGGCGCCGGCTGGGGTCGGCCAGCCGGCGTGTTCTGCAGCCCAGGCCAGGGCGTAGTCGGCGACCTCCTCCCACCCCTCGTGCGCGGGTAGCAGGTGCGGCATGCCTTCGTATTCCTTGATCTCGGTGATGGTCTTCGAGGACTTGTAGTGCTTGGCGTTCGACCGCTGGATGCTTGGCGGCATCAGATGGTCCTCGCTGCCGGAGATGAACAGCAGCGGCGGCCGGTTGTCGTTGTGGTAGTCGACGTGGACGTCCTGCGGGCCGGGCTCGAAGTTCGCCAGCAGGCTGTTCCAGAAGATCCGCCCCGAGGCCGGGACGTGGTACCGGTGGTAGAGCTCGAGGGACTCTTCCTCGGTGAAGGTGTTGGCGAAGGTGTACTTCCACTGCTCGGGCGTCAACCCGACCGCCTTGTGCCGGTTCGCCGGGTTCTTCAGCACCGGGAACGACGCCTTGACCTGGGACAGCGGGGTGACGCGCACGCCCTCGGTCGGCGCGGAGTTGATCGCCACGCCCGCGGCACCGAATCCGTGGTCCAGGAGGACCTGCGTGAACGCTCCGCCGGCGGAGTGGCCGATGATGATCGGCGGCTCGTCGAGGGCGCCGACCACCGACTCCAGGTGCGAGATGATCGCCGGGGCTGTCACCGCCTCGATCGGCGTCGGGTCGGCGTTGAGTGCCTCGACCTCCACCTCGAACCCCGGGTAGGCGGGCGCGACGACGTTGTAGCCGGCCTTCTGGTAACGGTCGATCCAGTGTTCCCAGCTGCGCGGGGTCACCCAGAACCCGTGGACGAGAACGATGGTCTTCATGATGTGCCGCCCTTTCCGGCGAGGTAGTCGATCTGTTGAGTTACACCTCTAGGTCCGGACAGCTCGCCGAGATGTGACAGGACCGAAGCAGGCGAGCCCTCCCGTGGTCAGAACCATGGATCCCGTGGTCATCCGGACCACGGGATCGCCTATGGGTCTGCCAGGGCGCGACGGCGGCACCGACGACGGAACGTGAAGGGAGGACATTTTCCAGAGTGCAGGGAGGCCGGAAGCGTGAGAGAAGAACTGTCGGATCTCGATGAGGCCCTGGCGACGTTCGTCGAGGTGCGGCCGCGGCTGATGGCAATCGCATACCGGATGCTCGGCAGCACGAGCGAGGCCGAGGACGTCGTCCAAGAGATCTGGCTGCGCTGGCAGAAGACGGACCGCGCGGTCGTCTCGAACCCGCAAGCTCTGCTGGCGACCATGACCACCCGGCTCGCCATCAACGTGAGCAAGTCCGCCCGGCGGCGGCACGAGACCCTGGTCGATCGCTGGGCCCCCGACGTGGGCGATGCCCGCGACGAACCTGCTGCCCAGGCCGAACGCCGCGAAGCCGTCGAGGAGGCAGTGCAGCTGATGATGGCGAGACTGACTCCGAGTGAGCGTGCCGCCTACGTGCTCCGGGAGGCGTTCGGCTACCCGTACCGGCAGATCTCGGAGCGACTCCACGTCGGAGCGGCCAACGCCAGGCAGTTGGTCAGCCGCGCCCGCGCACATCTCGCCGCCGACGCACATACGGTGGCGGACTCGGCCTCGCACGAGCCCTTCTTGCACGCGTTCCTGAACGCCGCCCAGGCAGGCGAGCTCGCCGGCCTGGAGGAGGTCCTGGCAGCCGACCTGGCAGCCTGAGGCTCGTTGCCACCCCCACTGCCCGCAGCCTAGGCTCGGTCATTGGGCGGTGGGCGATGGCGATTCAGCTGCAAGGCCGGCAGCGCGAGTGCGAGGCACTCGATCGGCTCGTGGTCAGTCTTCGAGCCGGGCAGAGCGCTGCGCTCGTGCTGCGCGGTGAAGCCGGCATCGGCAAGACCGCATTGCTGGACTACGTGCAGACGCATCCCGCCGGGAGCCGCGTCGTGCGAGCAGCCGGCGTCGAGTCCGAGCTGGAGCTGGCGTACGGCGGCTTGCACCAGCTGTGCGCCCAGCTACGACCGCATCTCTCCACCCCCACGTACGACGCCCTCAGTACCGCGTTCGGCTTGACTCCGGGTGATCCCCCGGACCGCTTCCTGGTGGGCGTCTCCATGTTGAACCTACTGACCGAGGTCGCCGAGGATGAGCCGCTGATCTGCTTGATCGACGACGCTCAGTGGCTGGATCGGGTGTCCGCTCAGAGCCTCGCCTTCGTGGCCCGCCGGCTGCTGGCCGAACGGGTGGCGCTGATCTTCGCGGTCCGTGACCCCAGCGCCGCCGATGAGCTCTCCGGCCTGCCCGAACTGGTCGTGACGGGTCTGGACTTCAGCGATGCCCGCGCCCTGCTGGACATGGCCCTCACGGGCGTCGTGGACGAGCGTGTCAGGGACCGGTTCGTGGCCGAGACGCGAGGCAATCCACTGGCGCTGATGGAGTTGCCCCGCACTCTGTCGGCCGGCCAACTGGCAGGTGGCTTCGGGCTCCCCGACGCCCTGGACGCGCGTGCGCTGACCAGCCGGATCGAGGAAGGCTTCCGGACTCGTATCCAGTCGCTGCCGCCCGAGCCTCGGCTGCTCATGCTGGCCGCTGCTGCCGAGCCGATCGGTGACGCCGCCCTGCTCTGGCGGGCTGCCGAGCGGCTGGGGATCGGTCCGGACGCCGCCGCACCGGCGGAGTCCGCCGACCTGATCGACATCGGTGCCCGAGTACGGTTCCGGCATCCGCTGATCCGCTCGGTCGTCTACCGCGACGCTTCGCAAGCGGACAGGCGCAGCGTGCACCGTGCCTTGGCCGAGGCCACCGATCCTGCAGTGGATCCCGATCGGCGGGCCTGGCACCGCGCCCATGCCGCCGTAGGGCTCGACGAGGCGGTGGCCGCCGAACTGGAGAGCGCCGCGGAGCGGGCCCGGGCGCGCGGTGGTCTGGCCGCCGCCGCTGCCTTCCTGGAGCGAGCCGCCGAGTTGACACCGGATCCGGTACGGCGCGCCGGACGAGCGCTGGCCGCCGCTGGTACCAAGTTCCGGGCCGGCGAACCGGACGCCGCCTACGACCTACTCGCCACCGCGGAGATCGGCCCGCTGGACGACCTCCAGAGCGCCCACCTCGCGCGGCTGCGCGCCCAGATCGTCTTCGCCCGCCGGCGCAGCAGCGATGCCGGACCGTTGCTCCTCGACGCGGCCAACCGGCTCGAGGTCCTGGGCGACCCGTTGGCGCGGGAGACGTACCTGGAGGCGCTCGGTGCCGCCATCTTCGGCGGCCGGCTCGGCGACGTCGTGAAAGCCGCCGAGGCGGCCCGCGTGGCTCGTCCCGCCCCTGCGCCGGCCGGTCCGATGGACCTCCTCCTGGACGGGGTCGCCACGCGATTCACCGAGGGGTACGCCGCCGCCGTACAACCACTGCGGATGGCTCTGCAGGCCCTCCGCGCGGACGCCACCCGCGGTGCGGCCAGACTCGAGCACTGGCTGTGGCTGGCCTGCCCGGTCGCGCCCGAACCGGTCGCGCCCGAGCTCTGGGACGACGAAACCTGGCATGACCTGGCTACCCGCGCGGTCGATTTCGGTCGGAAGCTCGGAGCCCTCGGCGTCCTCCCGGTGGCGTTGTCGTACCGGGCGGGCGTCCACGTGCACGCCGGAGAGTTCGCTGCGGCGGCCGCGCTCATCTCCGAGTCCGACGCACTCGCCGCAGCAACCGGCAGGGCGCCACTGCGGTACTCCCGCCTGATGCTCGCCGCCTGGCGTGGCGAGGAGCACGAGGCCATGAAGACGATCGAGGCCGGCGTCAAGGACGCGACTGAGCGCGGCGAAGGCCGGGCGCTTGCGTTGGCCGAGTGCGTGACCGCCGTGCTGTACAACGGCCTGTCCCGGTACGACGCCGCCCTCGACGCAGCCCGCCGAGCCTGCGAGCAGGAGGATCTCGGATTCTTCGGCTGGTCCCTGGCCGAACTCATCGAGGCGGCGGCGCGCAGCAACGCCCGTACGACAGCGGCCGAGGCACTGCAACAGCTCGAGCACCACGCGGGCGCGGCCGGGACCGACTGGGGCCTCGGCATTCTGGCTCGGTCGAGGGCGCTCCTGACCGAAGGCCCCGCCGCCGACGCCCTCTACCGAGAGGCGATCGAGCGGCTCGGCCGCACGCGGGTCGCCGTACACCTGGCCCGTGCCCACCTGGTGTACGGCGAGTGGTTGCGCCGTGAGCAGCGTCGCCAGGATGCCCGCTTCCACCTGCGCGTCGCCTACGACAGCCTCGGCGACATGGGCGCGAAGGCGTTCACCGAGCGGGCTCGCCAAGAGCTCGTCGCGACCGGTGCGACAGCGCGGAGACGGCAGGTGGACACGCGTGACATCCTCACCGCCCAAGAAGCGCAGATCGCCCAGCTGGCTGCCGGCGGGCTCACGAACCACGAGATCGGCAGCCAGCTGTTCCTCAGTCATCACACCGTGGAATGGCATCTCCGCAAGGTGTTCAGCAAGCTGGCCGTCACGTCGCGCAAGCAGCTCAGCCCGACCCTGATCGACGCCGCGAGCCCGGTCTCGGCGGTCTGACCTACTTGGCGCCGAGCGCCTTGCGGAGCACGTGGATCGCCTGCTCCACCGCACCGCTCACGGCCGCCGACTCACGCAACGGGTTCAGCATCATGAAGTCGTGGATCGTGCCGTTGTAGCGGACGCTCGTGGTGCGGACGCCGGCCTCGGTCAGCTTGCGGGCGTACGCCTCGCCCTCGTCGCGCAGTACGTCGTTCTCGTCGACGATGACGAACGCCTCCGGCAGACCCGCGAGCTCGTCGAGCCCGGCCCGCAGCGGCGACACGGTGCTCTCGCCGCGCCGGGTGTGGTCCGGCAGGTAGGCGTCCCAGAACCAGGCCATTCCCTTGGCGGTCAGGAACGGTCCGTCGGCGAACTCGCGGTAGCTGTCGGTGTTCTGAGCGGCATCGGTCACCGGGTAGTACAGCGACTGGTGCACGAACGTGACGTCGCCGCGCTGCTTGGCCAGGATGGTCACCGCCGCGGTCATGTTGCCGCCGACCGAGTCGCCCGCGATCGCCAGCCGGCTCGGGTCGAGGCCTTCGTCGCGGCCGTGGGCGGTGATCCAGCGGGCGGCGGCGTACGCCTGCTCGATCGCGACCGGGTACTGCGCCTCCGGCGAGCGGTCGTACTCGACGAACACGATCGCGGCCTCGGCACCGACGGACAGCTCGCGGACCAGACGGTCGTGGGTCCCCGCATTGCCGAGGATCCACCCACCGCCGTGGATATAGAGGATCGTGGGCAGCGGCCCTTCGGCGCCGACCGGCTTGACGATCCGGACCCGGACGTCACCGACCTCGGCCGGTACCGTGATCCACTTGTCGTCGACCGTGAGCTTGTCGATCGGAGCTGCCTGGATGTCGTCCAGAACCTTCCGGGCCTCCTCCTTGGACAGCTGGTAGAGGAACGGCGGTCGTGAGGTCGCGTCGGCGATCCCCTGCGCCGCCTCCTCCAGAATGTGCTTGGTCATTGGATTTCCTCCCTTTGAAACAGGTTCTAGCTGCGCGCGGCCTGTTCGATCACCCTGGTGACGACCTTGGGGTCGGACATCAGGCCGAGGTGCCCGGCGTCGTACTCGGTGATGGTGGCGCCGGCCCGCTTGGACATCGTCCGCTGTGCACTGGCCGGGATGATCTGGTCCTTGGTACCGATCGCGCTCCAGGACGGGATCGTCTTCCAGGCCGGGGTTGCGGACGGCTCGTTGAGCGCACCCAGTGCGCCCGGTCGCTGGGTTGCGAACACGAGATCCTTGTCGTCGGCGCTCAGCCCGGTCGCGAACGAGTCGAAGACGGTCGACCGCTTGAGATAGACGTCGGTGGTCGGGGAGGGCGGCAGTGTGGGAGGTACGAGGTCGAAGATGGTCGCAGGGTCGGACGCGAGCGCCGAGTCCGGCCCCACGAGCTGGAACGGGGTCTCGCCGGTGTCCGGGGCGAAGGCGTTGACGTACACGAGCGCCTTGACGTTCGGAAGCCCGGTGGCCGCGTTGGTGATCACGAACCCGCCGTACGAGTGACCGACCAGCACCACCGGTCCGGTCACCGTTTGCAGGAAGGCGCGCACTGACGCCGCGTCGCCCGCAACCGAGCGCAGGTTGTTGGGGATGGCACGGACCGTGTACCCGTCGTCCTGCAGACGCTGGGTGACACGGTTCCAGCTCGAGGCATCCGCCCAGGAGCCGTGCACCAGCACGATGGTCGGCTTCGCCCCACGCTGTTCCCCGGCAACGCTCTGCACCGGGTTGAAGCTCGCCAGCACCACCGCCGCCGCGGTCAACAGCAACGCCACACTGCACCCGCGTTTCTTGGAACGCCGAACAGGTTTGGTCAGGGGATTCGTCATGGATCCACTTCCTCCGTGTAGTGGACAGCCGGCCACATGCCAGCCACCTCACCACTAAGTCCAAACACCAACCCCCGATGTGACATCCCCAGCCGGATCAGCGGGGTGGGCGTAGTACGGCGAAGGGGTCTGTGACGGTGAGTTCGTGGGTTACGAACTTGTAGACGGTGGCGGGGCGTCCGCCGGACTGGCCGGGGCGAGACGTGCGATCGGTCGGGTCGATCACGTGGCGCCGGGTCAGAACGCGAGTCAGGTTGGTGGCGCCGAGCTCGTAGCCCAACGCGGCGCGGAACAAGTCGCGCAACTCCGCGATGGTGAACTCGGGCGGGGCGAGGGCGAATCCGATGTTCGTGTACGACAGCTTCGCCCGGAGCCGCGCGACCGCTGCGTCGATGAAGAAGTGGTGGTCGAACGCCGTACGCGGTAGGTCGTCCACCGGGTGCCAGACCGTGTCGGTCGGCAGGTTGGGCCGTACGTCGGACGGAACCAGGCCGAGATAGGCCGTCGCCAGCACCCGCGCCCGCGGATCACGGTCGATCGCACTGTGGGTGGCCAACTGCTCCAGATGCGCGACGTCGCGTACGTCGACCTTCGCCGCGAGATGAGCGGTGATGGCCTCCCGGAGCCTTTCGGTGGGCTCGACGCCACCCCCAGGCAACGCCCAGCGATCCCGGTGCGGACTCCGCGCGCGTCTCCACAGCAGGACACACAACCTGCCGTCGCGGACGGACAGGACCACCGCCAGCACCTCGTGGGGATAACTGGGGAAGTTAACCGGATCACCTTTCTTGGCTGCGGACACGTCGCAGATGGTACCGTCAATCCTAGTTATCGCCTATCGAGCGAAAACCTGTCGATGGAAGGACCTCGTCGTGACCGTTGCTCAGAGCACGGCAATCAGCTGGCAGGAAGAGGTACGCCGCCTGGCCCGGGAGCGAGATGCGGTGGTGCTCGCCCACAACTACCAGGAACCGGCGATTCAGGATGTCGCCGATCACGTCGGCGACTCGCTCGCACTGTCTCGCGTCGCCGCCAGTACCGACGCGTCCACGATCGTCTTCTGTGGCGTGCACTTCATGGCGGAGACCGCCAAGCTGCTCAGCCCGGACAAGACCGTGCTGATCCCCACTGCTCAGGCCGGCTGTTCCCTGGCGGACACCATTGACGCCGACCAGCTGCGGGCCTGGAAGGCCGAGCACCCCGACGCCGCGGTTGTTGCCTACGTCAACACCAGTGCGGCGGTGAAGGCCGAGGCCGACATCTGCTGTACGTCGTCCAACGCGGTGGAGGTGGTGAACTCGATCCCGGCGGATCAGCCGGTCCTGTTCCTGCCCGACCAGTTCCTCGGGGACCATGTCAGGCGGCAGACCGGTCGGGACAACATCGAGGTGTGGATGGGCGAATGCCACGTGCACGCCGGCATCACCGCGGCCGACCTACGAGCCCAGGTGGCAGCCGATCCCGCGGCCGAGGTTCTGGTCCACCCCGAGTGCGGCTGCGCGTCGTCGGCGGTCTGGCTCGCCGGTGTGGGTGATCTGCCGGCAGATCGGACCCACATCCTGTCCACCGCCGGCATGCTGGACACCGCTCGTGACATGACCGCGAAGACCGCCCTGGTCGCGACGGAGATCGGCATGCTCCACCAGCTTCGCAAGGTGAACCAGAAGACGACCTTCCTGCCGGTGAACCCCAAGGCCTCGTGCCGCTTCATGAAGATGATCACCCCGGAACTCCTCGTGCGGTGCCTGCGTGAGGGACGCGACGAGATCCACCTGGCGCCCGAGATCGTCGAGCGTGCCCGGC
This sequence comes from Kribbella sp. NPDC049227, assembly GCF_043197265.1. NCBI lineage: Bacteria > Bacillati > Actinomycetota > Actinomycetes > Propionibacteriales > Kribbellaceae > Kribbella > Kribbella sp. NPDC049227. Next base: position 349,877 of record NZ_JBICST010000002.1, on the reverse strand, counting down.
GTTCGGTCGAACGGATGGTTGCCATCGGCAAGCCGGCGGGTGCTCGATGACCCACGCAGTCGACGTCGTCGTCATCGGCGCCGGCGTGGCAGGTCTCTCGACCGCGCTCGGCCTGGCGGCCACCCGCGACGTACTCCTGCTGAGCGCCGGCGAGGGCAGCACGCCGTCGGCGCAGGGCGGTGTCGCCGCCGCGTACGGCGAGGACGATCCGCTCGACCACGCACGCGACACCGACATCGCCGGCGCCGGATTCTGCGATCCCCGCAACGTTCGGGCGCTGGTCGAGGAAGGACCCCAGCGACTTGCCGAGCTGATCGCTCAGGGGGCTCGCTTCGACCGCAACGACGACGGATCGCTGTCGAGAACTCTCGAGGGCGGCCACGGTCATCCGCGGATTGTGCACGCAGGCGGTGACGCCACCGGCGCGGAGGTTCATCGCGCGCTCCGCAGCGCACTGGACCTCACCGGCGTTCAGACGATGGATGGACGGACCGTCGGCCTGATCAAGTCGGACTCCGGCCGCGTCATCGGCGTACTCGTCGAAACCGGCACGGAGACCATCCGGATAGATGCGCGCGCCGTAGTACTTGCCACCGGCGGAATCGGCAACGCCTACCTGGCCAGCACCAATCCGCCGACCGTGCGCGGTGACGGCATCGCTCTGGCGCTGCGGGCCGGTGCATCCCTGGTGGACATGGAGTTCGTCCAGTTCCACCCGACCGCGCTCTTCACCGGTGAGACCAGCGGTCAACTGCCGTTGGTCACCGAAGCCGTCCGCGGTGAAGGCGCCGTACTGCGTGACATGCAGGGTCGCAGGATCATGGCCGGCCGGCACCCGCGGGCCGATCTGGCTCCTCGGGACATCGTCGCCCGGGAGGTCGAGGCAACGATGCGCCGCGACGGATCCGACCACGTCTGGCTCGACGCCACCTCGATCGCACCCGACGTACTTCGCCACCGGTTCCCGACCGTACTGGCCTCCTGCGCCCGGATCGGGGTCGACCTGCTGTCCGAGCAGATCCCGGTCGCGCCCGCCGAACACTTCCTGTGCGGCGGTATCCGGACCGATCGCGACGGCGCAACCGACGTACCAGGTCTGTACGCCGTCGGAGAGGCCGCCGCAACCGGCGTACACGGGGCCAACCGGCTCGCCTCCAACAGCCTGCTGGAGGGCCTGGTCTTCGGCCGGCGCGTTGCCACGGCCCTCACCCTCGACCTCCCCCCAACCGTCCACGGTCGCTCACACGAACTGACGCTGAACCATGATCGCGAACCGGAACGGATCCGCGCGATCCTGACCAAGTACGCCGGTATCCGTCGCGATGGCGCAGGTCTGAACGCCGCTGCGGACGAACTCGGGCCGCTCGGCGACGGACCACTGGCGACGGTCGCACGAGCTGTCATCGCGGCAGCGACCACACGACAAGACAGCCGCGGCTGCCACTGGCGCTCGGACTACCCCCACTCCGACGAACGATGGAACGAGCATGTCGTCGTACGCCTCGACGAACGAGGCCGCCCGACTACCCGACAACTCCTACGCTCAGGCGCGCCCTGACCTCGTTCAGGTTGCGGCGTGTACGTCGTCGAGGTGGGTCTCCACCCAGGTGCGCAGTTGGGCGAGGGGCTCGGCGACGCTCTTGCCGAGGGCGGTGAGCGCGTACTCGACGTGCAGCGGAACGGCAGGGTAGATCGTGCGATCGATGAAGCCGCGGTCCTCGAGGCGGCGCAGCGTGTGGGTGAGGACCTTCGGGCTGACGCCCTGCAGTCGCCGCTGCAGCGCGCCGAAGCGCTGCGGACCGTCCTCCAGCGCGCCGATCGCCAGCGCTGACCACTTGTTGGCCAGCAGATCGAGTACGTCGCGGCACGGGCACAGCGCCGAGTAGACGTCGTGATGATCGTGCTGGTCGGTCTCGCAACGCGTCGGCATCAGGCCTCTCCTCTTCGTGTACTACCCAAAGGGTAGTACCTGCCCTTGCGGGTTACTACCACCCAGTGGATAGCTTCTCCGCGTAGTCGCGGCCCGACCAGTCCGCACCGACGAAGAGGAGTAACCGGTGACCACCCCCACCATGCGAGCAATCAGCCAGAACCAGTTCGGCGGTCCTGAAGTCCTGCACCCCGTCACGGTCGCGAAGCCGGTGCCGTTGCCGACAGAGGTGCTGGTGCGCGTCGTGTCGGCCGGGCTGAATCCCGTGGACTGGAAGACGCGTGCCGGAGGCGGGATGGCGGGCGTGCTCGGCGAGCCGCCGTTCATCCTCGGCTGGGACGTCTCCGGCGTCGTCGAGGAGATCGGTTTCGGCGTGCACACGCTCAGCGTCGGTGACGAGGTGTACGGGATGCCGTGGTTCCCGCGGCAGGCTGGTGCATACGCGGAGTACGTGACCGCGCCTGCTCGCCAGTTCACCCGCAAACCAGCGACGCTGAGCCACGACGAGGCCGCGGGCGTGCCGCTCGCCGCACTGACTGCTTGGCAGACGTTGACCGCCGTGGCCAACGTGACGCCCGGGCAGCGGGTGCTCGTCCACGCGGCGGCCGGCGGCGTCGGCCACCTCGCCGTTCAGTTCGCCAAGCACCTGGGTGCTTACGTCATCGGTACTGCGAGCGCAGCCAAGCACGACTGGTTGTGCAAGCTCGGCACCGATGAGCTCGTCGACTACACCGCCGTACGGTTCGAGGACGCGGTACGCGATGTGGATGTCGTCATCGACTTGATCGGCGACAGTCACGACAACACCAGCACGCGCTCGCTCGATGTGGTCCGGCCCGGCGGCCTGGTTGTCGCCGTACCTTCCGGAGTCTCGCCGGAGTTGCTCGAGCGGGCCGAGGCACACGGCCGCCAGGCTCGCCCATTCCTGGTCGAGCCCGACGGCCCGGCGCTGACCACGATCGCCGAGCTCATCGACGCCGGCGACGTAGCTGTCGAAGTAGCGGAGATCTTTCCCTTCGACCAGGCCCCCGAGGCACACCGTCGCGGCGAAAGCGGACGCACCCGAGGCAAGCTCGTCCTGCACGTGGCCCCCTGACCTCCGGCAGTACGAACGCATCGGTCGATCCTTCGCTCTTGACAGCGGTCGTGCTGGGACGGATTCTGTGACCGCTCACAGCATCCGCCTCGCTGACAGGACTCCGCCCGTGATGAGACCGACGCATCTCCTCAGATCTGTCACCGCCCTGGTGGTCCTCGCCGCCATCACTTCTCCACAGCCGGCCGCAGGGATCGGCGGGACAGCGACGATCAACCCGATCGCGAGCGATATCGCGGCCAAGTTCTGGTCGTCGGTCCAGGTGAGCAGCGGCTCGGACACCGCGGCACTCGCGAAGGATCAGGACGAAGCGACAGCGTGGATCGCCGACGACCACAGGCCTGGGCAATGGCTGACGCTCGATCTCGGCGGCAGGTACGACGCGATCCGCAAGGTCGAGGTCGTCTTCCCCGACGCCGGTTCCACCTATCGCTACGTCGTCGAGGCGTCGGCGGATAACTCGCACTGGGCCACAATCGCGGATCACTCCCGCAGTACTGTCGCTGCTCGTGGTGCCGCCGACCTGGTCCATCGCGAGGGAATCCGCTACCTGCGGGTCCGGATCATCGGCACCAGTCCCGGTGCGACCGTGGGCATCAGCGAGATCAGGGCGTTCAACTATCTTCGCGACGACCTGGTGAACGGTGCGGACATGTCGTACGCCGACCAGCACCAAGGCCAGAACTTCTACGTGAATCCGAACCCGTCGATGGACGACATGGGCGCCGGGCCGGGCCTGCTCGACGTCGCGGCCGATCGCGGCATGCAGTTCACCCGGTTGCGGGTCTGGAACGAGCCGCGCGACGAGAGTTCGGGCCTTCCGACCTCACCGGCGTACCAGGGCCCGGACCGCACCGCGGCGGTCGCCAAAGCTGTCGTCGCGCGCGGCATGAAGCTCGGTATCGACTTCCACTACGCCGACTCGTGGGCCGACCCCGGCAAGCAGCCCAAGCCGCGCGCGTGGGCACAACTGACGTTCCCCGAACTGCAGCGAGCCATGTACGAGTTCACCTACGACTATGTACGCCGCCTGGCCCGGCAGGGAACGCGCCCGGACAAAGTTGCTGTCGGCAATGAAGTGATCAACGGCTTCCTGTACGGCAGCGAGGCCGCCGAGATCGGCACGACCAACCCGCCGTACTTCGACCGGGACAAGGACATCTACCAGTCCCAGCCAGGTGGCGGCCTGCTGTGGAAGTACTGGAAGTCGACAGTGCCCGAGGAGCAGGTCAAGTACGACCAGGCGTGGGATCGTTTCGCTTCACTGATGGCCACCGGCATCAGCGCGGTTCGCAAGGCCTCGCCGTCCACCAAGGTCGAGATCCACGCCATCGTGGACAAGGACCGGTTGGACAAGACCATGGAGTTCTGGCAGCAACTCCTCCCCCGACTCAAGGCCCGAGGCGTGGATCCGGATGTCCTGGCACTGTCCTACTATCCCGAGTGGCATGGCTCGCCGGACGAGCTCGATCTCTACCTGCACACCATGGCGACGACGCTGGGCAACTACCGGCTCGAGATCGCCGAGACGTCCTACCCGGCATCCGGCGAAGGCGGCGCTCCGATGCCGAACTCGACGTTCCCGCGCACGGTCCAGGGCCAGGCCGACGCGCTCCAGCGCGTGATCCAGGCGGCGAACGACATCGTCGACAACAAGGGTCTCGGGATGCTGGTCTGGGAGCCGGCGGACTGGCAGTCGATGTTCCGCGCAGTCCCGGGGATGCCGGGGTACTTCGAGCCGTACGCCTCGATCGACATCTTCGCCAAGAGTGCCGCGAAGAACATCCTGCAGGACAAGGTCTACCTCACCGCCAAGGCAGGAAGAGCTCCGCGGCTCCCCCACAACGTCACAGTCCTGCGGGTGAAGGACAAGGTCGTCCGAGCCACGCCGGTCAAGTGGAGCCAAGCCGACGCACAGGGCACCAGATACTCGATCACCGGCCAGACCGCCTATGGACCCGTCACCGCGATCGTCGACGTGGTGAACTGACCGCCCGAACGGAGGTGCGGCGCGGCGATCCCGGCGTACGCGTCCGGCTGCTAGCGGCCGAGGTCCTTGCCGTACCCAACGGGTGGGAAACCCCAGGATTTGCTGTCCGCGAGTGCGGTGAGTTGTGTGACAGTGAGCAGCGGCCGGGTGCGAGTGATGGGGGCGTGCTTCCACGCCGTCGAGTTGGCGTTGCCGACAACGATCACCCGGCCATCGGTGTAGCGCACCTGGACTGCGCTCATAGCAGCGACCGGCGTTCCCTTCACCGATCCGCCCGGCTGGTGCTCAGTCAGGACGATCGTCCCATCCGGCCGAGTGATGCAGTTCTCCGGATGAGCCTCGTTCGCGCAGGAGATCTGGCTCTTGCGAGTCATGACCTGGACTTCGAGCAGCGAATCGCCCTTACCATCGTCGACGACGTACGAGGCACCGATGAAGTTGTCGCCCCAGGTACGCGGCTGCGACACCTTCATTCCGGCCGGCACGAGACTCCTGAGAGTCCGCAGCGTGTCAGTCGGAGTCACCTGCCGCGCCGGCTTCGCAGCCGCCGAAGGCGACGTCGCGGCGCTCGGCACGCCCGCGACCGGCGTCCCGGCAGAACTCTCGCCGCCGAGCATCTGGCTACCGGCGAAGATCACGCCGGCCACAGCCACCACAGCGCTCGCCGAGGTGAGGCCCACCAGTGCGTTGCGGCGCCGGCGAAGGACGACACCACGGCTGATCCCGCGATCCACCAGATCGGTGGACTCCGGCTCCAGATTCTCGGTGGCACGTCGCATCAGATCGGTTACGTCGTTCATGAGAACTTCTCTCCTCTTCGGGTCACAGGGATGCCAGGTGGACAGCGTCATCGCCGAGGACCGCCCGGAGCCGGTCGAGCGCCCGGGAGGTGCGCGTCCTGATCGCACCAGGCTTCTTGCCAAGATCCAGCGCGACCTGTTCGACGCTGCGATCTTCGAAGAACCGCAGCACCAACACCGCTCGATCCAGCGGCGCCAACTCGGACAGGGCGCCCTGGAGCGCGACCCGCAGTTCGGTATCGCCAGGAGATTGCGCGATCTCTTCCGGAACCTCGGCGTACGACTGCTCGACCAGGCGCCGGCGCCGCCACTGGGACACGAAGGTCCGTGCCAACACGGTCTGCGCATACGCTGCCGGATTGTCGATGCGCGAGATCCCACGCCAGGCCCGGAACATCTTCGCCAGCGTCTCCTGCACCAGGTCTTCCGCCTGATGGCGGTCGCCGGCGAGAAGCCAAGCTGTTCGGTAGAGATGAGGCGTCCGGGCATGCGCGAATTCCTCGAAGTCGTCCGCCGCCTGTCTCATCCACTCTCCTCCGTCGTGCCTACAAGCAGTACGACGCTCAGACAGGCGATCCCGTTACACCCCTCGACGAATCCACCGGGAAACGTTCACTCCGTCGGCGTACACCTCCGCCAGCGCGTTGGGGCCGGGCCTGCGGAGTTGTTGACACACATCCTCGGCAGACCCGGTCACCTTCCAAGGGATATGTTCTGGTGCCCGTCGCCGAAAACGTGCCCCATGACGCGACGGCTCAGTCGCCGTACCCGCCATCAAAACGCTCATTGTGAGACAAACGCAATCGCGTCGTACCAACGTCCGCTAGTCGTCCGACGCAGCGGCTCAAGGGCTCGCGCTGGTGCCGCGGAGTGCGTCGGCCAGCTGCCGGCGGGCGGTGATGCGTAGCTTGGTGAAGATCTTACGGATGTGCCACTCGACCGTGCGTGGGCTGAGGAACAGCTCCGCGGCGATCTCGGCGTTGGTGAGGCCGTCCACCGCCAGGCGGGCAATGTGCAGTTCCTGGGCGGTGAGCTGCTGACGGGCCTCTGCCACGTGTCGGTGGACTGTCTCGCCGGTTGCGCTCAGCTCGCGGCGCGTTCGGCCGGCGAAGCCTTCCATCCCCATCGCTGTGAACTCGTCGTACGCGGCCCGGAGCTGGTCGCGAGCTTCGAGCCGACGGCCGGCGCGGCGGAGCCACTCGCCGAACAGCAAGCGGGCACGAGCCGGCTCGACGCGCAGGTTGGTGCGCTCGAGGCGATCGACTGCTTCACGATAGAGCTCCTCGCACCGTGGACCATCGTGAAGTTGTGCCTGCGAACGCGCGACGATCCCCAGGGCCCAGTCCGTGCCGGTCCCTCGTGCTGCCTCCATGAGTTGCTCGGCGGCCGATGCGGCACTGGCAGAATCCCCCGTACGCACAGCGGCCTCAACCAGCTCGACCAGACTCCAGGACCTGACCACTGTCTCCTCCGGGTGAGCCGCGGACTCGCGCGCTGACGCGAGGGCCGCGGCATACCTGCCATGACTGTTGCAGAGCAGTGCGTTCGCCCAGTCGGTCAAGGACACACCGATCCCTTCACCGCGGCTTGCCGCGTCACGTCGCGCGGAGGCGAGCAGGCGCGATGCGTGCTCGTCGCGTCCCTCGAAGGCTGCCAAGCCGATGGCGCCGTACGGCGTCATTCTGAGCTGCGCCAGCTCGGTGGCCGTCTCGACCTCATCGACCAGAGCCGACGCAGCGCGCAGGTCACCGGAGAACAGATCCACAAAGGCTCGCGCGGTCAGAGCGAGCGGCAGCGCGCTCAGGGCACCTGAATCCCGGGCAATCTGAAGGTGCCGGCTGGCCAACCGCTCCCACGCATCGCTGTCCCTGAGGTCGATCGCGACCACCGTAGCCAGCCAGAGGAGCCGCAGCGCCTCCGGCACCGAGAGATCGTCGCTGTCGAAAGCCTTGATCGCGGCGACGAGCATCGGAGCCGCCGGCCCGTAGCCTTCACCGAAGAGCACTGCCACTGCACGCAGCAGGTCGTCCCCACGTCGTGACCGAGGCGGCCTCGGTACGTCGCGCACCATCACGGCAATAGCCACCGTATTCGGTTCGGTCGCCAGATGTCCGGCGAACCACGATGCCGTGAACGCATCCACGTAGCAGTCCAGAGCCAACTCGAGATCGAGCAGTTCGAGCCGTTGCGCGGCATTCACCAGAAGCGGAAGCGCTTGCCGACTCTGATTGTTCGCGAGGCCTATCTGGGCACGCAGTACGTCGAGGCGTGCGCGTTGTAGCTCGTCGAGCTGTCCATGCTCGGTCACAGCGAGCAGCTGCAATGCTGCCTCGAGAGCGCCGGCATGGATCATCACCTGCGCCGCATTGAGCTGACGCTGAACCCGGATATCGGCGTCGGCAGTCAGCACGGCCGCGCGTTCCAGGAAAGCGGCCGCGGCCGCGAGGCCGCCCTGTGCCAGGGCGCGATCAGCGGACCGTTCCAGCTGCGCCGCGACGTCGTCGTCCGGGCCTGTTACCGCGGCTGCGCGGTGCCAAGCTTGCCGATCGGGGTCCGTGCTCGGGTCGGTGCTGTCGGCCAGCGCTCTGTGCGCCGCCCGTCGCTCCGACGCAGCGGCCGATCGATAGACCACCGAACGGACCAGGGGATGCCGGAACCGGACCGTCTCGCGGAGCTCGATCAACCCACCACGCTCAGCCGGCCGGGCGGCATCTACGCCGATACCCAGACGGTGGGCCGCCCTCCACAGCAGACGGACGTCACCCAGCGGCTCCGCCGCCGCGGTGACCAGCAGAAGGCGGGCGTCGCGCGGCAGTAGCTCGATTCGACGGTGAAACTCCTCCTCCATCCGGCTTGTCAACGATCTGCTCCTGGTCGTGCTGTCCGGACCCAGGCCGAAGCTCAGCTCAGCCGCGGTGAACCATCGAGGGAGCTCCAATAGCGCCAGCGGATTCCCGTGTGCCTCAGCCAGGATGCGATCGCGGACACGCGTGTCGAGACGACCACTCACCGCCGACTCGAGCAGTGCTTCAGCATCCGGCGCAGTCAGACCATGGAGCCACAATTCTGGGAGCCCCGCCCAGGTCTCGGCGCCATCCCCTGCTCTGACCGCGACAGCCATGGCGACCGAGCTCGCGATCGGCTGGGACGTCAACCGGCGGGCCAGGAAGGCGAGCGTCCGTACGGACGCCTGATCAAGCCACTGGGCGTCGTCGATGACGCACACGATGGGGGAATCTCCAGCGCTGACGGACAGCAACGTCGAGGTGGCGAGCCCGACCAGGAACTGGTCCGGTGGTCTTCCGTCGCGTAGTCCGAAGGCTGTGGCGAGGGCGTCCGCCTGCGGTCCGGGGAGTTGATCGAGCGCGCCCAGCAACGGCTCGCACAGTTCCTGCAGGCCGGCAAAGGCAAGCTCCATCTGCGACTCGACACCGGCGACGCGCAGGATGCGACAGTCTGTCGCTGCCGCCGCAACGTAGCCGAGCAGGGCGCTCTTGCCAATCCCGGGCGCACCGCGCAGGACCATCACGCCGCGACCGCCCAGGCGAGCGCCCGCGACAAGACGATCCAGCACCTCGCACTCGTCGCGCCGCCCCCGCAACTTCGGCCCGTCAGGGCCGGCTCTTCGGGACACGACCGCCTCCAAGCACTTCTGTCCCAGAGGTTCGCATCGGATTCCTGGGTACGCAATGCCGGATCTCCGGACGGACTTCGATGAGCCCTCCGAGGCCAGGCCGAACGTCGGCGAAGCACCAGTGCAGTGGCCAGTGCCTGGTACTGGCGCAATTACCGGCACGGTGAGTGATGGTCGAGTCGCCGGCTCGGGCGGGAGTCGCGTGAACAATGATCGGAGACCACTCGATGAACGCTCCGCAGTTTCACGTCACCGAAGTCTCGGACGCCTACTGGCGAGCCAGTTTCAAGAACGGGCCGATGAACCTGATCGATCCCGACACCGTCGATCAACTCGCCGAGCTGGTGGCAAGGATCGAAGCTGCTCCTGCACTCACAGTGGTCGTCTTCGACAGCCTGAACCGGGACTTCTTCATGGCGCACTGGGACGTCACCGCCGACCGGGCTCGGCTGGCCGGGATGACACCAGGACCCACTGGCCTGCACCAGTACGTGGACAACCTTGTGCGCTTGAGCAAGGTCCCGGCGGTCACCATCTCGGCGATCCGTGGGCGAGCCCGGGGCGCCGGCAGCGAGTTCGTGCTGGCCACTGATATCCGGTTCGCGAGCGACAACGCCCTCCTCGGCCAGGTCGAGGTAGGTCTGGGAGCAGTGCCGGGTGGCGGCGCGATGGCTCGCCTGACGCGACTGGTCGGCCGAGCGCGGGCGGCCGAGATCATCCTCGGTGCCGACGACTTCCCGGCAGCTCTCGCCGAGCGGTACGGCTATGTGAACCGGGTCCTGCCTGACTCCGAGTTGAACGACTTCGTCGACCTGTTCGCCCGGCGCATCGCCGGGTTCGACAAGGTTGCGATCGTGGGCGCGAAGGCTTTGCTGGATCTCGCGTCGCTGCCGCCCGACGAGGAGTTCGCGCCGGGAATGTCAGCGTTCCTCCGGACCGCGTGGCGTCCGGTGAACGCCGCGCGGATCCGGCAGCTGCTCGAGCACCAGGACGGCTGGTCTCCGCACTGATCGCGACCGTTGCCCCAAGCCTGGAGTCAGTGCCAGAGTGAAATCTGCGTCGGCTCCGACGTCGCCCCATGCCGTGGCCGATCTGCCAGCTCGGATCGGGACGATGGGGTGCTCATGACTGTCAGTTCAGGTTGGCCCGGTCTCCGTGGACGCCGGGCCGAGTGTGAGTCGCTGACATCACTCCTCGGCACAGCTCGAACCGGAGACAGCCAGATCCTGGTGCTCCGTGGCGAGGCCGGGATCGGCAAGACGGCGCTACTGCGGTACTTGCTGGACAACGCCGACGGATACCGCGTCAGCCAGGCAGCCGGTGTGGAGTCCGAGATCGAGCTTGCTTTCGCCGGTTTGCACCAGCTCTGCATCCCCTTCCTGGATGGGCTGGATCGACTGCCGCCCCCACAGCGAGCGGCACTCGAGACGACGTTCGGTCTTGCGTCAGGCGCAGCGCCCGATCGGTTCGTCGTCGGGCTGGCGGTGGTCAACCTGCTGAGTCACGCTGCCGAGGAGCAGCCGCTTCTGTGCGTGATCGATGACGCTCAATGGCTGGACCAGGAGTCTGCGCAGACCCTGGAGTTCGTCGCCCGTCGGCTCCGCGCGGAGCCTGTCGCGATGGTGTTCGCGATTCGTACCACCGATGACCCGGCGAGGCTCACCGCTTTGCCGCAGCTGGGGGTGAGCGGACTCAACAACCAGGATGCCGGCCAACTGCTGGAGTCGATGGTGACCGGGCGGCTCGACGCCCAGGTCCGGGACCGCCTGGTCGCTGAATCGCACGGCAACCCGCTTGCCCTCCTCGAGCTCCCCCACGAGCTTGTCGCCGCCGGCGTTGTGCTCGGCGACGGGAGCGGGCCGGACACCAGCCTGACCAGCCGACTCGAGGAAGGATTCCTGAAGAAGCTGGAGCCGCTACCGGACCAAGCTCGCCGGCTGCTGGTGGTGGCAGCCGCCGACCCACTCGGGGACGTCGACCTGGTACGTCGTGCTCTGCAGCGACTCGGGATCGGCGACGAGGCCATCTCAGCCGCCGAGTCGACAGGCCTGCTCGAACTGCGCCATCGAGTCGACTTCAGACACCCACTCGTCCGCTCGGCTGTCTACCGTGCGGCCGCTCCGGAGGAACTGCGCCTCGCACATGAGGCCCTCGCCGATGCCACGGATCCGGTCGGCGATCCGGATCGGCAGGCTTGGCACCGCTCCCGGGCCGCCTCGGGACCCGACGAATCAGTCGCGACCGCACTTGAGCAATCTGCGGACCGGGCCCTTGGCCGCGGTGGAATCACGGCGGCGGCCGGGTTCCTCGAAGCCGCCGCGAGGCTCACGCCGGACCCCGCTCGGCGCGCTCGTCGCTCGCTCGCGGCCGCCCAGGCAAAGGCGACAGCCGGTGCCTTCGGCGACGCGCTGTCATTGCTCGCCGAGGCACAAGCCGGACCGCTGAACGAGACGGAGAGCGCGCGCGTCGGCCTTCTGCAGGCGCAGATCTCGCACTATTCCGAAGGCGGGAACAAAGGGCTGCCGCTGCTCCTCGCTGCGGCCGGCCGGCTGGAGCAGCTCGACGCCAGGCTCGCCCGGGAGACGTACCTCGACGCCTTCGCCGCGGCGATGTTTGCCGGCAGGCTCGCCTCCGGATCCGGAATCGGGATGCGGCAGGTCGCCGAAGCACTGCGCGGCATTCGGCTGCCGACCACGGCCGACAAGTCCGACGTGATGCTGCGCGGGATCGCGGTGCTGTACACCGACGGCTACGCGGCCGCGGCACCCGGCCTGCTGGACACCGTGCGAGCGTTCGGAACCGGCGAGCTCAGCATGGATGAGTCCGTGCGCTTCGCGTGGCTTGCGGCCTGCGCGGCGACCGATCTCTTCGACGACCTCAATTGGGGCGTCCTCACGCAACGACATCTGACCGCCATTCGTGGGATCGGCGCGTTGAGTGTGCTGCCGGTCGCTCTCAACAGCCGGATCATCTACAACCTGTACAGCGGCGACACAGCCGAGGCGGAGGCCCTGGTGGCCGAATGCGACTGGGTGGCCGAGGTGACCGGAGGGCAGAACACGATGATGCCGTACGGCGCCGTCTGCCTCAGCGCGATCCGCGGAGATGCGTCACGAGCAGAACCGCGCTTCCGTAACCTGCTCGACGACGTCGCAGCCCGCGGCGAAGGGGTCGGCCTGAACATGATCGGCTGGTTCCAGGCCGTCATGTTCAACGGCCTCGGCCGCTACGAGGAAGCCTTGACCGCTGCCCAACTGGCCGCCGCGTCGCCACTTGAGCTCGGGCCCCCGAAATGGGCCCTCGCCGAACTCGTCGAAGCAGCCGTGCGCATCGAGCGCACGGCCGACGCGAACCTCGCGTTCGAACAACTCGCGTCGTTCACCCAGGCCAGTGGTACCGATGCAGCACTGGGCGTCGAAGCCGGCCGGCGAGCTCTGTTGCACTCGGGCCGGACCGCCGAAGACAACTATCGAGAAGAGGCCGAGAGACTCGGGCAGACAACCCTCGGGGTCGAGCGTGCCAGAGCCCAACTCCGGTACGGCGAATGGCTGCGACGTCAGGACCGCCGCGGGGAGGCACGGACCAAACTGCGCCTCGCGTTCGAAGCCTTCAGTGCCATGGGAATCGACGGATTCGCAGAACGTGCATGCCACGAACTCGCCGCCACAGGCGAGGCCGTACGTCGGCGGGCCGTCGAGACCAGCAGCGACCTCACCCCGCAGGAAGCCCATATCGCCCGACTCGCCACCGAAGGTCTCACCAACGCCGAGATCGGCGCCGCGCTGTTCCTCAGCGCGCGCACAGTCGAGTGGCACCTACGGAAGGTCTACGGGAAGCTCGGCGTCCAGACCCGCAGAGACCTGCGCCAAGCCCTGCCCCGCCCGGCGCCGGCCGACGCCCACTGAAGGGACGATCGATCCGCGCCGCTCAGCCGAAGAGCTTGTGGAATCCGTCGCGCCAGGAGGGGTACTCCGGGTTGAACCCGAGCTCGGACTTGGCCTTGGCGTTGCTTGCTGCGCGGAGATGGCTGCCGTAGTACACGGCCTGGACGCCGATCTGTGTCTCGGCCTCCTCCTCGGAGATGTGCCGTGGTGGCGGGGCGTCCAAGAGCCGGGCCAGGTACGGCAACCATTCGGCTTGCGGCGCGGGCTCGTCGTCCACCACGTTGTAGACGCCTGAGTCGCCGCGATCGACGGCCTGCGCCGTGATAGTCGCCGCATCACGAACGTGCACGAACGGGTACCTGCCGGCGCCGTCGCCGACGATCGGCATGTCGCCCGCGACGACGGCCGCGACAATGTCTCCGCCAGGGCCGATCGCGGTGCCTTCGCCGTACAGGAAGCCGTAGCGCAGCACGACACCTTCGATCCCCGCCGCCTCGAGCAGGAGGTTCTCCGCCGCGATGTTCGCCCTGATGTGATTTCCGATCGGTCCCGGGCCATCGAGGTACGGCGGCGCCGATTCGTCGGTCAGTCCGGATCCGGGTTGGGTCATGAAGCTGGCGCTCTGCGCGACGAGGCGACGGCTTCCCGCGTTACGAGCCGCGCGGATCAGAATCCGAGTCCCCTCGCTCCTCAGCCGGTTGGTCACCGCCAGCCAGGTGCCGTAGTCGTGAGACGGCGCCGAGAGCGCTGTCATCAGGTTGACGATCACGTCCGGTTTCGCCTTGGCGACCACCCGGCCGACGTCCACTTCGTCGAGTCCGTCCATCAACACCGGCCGCGCTCCGAGCTGCTCCACGACAGGGAGGCCCTCACGTCGACGGCTGCTGGCCGTGACCTCATAACCGTGACCGACCAGCGCTTCTACGAGCGGCCGGCCAATGACTCCTGTTCCTCCTGCGACAAATACGCGCACGATCGTTCCTTCCTGTCGTAGCCGGCCGCTTGTCAGTGCAAGCCGCCCATTGACCTCCACGATGTCTTCGCGGGCCCGGACGCGCGCCCGGGCCGGGCACTGGTGCACACCCTGGTGACAGGCCGAGGGCCGCCACGGCATCGGTGCCGGCAAGCACGGGCCGAGGGTCGGCCTCGGGGCCAGGGACGAGACCAGGGACCGTCACGGGCGCACCAAGGCGGCGCGAACGCCCAGTCTCGATGAGGTCGACAGATCACAGCGGATCTGTCTCTTCTCGAAGGAGTCTCATCATGAGCACGTCTGCCCAAGAGCCGCCTACCGACGTCGACGGCGACCTGTCCTCGCCACAGCCCGCCCGGAGCGTGCTCTCCCGCCGTGGCTTCGTCGGCGCTGCCGCGGCTGCGACCGGTGTGTCGCTGATCGGTGGTCTGGCCCCCTCGACCGCCTTCGCCACGCCACGGCGGGCAGCGGACGGTCTCGGCTCGGTCTCCACCGCACCGAAGCTCCCGACCGGATTCACGAGAACTTTCAAGAGCCGGTTCATCGAGGCCAACGGCATCCGCCAGCACGTAGTCATCGGCGGTGGCGGCCCGCCGCTGCTGTTGGTGCACGGCTGGCCCGAGAACTGGTACGCGTGGCGCTTCCTGATGCCGGCACTGGCTCGCGACTTCACGGTGATCGCCGTCGACCAGCGCGGGATCGGACTGACCGACAAGCCCCGCGAAGGGTACGACGCGGCCACGCTGGCCAAGGACCTCGCGGAGCTGATGACGAAGCTGGGCCACCAGCGTTTCGCGGTCGTCGGCCACGACACCGGCTACATCATCGGATACGCGCTCGCCGCTGACCACCGCGACAGGGTCGATCGCCTGGTCGTTGCCGAGACTCCCGGACCACCCGGGGTGGAAGATCCAGCAGGCCCGCCGCCACCTCCCCTGTTCGTCCCCGAGCCGCTCAACAACAGGCTCTGGCACATCCCGTTCAACCGCGTCGACGACGAGTTGATCGTGGACATGGTCAGGAGCAACGCGAACGCCTTCTATCGCTACGAGTACTCCATCCAAAGTGGCGGGACGACACTGCCCGACTACGCGATCGACTACTACATCAGCCTCTACAACCGTGACCGCGGCACGTTGCGCGCCACCTTCGGCCTCTACCGCGACTGGGACCTCACTCTCGAGCAGAACAAGATCCGTCAGACGAACAAGCTGACCATCCCAGTGCTCGGGATCGGTGGACAGCAGAGCTGGGGCCCGGCAGCAGCAGGCGGCATCGCACCTGCCGCACAGAACGTTCAGAGCCTGGTGATTCCCGGCGTAGGTCACTGGGTCGCGGAGCAGGCTCCCGCCGCAATGATCGAGGCGCTCAACACCTTCCTACGCCCGTACCTGAACGCCGCCGGATAGCCGACGCCGCCAAACGAGCGGCCTCCCGCGTGCCAAACCCTGGCCACCGGACGCACGCAGTCGGGCCAGTGCCCGCTACTGGCGCAATGCATCGGCCCGACGCGCAACGCTGATTGGCGAAAAGACCCCGTTCGTCGGCGCTCGGTGCGCCGGTCGACCTACCCGTCAGGGGGACAGCATGTCCAACGAGAACGAAATCCGTCCTTACCGGCTCTCCATGCCGGAAGATGCGATCGCCGACCTGCACCGCCGGATCGCCGCCACTCGCTGGCCCACCCGAGAGCTGGTCACCGATCGCTCCCAGGGTGTTCAACTGGAGACCCTCCAGGAACTGGCCCGCTACTGGACGACCAACCACGACTGGCGTGCGTTCGAGGCGAAGGTGAACGCACTGCCGCAGTACACGACCAACATCGACGGCGTCGAGATCCACTTCATCCACGTACGGTCGCAGCACGAGAACGCCCTGCCTCTGATCATGACGCACGGCTGGCCGGGCTCGATCGTCGAACTACTGGACAGCGTCGGCCCGCTGACCGATCCGACCGCTCACGGCGGCACCGCGGAGGACGCATTCCACCTGGTGCTGCCGTCGTTGCCCGGCTACGGATTCTCAGGCGAGCCGACCGAGCTCGGCTGGGACTCCAACCGCATTGCCCAAGCGTGGTCGGTGCTGATGGACCGCCTCGGCTACACACGCTACGTAGCCCAGGGCGGCGACGTGGGTGCCGACGTCACAGACGCGATGGGCCGTCAGGGACCCGAAGGCCTGGTCGGCATCCACGTCAACCTGCTCGCCGGCGCACTCGGTCTCAAGGAGCTCCTGCCGGCGGAGTCCGAGCAGGAACGCACCGCCCACGACGCGGTCAACACATTCACCAGGGATGGTTTCGCCTACTTCCTGGAGCAGTCCACGCGGCCGCAGACGATCGGCTACTCCCTGCTCGACTCGCCGATCGCCCTCGCAGCCTGGATGCTCGACCACGACACCGACAGCTACTACAAGATGTCCCGCGCATTCGTCGACAAGGAGCCGACGGGTGGCCTCAGCCGCGACAGCATCCTCGACAACATCACGCTGTACTGGTTGACAGGCACCGGAGCCTCAGCGGCCCGGTGGTACTGGGAATTCGGACGATTCGTGGCAGCAGCCGGCGCATCCGGCCAGGCCCCTCCCCCGGTCTCGGTGCCAGTCGCCTTCACGACATTCCCCGGCGAACTCTGGGCCGCCCCACGTAGCTGGGTCGAGACGGTCTACCCATCCCTCACCTACTTCAACGAGGTCACCAGAGGCGGCCACTTCGCCGCCTGGGAAGAGCCCGACCTCTTCACCTCCGAACTGCGCGCCGCCTTCCGATCCCTCCGCACCTGATCCATCCGCCGCCTTCGTGTCCCGCATCCCGCGGGACACGAAGCGTCCGCCGGATCAGATCGTCGCTCCGGCTGACGTCACTGTCCCCTGGCCGAGCCTGGCGGAGATCTCTCTGCGAGAAGCGATGCCGAGCTTCGAGAAGACCTTGCGCAGGTGCCAGTCGATCGTGTGTGGGCTGAGGAACAGCCTCGCGCCGATCTCGTGATTCGTGAGCCCGTCGCCGGCAAGCCGAGCGATCTGCGCCTCCTGAGCCGTGAGTGCAGTCTGTGGAGCGACGGCGCGCTCGCGTACTCTTCCTCCCGTCGCCTGCAGCTCACGACGCGCGCGCTCGGCGAAGGCGTCAGCGCCGAACTGGCTCAACATCTCGTAGGCGATCGTGAGCTGCGCGCGAGCGTCGACACGGCGGTTCTCCCGTCGCAGCCACTCCCCGTACAAGAGATGCGCCCGGGCCAGGTTCACGCGGACCCGGGTCCTGGCGAGCCGCTCGATCGCCTCACGGTAGAGGTCCTCGGCAGCGACGCCGTCGCTCAGCAGAGCGCGCGAGCACGCCTCGGCGCCGAGTGCCCAGTCCGTGCCGCTGGCCCGCGCTGTCTCCGAGAGCTGCGCCAGCGCGTCGTGCGCGTCCTCAGGCGAGCCAGTGCGCACGGCTGCCTCGATCAGCTCGGCAAGTGCCCAACGCGGCGCGCCGAATTCCTCCTGGTACCTGGCGGCCGCGCGCGCCGCACTCATTGCCTCCTCGTAGTGCGCGAGGCCGTTGCACAGTACTGCGTGATGGCAGTTCGCAACCGTGACCCCGAGCCCCTGGCCGTGGATGGCCGCCTCACTGACAGTCGCGTCGATCAGCGCGCGTGCCTCCCGTTCATGTCCACGAGCTGCGGCCAACGCCAGAGCCCCGAAGGGCGGCTGGACGGTCCCGGTCGCAGTACTCACCGTTCGCACTTCCTCGACCACTGCCGCTGCCGCCGTCAGTTCACCCGCGAAGACGAGCACCACTGCTGACGAGTCCAGCGCCAGCGGAAGACCACTGAGCGCGCCTGTCCGACGGGTGAGTTCCACGTGGCGAGTCGTGACCGTCTGCCAGCGCTCGAGATCCCAGAGATCCGCCGCGATCACTCCCGCCAGCAAGAGCCAGCGCAGTGACTCCTGCACAGGAAGGTCGTCGGCAGTAAGGGCCGTGAGGGCGCTCTCGATCGCCGGTACCGAGGCCGTGAAGCCATCCGTCAAACGCATCCCCAACGCATCCAGCAGTTCATCGGCGGCACGCGGCAACGGCGACGGCGGCGCACCACGCGCCGCCGTTCCCACCTCCGGCCATCCCGGGCTCCGTGCCAGATGACCGGCGAAGACTACCGCCGAGACTGCTTCCAGGTAGGTGTCACGAGCAAGCGCTACGTCGAGCTGCTCGAGCCTGCGAGCTGCGGCAAGCAGCGGAGCAGGGGCCTCCATGCCGCGGCCCTGTGCAAACGCGAGACCGGCGTGCAGCACATCGATCCGGGCGCGAGTCAGCTCGTCGGGCGGATCGATGCCGGCTGTCGCCAGCAGACTCGTCGCCGATCCGAACGCCCCGGCCTGGAACTTCGCTTGGGCAGCTTCCAGCGCGCGCGTCGAGCGGCGGCCAGGATCGTGGGTCAGCTCGGACGCACGCTCCAGGAACGCAGCCATCGTCGCCATGCCACCGCGTGCCTGCGCGCGGGCAGCCGAACGCTCAAGCTCCATCGCGACGTCCTCGTCGGGACCTGAGGCAGCCTGCGCGCGGTGCCAGGCCCGGCGATCCGGATCCACCTCAGGATCGGTCGACTCCGCCAGCGCACGATGGGCCGCCCGGCGCTCTGTCGAAGAGGCGACCCGGTACGTCGCGGAGCGCACCAGCGGATGCCGGAACCGGACGCGGGAGTTGAGAGTTATCAGCTCCGACGCGTTCATGACCGCGGCGTCGACGTCGACGCCCAGACGCTCGTCGCAACAGCTTGACGTCACCGACCGGCTCGGCGGCCGCGACAACCATCAGCGATCGAGTCTCGACCGGGAGCGACTCGATCCGGCGGACGAACTCCCGCTCGATCTGGCTCGACAGCGGCCGCGCGTCCGGTGGCGCGAGGCCGACCGCCACCTCCGCCACCGTCCATCTGCGCGGCAGCTCGAGTATGGCCAGCGGGTTACCGGCGGCCTCGGCGACGATTCGGTCGCGCACCCGCAGGTCGAGCGGACCGGTGACGACGGAGTCCAGGAGTATTCGGGAGTCACGCTCGAGCAACCCTCTGACCGGCACTTCGGGCAGGCCGGCCAGTGTTTCGTGCGACCCGGGTTCGCGGACGGCGAAGACGAGTACGACGGACTCCGCGAGCAGCCGGCGGCCAACGAAGCCCAAGGTCAGCGCCGATGCCTGGTCCAGCCACTGCGCGTCGTCGACGAGACAGAGCAGTGGCTGGTCGGCTGCTGCGTTCGCGAGCAGGCCCAGCGCGGCGAGGCCGACAAGGAACCGGTCGGGCGTAGTGCCCGACCGGAGGCCGAACGCCGTACCGAGCGCATCTCTTTGAGGCTCCGGAAGGTGGTCCAGACCGGCAAGCAGCGGAGAACACAGCTGATGCAGCCCGGCGTAC
Organism: Kribbella sp. NPDC049227; assembly: GCF_043197265.1. Taxonomy (NCBI): domain Bacteria; kingdom Bacillati; phylum Actinomycetota; class Actinomycetes; order Propionibacteriales; family Kribbellaceae; genus Kribbella; species Kribbella sp. NPDC049227. Next base: position 330,189 of record NZ_JBICST010000002.1, on the reverse strand, counting down.
GACAGTTCCATCTCCGACTGAATGCCGGCCGCCCGCACGAGCCGGCATCCGTCCGAACGCTCGATGGCGTACTTGAGGAGTGCTGTCTTGCCGATTCCCGCCTCGCCCCGGAGGACCAAGGCCGCACTGCGCCCCGCCTTGGCGCCTCGCAAGAGGTCGTCAAGGACTCGACACTCGTCTCGTCGCCCGATCAGCCTGGCGCCCGACTGGCCAGGTGCCACCGATCGAGAGTACCTGCAATCGCAGCCGCATCGGTACGGCTCCGGACTGGCCGTTGACACGTCAGGGCCGCAAGCAACAGAAGGCAAACCGAGCCTGAGGCCACGAACCTCGTAGTCGCACAGGCCACGTGGCAGCAAGGCCCACGTGGTAGCCCACGGGCGCTCGGGGGCGCGCAGACAGGGGTGACAGCCGGACTGTGATGACTGACGCATTTCTGCAGTACCTGCCAGACCGGGAGAAGGGCCAGGAGGATGAGCGTTGCTGCCGGGACAGTGAGCTGGGCGGGCGAGAGACCCGGCGCAGTCCTCGATGGTGCGGCTGAGTCTGCCGACGGTGACCTCGACGAGGCCCTCGCTGTCTTCCTCGGCGAGCGAAGACGACTGACAGCGATCGCGTCCATGATCCTGCGCAGCGTCACCGAGGCCGAGGACGTCGTACAGGACGTCTGGCTTCGCTGGCAGAAGACGGACCGGGCAACCGTCGGCAATGCACGAGCACTTCTGGTGACGATGACGACCCACTGTGCCATCAACGTCAGACGGTCGGCCAAGCGTCGCCACGAAGTGTATGGGTCGTCGGTCCCGGATGCGGCAGACCCGAACGCGAGTCCCGCGACGGACCTCGAACAGAGCGAAGCTCTCGAGGAGGCGGTGATGCTGATCCTGGCAAGGCTCACCGCCAACGAACGCGCAGCGTACGTTCTCCGGGAGGCGTTCGACTATCCCTATGACCAGATCGGCGAAGTCCTCCAACTCGGTCCGGTCTACAGCCGTCAGTTGGTCTGCCGAGCGCGGCGGCACCTCGCCACCGACCGAACCGCGATCGTCAGTCCGGACCGGCACCGACGCTTCCTTCAGACGTTGATCGACGCGACCCGGGGCGGCAGCCTGACCAGTCTCGAGGATCTGTTGACCGCGGACCTCGCAGGCTGAAACAGCAGTCGGGTCTCACCGGGAACGTCCGGCACTCAGCGCTCTTCGGCAGCCGTCGTCCGATCAGCGCTCGCGGCACAGTAGTCGCGAATGAGGGCGACCACAGTGTCTGTGGTGCGATCGAGGTGACTGCGGCCGTCGGGCAATGTCGCCGTTGGGCTGATGTAACTGCGCGGCCCCACGTGAGTCGCCGGATCGAGCGTCCGCACCGTGACCTTTCCGGCACGTACCGCGCGATTCCATCCACTACGGCGCAACAGCCGCCACCGCTGCGGGAAGATCCACGTCCCGGCCCTTTCGATGCGATCCTTCGAACTCGTCAGCTGGTACACGTGCTCGACCAACGACAACTCGTTGGCGCCGTTGTGAAAACCGCCGAGCATGATCACCAAGACAGGAGCACCCAACTCGCGGTGGACTTCGTCAACCGCGCCGGTGGACACCTGCGCGCCTCCGCTGTAGCTGAGCAGTACTACCGGGATGTTGCTGTCGGCCCGATACCCGGCCAGTCGGAGCTGAACGACGATCTGTTGCCCGACCGCCCGGTTGTACAACGGGCGGTACCGGCGGTCGGCCGCCACAAAGGTCTGCATGACGTTGTGCAGGAAGAGCAACAGACCTGCTCGACGACGCAGCCACGCCCACACTGGCCGATCAGCGAGCGGCGCGGCCAGCGGCGAGTAGGGCTGCACCTGACCCAGCACTCGCAGCTCCGGCGCCGCGAGGATCACGGCCCGGACGAGTTGGCCACCGTCCCGGGTGTCACGGAACTGACGTTTCCCAATGCCGTCGAGATAGACCAGGTACGCCGCCGGCGGACGATCGGGTGCCGCTCCGCGGGCATACGGCAGACCCTCCGGCAGCTCCGAGGTCGGGACCCTCCAGCCGACGCTGTACGCGAGTACCTCGTACCGGGCCAGTACGCCCTCGACGATCAGAGCCAGACCGATCCCACCGAGCAAGAGCACCAGACTGTTCATGCGACGGACTCCCCCACCCCGACGGCAAGTGCCCTCGCGACGAGTCGTCGAACCACCTCGACTGCACACGCGAGTCCGAAAGCAGCAACAGCCAAGCAGCCCGCCGCGGCTGCCCAACTCAGGCCGCCGGCCGCTGCCAGCGGTCCGGACAGACTGGCGCCGACCGCGGTCAGAAGCAGCACGTGGAGCAGCGGACCGAGCCACGGAAACGCCAGGATGCCTGCGAGCACCAGTGGTGTGATGAGGCCCGGTGTCCAGACGAGTCCGGCAGGGTCGGGCACCGGATCGGACCGCAGCAGTGTGGCAAGTGTCCACGCGGTCCGAGGCCACAAGGCAATCACCGCACTCTCGATCAGAGTGCCGGTCAACAGCAACCCGACGACTACGGACCGGGACATCCCGGGACGGCGCGAGACGAGAGGCAGAACGCGTCCGGTCGCCTCGGACAATCCGGCGATCAGCAGCAGCACGACAACAGGCGACATGAGTCAAGCTCGCCGTGAGGGATCGGCCGGCTCTTCGCGATCGACCGGCCCGGCTGCTCGCAGATACTGCTCGAGCTCGTCGGCGGCACGGCGGAAACCGCCCGGCTCACGCTCGGCGATCTGCAGGGCCAGTGCCGCCGCGCGGAACTTCGGCTCCTCGAGAAGTTGGCGTGCGAGCGTCTGCACGAGGGTCTCGGTGATGTCCTGGGTTCGGATTGTCGAACCGGCCCCGAGCTCCACGACCCGGCCGGCCACCAACGGCTGATCGGCACCCTGGGGAACCACGAGCATCGGCACGCCGGCGTACATCGCCTCGTTGACGCCGTTCATGCCGCCGTGCGTCACGAACAGGGACGCGCGAGCCAGCACCTCCGGCTGCGGGACAGAGCGACGAGCGAGAACATTCGCGGGCAACGGCGTGAGCGCGGAGGGATCGGTCTGTCCCGTTGCAAGGACCACTGTCTCGGCCAGAGGCGCGAGCGCGGTCGCGAGCGTTCGGAGCAACTGCGGATCTGCTGTGAACACGGTGCCCATCGAGATGTAGACGACCCGGGACCGCAGTCTGTCGATCGGGAACGACGGGTCAGGCGGACGAGCCCCGATGCTTGGCCCGACGAAGCGGAACGACTCGTCGAACCCCTCGGCAGCCGGCTGAAAGGTCCGGGAGGTGTAGACGAGATTGAGTGCCTGGCGAATGTTGCCCAGATCAACCAATGGCAGCCCGCGCGCGCCGAAGCGCCGACGTAGCTCCCACCGAGATCGCAGATACCCCTTGACGTGGAGTGGATGAGCCGCTCCCGCCAGCAGCAAGCTCCTCGAGACACCGGTCGGGCTGGGCGCCTGCCGATTGAACGCGAAGGTGGTGAACGACGATGCCACGGGCACTGCAAGCTCTCGAGCTGCTATCGCACCCCACGGACAAGCAGAGTCATGGACGATGAGATCGGGCTGTATGTCCCGCAGCTCACCGAGTACGCCGGGCAGCACTTGTACGGCGGTGCGCGCCAGCCCGTCCAGCAACGCAATCGGCGTGGGCGGATCGGGCAACGCCTGATCGCCGCCGGCGTAGAACCGTACTGTGGCGCCGGCCCGTTCGACATCCGGCCCGAATGCAGGCGAGGTGTGGTAGCTGACCGTGTGACCACGTCGGACGAGTTCGGCGACGATCGGAAGCGTCGGGTTGACCCGCCCGCGCATAGCGATGTTCAGGAAGGCGATGGTGCTCATTGGCTGGTTCCTGTCTCGACGCGAGCCTTCGACGGCTCGGTGTCAGGGTCGGCTCGGTACAGTCCGGGGCCATCGACCGCGAGTTCCTCGAGAAAGCGCTCTGCCGTGGCCATCGCTGTGGTGATCAACCGTTGTGAATGCCCGAAGTCCCATGGGGCAGGCCATTTGTCGACGCCGGTAGGCAGCACGACGGTAGGGATGTGTTGGGACACATCGCGCAGATCGGACTCGATCTGATGGTGCACCTGGAGTACGGCGGCCCTCGAGGCGATCGCACCGGCGCGCCGGCGTGGTGTGGCCGTCGGCAACGGCCAACTCGCTGGCCCGGTCGAGAGAACCAGCACACTGGCCGCCCCCACCGCGTAGGCGGCCCGGACCGGAACGTAGGCGATCAGACCGCCGTCGACAAGAGTCCGGTCGTCCCGTGCCACCGGTGGCAGAACGCCGGGGATGGCAGAACTCGCCAGCAGCGCTGACTCGAGGTCTCCGCAGTCAAGCCGTACCTCCGCACCGGACGCGAGGTCCATGGCGACGGCGGTGAACGGGATCGGCAGATCGTCGATCCGTGCCGGCAGCTCGGCCCCTGCGATCAACCGGCGCAGGCCACGATCGGAGAACAGACTCGCACGCGAGGACAGGTACCCGAGTGGGAACACCTCACGACGACGCAGATGAATCCACACCTCGTCCAACCGTGCAGCCGCAGAGGCCGGATGCGCAGCGGCAATGGCACCGGTGAGGGCGCCGACCGACGTACCAACGATCAGGTCCGGGACGAATCCGCGACGTTCCAGCGCGTGCCCGACGCCGACATGGGCCGCGCCGAGCACACCACCACCGCCCAGGACCGCGGCGACCGGACGCGGCAGCGCTGCCAACCCTCCACTGATCATGTCCTGCATGGGCCCACCTCGCGGCGCTGACTGACTCACTCACAGAGAAAGACCGGGCACCTCCCCTCTGTGTGACACACCAGCGGCTGAAAGCTTCGAGTGACAACTGCCACGCCAGCGAGGTCGTGGGGGTCAGGCGGTTTTGTGGCGGGCTCCGCCTTCGAGGTGGATTGTCTCGCCCGAGATGAAGCCTGCGTGCAGGAGCCACATCACCGTGTCGACGACGTCATCGGTCTCGCCGTGCCGTCCGACCAGCGTGCCGGCGGCGCTCTTGGTCAACAGGGCGGCCTTCTTGGCGCCGAGCCGGTCCCAGGCACCCGAGTCGACGACACCGGGCGAAATGGCGTTGACCCTCACCGGGGCGAGGTCGGCCGCGAGGTGGCGAGAGACAAACTCGACCGCGCCGTTCGTGGTCCCCTTGACCAGTGAGCCCGGCCCAGGCCGCCAACCGACAATGCCGGAGAACAACACGATCGATCCAGCCGGCCGCAGTACCGGAGCGAAATGCTTCGCAACCAGCATCGGCCCGATCACCTTCGCCGTGAACGCGGCCACCAGCTTGTCCCGGTCCAGGTCGACCGCACGAACGTCGTGCGGCGCCGAACCGGTCATCACGATGTGATCGACCCCGTCCTCGAGCCTCGCGGCCGCGGCGGCGATCGTCGTCTCGTCCTGCAGATCGATGCGCACCGCGGTCGCACCGATCTCGCTCGCCAGGGCGTCGGCGGCCGCCAGGTCGCGTGCGCCGATCACCACGTCGTACCCGTCCTTCACCGCACGCCGCGCGACGGCCGCGCCCAGCGCCCGTGCACCACCGATGACCAGGATCCGCTCCATGTGTGTCACTCCCTCTCGTAGGATCGGATGCAACGGTATGGATTTGATACCGGTATCTTCAACGGAACTGGGAGCAGCCATGGGCAAGGCGTACAACGTGATGGCAGCCAGCTGCCCGAGCCGTACGGTGCTGCACCGCATCGGCGCCCGCTGGACGGTGTTCGTCGTCAACGCCCTCGCCGACGGACCGCGTCGCTTCACCGACCTGAAGTCCCACATCCAGGGCATCACGCCGAAGGTCCTGACCGAGACCCTCCGCTCCCTGGAGGTCGACGGCCTGATCAGCCGGCACGAGTACGACGCGAACCCGCCGCATGTCGAGTACGACCTCACGCCACTGGGACGTTCCCTCCTCGTCCCCCTCCTCGCCGTACGACGCTGGGCCGAACAACACGTCCCCGACATCGAAGCCGCCCGAGCCCGCCACGAGACCAGGACCGCCATCACCAACCAGTCCAGCTAGAGGACAGCATCGACCATCCCGTGAACCCGCCGCGGGAGCGCCATCGGATTTGACGCGCTGCCGCTCGGGGACTGGCAGGAGGTCAGCCCTTGCCTGACAGGGCCACGCGGGCGGCGGCCTGGCGATCGGCCTCCAGGCGGTCCGCGGTCTCTCGTTCGGCCACCACTCTCCTGTCGTAGGCGGTGCGGGCGGCTGCGATGGCGTTCTGGTGCTCCTCGGTCCAGACGACCAGGGCGCTGATGGTGCTGTGCAGGGTCGCACCCATCGGGGTCAGCTCGTAGTCCACACGTGGCGGGACGGTGGCATGCACAGTCCGGCTCACCAATCCGTCACGTTCCAGATGCCGCAGCGTACGGGTCAGCATGCGCTGGCTGACCCCATCGATCGCGCGGCTCAACTCGCTGAAGCGCAGGCTCCGCTTGTCGAGCAGTGCGATGACCAGAAGCGACCACTTGTCGGCGATGCGGTCGAGGATATGCCGCACCTCACACTCTGCGCGCTGGTCCCACTGGAGAACGTCCTCGTCGACGCCGGTATCACCGCAGTAACCGAGGGACTCGAAAGTGCCGTCTTCCATAGCCATCGATGGTGCCTGACGATGCTGTCACTTACAAGAAGTAACCGACAGACAATTAGGAACCATCTCCGGATCGGTTCCACCGATACAGAGGGGTTGGACTCCGATGTCGAATTCGGTCAGCGGGCCGGCACGCATGACAGTGCGCGCATGGGGCGTGTTGCTGGTGTTGTGCGGTGCGATCTTCCTCGAGGGGATCGACGTGGCGATGCTGAACGTCGCGCTGCCGTCGATCCGCGCCGACCTCGGGTTGTCCACCGGGATGCTCAGCGGTGTGGTCAGCGCCTACGTGCTCGGCTACGGCGGGTTCATGTTGCTGGGCGGCCGCGCTGCCGACCTGCTGGGACACCGGCGGGTATTCGTGGTGTGGCTGACTGTCTTCATGCTCTTCTCCGGGCTCGGCGGGTTCGCCACCGAAGGCTGGATGTTGCTGGCCGCGCGTTTCGTCACGGGCGTGGCGGCCGCGTTCATGGCGCCGGCCGGGCTAGCTCTGGTCACCTCCAGCTTTCCCGAGGACCGTGTACGCACCAAGGCGCTGGGCGTGTACGCCGGGACCGCGGCGGGCGGGTTCTCGCTCGGGCTGGTCGCCGGCGGCGTGCTCACGTCGTTCGGCTGGCGGTGGGTGTTCTTCGCGCCGGTCATCCTGTCCGCGCTGATCCTGGTGGCGGCGCTGATCCTGCTGCGCGACTCCGGCGGAAAGCGGGCTCGGGGCGGCTTCGACCTGGCGGGATCGCTGGCCATCACCGGTGCCATGTTGCTGCTGGTGTACGGAGTGGTCCGGCTGGAGCGCCCCGGTGACGGGACGTTCCTGACCGTTGCGACGTTCGTCGCGGGGCTGGCGCTGCTCGGACTGTTCGTCGCGATCGAGCGGCGGTCGTCGTCGCCGCTGGTGCGGTTGGGGATCCTGCGCAAGGCGTCGCTCGTGCGCGTCAATGCGGCGGCGCTGCTGTTCCTCTTGGCGTTCGCCGGCTTCCAGTTCCTGGCCACCCTGTACTTCCAGGAGGTGCGCGGCTGGAGCACGATGCAGACCGGGCTGGCCATGCTGGTGATCGGAATCGACACGGTGCTCGCGCCGACGCTCACGCCACGCCTGGTCAACCGCTTCGGAAACGTGCGGGTCTTGTTCGGCGGCATCGTCTTCGCGGCGGTCGCATACGCGCTGTTTCTGCCCATCGGCATGGATTCGGCCTACACCGCCATGCTCCCGGCGTTGCTCCTGCTCGGGCTGGCTTTCGCATTGGCGTACGGACCGCTGACCATGGCCGCGACCGAGGGTGTCGATGACGAGGAGCACGGTTTGGCGGGCGGTCTGCTCTACACGGCCATCCAGTTCGGCATGGCGCTCGGGCTGTCGGCCGTCACCGCAGTCAGCGTCTCCGCCGGAACCGGCCTGAGCGCGCTGCGGACCGCGCTGGTGGTCCCGCTGGCGGCGGCGCTGCTCGGCGCGCTCGTCATGGCCTTCGGTCTGCGCACCCCGGTCGCCTCACCCGAACCGGCTGACGAGTCCGCGCCCGCCACCGTTTGACAGCAGGACGCCGTCCCGACCTTGGGCCGACGATCTGGAGACACAGTGTCAGTTGTGCGACCTCTTCTGGCATACGAGCCCGCAGCGGACCGACTACAACCTCGGCAACGTGCGATGCGGCCGCGGCCCACCGGTGGCGCGTGCGGGGTGGGGACACGGGGGAACTCGGCTTGGGTGTGGAGAACTGCTGTTGGCAGCGGCGCCGGGCACGCTTGTACGACGCAGTGGTCTGGGAACCCACGCTCGTGATGGCTGGTGTCATCGCGCCAGCCGTCAAGGACAAGCGAGGTCGTAGACGCTAAAAGGCCGACGGATCCAGATAACGATCGTCTCTTGACCCCCTCAGCCGAGTAAGACCAAGCGCGATCTACTGATCCAGGCGATCACGCGAGGTGTGAACGTGGCCAACCTCGGAGCGAATGCGGCGTACCGGCGAATCACGTTCACAGACAGCAGCCGGCGGGCTTGGGACCCACCTTCGCCTACGGCTGCTTCCTGGTACGCCGCTGCCCGTCCAACTGGAACGTCCCCACACCGCCGGCGACCTCACAGCAGCTCGTGACGGTCATGGTCAACAACATCACCGACTGGGTCGGCCGCGGCACGATCACCCCACCGGACGACACGGCCGCCGCGGCGCGCGTCGCCATCCCCCAGCAACAACTCCCCGTAGAGAACGAGAGGTGATGGCAGTCGCCGAAGCAAGCGAGGAGACAGAAGAGTGACCGCCGGCGTCACGAATCACCGTGACACCGGCAGTCTGAGGTCGGATCGTGCCGCGTTCAGCGGTGTGCGGAGGTGTTCCGGCCCGTGACCGTGGATGCGATGACTACCAGTACGGCCGCGATCACGATCGCCACAATCCAGCGGACCCAGTCGATACCTGGGCTGCCGTTGCCGCCGAACGCGGTGTAGACGAACCATCCGATCACCACTCCACCGATCCCACACAGGATAGTGAGCCAGATCGGGATGTTGTCCTTGCGGCCCGGAGCAACGAACTTTCCGAGCAGGCCGATGATGATGCCGGCGACGATGACTCCGATGATCTCCATGGTTGCTTCCTCTTGTCGCTCCGAATCGCCGGGGCGATATACCCGCAGCGATCAACCCTGTGCCCAGGCACAAACCCGATCCCGACGCCCCGAACGGGCCAGGCAGCTCGGAGGCCGTCGGGCTTGCTACCGGTTGGGCAGCAGCTGGGTGATCAGGGCATCGGCCGTCCATTGCTGCCATCGGCTGGGACTCCAGCCCCGCCGTTTGGTGAGGTACTGGTACATCTCGGGGCTTTGCAGGGCGAGGGCGATGTCGATCGCCATGGCCGTATCGAGTCCGTCCCGCAGCGGACCCTTGCCTGCGAGGGCGGTGATGAGCCGCTCCATGACGGTGGCGCGCTGGCTGTTGTTCGTCTCCCATAGCTCGGCGATCTCGGGATCGGCCGACGCGGCGTTGGCGACAACCTGCAAGACGGGGGCGACGCGCTCGTAGATCTCTCGCGCGATCCGCGTCTGCTCGCGCAGCTGCTTCTCCTGGTCCGGGTCGTCGATCGCCGCGAGCACCTCAGCTCGTTCCAGGGTCGGAACGAGCTCCTCGTCGCCGGCGACCGCGACGTCGAGGATCTCACTGAGCAGGGCGCGTTTGCTGCCGAAGGTGAAGTACACCGTCTGAACCGCCATTCCAGCCTCGTCGGCGATGGCCTGGATCGACGTGACGGCGTACCCACGCTTGATGAACAGGGTCAGCGCAGCCTCCCGCATCCGGCGCCGATTGGCGCGCGCCTTGTCAGCCCTGCTGGTGGCGGCGCCGGCAGTCGAGTTCATGGTCACAGCCTAGCAGTTGACTAGAGTGATGCTCTAGTGATTCACTAGAGCGTCACTCTAGTGAACGCGCCGCGCTCCACGAACGTCGGCCACTTCGGAATGGAGACCACCATCGATGAGCGACACCGCTCTGAATTCCGGCGCCGTGCGTCGGCAACTACGCACGACGGCGAAGCTGACGGCCCTGGTCGGTGGGCCGGTGTTCTGGCTGGGGACGGTGCTGCACCCTGCCCGTGACGGGTGGAGCATCGCGGCCGTCGGCGAGCGCTACGGGCTGACGCATGACATCCAGGCAGCAGGCCTGCTGCTGCAGGTCGTCAGCCTGGCGAGCGTGATCGCATTGGGCACCCAGATCACCCGGCGGCGAGATCTGCGCGCCTGGTACGCCGCCTTGACCGGCACGCTGCTGTGGTTCGCTCTGATCATCTTCGACGGGTCGCACAACCCGGTGCGAGCGCAGTACGCACCCAGCCTGGTGCACGAACCAGCCGACCTGAACACACCCGCCGGGCTCATCGTGTTCCCGGCTCTGCTGGCCTTTCCGGTCGGTTACCTGTGGCTGACCCGCACGCTCGACCGGCACCGCCTGCGCTGGACCGGCGTACTGCTCGGCGTCGGCGCCACCATCTACACGATCGGCGGCCTGTTCATCTTCACTTCCGGCCCGCGCTTCGGCCTCATCCAAGTCTTCGAAGTCGCCGGCGCCACCCTCTACGCGATCGGCTTCATACAGCTCGGCCGTGCCGCTCTGCACGATCTTCCGAGCGACTCCAGCCACCGCCGACTCAGCTCCGATGCACCCTGAACGTCTCCCGCAACGCCCTGATACTGCGCGCCGAAGCCGATGACCAGCAGCACCTCCGAAGGATCCAGAAATGTTGCCAAATGCACCGGACCGGAGAACCACCACACCGGCCGCCGGCCACGAGAGCGCGGCCTCGATCATCCAGGCCCTCATGTCACCCGCGGGACGGGCCGACCCGTTCCCGCTCTACGCCGCTGCACACCGAATCGGACCCGTGCTCGCTGTCACCGACAGCGTGTTCGTCGTCTGCGGATACGCGGCGGTCAACCAGGTACTGCGAATCCCGGGCTTCGGACTGCCGGAGGCGGCACCCAGCCACCTCGGCACTCCCGACCAAGCCGGGGACGACGCGCTCCGCTCGATGAGCCGGTCGATCCTGCGGGCCAATCCCCCGGACCACGGCCGCATGCGGTCCGTGGTCTCTCAGGTGTTCACGCCACGCCGAGTCGCGTCACTACAGCCGGCGGTCGAGGCAGCCGTGGATACCCTGCTCGACCGGCTCGCCGCGTCTGGAGCAGACGGCCACACCGTCGACTTCATGGATCAGTTCGCGTTCCAGTTGCCGGTCACCGTCATCTGCGAACTTCTCGGAGTCCCCTCAGCCGATCGCGGCCGGTTCCGTCCGCTGGCATCCGATCTGACCGCGGCACTGGAACTCTCGGGCAACGCGGACGGTCCCGCCGACGCGGCCGCACGCGAACTGGGCAGGTACTTCACCCGCCTGATCAGCCAACGTCGCGCAGCGCCGGGCGACGACCTCGTCAGCGCCTTGGTGGCAGCCCGCGATGCGGAGGACGGTCGCCTGTCCGACGAGGAACTACTCGCCAATCTGATCCTGCTGCTGGTCGCCGGCTTCGAGACCACCACCGATCTCCTCGGCAACGGGCTGGCGATCCTGCTCGGCAGGCCGGACCTCATCTTGGCGCTGCGCTCCGGCCAGACCACCATCGCAGGCTTCGTCGACGAGGTACTGCGCTACGAGTCTCCGGTACAGGTCACGACCCGCGTGGCACGCACCGACGGTCTGGTTGTCGACGATGTTCCCATCCCGGTCGGCAGCGACGTGATCCTGTTGCTCGGAGCAGCCAACCGCGACCCCGCGCGGTATCTACAGCCCGACCGCTTCGATCCCACCCGCACCGACACCAAGCCCGTCAGCTTCGGCGCCGGGCCGCACATCTGTATCGGCAACAGCCTGGCCCGGCTCGAAGCGTCGGTGGCCTTCCCCCGCCTCCTCGACCGCTTCCTCCTCATCTCGGCAGACCCCAGCCGGCAGCCCAGCCGCCGGGACCGACTCGTTCTACGCGGCTACCAAACGCTCCCAGTCCAAGTTGACCCTCCACGCCCGGGCTCCTCGCCGAACCCGGCCAAGTAACGATCACCGGTGAAGGCCCTGCCCGCGGAGTTGCCGGTTGGTGTGGAGGCAGCCGCGACTCAATGACGGTGGCGTCACCAATCGCGGGAGCAGCGGAAGTTCGGTGACCTTCAGGCCCTGCTGGAGGTGGACCTGACGCTGCACGTGCGAGGAAGCCATCACACCGACGCTGGCGCGGGTGCGAGCGAACTCACACCCCGCAGACGCGGAACTGCACGGGCCCACCCACACACCTCAGTCAGACCGCCAAGTACGAGGACAACCTCGGCGGCACCCCGGTCGAGGACGTCGCCCTATCAACGCTTCGTGGCGGCCCGAACATGCTGCCGTCCGGAATCGCGACCAAGCCACCGCACGGTTGAGCAAGCCGAGCTGGGGCGGCGGCGACCGGGAGTGTCACGGGAGGAGGGATCAGGTGCCGGGAGCGATCGCGCAGGCTGAGATGCAGACCCAGGTGCCCTCGCGCTTTTGGTAGGCGTCCGTGTAGAGAGCTTCCTGCTCCGTGCCATCGGCGAGCATGGTGTAGGTGCTGCGACCGTGGATCAGAGCAACATCGCTGAGGATGCGGACCTTCACGTCGTGCACAGCGAGATCTTTGAAGGGCCGCGGCTTGGCGATGTACTCGAGGAACTCCTCACGGTTGCGGGTGACGCCCGGAGTCTGTACGACGAAATCTTCAGCAAGCAACTCGCTGAAGCGCGTGGCATCGCTGGCCTGGTCGGCCTCGACGTAGTCGAGGTTGAGCCGTTCGAGGATCGCCAGATCCTCGGCCGACGGCTTGGTGTCGCTCAACTTCTTACTCCTTCTGTATGCGGTCCAACGGTCGTTGTCGGGTGTGCACAGCGACCGGCGTCATCGTGCAAGTGATCAGTGGCCGTTCGGTGGCACCGTCTTACCGATGTGATCTCGTTCGTTTCTGGACGATCGAGGTCGCTCCCCCGCGCCTGTCAGGTGGGTGTGAGCACGGGAGGGCGCCGAGGGGGCGAGTGAAACTTGCGCGCTGGTTGGTAAGACGGCGCGACGGATCGACGCTCATCAGATGGACGGGGACGCCATCCGTTAGGCCCTTGGGTAGAGACACAGGCCGAAGCCGGCGGAAGCTCCGCGGTGTTCGGGACTGAAGGAAGGCACTGCTCGATGCAGAACGAGGCACCGGTGATCAACCTGCGCCGTCGGAACAGACCACTCTGGCTGGCGTTCGTCGCCGCGGTGGTCTCCCTGGTGGCCGTGTTCGCCGCAGTGGGCTCGACAATCCCCCTCTTCAACATCTACCGGACAGAGGACGGGTTCACCAACGCCGACATCTCGCTGACCGTCGTCGCCTACTCCGCCGCCACTCTCAGCACACTGTTGGTGCTGGGACGACTGTCGAATCATGTGGGCCGACGGCCCAACGCGATCGCCAGCCTCGGACTGCTCGTACTGGGTTGTCTGCTGCTCTTGAACGTGCACGACATCGGCATCCTGATCGCCGGCCGGCTCCTGATGGGCCTCGGCGCCGGGCTGGCCAGCAGCACCCTCACCGCCTACATCGTCGACGCCGCACCGGCCCGGCCGACCTGGCTTGCCTCCGTTGCTTCCAGCCAGACAGTCATGCTCGGTCTCGCCGTGGGTGCCATCGCGTCCGGGGCCTTGGTCCAGTTCGGCCCGTGGCCTCGCGACCTCATCTACTTAGTGGTCATCGGCCTGCTCTTGCTGTCTGCCGCTCTCGTCGCCATCAGCCCAGAGACCGTGACTCCGAAGCCGGGCGGTTGGCGATCACTGCACCCTAGCGTTCGCGTACCGGTCCGGGTCAGGCATCTGCTCCCCGTCGCGGCCGCGGTGTTGCTAGCCACCTGGGCGACCGGGGCCTTCTACCAGGCCTTCGTGCCCGCACTGGTCGCGGATCAACTTCACACCAACAGTTCGCTCGTCCTCGGACTGGTGTTCGCCGCGTACATGGGCCCCAGCGCTCTGGGCGCTCCCCTTGGCGGCCGGTTCTCACCGGCGGCAGCTCAGCGCATCGGCATGGTCGCCTTCCTGGCCGGATGGATCGGCCTGATCACAGCGATCACTACCGGTACCTTGCCGTTGTTCATCGCCGCAACCATCACTGCGGGAGCCGCTCAGGGCATCGCCATCAGCGCCGCCACCCGTGGTCTGCTGTACGGCAGTACCCTGCCCGACCGGGCACCAATCTTCGCCGTGGTCTATCTCCTCAGCTACAGCGGCGCGACCATTCCCAGCCTCATCTCCGCCCGACTCACCAACATCTTCTCCCTACCGCGGATCGCCCTCGGATACGGCGCACTTACCCTCGTCGCCACGCTGCTCACCGTCCTCGCCGCGCGCAACCCGCGCCAGTCGGCCCCTGACAAGACGCCGAAGGAAGGCCAACGTCCGAGCGCTCTCTGACGCGTCAGGTTGACGTCGTTGGGCGATGGCGGCCGAAGGCGATCCGTGTCATCTCGACCAGACCGTCCCAGACCCCGTCGGGGGCCATCGCCGACGGGGAGGTTCCTGGGTGCTTGCGGGCGATACGCACACGGAGGACCCCCGGACGAATGTGAAAGTGCAACGGCGCATCGAGGACGAGCGCCTCTCCATCGACGCCGGCGGGAACAGGACCCGACGCCTCGACCTCGAAGGTCGGTGCGGACCACTCACGCCACGGCTGCTGCTTCGAACGGCCGCCCTCGCCGTCCCCGGTGGCCGTGCCCAGGACGGTGATCCCCAGCAGGCCGTCGTCGATGCGCGGGCGGGTGCCCGAGCCGACCGCGTGGCCGAGCCGGTAGCGGTTGTTGGAGACGAGCACGGCCGCGCCGCCACGGTGCGGCTGACCGCTCGGGCCATTCCAGCGCATGTCGAGCTCATCGCCACTCGGGCCGAGTACGTCGGGCACCGTGTCGAGCAACGTGCGGATCTTGGCGTCGCGATACCCGGTGCGCTGGACGGCCTCGGCGTACAGACCGAGCGACACGTTGTTGACGAACACCCGGCCGTTCACCTCGGCCAGGTCCACCCGCCGTTCACCACCATCGACGAACGCCTCCAGGGCGCCCACGACATCGTCGCGGTCAACGCCGAGGTCGAGCGCGAAGTGGTTGCGGGTGCCGGCGGGTATGCAGGCGTACGGCAGCCCCTTTTCAGCGGCGATCGCGGCGACGATCGCCTGCGACCCGTCCCCACCGGCCATCGCGAGCCCGTCCGCGCCACGCTCGACCGCACCGCGGACCAGCACCTCGAGGTCGTCCCCGAGCTTCAGCTCGATCGGCTCGATGCCACGCTTGCGCGCCTCCGCCGCGAGCGCGAAGCGCTCTGCCTTGCCACCGCCGGATTTCGGGTTGTAGAACAGCACCGCCGTGCGCGGGGCGGGGGCGCTCGGCAACTCCACATGTACGGCGAGTGCGGCCTCCGCCGCCGCCAGCGTCACCAGCAGCCCCACCACAACCAACAGGTCCGCCAGCCGCGTCCCGCCCACGATGAGCACGACGACGGCGCCGGCGAGGGCCAGGACGGCGACTGCGAGCCCCACCACCCGCGCGACCCCTCGTCGGAGTACGCCGAACCAGGCGGCCGCGGCGGCGATCAGCACGCAGCCCAGGAGAATCAGGCCACGCGGGAACTGGTTCACTGCGACCACCACAGCGAGCACCAGCGTGGCCACTCCCATCAGCAGCGCGAAGGCCGCCGTCAGTCGCCGCCTCATCGGACCCGTCCCACATCGGCCCGGACCCATCGATCACCGTCCGGTCGGTACCGCGTCACAGCCTGCCCGGTCATTGGCCCTCCGCGGACGGTCACTTGAAGGATGCTCGTACCGGTGGATCCGGTACGGCGCCTCGCCGCCGCTGTCTCGACCATCGCAGCCGCGCCCGTCAAGGTTCATCACCCAATCAGAACGAACTCGATGAAGGGCTCGCCGAGGCTTCGGGCATTCACATCATGTGCGTGATGCGCGTGATGGCTGGTCTGCCGTTCAATGGCTTGAGCACGGCTTCCCAACAGATCTGTCGCCGCGACGCCTGCCAGCAGTCTTGCGGCGAGCCGGCCGTCGCCTGTGACGCGAAAGGATGAGTGGTCTTGGACTACACCGAGCGGCTGCGGCGCCTTGCCATCAATGACGCATCCTTGGTTGATGGCGGCGAGGACACGGCTGTTGCCGCGCTGCTGGATCCCGTTCTCGATCCGAGGACGAGGGCGTTGGTGCGCTTGGCCGCGCTGGTCGCGGTCGGCGGGGCTGTTCCGTCCTTCGGCGCACAGGCGGATGCCGCGGTGAACGCGGGAGCGACGGCCGAGGAGATCGTCGACGTCCTGTTCAGCGTCGTTCCCGTCACCGGACTCCCGCGTGCCGTTGCCGCCGGTCCGAAACTGGCGCTGGCACTGGGTTACGACACCACCGAGGAGCTGGAACGGCAACCGGTCGGTGACCAGCCCTAGCCTCCCAGCAACCCGATCGCGGTGGCCTGTTGCACTGCGGCGTTGCGGGACGAGACGCCCAGTTTTCGGTAGATCGAGGCGACCTCCGAGCTCACGGTGTTGCGGGTGACGAACAGTCGCTGGCCGATCTCGCCGATGGTGAGGTGCGTTTGCAGGTAGGGCAGCAGCCGCAGCTCGGCCGGCGTCAGCGGTGATACGCCGGCGGCCCCGGCCTGCGGGCTGGAGGTGACGATCCCGCGGAAGTCAGAGACCTCGTCGACCAGTGCGCCCAGAGCCGGCCGATGGAGCAGGATGTCGTCGATCTCACGGAGCAGGTGACGAGCGGTCGTGGCGTCACCGGTGATCCAGTACACCTTCGCAAGCTGGAGCCGTCCACGCACGGCGAGGAACGGTAGCGCGAACGTGCACGACGGGCGTGCCCGCATCGCCTTGGTGAGCTGGCGATCGGCCTCGTTCAGATCGCCGCGGTGTACGGCGAGTCGCGCCGCCTCGGCAAACGCGATCACGCTCGCGGCGTAATCCTGCATCCGATGCTCGTCGATGGTCGCGAGAGCCCGATCGACATGGTCGGCCGCCATCGCCCACTGCCCGCGATCCATCGCCACCAGCGCCAGCTCGGACTCGCCGTCGATGATCGTGTCGGTATTGCCGAGTGCAGTGCCAGCGGCGGATGCGTCTGCGAACAGCGCGCATGCCTGGTCGACGCCGCCGGCGAGCAGCTGGGCATGAGCGGACAGCAGTAGCGCGGTGTCGCGCCACGCGCTCCACGGCGGCTCCTGGGCGACGGCGAAGTTCGCATCGACCATCATCTGCTCCGGGCCCGCGGCACACATGACCGTCCGCAGCATGGCCCGCGCCGAGTCGAACGACGCCGTGCCGTCCGCCGGCACCAGATCGAACGAAGCGGCCTCCACGATGGCGGCCCAGCGTTGTGCTTCGGTGGTTCGGCCCGCCAGCGAGGCGACCCAGCCGGCGAGCACAGCGAGCGGTGGGTACGCCGAGATGGCCGCGTCTCCCAGCGCGGACAGCCAGCGCTGAACTGTCGAGATCTGACCGGCGCTGTAGGTCGGCAGCACCAACTCTGTCACCAGCCGGACACAGCGATCTCGCTCGAAAGTGTTCAGCAAGTGCTCGAGTGCGAGCACCTGAGATCCATGCGACTCGAACCAATCGGCGGCGCGCAGATGCAGCTTGATCACGACCTCGGGCTCGACCCTGCGCAGCTCACCGAGAAGGAACTCTCGGAACAATGCGTGATAGCGGAACCACGATCGCCCCCGGTCGAGGGGTACCAGGAACGAGTTGGTGGCCTCGATGTCACGCAACTGCTGCTGACTCCCCGTTCCTCCGAGCAGCGCGTCGCACAGCGGGGCATGGAGTTGATCGAGTACGGCCGTACGCCGCAGGAAGGTCTGGGTGCGCTCAGACAGCTGGCTGAGCGACTCGCGGTACAGGTAGTCGGCCACGTACCGGTCCTCACCGGACACCGCCATCGCCTGCCCCGGGCTGTCACGCGCGATCGCGGCCGCGAGATAGAGCCCCGCCGGCCAGCCCTCGGTCCTCTCCGTCACCGCGGCCGCCAGCTCGGGAGAGATCTCGACGTCGACGGCAGCGAAGATCTGCTCGGCTCCGGTGGCGTCGAGAGCCAGCTCCCTCGCGCCGAGGTCGATCGCGTCCGCGGAGGTCCGCAGCCGCGGCAGGTGCGGTTGCTCCGAACGACTCGTGGCGACCAACTGTGATCCGCTGGGGATCCCCGAGATCACGACGCCCAGTACGTCGTGACAGGCCGACGACCGGAGTTCGTGCAGGTCGTCCAGCAGCAGCACGAACGGTGCCGGACTGGTTCTCAACACCGACGCGAGGCGCGGCGCTGCCCGGCCCAGGGGCGATACGCCGGGACTGCGCATGTCCGCGAGCAGGTCGGCCTCGGTCGGCGAGACCCGGGCGTAAGCGGTCGCCAACACGCTGAGCAGGACCGCGGGATCGTCATCGAAGCGGTCAAGAGACACCCAGACGACGCGACGGTCCTCCGCACGGGCCCACTGAGCCAGCAAGGTCGACTTGCCGTATCCCGCCGACGCGGTGACGCCGACCACGCGGCATTGACTCGCGCGGGCCATCGCGATGAGGCCGGCGCGACTCACCGAGCCCGGGCGAGGCCGCGGGACCGCCAACTTGGCGTCCAGCAGCAGCCGATCGAGCCCACCGATCGCCGGCGCCGCTCCCTGCGATTCTCCGCTCATCATGCGTAGCCGGTGAAGGCCTGCTCCGGTCTGAGGTGGGGAACGCGCACGCCGCTCACTGACGTTCGCCGAGACGTTCAGCGAGGGCATCGATGCATGGTGTCGGTGCCGAGCCGCTGGTGCAGGCGACGTTCCCCCGACCGACGTTGTCAACCACGATCGCCACGACATTCGGCGCACCTGTCATCCAGCCACCTCCGAACCGGCTGAGACGCCCTACCCAGTCTCGCTCAGAACGTAGCCACAGGGGCCCGCGCATCGACTCATCCTCGCGGGGTGATTTGCCTGACCTCCTGGCGATCGGGACTCCGGCTACTGCGACGTTCCCCGGTCCCGGGCCTTGCCGCGTTTGGCCGCTCCAAGGATGACCTGAATGCCGACTCCGAGGACCACCAGGTCCAGCAGCATCTGGGCGGCGACGACCAGGCGGGCCGCCTCGCCACGAGGTGAGATGTCGCCGAAGCCGACCGTCGAGAAGACGGTGACCACGAAGTAGAGCGCATCGGATCGAGTGAGTGCTTCACTGAAGGTGCCGGAGTCGTCCAGGCTCATGACGAAGTACGTGGACGCGAAGAGCAGCAGGAACAGGGGCGTTGTCGACGCCAGGGACTGGGTGGCCCGGATGGCGGGATAGTCGGCTCGCAGGATGGCGCGCACCTGCCACGCGATCGTTGCCACCAGCAACCCAATACCGATCACAAGCTCGAGGACGACAACCCCGTCCGACCGGCGATCGAGTGGCAGAACGTAGTACAGAGCGACCAACGCCGCCGCCGTGACCGCAGCGCGAAGCAGACCTCGCACGATGAGCCACCATCGCCTACCAGGTGTCAGATCCTCGGCAGGAGCCATGTGCCCACCCTCGCTCTGTGTCGTCGCGTTGCCTCAGCCGCGCGCCTTGGTCTATTGGTTGCCTTGCTCCTCGAGCGCGGCGACCTCGATCGCGACGTCGAGCGCGTCGACGATCTTCGCCGTCGCCGCGGCGATCCGCGCCGTCCCCACGATCGGTGCGATCGCGGCCAGGACGCCGCTGATCTGCTCGGCATCCGCGCCGACCTCGCCGGCCGCGCCGAGGTTCAGCAGATACGAGATCGGCGGCGCATCGAGCGAGACCAGGGCCGCGATGCGGACCAGCATGAGCGTTTGTGGGTCGAGGCTCGACGCGTCGAGCGAGTCTGCGGTCATCCGCGCGAGCAGGTCGAGGACCGGGCTCTCGGTGGTGGAATCGGACATTGTGCATCCCCTCGTTCACGGTGCGCTGTCTGGACGTTGCAGCTCCGATTCCATCCGGAAAGCGCAGCCTGCGCATCGTCCACATCGCATGAAAGCGGTCGGTACGGATTTCACACGATGAGAGTGATTCCAGCCCGGCCTTCCGGCGGTTGGATTGATCCAAGTCAGCCTCGCGCCTTGACGACCGAGGCGGCGTCAGTGTTGACGCCGTCCGTCGTGGCGCCCCCGTGAAGGAGAGTCCGGAATGGCAGAGCAGACAGCACCTGATTACGGATCCGCGGGCCAGGTCCAGGAGAAGAGCAGTTGGGCGGTGGGATTCATCCTGTTCGCCGGCATCATGATGATCGTGGCCGGCGGCTTCCAGGCGTTCATGGGCCTGGTCGCGCTCTTCGAGAACGAGTTCTACGTCGCGACCCGCAACTATGTGTTCCAGTTCGACGCCACGGCTTGGGGCTGGATTCACTTGCTCGGCGGTCTGCTCGTGGTCGGCGCCGGCCTCGCTGTGATGGCCGGCAAGACCTGGGGACGGGTCATCGGCATCATCTTGGCGGTGCTCAGCCTGTTGGCGAACTTCGCCTTCATCCCGTACTACCCGTTCTGGTCGCTGACCATCGTCGCGGTCGACATCTTCGTCATCTGGGCACTGGTCGCCCACGGCCGCGACGTCACCGCTTGATCACCACGCGGGCTTCGAGTCGGCACCCGTGAACCTCCGGGTGGACGGCTCGGCGACTCGGCGAACCCGTGGGGTGGAAAGCGGGTCTGATCAGACAGATTTCACGCGATCGGCGTGATGTGGGGCCGCTTCTGCAGCTGAAGGATTGTGGTGCGCAGAGCCACTGAGCGTACACAGACGGGAGCATCAGATGACCAGCGCGCCGATCTCGGTACGCGATGCCTACGAGCGAGCCCGCCCGTTCGCCCTGACGATCCTGGTCGGTGTCGCCGCTTTCGCGATCGCACTGGCCGGCGTGCGGTCCATCGCCGGAATCATCGGGCCGGCCTTTCTCGCCCTGGTCATCACGATCACCCTCCATCCGATCCGGATCCGGCTCGAACGGCATCACCGGATCCCCGGATGGGTCGCGTCGATCCTCATGGTGATCGCCGCCTACCTGCTGCTGCTCCTCCTCACCCTTGCCCTGGTGGTGTCGGTCGCACAGCTGGCCGCGCTGATCCCGCAGTACAGCGCTCAGATCACCGAAGGGGTCGAGAACGCCGGGAACGCGCTGCGAGACCTCGGCGTCCAGCAGGACCAGATCAACGCGGTCGTGAACGCGGTCGACCCCGGACAGCTCGTCGACCTCGCGATGTCGGTACTGTCCAGCACGCTCGGCGTCCTCAGCAACCTCTTCTTCCTGCTCACCGTCCTGCTGTTCATGGCCTTCGACACCGACTCGACGCGCCGCGGGCTGGCCATGCTCCGCGACCGCTTCCCCAATCCCGTGGGTGCGCTCGACAACTTCGCGCTGGGGACCCGCAACTACATGGGAGTCTCGGCCGGCTTCGGACTCATCGTCGCGGTTCTCGACGGGTTGGCCCTGTGGATCATGAGCGTCCCCGGCGCCTTCGTGTGGGCCGTGCTCGCGTTCGTCACGAACTTCATCCCCAACATCGGCTTCATCATCGGAGTGATCCCGCCGGCCCTCATCGCACTGCTGGACGGTGGCCCGGGGCTGATGGTTGCGGTCATCGTCGTCTACAGCGTGATCAATTTCCTGATCCAGTCCGTCATCCAACCGCGCGTCGTCGGCGACGCGGTGGGGCTGACTCCCACCTTGACCTTCATGTCGCTGGTGTTCTGGACCTGGGTCATCGGCCCGCTCGGCGCGCTGCTCGCCGTACCACTGAGCCTGCTCACCAAATCTCTCCTGGTCGAAGCCGACCCCCGCACCCGCTGGGCACTGCCACTGATCTCCGGCAAGACGGACCCGGCCGACACGCCGGAACCGCCTCCGAACCAACCGGACGAGCCCCGGCCGGCACCAAAGCACCTCTCAGGTGCCCGGGACCGCGTGGCGCCGTCACCTGTGGACGACGAGAGCAGCCGACCGGACCTGTCGTGACGGATGCCGATCGGCACACCGGAGCCGGATCGCCGTTGCGCTGGCACCGGACTCGGTCGCCCGTGCTGCCCGCCCTGGCCAGGTCATCGGCCTGACGGACCTGCTGATCCCGGGCGTCAGGCTGAGCGGGTTGAACTGATCGTCGCCTGCTTGGCTTCGGTCTCAAACGCCTGCCTCGGGCTTTGGACCGAAGCCAGCGAGACGATGTCCCGACCGTAGAAGAACGCGCTCAGCCAGACGGCGAGAACCCGGAACTTGCGGTCCCACGTCGGGACGGCGAGTACGTGGTAGCCGCGGTGCATCAGCCACGCCGGCAGGCCCTTGATCACGACGCCGCGGTACTGAAAGATCCCCTTCCCCAGGCCGAGGGTCGCGATCGCGCCGAGGCTGTGGTGCACGTAGTTCCTCGGTTCGCGGCCGCGGAGCGCCCGGACCAGGTTCTTCGCCAGCCGCTTGCCCTGCCGGACGGCATTCTGGGCGTTCGGAACCGTGAACGCGCCAGGCGTCGATGACGCGAGGTCGGGAACGGCGGCGTCGTCACCCGCGGCCCACGCGTCAGGCACGATCTCGTCGTCGGTGCCGATCCGCAGGTCGGCGCGGACCTGGACCAGCCCCCGGGGCGTGTGCGGCAGATCGGTGTAGTTCCGGAGCAGTCTGGTTGCGGCATTGCCCGCCGTCCACACGATCAGCTCCGAGTCGAACGTCGTACCGTCCGACAGGACGACATGGCCGTCCTCGGCCGTGTCCATCGTGGTCTTCAGATGCACGTGCGCGCCACGGCGTTCAAGCATCTTCACTACCCACCGGCCGGGCTTCTCGGTCACCTCCGGCAGGATTCGTCCGGTCGCCTCGACCAGGTGGAACGCGAGGTCGTCCGCGGACAGCTCCGGGTAATGCTTGACCAGCGCCTGCGCCAGTGACATCAGCTCGGCGAATCCCTCCACCCCGGAGAAGCCACCGCCGACAAAGGTGAACGTGAGCAGCCTGCTCCGGTCCCGGCCCGGCGGCAGACAGGCCGCTTCGTCGAACGCGGTCAGCACCCGGTCCCGGATCGCCACCGCTTCCTCAACGTGCTTCAGCCCGATCGCGCGGTCAGCAACACCGGGTACGTCGAACGTCCGGGTCACTGCACCGGCGGTCACCACGAGGATGTCGTAGGTCAGGGTGAAGTCGGGCCCCTGGGCGGGACGGATGGTCACCGACCGCGCGTCGTGCTCGATGTGGTTGACCATGCCGGCAACGAGCTTGGTCCGGTGCAGGTTGCGGCGCAGCGAGATCGCCGCGTGCCGCGCCTCGACCGACCCGGCCACGACCTCGGGCAGGAAGGGCTGATAGGTCATGTACGGCCGTGGATCGACCACGACCACCTCGGCCTCGTCGCGCCGAAGCTTCTTCTCCAGCTTCCACGCCGTGTAGAACCCGGCGTACCCACCGCCGATCACCAGGATCCTGCGCACTGACTCACCCTCCGTCCGTTCACCAACTCAGAACCGGCAGACACTCGATTGGTGACATGCCCCGACCGCGATCTTTCGGGGTCGGTTGATGGGTGACCCCGCGATCGTAGAGATCGGCCTACTTCTCGTTGGCCGACGTCGCGTGTGCTCGGACGGAGTCCATCGCCAGCTTGAGTGCGATCTGCATCGGTGCGGGATCGCGAGCCGCTTGGGCGAGAACATATCCGCCCTGGAGTGCGGCCATGATGCCCGTTGCCAGCGTCTGTGGGTCAGCGTCCTCGGACAGGGTGTCGTTGGACTTCATCCGCTCGAGCGCAGCGGTCAGCAGGGAGGTCCAGGAGGTCAGGTGTGCGTCGAGCTCGATGCGTGCTGCCTCGTCCTGGTCGGAGAGCTCGGTCGACAGAGAGCCTAGTTCGCAGCCCAGCGCGCCACGGCGTGCTGTGACTCGCTGGAGTATGGCCCTGCACCAGCGATCGAGGCCACTGAACGAGTCAACCCTGCGGAGGTACTGTTCCTCACGCTCGAGCACTCGGCTGCCCCGCAGTGCGATGACCGCCTGGACCAAGGCACTCTTGTCGCCGAAATGCCTGTAGAACTGGGACTTGCTTGTCCCACTCGCCGCTGTCACCTCGTCGAGCGTGGTCGCTGCGGCACCCTTGAGCGACATCAGTTCGTCGGCGGAGGCGACGATCCGGGCTCTCGTGGCCGCGCCGCGGGCGGTCAGGCGGCGATCGAGCTCGCTCACTGTCTCGGGCACGCAAGGAGCTTATCGGGACCAAGCAACGATTCCCGTCGGTCCGCCAGGCCTGCCGTGATCTCAGTCGACGGGTAAGCACCCCTGCTGGGGCCGACACCAACCCTCGTGAGGAGCCGGCACGCCGTCGGCCGCCGTCAGGAGGAGCCCTACGTCGACCCGTACGCCACGTGACTCCGGACGAGGGGTCGCACTTCGATCTCGATGAAGAGCTCGATGAGATCAACTGAGCAACGCAGCATCGACACGATGACACCGACCAGTCACCAGCGCGTGCACTGCTCGACTCGCAGAAGGGCCGCACAGTGATGAGAACCCTGATGAACGACTCCCAGCGCAACTTGACCGTGGTCGAGAACGCCGAGTTGCGAAGGTACGAACTGCTCGCGGCGGGGACGACGGTAGGGACCCTCGACTTCCGTGTCCTTGGCCCGCGGCGTGTCCTGGGCCATACCGAGGTCCAGGCGGATCAACGTGGCCGCGGACTCGCCACGGTCCTGATCAAGGCGGTCCTCGACGACCTCATCGCCGAGGAAGTCCGAATCACGAATTACTGCCCTGCGGTCGAGCGGTTCCTTCAGGGCCATCCGGAGTACCTGGTGGTACTCGATCCGTCGCGCCCACCAATGCACCAGGCAGACGACAAGCACCAGGCGGGCCGTTCCACCCCACTGTGGCAGCTCGTGCACGCCCAGCACTCCAGGCTCAGCGAGCTGGCCGCACGTTCTCAAGATCCGAACATCGACGGGTTCGAGAGACGTCGCACGACTGACCAGTTCGCAGCTGTTGCAGCACAGCATGCCGCGGCCGTCGCCGATGTCTTGCTCACGGCTTCCAGAACGTCGTCGCGTGCGGATGCCGCGGTCCTCCTCGACAATCTCAAACTGTTCGAGCAGACGCTACGGGTGCTCAAGGGCAGGGTGTACGGCGACGCGCGCTTTCTGAATCTCAGCACATCCGAGATCTGGCGAGAGACCGAACGGCTACTGGCTGAGCACGACTCGTTGGAGAAGAGCATCGTGTCCGGCCTCGAACAGCTCAATGGTGCCGGCAGCGCCACGGATCTGGCCCGGGCGTTGGCGAAACGGCAGTGGAGCTCGCCGACCAGACCGCACCCCAACTCGCCCCATGCCGGAGTGGCCGGACGGATAGCGCACCAGCTGTGGCGCATCGCCGACTCGACCTGGGACGAGCTGGAAGGGCGAGGACTTCCAGCTCAGCCGGAGGAGCACGCGAATCGCCATTCGGCGTTCTCTCATTACCTGTTCGGAACCGCCGACGACACTGATCCCACGGCCGGACCTAACACACCTCAGTCTCATCGGGACTCCAGACGCACGTAAGGCCGGGCCCTCGATCGGCACACAAACAGGGACATCCGGGCGATCCGGCCTGGCAGAGATCGAGGGAAAGCTCATGAATGCGTACTTCGAAGGTCGCAAGCTCATCGTGATCGGTGGGAGCAGCGGTATGGGGCGACAGACCGCGACGGACATTGTCGGGCAAGGCGGCAAGGCCGTCATCGTCGGACGGCAACAGGCGAAGGTCGACGAAACCGTCGCCGAGCTCGGTGAGAAGGGACAGGTCTGGGGGATCACCGCCGACCTGGCAGATCGCAAGCAGGTCGACGACGTCCAAGAGCAGCTCGCCAAGGAGCACGCCGATGCGACCTTGCTGGTCAACGCGGCCGGATTCTTCGTTCCCCGGGAGTTCCTCGACTACAGCCAGGACAACTACGACGCGTACCTGGAACTGAACCGGGCCACGTTCTTCCTGACCCAGACCGTGGTGCGGGGTATGAAGGCTGCGGGCTCTGGTGGTGCGATCGTCAACATCGGCAGCATGTGGGCCCATCAGGCGGTGGCGGCGACGCCGGCGACCGGGTACTCGATGGCGAAGGCCGGCCTGCATGCGCTGACTCACAACCTGGCCATGGAACTGGCGGCCGACGGCATTCGCGTCAATGCTGTGGCTCCCGCAGTGGTGGCGACGCCGTTGTACGAGGGCTTCATCCCCGCCGACCAGCTCGAGGAGGCAGTGAAGGGATTCGACGGCTTCCACCCGTTGGGACGGGTCGGAACAGCCCAGGACATCGCCTCCTCCATCGTCTTCCTCCTCTCGCCGGAGGCCAGCTGGATCACCGGGGCGATTCTCAACGTCGACGGGGGCGTGATGGCCGGCCGCAGCTGAACGCAGAGCGGGCGGTCGTACGACGTCACGCCGTACGGCCGTCCGGCAGCTTCGACCCTGTCAACCTTCGCGGTGGAGAGGTGAAATCGGCAGGTAAGAAACCGATCTGTCGCGGCGGCCAACTCGTACGAGCGCGGACGCCGGACCGATCAGGTGGTCCCGAGCGATGCGCTGACGAGCGAGTTCTCGATCCGTCCCTGTGGAATGAGTGTGGAGTGCGCATGACGAGTTTTCAGACCGTGTCTGCCGGCGGGCTGGAGGTCTTCTACCGCGAAGCGGGTGAGCCGGGAGCACCGAAACTCCTGCTGCTGGGCGGATTCCCGTCCTCGTCTCACCAGTTCCGGGACCTGATGCCGGCACTCGCGGACAGGTTCCACCTGGTCTCGTTCGACTACCCCGGCTTCGGGAACACCGAGATGCCAGATCCGGCGGCGTGGGACTACACCTTCGACCACCTCGCGGAGATCGTCGACGAGGCGTTGCTTGCCATCGACTTCACCGGACCGATGGGACTGTACATGCAGGACTACGGAGGCCCGATCGGGAACCGGTTGATCTCGCTTCATCCCGACTGGCTCCAGTGGCAGGTCATCCAGAACGCCAACCTGTACGACGAGGGGTTCACCGAAGCTTGGGACGGGATTCGTCACGTGCTCTGGGCCAACCCCAACCCCGAGGCCGAAGCACCGCTCGAGGCATGGCTCGAGCCGGCAACGGTGAAAGCGATCTACCTGACCGGTCACCCCGATCCGACGAAGATCAGCCCGGACAACTGGACCATGGATCTGCACTTCCTGGCGCGGCCGAACGCGCACCGGGTGCAGCTGGATCTCTTCTACGACTACCGGACGAACGCGGCACAGTACCCGGCCTGGCAGGGTCGACTGCGCCGTGACCAACCCAAAACGCTGATCTTCTGGGGCCAGGGGGACCTCTTCTTCACCCCGGCGGGCGGAGAGGCGTATCTGCGCGATCTCCCCGACGCAAAGCTGGTTCGCCTCGATTCCGGACACTTTGCGGTAGAGGACTGCTTGCACGAGATCGTTGACGGAATCAACAGTTTCTACGACGAGACCGTCAAGTAACGCCCGTACCGGTCAGTCGAACTCGTAGCGTTGCTCGTGCCAGGGGTCACCGTGGTTGTGGTATCCAGCTCGCTCCCAGAAGCCTGGCTCGTCCTGCAACAGCAGTTGCAGTCCGTTGAGCCACTTGGCCGACTTCCAGAAGTACAGATGTGGAACGAGCAGACGGGCGGGACCGCCGTGCAACGCCCCGAGCTCCTGTCCGTCGTACCGGTAGGCGATCCAGGCCTTACCGCCTCGGAGCTCGGTCAACGGCAGGTTGGTCGTATAGCCACCGTAGGAGGTGGCCAGGGCATGGGTCGCCTCGGTGGTCACGCCATCGAGGACGGCATCAACGGAGACCCCTTCCCACTGAGTGCCGAGTTTGGACCACCTGGTGACACAGTGGATGTCGGCGACCACCGACTCTGATGGAAGAGCGAGCAGGTCGTTCCACGTCCAGCGTCGCTGCGCGCCGGTCTCCGACGTGACCGTCAACGCCCACTTGTCCTTGGGGATCAGTGGGGTCACGCTCGCCGACAATACCGGGAAGTCGGCGGTGAGGTGCTGGCCCGGTGGCAGTCTGTGGTCATCAGAGCCGCCTCTGCCTGTGAACCCGCGATTGACGACTGCCATCCGACCCTCCTCGCCGGCAGATCTCTCTCATGATGCCCTGTCTACCGCTCAAGCGGCCGAGCAACCCCTGACCTGAGGTCCGTCGCCGTCGATCGGATCGGCCCGCGGAGATCGATCCAGTGCCGTGAAGACGTTGCTCATGCGATCTGCTGCTCCGGCAGGTAGCCGGCGTCGACCAAAGCGATCCGCAGCTTACGGCGGGCGTCGAACATCATCTTGTAGATCGCGTTGTGTGTCGCGCCGAGCTGATCAGCGAGCACATCAGTGGGCATCCCGTTCAGCACCAGCGCGACGAAGACCATCCGTTGCTTCGCCGTCAGCTTCTCATCGACGGCGCGACGTACGGCGCTCATCAGATCCCGGCTCTCGGCATGCGCCTCCGGCTCGATCCCCATCCGTGCGGGAAGGCGGTCCCAATCCTCGTCGTCGAACGCAACACCGGCCCGCTGCCAGAAGTGCCGGTTGACCTTGGCCGCCACGTCGAAGATCACGAACTTGTACGCCCAGGTGGTGAACTTGCAATCACCGCGGAACGTCTCGACCTTGCCGCAGATCGCCAGGAGGGCGTCCGCGGCGGCCTGGTGCGCAAGGTCGTCCAGCTCCGGCCCGACGAGTCGCAGCCTGGCCGCCCGCCGCCCGACCTCCGCCCTCGCGGCTCGCAGGAGGACCTCGTACAAGCGTCGACTCGCAAGCTCACGCCGATCTCCAGAGCTGCTCAAGTCGCGAACCCAGGCATGGTTCTCCCGAGCCACCTCTGCAGAGACGACCCGTACCTGGGACAACGACTCGGAACCTTCGCTCTTCATGGATCTCCGGCGATCAACGCAACGTAGTGATCACAGGTCCGGCACGTCTGTGTCGAACGGTGAAACAACCACATGGACGATACAGTCCATTTTGTACTGCGTCCACCCAGCGCCGAACGTCCACCGCGTCACGCGTGAGCTCGTCACGTCCTGCGCGGTGGTTCGCGCCGAAATCGCAGCGAAACAGAGTGATTCCGAACACATCTCGCTCAAGCCGGACCGGACTTCCAGCACGGCGTGGTTCGCGCGCGACCTCCGGGGGCCGCGCAATAATCGGTCTATATAGTCCTATTTGTCGCTGTAGCGGACTAGGGGCCGTGGCTGGGATGATGAGAAGGGATCCGCATGGACGAACTCACGGCAATACGTGACGAGATCAGGAACCACACCTCGAACGCGTGGGCGACGGAGCGTGGGTACGAACCGATCTACTCCGCATCACCGCGATCCAAGATCGTTGTCATCGGCCAGGCGCCGGGCAGGCAAGCTCAGGACAGCAGGATCCCGTGGAACGACGCCAGCGGCATCAAACTGCGGCAGTGGCTGGGCGTCACCGAGGCACAGTTCTACGACCCGGACACGATCGCCCTGCTGCCCATGGACTTCTACTATCCGGGCAAGGGCACCCACGGCGACCTCCCGCCACGCCCGGCCTTCGCATCACAGTGGCACCCACGAATCCTGAAGACGATGACCGGACTTCGTCTCACCGTTCTCATCGGGAACTACGCCCAGAAGCACTATCTGGGGACCAGCGCCAAGAAGAACCTGACCGAAACCGTCCGCGCCTGTCGAGACTACGTTCCGGACCGGATCCCCCTCGTCCACCCCTCGCCCCTGAACTTCAGGTGGCAGGCAAAGAACCCCTGGTTCGAGACAGAGGTGATTCCCGCCCTGCAGACGCTCGTCGCGGATGCCGTATCGGACGCTCCCGACGACCGGCCGCCCAGGAGCTACTCATAGCGGCCTTCGACCGTCCACCGTGCCCGCCGCGGCTCCTTGGGCTGTTGGGTGGCGGCGGTGGGTGTGGGTGACCTGGGTCAGTCCTGGGTGGTGTCGGTCAGGAACTCCGGTGGTGCTTGCAGGTCGTGGGCGCGGAACAGGACGGCATGGTCGACGTCCATGGCCTTGCCGTTCATCGCGGTGAACATTGGGATGATGTCTGCGGGGGCGGGGTGGCCCGGGAGTGCGGCGAGATATGCGGCATGTGCCTCGAGTGAGGCGATGCCGCGGCGCAGCGGTTCGCCGGTGACCTCGACGCCGTGGGTTGCGGAGCCCGCGAGTCCGGGGACGATGTACCAGCGCGGGGAGTGCGGTTCGAGGTTCTCGTCGTCGACCTGTTCGGGGAAGACCCATCGGTTGCCGGCGTCGCGGACTGCGTCGAGTGTCGCGAGCCCGGCCGCGCGATGGTCGGCTTGGTCGAAGCCGAAGGGGGTCTCGACCTCGTAGCCGGTGCCGAGTACGACGTCAGGCTTGAACCGGCGGATCTCCCGGCAGATGTCGCGGCGCAGGTCGAGGCCGTAGACGAGTACGCCGTCCGGGTGTTCGAGGACGGTCAGATGGCTGACACCGACGACGGCGCAGGCGGCCTGTTGCTCCGCGACGCGCAGTCGAGCCGTCTCCTCGGGACGGTTCGGCATGCCGGCCTCGCCGCGGGTGAGGAGGAGATAACCGACCTCGATGCCGCGCGCCGTCCAGCGGGCGACGGCCGCGGACGCGCCGTACTCCATGTCGTCAGGGTGCGCGACGACGCACAGCACGCGCTGAAAGGACTCCTCGGGCAGGGCAGGCAAAGTCATGCCGGTCATCTTTCCACGCTGAGCAACTACCGTCCGCCGGTTTCGGGCGGATCATCGTCCTGCACGGCGGCCAACAGTCCGTCCGCATCCTCCGCGCATGGTCCACAGGCAGCAAGGTGCGACGCCAGCCCTGGGTAGCGCTCGGCCGCATCGACTCCGGCCGCGAGCAGTTCGGCGTAGAGATGCAGAACGGCCATCGCCTCATCACACCCGACGTCACGTGGGTCGGTGGCCAGGAATCGCTCGAGCCCATCCCTCCACCCGGTCATGAATTACACCTCTACCCCGTTGATCAGAAAGCTGGGTTGCCCTCGGCTCCCCTTCTGGATATCCATTGGTGGTTAGATATGCGCGGATCTTACGGCGTGCAATGAAACAATCTCGCGCAACGACGCGTCACCTGACACCCTGTGCCCTCGCGCCGAACTCCTGTCCCCAGCGTGGTAAGACGTCGAGAGTGTGGTGCCGCCAACGCTTACGAGCAGAAAGTGCCGTGCAGCCGAGGACTGGATACAAGGAGGTGCCGGATGAGAGCGATTGTGGTGACGGACGAAGCCGCGGGAACGGCCGGGATGACGCTGGCGGAGCGGCCCGAGCCGCCGGCAGCGATCAACGACGTCGTCGTTGAGATTCATGCGTCGGGATACGTCTCGACCGAGCTGGAGTGGCCGTCGACCTGGGCCGATCGCGCCGACCGTGCCCGAACACCGTCGATCCCCGGGCACGAGCTGGCCGGAGTGGTCACCGCCCTCGGCTACGGCACGACGGGGCTGTCGGTGGGGCAGCGGGTGTTCGGCCTCTCCGATTGGCACCGCGACGGCACCCTCGCGGAGTATGTGGCGATCGAGGCACGCAACCTCGCACCGCTCCCGGGCGACGTCGACTTCACGGTCGGCGCCAGCCTGCCGATCTCAGGGTTGACCGCGTGGCAGGGACTGTTCCAGCACGGCCGCCTTCAGGCGGGCCAGAGCGTCCTCGCCCACGGCGCGGCCGGCGCAGTCGGCACGATGGTGACCCAGCTCGCGCACGAGGCCGGCGCCTACGTCATCGGCACTGGACGCGCGGCCGACCGTGACAAGGCGCTCGACTTCGGCGCGCAGGAGTTCGTTGACCTCGACAACGACTCCCTGAAGGATGTCGGCGGAGTCGATCTGGTGTTCGATGTCATCGGCGGCGACGTCCAGAAGAGCTCAGCGGCGCTGATCAAGGCCGGAGGCACTCTGGTGTCCGTCGTCGGCCCGATCGAGGCGCGGCCTGCGGACGGCCTGGCGGTCGATTTCGTTGTCGAGGCCGACCGCGCGCAACTGAGCGAGATCGTCCAGCGAGTGCGGGACGGGCGGCTGCGGACGAACATCGGCACCGTGGCGACTCTCGACGATGCCATCGCCGCTTTCAATTCCACGGAGCGGAGCATGGGAAAGACGATCATCCGCGTTCGTCCGTAAGACACGGAGACAGCGAGCTGTTCTGCCTTCTCGCAGTACTGCGGAACAGCTGGCGGTGAAGCTCCCACGTGAGTGCTGCAGGACGGCCGTTCTGCAGCACCCTGGAGGGACATCCGTGCCTCAAGAGTCAGGGAGCGATCTCGAGCTTCGTGATGAGGTCGTCGGCGAGGGTGAAGCGGTAGATGATGTCGACGACGCCCCCGGGGAAGTCACCCTCCAGGTGGTTGGTGACGACGTAGTGGGTGTCGTCGAACTTCTCGACGTGGCTGATCTCGACCGTGTAGGTGTACTCACTGGCCTCCTTCTCCCGCCAGCGATGGATCTCGTCGTGACCGGTGTGGATGTTGCCGTCGTCGTCGACCACGGTGGCGTCGGCCGCGAAAGCCGACAACAAGTCGTGAGCGTTCGCCTTGTGCTGGGGATCGGCCTCGCGCAGGTACCTCGTGATCGCCTGCGGCAGGTGCTTCGCCAGCTCGGCGGCGGTCGGGTCGGGCGGGGTCTGGATGGTCATCAGGCGCCTTCCAAGGTGAGGGTGAGGGTGTTCATGTCTCGCGCAAAGAGGTCACCAGCGGAGTCTCGAAGGTGGTCCCGATCACCGTGGCGGTCTGCTATGTCAGTCGCCGTCGTAGCGCTGCTCTTTCCACGGGTCTCCATAGTTGTGGTAGCCGAACATCTCCCAGAAACCGGGCTGATCGTCGGTCCGCAGGTCCAACCCACGGATCCACTTCGCGCTCTTCCAGAAGTACAGGTGCGGCACGAGCAGACGCGCCGGCCCACCGTGCTCCGGATCAAGCGGCCTCCCGTCGTACTCGTCGACGATCCAGGCCTTTCCACCTCGCAAGTCCGCCAGCGGAATGTTGGTGGTGTAGCCGCCGTCGGAGAACGCCAGGGCATAAGGCGCCTGGGTCGGCACCGCAGCGAGAAGGGTGTCGAGAGGCACGCCCGACCAGGTCATGTCCAGCTTCGTCCACTTCGTCACGCAGTGGATGTCGACGGTGAACTTCTCGTGGGGCAAGGCCTGGAACTCCGCCCACGACCACGAGACCGGGTTGTCCACAGCTCCACGAATGGTGAAGTCCCACGCGTCCAGCTGCGTGTACGGCGTCGGCCCGGCCGACAGCACCGGGAAGTCTCGCGTCACGTACTGTCCGGGCGGTACCCGCGAGGAGTCTGCGGCACGCCGACCAACGAACCCCCTGGTGACAGCCATCAGGCCTTCTCACCAAGCTGCACACGCAACAGCCATTGCTGCTTCTCCAACATCCCGAGCACCCTGATCAGTACGTCCTGCGTCACCAGATCCGCAGCACCGATCGAGCCCAGCCGTGCACGAATCCGCTCGGCCACCGCCGCCACCCGCCGACCCAGCTCCCAAACCACCACATGATCAGCCAGCGATCGCACCACGACAGGGTCGACACGTGACCCGGCCGCCACCGCCGAGCTCCGACCGTCCGGGACGAATCCCAACGTCACCGCGCGCTCAGCGACGACATCCGCGAGCTCGCGCCACTCCGCGACCAACTCATCGAGGAACAGGTGCACCCCACGGGCTGCCGCCCCGACCACGCTCCAGTGCAACTGCTTCCCGATCAGCGACAGATCGATCAGATCCTGCAGCACGAGCTGCAGCTCCTCACCAACCGCCACCCGCTCGTTCGGATTGTCCAGCGGCGGCAACTGGACCGAGTTAGCAACAGATTCCCTAGACATACCTCCCCAGTGTCACGACCACCCCCCGACCTTTCGTCACCACCTGGACCAATCCCCCGGGCGACCGTGCTGGTCGACCTGGGTGACTCGATCAGCCGTGTAGGTACAGAGCATCACCGCACCTTCTTCTCGCCGGCCGTGACCGGCACACCGAGCCGGTTGCCCGGAACGGGTGCCGGGCAGGTCCCGTACGCCGTGAACGCGAACGGCAGATTGAGCGTCCGGTTGAAGTCGACCAGCACGGACTGGTCGCGCTCGACCACCCCGGTGGTGACCGTCCGCCAGGGCGCCGTGTCGTCGCCGTTGGTGTCGTCGTGGAACGACAGCGCCAGCCGACCATCACCCGCGGGCGTCGCCACCAGTTCGTACGCCGTGTCACCGAGCGCAAGGTGGACAGTGCCGACCGCGGTGACGTGCTGCCGCAGATCATCGCGGGCCGTGGAGACCTCCACTCGCTCGGGTTCGGCGTACGGCGTGTAGTAGCCGCGCACCACCCAGTCCGGGTTCAACGAGTACGTCGGAACGCCAGTGAAGTCACGTCGTGTCGGAGCCTGCGGATCGCGCTGCCGAACGGCGTACCGGCCGCCCCGCAGCACCAGCTCGACGAGCCGATCTCCACAGAGCAACCAACTGAGCGAAGCCGCCTCGGCAACAACAGACGAGACCGTGCCGTGGACCGGATCACCGTTCACGGTGAGCTCACCGTCGGCAGTGACGTACGCACGTCCGTCGGCGGCCCACCAGATGCCCGGCAGACCGGGCAGGGCGGTCGGTGACGCGGGCAGCCAGTCGAAGGCGACGACGGTCAGCCAGCCGTAGTCCGTGTTCAGATCCTGCTCGCGCGCCGCATGCCAGGTGTGCCAGTCCTGCTCGAGGTCGGAAACGACAGTCATGAGGCCAGTTCCTTCCGGGTCTGCTGCTCGCGGTGCGCCACTTCGGATCGCACCAACGGAATGACGTAGCGACCGAAGTCGATCGCATCGTCGTAGATGTCGTACCCGCGGGCGGAGAAGATCCGGATCCCGAGGTCGTAGTAGTCCAGCAACGCGGCCGCGACGGTGTCCGGCGTACCGACCAGTGCGGTCGAGTTGCCGCCGCCGCCGGTCAGGCCGGTCGGTGCGGTCCACAGCGCGCGGTCGTGCCGCTCGCCCTCCGCGACCGCCTTCAGCAACCGTTGCGATCCCGCGTTCTCCGGAGACTTCGAGCGGAGCCGCGTGCTGATCGGGACGCCACCGGCCTGGACGTCCTTGATCCGGCCGAGGATGCTCCCGGCCTTCTCCCAGGCCAGCTCCTCCGTGGGAGCGAGGATCGGGCGGAACGCGATCTGGGTCGTCGGTCGATCGGAGCGGCCGGCCCGCGCCGCCTCGGCATCGATCGTGGCGAGCTGCTCGCGGGTCCCGGCCAGCGGCTCGCCCCACAGCGCGAAGATGTCCGCCTCGGCGGCGCCCACCGCGTAGGCGGCCGCCGACGACCCGCCGAAGGAGATCCGTGGCCGCGGTTGCTGCAGCGGCTTGATGTCGGCCACGAACTGCTCGAACCGGTAGTGCTCCCCGGCAAAGTCGAACCGGTGGTCCGACGTCCAGGCCAGCTTGAGGATCTGGATGAACTCCCGGGTCCGGCCGTACCGGTCGTCCTTGGCCAGGAAGTCGCCTTCGGCGGCCTGGTCCGCGGTCGAGCCACCGGTGATCACGTGCACCTCGAACCGCCCGCCGCTGATGTGGTCCAGCGTTGCGAAGGTCTTCGCGGTCAGCGTCGGGTAGGCGACGTTCGGACGGTGTGCCACCACCAGGTTGATCCGTTCGGTCCTGCTCGCGACGTACGCCGCGACCTGCGCCGGGTCGGGCGATCCGGAGTGGTAGGCGAACAGGATCCGGTCCCATCCGTTGTCCTCATGGGCCCGGGCGAGTCTGGCCGTGTAGTCCAGGTCCAGCGGGCCGCCGGTTCGCGGCGTGACCTCGCTGGCCGGGTTGGTCCCGGCGATGCCCAGGAACTCAACTGGCATGGCGTTCTTCCTTCCGTACGGCGGGAGCGAGAAGTGTGAGCAGGTGCCGGGCGACCGCATCGTTCTGCCGGAAGCCGGGACCGTTGAAGTGCGGCCGGGAGAAACCCGACGAGCCGGCCGAACCGGAGACCGACGGCCCGAGCAGGAACAGCGACGGATGCACCGTGCCGTCGGCACGGATCGCCCGGCAGTGTGCGTCCGCCTTGAGCTGGCCGCCGCCCAGACTCGTCCCATCCGTAGCGAACAGTTCGTCGGCGGCCAGTACGCCGTCTGCCAGCAGCCCGCGCAACAGCGGATCAGTTGTCGCCAGCACGTCGGGACGCGGCAACCTGGCCTCGACAAAGGCGCGGGCCCGGATCTCCCCGGCCACACCGGGGCTGCGGGCCACGAACCGATCGCTGTCGATGGCGACCTCGAGCTCGGGTCCGGCGAACCGGACGATGCCGGCCCGGTGCAGCGCAAGCAGCTCTTCGAGCCGCCGCGGCGGCGGACCGCTGGCCACGAACGAGAAGAACCCGTGCCACTCCGTCTCCACCCGCCGGACCCGGTCCTCGTCCGTCAGCCGGCCTTCGACGATCGCGGCCGACAGCACGCTGTAGATACTCAGCAAGGCGTTGAACACCGCAAGATCCGCCGAGTACTCCGGATCCGCGCGGCGCACGAGGTCCGCCTCGATCAGCCCGCTGAGGAACCGCTCGAACCGCTGCCGATCGGCGAAGAACTGCCCGGTCAGCGGCCGGTCGACCTCGGCCCGGACGAAACGGTCCTCCGGATCCGGTACGGCGACCTCGACCGCGGCGACGAACTCCGGTGCGGAGGGCAACGAACGGTCCAGCACCTCGGCGAACTGTTGCCACGGCCACCTCGTCCGCTCCGGATGAGCGGTGAAGAGCTGTTGATAGTGGGCGAACGTCAACTCCTTGTCGATCAGGGGCCGTAGCTGACGATCGAAATCCAGGACACCGTCACCCAACTCGGTCAGCGCCGCCTTGGTCAGGTAGCGGGTCGGCACCGGTTTCGTCCCGGCGACGGTGTAGCCGAGTTTCGCGTGATACGGCACACCGCGCCGGGACCCGACGTACAGGATCGGCTCGTGGCCGGAGGGGCGATAGCTGAGCAGGCCGTCGCACTCGTCGTACCATCCGCCGCGGCCCTCGGTGAGGAGAACCATCAGGTCGACGAACGCCTGGCCGAAGCCGCGCACGATGACGTTGTCGCCCGGGTGCAGGTCGTCGAGATCGACGTCCGCGGTGTACCCGGGCGGGATGTACGTCAGGCCGGCGTCGTAGGCCTGGGCCGCCCAGGCCGCCTCCGAAGCCGTCGGGAACCGGTCGAGGTAGCCGAGCGCGAGGACGACCACGTCCGCCTTCAGCTCTTTGCCCGAGGCAAGGATCACGCGATGGTCGGCGGTCAGCTCGATCGCTCGTTCCGGATGGGTGGTGACGGTCGCCGGGACCTCGCCGACGACGCGTTGCCAGGCCCAGGCGAGGTACTCCGCCTGCACCACGCGCGGCGGGAAGTCCATCGGGCCGGGCAGCTCCAGCCCGGCCCGTTCGAGGATCACCGCGCCTTCTCCGGCCACCCAGGTGGCCAGATCCGGCCCGGGCACCACCGGTCCTTCGCACTCGACCGATTCGTCGGTGAAGATCGTGACGTCCGACGTCATCGAGTTCATCCAGAGCAGCCGCGACTGGTCCCGCCTCCAGATCCTGCCGCCACCGGCCGGATACGGATCCACGACGTGGATCTCCACTGTCCGGTCGCCCAGCAGCTCCGGCGCGTTCGCCGCGAACCGCTCGAGCAACCCGACGGTCCGCGGTCCACCCCCGACGAACACCACCGTCGCGGGCGGCTCCTCCCACGATCTGCGCAGGTCGGCCACGGTCATGCCGTCAACCCGAGGTGGGAGCGGAGCGTCGCACCGGCGTACTCGGAACGGAACACGCCGCGCTCGCGGAGCAGCGGGACGACGCGGTCGACGAAGTCGTCCAGGCCGCCGGGCGTGAGATGCGGGACGAGGACGAAGCCGTCCGCCGCGTCCTCCTGCACGTGGCGGTTGATCGCCGCGGCGACCGTGGCCGGTGAGCCGACGAAGGTCTGCCGGTTCTGCTGGTTGATCACGGTCTGCCGCAGTGACCAGCCGTTCGCCTCGGCCTGAGCCCGCCACTCGGCGACGATCGGGCCGGGATCGTTGTAGCCGACCCGGCCTTGGGTCACCGTCGACCCGACCACCGGGTCCTCCGCCGGCAGCGGACCATCCGGGTCGTACGCCGACAGGTCGCGACCCCAGAGCAGCTCCGCCAGGACGATCGCGGTCGGCCCGGACACCTGCTGCTCCCGGATGTAATGCGCCTTCTCGACAGCCTCGGCATCGGTGTCGGCGACCACCACGGTCACCGCAGGCATGATCTTCAGCGACTCCTCGCTCCGCCCGTACCGCGCCAACCGTGCCTTCACGTCCTTGTAGAAGGTGTGCCCGGCCTCGAACGTCCCGTGCCGGCTGAAGATCACGTCCGCACTCGAGGCGGCGAACTCCCGGCCTTGGTCGCTGTCACCGGCCTGGATCACG
Organism: Kribbella sp. NPDC049227; assembly: GCF_043197265.1. Taxonomy (NCBI): domain Bacteria; kingdom Bacillati; phylum Actinomycetota; class Actinomycetes; order Propionibacteriales; family Kribbellaceae; genus Kribbella; species Kribbella sp. NPDC049227. The sequence continues at coordinate 291,655 of NZ_JBICST010000002.1, read as the reverse complement.
ACCGGCCGCCCCTGCGGCGACGGCGGCAGCCCGAAGCGCCCGCGGATGCTGAAGTGGTCGCCCTCGTCCGCGAAGGCCCCAGCGCCCTCGCGGGCGAAGACGCCCGCCGCCTGGGCGAGGACCAGGTCGTCCGCGGACCAGGAGTCCCACAGCTTGCGCACGATCCGGAGTGACTCCTGGGCCCGGACGTAGCGGTCGGCCTTGTCCAGGTATCCGCCGCGGCGGAAGTTCTCACCGGTGAACGCGTCCCAGGACGTCACGACGTTCCAGGCGGCGCGACCGCCGGAGAGGTGGTCGAGGGTGGCGAGTCGTTTCGCGAGTTCGTACGGCTCGTTGAAGGTCGAGTTCACGGTGGCGGCCAGGCCGAGGTGAGTGGTGACGCCGGCCAGCGCACTGAGCACGGTCAGCGACTCGGGGCGACCGACGACGTCGAGGTCGTGGATCCTGCCCTTCACCTCCCGCAGCCGCAGTCCTTCGGCCAGGAAGAAGAAGTCGAACGTGCCACGTTCGGCGGTCTCCGCGAGGTGCCGGAACGAGGCGAAGTCGATCTGCGACCCGGACTCCGGGTCCGACCACACCGTCGTGTTGTTGACGCCCGGGAAGTGCGCCGCCAGATGGATCTGCTTGGTCATCGTGCACCTCCCGGCCGAGTCAGACCCAACCTGCTTCGCAACAGCCCCTCGCGTCGCGGCGTCCCCACGAGCTTCCTTGCCTGCAGCAAAGGGATGAGCCGGTCCGCGATCACCGGTACGTCGATCTCCAGCGACGCCGGCCGCAGATGCACCCCGTCCACCCCCGCCGCACTCCACTCCGCGATCAGGTCCGCCAGCCGCTCCACCCCGCCGATGTGATCGAGGTGAGCCGCCCCATCAGCCCGCCGAGCCGCCGCCACCGGATCGTCGTCCAGCAACACCCCCACCGACACCAGCACCCGCGGCGATCCCGCCGAACGGAGGGTGGCGACGCGCTCCGACAACCCATCTGTGCCAGGCAACAACACCAACTCCGCGTCGGCTGCTGCTTCCAACGCCTCCGGGGTGTTCACCCGGACGACGGTGATCGGGTGGCCCTGCGGCGGGCGGGGAACGATCGACGGGCCTTTGATCGTGAAGGTGGGGGCTTGATAGTCGACATAGTGGATGCGGTCGCGGTCGACGAAGCGGCCGCTGGAGGCGTCGCGGATGACCGCGTCGTCGTCCCAGGAGTCCCACAGTCGTCGGCTGACGTCGACGACGTACCGCGCCTCGCGCCAGGTCTCGGCGGCGGGGCCGGCTCCCGCCGCCCGATCACCGCGGCCGCCTCGGCGGACGTCGACACATCCGCGACCCACCCGCCCCGGCCGGACGACACATGATCCAGCGTCGCGACCGACGCCTGCACGTGGAACGGCTCGGTGTGCGTGACCGTGATGGTCGGTAGCAGCCCGATCCGATCAGTCAACGGCGCGATCCGAGCCGCCAGACCGAGCGCATCCAACCGGACGCTCACGCGATCAGGTACGTCGGCCGGTGCCTCCAGCGCGTCCGTGAACGTCGCAAGGTCGATCCCCGCCGCCTCCGCCCGCTGCACAGCACGCACTGCCAGCTCACCCGTCAGAATCGCCGCCGGATCAACCTCCGGCCCGCGCCAAGCCCCCGGATGTCCACCAGCGCCGTCGATCTCGATCGCCGTGATCAGCCGCCGGCTCACGACGCCACCCTCAGCGCCACCGGCAGTTCCTTGGTGAACGGCAACGGCCCGATGGCCTCCGGGTCCGCCTCGACGTCGAACTGCGGCGCGAACCCGGCCGCCAGGTACAACGCAGCCGCCTCCGGTTGCCGCGGTCCGGTGGTCAGGTAGAGCTTGCGATAGCCGAGATCGAGCGCAGCCGCTTCCAACTCGGCCATTACCCTCCGGCCGAGTCCCTGGCGCCGATGCATGTGGGAGGTCCACATCCGCTTCACCTCAGCGGTGTCGCCGTCGTACCGGCGAATGGCACCGCCCGCCACGGTCTGACCTCCGTGCCGAAGCAACACGAACGCGCCTCCACGCTCGGCGTGGAAGTCCGTCGGCGGAACCTCGGTCAGCTGCGTGTTCTCATTCGTCCGCCCATATCGGGTGCTGTACTCGACGACGAGATCGGCCAGCAGCGGAGCGGCTTCCGGGTCCTCCGGCCGCGCCCGCAGTACTTCGACCGCCGCTGCCTGCACCGGCACACTCTCCACCGGCTGCTCGCCTTCGACGGTGGACAGGAACGCCTCGGTCACCTCATACAGCGGCACCGAGGCGATCGGGTCCAGCAACAGGCCACCCCCGTCGTACAAACGAATGTGCGACGACAGCACGAACCAGCCCTGCCCGATCGCACCCGCGCCGAGGCTGGTGAGCACCGGCCGCAGCGCGTAGTCGATCACCAGCACATGTGCCGGTGTCCCACCCGTTGCCAACGGCAACACCGGCTTCCCCCTCAGGGCGTACTGCGGCAGCAGATCGAGGAACACCTTGAGAAGTCCCGAGTACGCCGCCTTGTAGACCGGAGTCGTGACGACGACGGCGTCGGCGGACTCGAGGGTGTCTACAGCAGCGGCGATCCGGGGGTCGTCGGCAGTGCCCCGGAGCAACGCCTCAGCCGGGAGATCGCGCAGGATGATCGGAGCGACCTCGTGACCGTGGCTGAGTAGTCGCCTCGTCACGTACTCCAGGACCGCGTCGGTGCGGGACGGGATGGACGGACTGCTCGAGATGGTTGCGATCCTTGCCATGTGTCGCCTCCTATTTCTGCTTGTCCTTGGGAAGGCCGGGCGGGTTGACCAGCGACTTCGGCACGGCCTCGGACTGCAGGCCCCACTTGGCCAGGACCTTCGCGTAGCTTCCGTCCGCGATCGCCGCGTTGAGGGCGTCGGCGAGCGGCTTGACCAGGCCGTTGTCCTTCTTCGTCGTGATACCGACGAGCCCCTGGACCGGATAGCTGGACGACACCGTGCCGACGATCTCGGTCTTGCCGGCGGTCGCGACGTGATAGGTGGCGTTCGGGTTCGGGCCGAGATAGAGGTCGATCCGGCCGGACTCCAGGGCAAGATAGGTGTCCGACGCCTGCTGGTAATACTTCGGTTCGGCGGGTGGTCGACCGGCGGCGACGTTCTGCTTGTTCCAGTCGAGCAGGATCGCCTCTTGGAGGGTGCCGGAACTGACCGCGACCTTCTTGCCGGAGATGTCGGCCGGGCCGGTGATCTTCAGCCCGGAGCCCTTCTTCGCTTCGAACGCGTGCAGGCCGAGGCGGTAGGTGGCGAAGTCGTACTTCTCCTTGCGCAGTTCGGACACGCCGATGTTGGAGATGCCGACCTGGTACCTGCCGGAGTCCAGTCCGAGGAACAGGTTCTCCCAGCTGGTGGTCTGCATCTCCGGCGTCAGGCCGAGCACACTCGCGGCGAGGTGCGCGATGTCGATCTCGACGCCGATCGGGGTCTTGTTGTCGTCCGCGGTGAAGCCGAGCGGTGGCAGTCCCCCGCCGGCCGACCCGTTGCCGACGACAAGCTTCCCACTGTCGCGCACCGCGGCGGGCAACTCGGCCGCGATGCTGTCCACCTTGGCCGAGGTGATGTGCTTCTGGTTCGCCGACGTGTCGAACGCGACGACCGACGCGTCGTTGCCCTTCGGCGCCGCACTGGTCTGCGGGTCGGCGCACGCTGCCAGCGTGAGGAGTGCGACGGCTACCGGGATCGTCCAGGGATTTCTCATGATGATGTTCCTCAGCTCGTCAGCGGGAGTCCGGGCGGATTGATCTCCGATTTCTCGACCGCCTCGTTCTTCGTGGTGCTGACACGGTTCTGCTCGGCCGAGGTGTTCACCCCGGTGTCAGCGAAGGCGTTGACCGCATCGGGTTGGAAGCCGCAGCCGGCTACGAGCAGTGCGGCGACAGTTGCGACGGGGATCAGGACACGTCTCATGGTGACCTCAGAGGACTTTGGAGATGAAGGCACGGGTGCGCTCATGACTGGGGTTGTCGAGCACCTCGTGCGGTGGACCCGACTCGACGATCCGGCCGCCGTCGATGAAGACCACCGTGTCGGCGACCTCCCGGGCGAAGCCGATCTCGTGGGTGACGACGACCATCGTGGCGCCGTCCCGAGCGAGTTCCTTGATCACGTCGAGGACCTCGCCGACCAACTCCGGATCGAGCGCGCTGGTCGGTTCGTCGAACAGCAGGACTTTCGGCCGCAGCGCCAGTGCGCGAGCGATCGCTACCCGCTGCTGCTGACCGCCGGACAGCTGACGCGGATACACGTCCGCCTTGTCGCCGACGCCGACCCGCTCCAGCAGTTCGCGAGCCAGTGGCTCGACCTCGCCGCGCTTGCGACGCTGCGCCGACACCGGAGCCTCGACGACATTCTGCAGCGCGGTGAGGTGGCCGAACAGGTTGAAGTTCTGGAAGACGAACCCGACCTGTGACCGCTGATGCAGGATCTCCCGCTCGCGCAGCTCATGCAGCTTGTCACCGCGCCGCTTGTAGCCGATCAGCTCACCGTCGATCCGGATCAGGCCGCGATCGACCTTCTCCAGATGGTTGATCGACCGCAGCAACGTCGACTTCCCGGAACCCGACGGGCCGAGGATCACGGTGACCGTGCCGGTTCGCACCTCCAGGTCCACGCCCTTCAGGACTTCGAGCTCTCCGAAGCTCTTGTGCACACCCTTGATGTCCACCATCGCCGTCATCGGGCCGCCCTCGCCTTCAGCTCGCGCCAGGTACGCCGTACCCGTTGCACGGGCGTGGGTGGAAGCTCTCGCGCCGTACCGCGGGCGAAGTGACGTTCGACGTAGAACTGGACGATGGACAGCAGCGTGGTCAGCACGATGTACCAGACGGTCGCGACCATCAGCAGGGGTACGACGCGGCTGTTGCGGCCGTAGATCACCTGGACCTGGTAGAAGAGCTCCGGGATCGCCATCACCGAGACGATCGAGGTGCCCTTGAACAGGCTGATCACCTCGTTCGCGCCGTTCGGCAGGATCGAGCGCATCGCCTGTGGCAGAACGATCCGGAAGAACTGACGCGACCTCGGGATGCCGAGTGCGGCAGCCGCCTCCACCTGCCCGGCATCGACCGAGATGATGCCGCCGCGGATGATCTCGGCGGCATACGCGGCCTGGTGCAGGGCCAGCCCGAGCACCGCCGCACCGAGCGGGCCGAACAGGTTGTTCGTACTGAAACGGACGAACTCCGGCCCGAACGGGATGCCCAGGCTCAATTCCTGGTACAGGTAGGCGATGTTGAACCAGAACAGCAGCTGCACGATCAACGGGATCGAGCGAAACGCCCAGATGTAGCCCCAGGCAACCACTTGCAGGAACGGGCTGCCTGACAACCGCATGGTCGCGATCACCGCACCGAGAGCGAATCCCAGCACGGTCCCGTAGACAGTCAGCTGCACCGTCACCCAGAGCGCCGAGAAGATCGTCCTGGTGGTGAAGAACTGGAAGAACGTCGGCCAGTCCCAGCCAGGGTTGGTGACGAGTCCGTGCACGAACATCGCCAGCAGGACGAGGACGACGCCGACACCGAACCACCTCCACGGATGCCGTCGCCCTACGACGGGCAGATCGGCATCCGGAACAGTGGTCTCCGGCGGTTCGGCGGCCTGCGTGGCAGGCGTGACTGATGTGGTCGACACTGGTTCTCCCTGGCGGTGGGCGGGCTTCGCGGGCACAGCGCAGCAGACGTCCGCGAACGGACGTCGGCGGGGACGCGAGAGGTCAGATCAGCGCAGACACAGCGCGCTGGACACCCGCAGGAGGTCGATGTGGAGGCGGTAGTACGGCAGTTCGCGCGTCATCTCCGTCTCCTCCGTTCACTCCTGGATCGACTCAGTCATCCCAGTATGGGACGAGTCTGAAAGATTAGTAACCCAGTAGACAAAGGTTTCATTATGCGGACACTCGCCAGCCGCGTCCGGTGCAGCGCAGCGAGCGTTCGTGCCCGCGGCAACACAGGCGCTGGCTCGGCGGTGGGGCCGCGTTGCTGGACGGCTGTCGGGGCATCCTCGCAGGTCAGCGGTGGGTCGGCCGCCAGGCGAACCCGCTTAACACGGTGCGAACGCAACTGGGCTCGCGACGTAACCGGGGCTGGCGATCGTCGATCATCCGACGATCGAGGAGGCCGCCATGCATCGAGTTCCCGATCTGCCTGAGCTCCAGGCAACTGCCGAACGGCTCGGCACCCGTCTCACCCCGGAGGAAGCGGAGGTCTACCGCCGCCATCTGACCCGGATGCTCGCCGAGTTCGACGACTTCGTCCAGGCCCGCACCGTCGACGTCCGGCCGCCGCGGTTCCCTGGCGCCCGCGAACCGGGTTGCCGTCCTGGCGCGGACGAGGATCCGCACAACGCGTGGACCTGGAAGTGTTCGATCGCCGGCAGCGGCGAGGGAATCCTCGCCGGCAAGACGGTCAGCTACAAGGATCACACCGCGGTGGCGGGTATGCCGATGGCCTTCGGCGCCCACGCGCTCACAGGCCACGTGCCCGATTTCGACGCGACCGTCGTGCAGCGCGCGCTGGAAGCCGGCGCAACGGTGGTTGGAAAGAACGTGATGAACGGCCTCGCCGGCGGCTACGGCTTCGGCGGTGGTGTCGGTGACTACGGGCGACCGTTGAACCCGCACAACCCGCTGCATCTCACTGGCGGGTCGTCGTCCGGATCCGCGGCCGCACTCGTCGCCGGCCAGGTGGACATTTCCTTCGGCGGTGACCAGGGCGGCTCGATCCGGATCCCGGCTGCCTGGTCCGGGACCGTCGGCCACAAACCTACGTTCGGCCTGATCTCCCACTTCGGCATCGGCTTCGGCTCGGATCAGAGCATCGACTACACCGGCCCGATGACGATGTCGGTCCGCGACGCCGCCCTCGCCCTGGAGGCGGTCGCCGGGTACGACGGACTCGACCCGCGGCAGACCCGTGAGGTGCCCGATCGGTACGACGCGACGAGCCGGCTGACCGGTGACATCGAGGGACTGAGGATCGGCGTCCTGCGTGAAGGCTTCCTCGGCGCCACCGAGGCTGTCACCGACTCGGTCCAGCAGGCGATCGAGGTGCTCGAGAAACTCGGAGCAGTCGTCACCGAGGTCTCGGTTCCGGAGCACCTCACCATTGGCGCGGCGCAGATGGCGTTGTCGGCCGAGGCCTCGCTCGCGGTCCGCGGCGCCGGGTTCTACGGCGCGTTCACTCGGACCTACTACCCCGAGGACACGATCGCCGCGATCACCCGGGCCTGGCAGCACGACCAGGAACTGCTGGATCCACGCGGTCTGCTCACGCTGATGGCCGGAGAGTTCAGCCGCCGCTACTGGGCCGGCCGGTTGTACGCGAAGGCACAGAACGTCCGTCCCGCGTTCATCGCGGCGTACGACCGGGCTCTGTCCGAGGTCGACGTACTGGTCATGCCGACGACGATCACCCAGGCGCCTCGGTTCGAGCCGTTGGACGACCGCACGACTGCCTTGGACTTCGCCTTGCAGAGCCCGGTCTCGCAGAGCGCGGTGGCGAACACCCGGCCGTTCAACTTCACCGGGCACCCGGCCTTGGCGGTGCCGTGTGAGAAACGTGACGGCCTGCCGGTCAGCATCCAACTGGTCGGGCGCATGTTCGACGATGCGCTGCTACTCCGTACCGCGCATGCCTTCAGCCAGACCGTCCCGTTCGCGGAGTGGCTCGCAGTCGACCCCGCATGACGAGCCCGAGGATGTTCCGCTCGCTGCAGATCCGCAACTACCGGAACTTCTTCTGGGGCGGCACGATCAGCAACATCGGCGTCTGGATGCAGCGGACTGCGCAGGCGTGGGCCGTCGTCGTGCTCAGCAACGGCGACGGCCTCGCCCTCGGGCTCGCGACCTTCCTGCAGTTCTTCCCGACCGTGATCCTCGGCCTGGCGACCGGTGCGCTCGTCGACCGGGTGGACAAGGTCCGGGTGCTGGTCGTGACCCAGGGCCTGGTCGGGCTGGGCAGCGTCGTGATGGCCGTCCTCGATGGACTCGGGATTCTCACCCTGGTTCAGGTCTGGGTGCTGGCAGGTGCGATGGGCATCGTCACAGCGTTCGACGTCCCGGCCCGGCAGGCGGTGGTGTCAGAACTGGTCGGACCTGATCGGGTCGTCAATGCGATCGGGCTGAACTCCGCCTCCTTCAACGCCGCCCGGCTGATCGGTCCGGCGTTGGCGGGGTTGCTGATCGGCGTTGCCGGTACGCCGTTGATCTTCGCACTGCACGCAGCCAGCTCGGCCGGCATCCTGATCGCCCTGTTCAGGATCGATCGCTCCGAAGTACGCCGGGTTCCGCGCTCGCCCATGGGCCGGGGGCAACTGATCGCCGGCTTGCGGCAGGTGGCCGGCGATCCGTTGCTGGCAACACTGATTGTGCTGGCGGGAGTGATCGGGATTGCCGGGGCGAACAGCCTCCAGGTCGTGCTGCCGCTGGTTGCGACCGAGGTGTTCGGCGTCGGCGCGCTGGGCTTCGGCCTCGTCACGTCGTGTCTGGCGGTCGGCGGTCTGACCGGCGCGCTGGTGGCCGCCTCCACCAGCGGGATGCCGAGGTTCCGGTGGGTCATCGGGGCCGCCGCGGCGCTCGGGGGTTGTCTGGTGATCGCGTCCTTCATGCCGATACTGATTGCCTTCGGCATCGCGCTGATCTGCTGCGGCGGGCTGTTCATGTCGTTCGCCGTCCTCGCGAACACCTCCGTCCAGCTGACTGCCGAGCCGGCCCTGCGCGGACGCGTGGTGGCGGTCTATCTGACCTCCTTCCTCGGCGGCGGTGCGCTCGGCGCTCCGTTGCTCGGCATGCTCGCCGAGCGGGTCGGCCCGATGCGAGCCATCGCGCTCGCCGGAACGCTGGGCCTGTTCGCCGCAGGAGGCGGAGCGATCGCGATCACGTTCGTCCGGAAGCATCCGAAACTCGCCGGGAATTCCCGGCCGACGCGCAACGAGATCGTTTACCGGCGAGATACCGAGATGGTCGATCGCTGAAACATCCGCGCCATAGCTTGAATGCTGAAAGTCCTTCTATGACAGGGCTTCGAGCCCCGTCCGCACTCCGGATGAATTCCACTGGAGATTGTTCAGAAATCCCCTGGAAGGAACATGACAATGTCGACGCTGACCGATACCCGACAGGTCGGGAAAACCACGCCCGCGATCGCGCCCGCGTTGCACGTCCACGGCCTGGTCACCGAGTTCCGCAGCCGGCGCGGCACGGTCCGCGCGGTCGACGGCGTTTCGCTCACCGTGCCGCGCGGCGGCGTGCTGGCCGTGATCGGCGAGTCCGGCAGTGGCAAGAGCGCGATGCTGCGCTCGATCATCGGCATCAACCCACCGACCACGCTGATCACCGGGGAGATCTCGGTCGGCGGTCGCGACCTCCTGACCATGTCACCGCGGGACCGCCGCAAGGCCCGCGGCAGCGACGTGTCGATGGTTTTCCAGGATCCGCTGACCGCGCTGGACCCGGTGTACACGGTCGAGAAACAACTGACCGAAGCGATCCGCAAGCATCACGAGGGAATCGACCGGTCCCAGGCACGCAAGCGGGCCCTCGAGTTGCTCGAACTGGTCCAGATCCCGTCCGCCGCCGCCAGGCTGACCGCCTACCCGTCCGAGTTGAGTGGTGGAATGAGGCAACGAGTGGTGATCGCGATGGCGATCGCCGGCCGGCCCACCGTACTCCTCGCCGACGAGCCGACGACCGCGCTCGACGTGACTGTGCAGGCTCGGATGATGCGGCTGTTCCGGCAGATCCAGCGCGAGATCGACATGGGACTGGTCGTCGTCACGCACGACCTCGGGGTCGCGGCCGAACTCGCCGACGAGGTGGCGGTGATGTACGCCGGCCGGTTCGTCGAGTACGGGTCGGCCGTCCAGGTGCTCACGGCACCGTCCCATCCGTACACCGAAGGCCTGATCGAGGCGAACGTGCGCGCCGGGCAGGATCGCCGGCCACACGCGATCCCGGGAGCGCCGCCTAGTCTCGACCAGCTGCCGCCTGGCTGCGCGTTCGCGCCGCGGTGCGGCTATGCGATCGGCGCTTGCTGGGATGGCCGGCCGGCCCCAAGAGTGGTGGACGCCGGGCACTGGAGCAGTTGCCAACTCGTCCGCGGTGAAACCGCACTGGCGTCCTGAGATGCAGCTCCGCCCACGCTTCACCCATGCCCTGGTCGCGCTGCTTCTGGTCGTACTCGCCGGCTGCGCGTCTGCCTCCGCGAGCGGCCCACCGCCGGCCGGCGGCGAGCTCCGGATCGCGATGTCCGCCGGCAACATCCCGTTCCCGTCGACCCCACCGAACGAGGGCTACGAGGGATACCGGTTCGTCGGCAACAACATCTACGACGGACTGACCCGGCTGAACCTGAACCAGTCGGCCACCTTGCCGACACCGCAACCGTCCCTCGCCGAGTCCTGGACCAGGTCGAAGGACCTGCGCACGTGGACGTTCACGCTCCGGCAGGGCGTGCGGTTCCACGACGGTACGACGTTCGACGCGGATGCGGTGATCTTCCAGTTCGATCGCCTGCGCACCAAGGCCTTCCAGTACTACGACACCAAGTCCGCGGCGAGCGCGGCCGCGGCGTTCCGGTACTTCAAGTCCTGGCGCAAGGTGAACACGCGGACCGTACAGATCATCACGACCAAGCCCTACGCGTGGCTGCTGTGGGACCTGGCCGGCATCTTCTTCCCGAGCCCCGCGGTGGTGAAGAAGTACGGCAACAACGACTACAACAAACATGCCACCGGCACCGGACCGTTCCGGATGACGAAGTACGTCGACGGCGAGGAGATGGAGCTCACTCGCAACGACGACTACTGGCGTGGTCCGGTCAAGCTCGGCCGGATCGTGCTTTACCCGCAACCGGAGGCGGCGTCGCGACTGTCGATGCTGCAGTCCGGTGAGGTCGACTGGGCGGAGGTCCCGTCGCCCGACTCCGTCCAGCAACTGCGCGACGAGGGCTACCAGATCGAGATGGGCAAGTACCCGCACGGGATCATGCCGCGGTTCAACATGTTCCGCGCGCCGTTCAAGGACAACCTGAAGTTGCGTGAGGCATTGAACTACGCGCTCGACCGCCAGGGCACGGCCGCGCTCCTGAACGACGTCGGCTATCCCGCGAGTGAGTACGTGTACGACGGCAACCCGTCGTACACGAAGAACACGACAGGATTCGGCTACGACGTCGAGAAGGCGAAGAAGCTGCTTGCGGACGCCGGGTACCAGCCGGGTCAGCTGACGATCACGATGGCCTATCCGACCGGTGGCTCGGGGAACATGTACCCGGACACGATGATGCAGAAGCTGCAGGCCGACTTCGCCGCGATCGGAGTCCGCACGAACCTGCGGCCGCTGGAGTGGAACACGATCATCTCCATCGGTCTCGACGGCCTGAGCGCCAAGCAGTGGAGCGACATCGACATCCTCTGGGCCTCCCCCGCGGCCGGAATGATGCCGACCGGCTACAGCGCCACGTTCTTCTGCAACCGGCCCGGCGGGCTGCCGAACGCTGCCGGGCTGTGCGATCCGAAGATCGACGCCGCTCTCACCGCGGCGAGTGAGCAGCCCGATGTCGCGTCGCAGTACCGCTACCTCCAGCAAATGATGGATGTCGCGCTGAAGAACGCGTACTTCCTGTTCTGGATGCACGACCTCAACCTGCGGGTGCTCAGTTCGAAGGTCCACGGCTACGCCCAACCGCAGTCGTGGTGGGTGGACTTCACCCAGATCTCGGTCGAGGAGGGATGACCATGCTGCGTGTCGCGGTGCTCCGCATCGGAATGGCGGTGCCGATCCTGTTCGGCGTCTCCGTCATCGTGTTCCTGCTGATGAACGTCCTGCCCGGGTCGGCCGAGGCCTCCTTGGTCAGCGACGACATGTCCGCCGCCGAGCGGCAGGCGATCCGCGACGAGCTCGGGCTGAACGACCCGCTCCCGCTGCGGTACCTGCACTGGCTGGGTGACGCACTCCACGGCGACCTCGGGTATTCCGCCCAGCGTCGGCGAGACGTCACCGATCTACTCCTGCAGGCCTGGGGAAACACCGCCGTCCTGGCTGTCGTATCGGCCGTCTTCGGCATCAGTCTCGGCCTCTGGCTCGGGTACGTCGCAGGCACCCGCCGAGGCAGGCTGATCGACCGGATCACCGGCGTCGTCAGCCTGTCCGGCCTGAGCATCCCGTCGTTCTTCCTGGCGATCATCCTGCTGGCGGTCTTCGCCGGTGGATTGCGACTGCTGCCATCGGGTGGCGCCAACCTCGACTCGGGGCTACTGATGGCGCTGCGGAGCCTTGTACTCCCGGTGCTGTCCGGATCGCTGATCACCATGGCGATTACCGCGCGGGTCACCAGGGCCAGCATCGTCGACGTGGCCGGCGCCGACTTCGTCGAAACCCTGCGGGCCAAAGGACTGAGCGAGCGGGAGGTTCGACGGCACATCCTGCGGAACGCGATCTCGCCGGTACTGACGACGTCCGGCGTCCAGATCGGCGCGCTGCTGGGAGGGTCTGTGCTGGTGGAGACGATCTTTCGCTGGCCGGGAATGGGGCTGCTGGTCTTCACCGCGATCTCTGCCCGCGACCTGCTCGTGGTCCAGGGCGCGACTTTGGTCATCGCGGTCACCTTCGTGCTGGTCAACCTGGTCGTCGACCTCCTGCAGGCCTGGATCGACCCACGGGTGAGAGGAGCGGTCGCATGAACGAGGTTGTGGTTCCAACTCTGCTGGACAAGAGTTTCGGTGCCGCTACGACGACCGCCGACCGCGCGGACGCGGCGCGTCGCCGGGACGAGTGGAACGCGGCACGTACGAGCGAGCGCCCGACGTCCTTCTGGCACGCGACCGTCAAGCGATTCCTGACCAACAGGGTCGGAGTGGTCGCCGCGATCGTCGTCCTGTTGCTGGTTCTCGGCGCGATCTTCGCGCCGTGGCTCACCAGCGCCGATCCACTGCTCGGCAGACCTCTCGACCGTCTGCAGAATGTCGGCGCACCGGGACACCTCCTCGGCACGGATGAGCAGGGTCGCGACATGCTCGCCCGCGTCCTGTACGGCGGCCGGCTCTCATTGCTGGCCGGATTCGTACCCACCCTCGGTGCGGCCCTCATCGGTACGGCGATCGGCGTCACCTCCGGGATCGTGCGCGGTGCCGTCGGGACCGTGCTGATGCGGGCGATGGACATGCTGTACGCGTTCCCGGCGATCCTGCTGGCGATCGCGGTCGGCGCCTCGCTCGGTCCGGGCCTGACCAACACGATCATCGCGGTCACCATCGTGTTCATCCCCCCGGTCGCCCGGGTCGCCGAGTCCGCGACCCGCCGGGTCGTCGTCCAGGAGTTCGTCGAGGCGGCGCGGCTGAGCGGCGCGAGCCGGCTGCGGGTCGCCCGTACCCAGGTGCTGCCGAACGTGCTGAACGACGTGATCGTCTACTCCTCCGGCCTGGTCGGCGTGGCGATGATCATCGCGGCCAGCCTGAGTTTCCTCGGCCTCGGCTCGGCGCCGCCGGCGCCCGAGTGGGGCTACATGCTGAACAGCCTGCGCGGCATGGTCAGCGTCGCCCCGCTGGTCGCCATCGTGCCCGGCTTCTTCATCTTCCTCACCTCGGTGGCCTTCAACCTTGCCAGCGACGCGCTGCGGGAAGCCATGGACAGCCGGCTCTGAACCGGTACGGAAGGAGAACAACGATGGAGTTGCTCGAACTGATCGACATCTCGAAACAGTTCCACGTCCGGTCCGGCGGCCGCCGGGCGACACTGTCGGCGGTGGACCATGTCTCGCTGACCGTCCGGCCGGGGACCACCCTCGGTGTCGTCGGCGAATCCGGCTGCGGGAAGTCCACGTTGGCCCGGGTGATCGTCGGGCTGCACCTGGCCGACGACGGCGAGATGATCTTCGACGGCAAGCAGGTGCTGGCCGGCAAACGACGTACGCCGACCGAACTCAAGCGCATGCAGATGGTCTTCCAGGACCCGTCGTCCGCGCTCAACCCTCGCGCCACGATCAGCGAGTCGATCGGGTTCCCCTTGCAGGTACAGGGCACGCCGAAGGCAGTGATCGCCGATCGAGTCGCGAAAGTGATGCACGACGTCGGGCTGCCGGCCGCCTACGCGTCGCACTACCCGCACCAGCTCAGTGGTGGCCAACGGCAACGAGTCAACATCGCCCGGGCACTGGCCCTACAACCGAAGCTGGTCGTCCTGGACGAGGCGGTATCGGCCCTGGACAAGTCGATCCAGGCGCAGGTGCTCAACCTGCTCAGCGACCTGCAGGAGGAGTACGGACTCACGTATGTCTTCATCAGCCACGACCTCAACGTAGTGCGCTACATCAGCGACGACGTCGCGGTCATGTACCTCGGCCAAGTGGTCGAGAGCGGCAGCGCCCAAGAGCTCTACGACAACCCGAAGCACCCTTACACCCAGCTGCTGCTGTCGTCCGTCCCGACACTCGACCCGGCGCAGAGCACCCGCGACGAACCGGTCGACAGCATCGACAGCACCGAGATCCCCAGTCCTATCGACCCACCGAGCGGCTGCCGATTCCGTACCCGATGCCCGTTCGCGATGGACGTTTGCGCACAGACCGCACCACCGCGGATCACCATCGCCGACGACCGCACGGTCGCCTGCCACCTGTACGCCGATTCCGCCCTCCCACTCCCCCACTCGCAGGAGGTTTGAATGCCCACCCCCGCAGAGGTCGTTCCCGCGATCCTCGCCGCTGCCCAGCTGACCGTCTCCGAAAGCGAAATGACGATGTTCGTCCGGGACTACCCACTGATGCGACAAGCGGCCGACGCGCTGTACCAGCCCGAGTTCGACCCCGACGAGCCGGCCATCCGCTTCGACCCGCTCGACTTCTATCCCGCCGGAAAGGACGCCTGATGACGACCATCAAGGAAGCAGCGACGGCACTGCGCGACGGCAGCCTCACCTCGACCACGCTGACCCAGCAGATCCTGGACCGCGCCATCGCACTCAATCCGGCTCTCGGCGCGTACGTCGAGATCACCGCGGAGGCAGCCCTCGAGCAAGCAGCCGCGGCCGACGCCGCCCTGGCAGCCGGCGACGATCGCGGACCCTTGCAGGGCATCCCGCTCGCGATCAAGGACATCATCGCGATGAAGGGCGCCCCGACGACTGCGAACAGCCACGTGCTGGCGCCGGACTGGGGTGCGGGCACGGACGCACCGGTGGTGGCCCGGCTCCGCGACGCAGGGGCCGTCTTCGTCGGCAAGGCGACCACCAGCGAGTTCGCCTGCGGGTTGCCCGACGCAACGAAACGCTTCCTGGTCCCCCACAATCCGTGGAATGTCGACCACACACCGGCCGGGTCCAGCTCCGGCACCGGCATCGCTGTCGCGGCCGGCCTCGCTCTCGGTGGGCTCGGCACGGACACGGGCGGTTCGGTGCGCAGCCCAGCCGCTGTGAACGGCCACACCGGTCTGAAGGTGACGTTCGGCCGGGTTCCGAAGAGCGGCGTGGTCCCACTCGGCTTCAGCCTGGACAGCATCGGCCCGATGGCTCGTAGCGCCTGGGACTGCGCCGCGCTGCTCGAGGTGATGGCGGGCTACGACCCGACTGATCCCAACTCCGCGCGGCAGCCGGTCCCGGCGTACGCGGAACTGCTGGACGGATCGGTGGACGGGCTGCGGATCGCCCTGCCGATGCCGTACTTCTTCGACCACGAGCAACTGGATCCGGAGGTGCACGACGCGGTCCTCGCGGCCGTGAAGCAGCTGGTCGGGCTCGGTGCGACCTCGACCGAACTGGACCTTCCGTACGCGGCCGAGGCCAAGGACGCGAACCACATCATCATGGTCGCGGAGGCATACGCCTACCACCGCAACGATCTGGTCAGCCGCTGGACCGACTACGGGGTCCACACCCGGCCGACACTTGCCCGAGGCGCCTTCTACACGGCCGGCGACGTCGCCCAGGCACAACGGTTCCGCCGGTTCTTCGCCCGCCTGGTCGCAGAGCTGTTCACGGCCTACGACGTGATCATCACACCGTCCGCACCGGTACCGGCCGAGCTTGCCGCCGGGTTGTCACCGAGCAAACGACTGCTGACCCCGAGCTACACCGGCCAATGGAACCTGACCGGGCTGCCGGCGGTCGCCGTACCGGCCGGGTTCTCCAGTAGCGGGCTGCCGTTGTCGATGCAGATCGTCGGCAAGCCGTTCGCCGAGGCCACCGTGCTGAAGGTCGCCGACGCGCTGCAACAGGTCAGCGACTGGCACCTCGCCGTTCCGCCGGTCGATTCCCTCGCCGCCTGAAAGGACGCCATGAGCAACGAATCAGATCCTCTCGCGACCGTGCTCGCGCTCGCCGGGATCGAGCCCGCCGAGGCCGAACTGGTGCCGATGGCAACCGCGTTCGTCACCGCCCGGGAGAACGCCGCACTGGTGTACTCCGTCACGTCCGCCCGCTACGAGGAACCGGGCCTGATCTTCTCCGCCCGGCCATGACCGCGCGGACCATCTCCGGCGCCATCGCCGCCCTGCGCTCCGGGGAACTGACCGCGACCGGCCTGCTCGACGAGGCACTCGCGGCAGCAGACGCGTTCGACGATGCCTTGGGCATCTATCTCGCCCGGTTCGACGAGCCGGCGCGGGAAGCCGCCGCCGCGGCAGACAAGGTCTACGCAGCCGGTGACTCCGCCGGTCCGCTGCTCGGCATTCCGCTGGGCATCAAGGACATCATCACCACCGCCGAGGGACCGACCACCGCACAGAGCCTGGTGCACGATCCCGACTGGGGCGGCCGGCTCGACGCACCGGTCGTCAGCCGACTCCGCGCCGCCGGCGGCATCATCACCGGCAAGACGACCACGATGGAGTTCGCGACCGGCGTACCCGATCCGTCGAAGCCGTTCCCGGTCCCCCGCAACCCGTGGAACTCCGAGCACTGGACCGGAGGCTCCAGCTCCGGCACCGGGAACGGCGTTGCCGCCGGCGCCTTCCTCGGCGGGCTGGGCACCGACACCGGCGGCAGCATCCGGATCCCTGCGGCGTTCTGCGGGATCTCCGGGATCAAGGCCACCTTCGGACGCGTGCCGAAGTCGGGATGCGTTCCGCTTGGATACAGCCTCGACAACATCGGTCCGATGGCCCGCTCCGCGCGTGACTGCGCGATCATGCTGACCGCCATCGCCGGGTACGAGGCGAGCGATCCGTGCACACTCGACGAGCCGGTCCCGACGTACGAGGAGGCCCTGACGGGTGACCTCGAGGGCCTGCGGATCGGCGTCGATCCGCTGGCGGAGCATCGCCGAGTGGACCAGGATCCACTGCTCGGCGAGCTGCTCGACGCCGCTCTCGCCGTACTGGCCGGCCGCGGGGCGACCATCGTGCCGATCGAACTGCCGTACTACCGGGAACTGACGGCCGCCACCGGGATCACCTCGCGCAGTGAGGCATTCGCCTACCACGCACCCGATCTGCGCCGCCGGTGGCCGGACTACTTCGCCGCCACCCGGCAGGGCGTCGGCATCGCGGCGGCGTACACGGGTGCCGACTACGTCCAGGCCCAGCGGGTACGACGGGTCGGTCAGCGGGAACTGGCGTCGCTGTTCACCGAGGTCGACCTGATCGTCACCCCGACGGCGAGTGTCGAGGCATTCGCCATCGATGGGCTCGGAAGCCTGGCGACGGAGCGGTTCCGGGCGATGCACACGTCGTACTGGAATGCGGTCGGCAACCCGGCGCTGTCGGTGCCGATGGGCTTCGGCGCCCGAGATCTCCCACTCGGGTTGCAGGTGGCCGGACGGCCGTTCGACGAGGCACTCGTACTCCGCGCCGGAGACGCCTACCAGCAGGACACGGACTGGCACCTGCGCCGGCCAGGGCTCGATCAGACGTCGGCAATCCCTGCGGCTGTGGCCTGAGGCAACGGCATCGAGGACGACGCGTCCTGCGCCGTCCTCGATGCCGGCCCACGCATGACGGTGCCGAACACCAGCCGGTCGGAGCGCGCGTGCGACACGCTGTACTCCAACGGGTGCCCGTCCAGCGCTCGCACCACCCGGCTGGTGTCGAGCAGTGCGAACCCGACGTCGACCTGCAGCGCCTCCGCGCTGATCGGATCCGCGCACGAGCAGCCGATCTGCAGCTCGGTATCACCGACCGGTTCGTGCAGCACGTCGGCGATCAGCTCGTAGGGCGATCGGTTCAGGCTCGCGACGGAGCCCCTCAACAGCACTGCGAACGGATCGGCGGGCATGAACGCTGACCGGATGCTGAGGGGATATCCGTCCAGCGACGTGACCGACTCGAGGATCACCACGTCCGCTCCGAGCGGAAGCTCCAGCCGATCGGCGATGAACGCGGGCGCCTGATGCAGGCTCGCGTACGTCGTCCGGATCGCCACCCGCGTCCCTTGAGTGTTGACATCCTGCGCGAGATCCCGCGACACCTCGATGCCGTGCTGCAACGCGCTCGGAGTCAGCGCGAACGTGCCGGCTCCGCGAACCCGCTCGACGAGTCCCTGCTCGGCGAGGATCGCCAGCACGTCCCGGATGATGCTGCGGCTGACGCCGTACTTGCGGAGCAATGCGTCCTCGGCAGGCAGCGGAGCTTCCGCCCAGTCACCGCTGAGCAGCTCGGTACGGAGAAGGTCGCAGACCCATTGGACCGTGCGCGAACGCCCCGGACCACGCCGGGAGCCACGATGGTGAGCTGAACCGTGGTGCCACTGTCGGGAGAGGTGTTCCACCGGATCTCCTCCGACCGCCGGACGACGAGATTGCCGTTACGGTACGTCCGCTGGGCTACCCACCAAAGCGATAACTCCGTGTCCTGGGTCACAGCCCACGTCCGTCCGGCTCATCTTTCGGTGCCACCAGCTAGCAGGGGGCGCGGAGCCCCTCCTGGCCAGCACCGGGAATTGCCGCTAGTGGCGATGCCCGGCAGCCATCGGTCGGCCGATGCTGGTGGTCGTGAAACCTCCAACCGGGATGGCGCCGTACCTCACCTGGCGTGGTCCGCGATGATGGCTGAGGCGACGACCCGGCCGGTGTGGCTGAGGATCTGGCAGTCCCAGCGCCAGGGATCCGTGATGCCGTCCGCCATCGCGATACACCGGTCGGTCGAGCAGCACGTCGCGCACACGGCGGGCGTTGCGCTGACCATTCAGCAACTCCGCCAGGCCGCCGTCTACACGGTGCGGTACGACGTGGAGAGCGGCCGCCTGCTGCACGAGGTGTTCGCACCGTACGGCATCCCCTATCGGCAGGCGACCGGATGAGCGCCGCGGACGCGACGGCAGCGCCGCCCGCGACCGGCCATCCGCTGCGCTGGCGGACCTTGGCGGTGAGCCAGCTCGCCGCGTTCATGGCGCTACTCGACGTCAGCATCGTCAACGTGGCGCTGCCGTCCATCGAGCGAGTGCTCGCCGTGTCGGCCGGAACCGCTCAGTGGGTGGTATCCGGATACGCGCTCAGCTTCGGGCTGGCGCTCGTACCGGCCGGCCGGCTCGGTGACGCGCTGGGCCGGCGCCGGATGTTCCTGATCGCCCTGACCGCGTTCGTGCTGACCAGCGCTCTCACGGGCGCGGCGCCCAGCATCGGTCTGCTGATCGCAGCACGGCTGCTGCAAGGCGTCGCCGGTGGCATGCTCGTACCGCAGAACGCCGGCTTGATCCAGGAACTCTTCCAGGGAGCCGAACGAGGCAGGGCATTCGGCATCCTCGGCGCCACGATCGGAGTGGCCACCGCGACAGGTCCCATCGCCGGCGGTCTGATCATCACGCTGATCTCCGGACCGGATGCCTGGCGCTGGGTGTTCTACGTCAACGTGCCCATCGGTGTGGTCGCCCTGCTGCTCGCCGCGCGCTGGGTTCCGGCCCGTTCGGGAGCCGGCCGCGGCAGGCCCCACCTGGACCTGACCGGGTCGCTGCTGCTAGGCGCCGGCGTGCTCTGCCTGCTGCTCCCCGCGGTGGATGCCGAGAGCAACGGTCTGGGGCACGACTGGTGGCTGCTCGTGGTCGCCGCGCTGCTGCTCACCGTCTTCGCCAGGTGGGAGCTGCGTACCGTACGTCGGGAGCGCGAGCCGGTACTCGACCCACGGCTGGCACACACCTCCGGCTTTCCGGCCGGCTCGATCATCGGCATGGTCTACTTCATCGGCTTCACCGGCATCTGGCTGGTGCTCGCACTGTTCTACCAGGACGGATACGGCTACTCGCCGCTGCGCTCCGGCCTGGCGGTGACACCGTTCGCGATCGGGGCCGCGGTGTCCGCGGCTGTCGCGGGGCGCCTGGTCTCGAGGTTCGGTCGGGTGCTGACCGTGGCCGGCCTGACCGCGACGATTGCCGGACTGGTGACTACCGCCTTTCTGCTGCGCCACCTCGGTGCCGACACCGCGGCGTGGGCGACCGCCGGGCCCTTGCTGGTCGCCGGAGTGGGCGGCGGCATGGTCACGTCACCCAACATCACGCTGTCCTTGCAGCACGTCCCGGTACGGATGGCCGGCGCGGCGGGTGGTGCCCTGCAGACCGCTCAGCGGATCGGTTCGGCGATCGGTACCGCCGTACTGGCGACGATCTTCTACCACGTCCTGATGAGCTCCGGCCATGACTACCCACCGGCGGTCTCCGATGCGCTGCTGAGCGCCTCCGCGCTGATGCTCGTGGCCTTGCTGATCGCCGCCGTCGACCTCGTCCGGCACCGGCGACCTGACCGCGGCGCCGGACCCATTGAAGGGATCCACAACCCAAACCAGCAGTGCCTCAGCCAGAGGCCGCAGATCAAGGAGTAATGATCCATGTCAGAGTCCAATCCCGGAAACGCCGGAGCGGCCGGCACCATCGACATCGGCGGTGACCTGACCGTCAACCGTCTCGGCTTCGGCGCCATGCGGATCACCGGCGCCGGGATCTGGGGGCCTCCCGCCGACCGCGACGAGGCGAAGGCGGTACTGCGCCGAGCGGTCGAGCTCGGCGTCAACTTCATCGACACCGCCGACTCCTACGGACCTCACGTCAGCGAGGAGCTTATCGGCGAAGCCCTCTCCCCGTACCCGGACGACCTGGTGATCGCGACCAAGGGCGGCCTCGTGCGCCCCGGCCCCGGGCAGTGGTTGGCCGACGGCCGCCCGGAACACCTCATCGAGGCCTGCGAGGGAAGTCTGCGCCGGCTCAAGGTCGAACAGATTCCGCTCTACCAGTTCCACCGGCCCGACCCGGACGTGCCGCTCGAGGACTCGATCGGCGCTCTCGTCACGCTCAAGGAACAGGGCAAGATCCGGCACATCGGGCTGTCCAACGTCACCGAGGACCAACTGCGGCGCGCACAGCAACTGACCCCGATCGCCTCGATCCAGAACCGCTACAACGTCGACGACCGCCATTCGGAATCACTGGCCGACCTCTCCGAGCAGGAGCACCTCGCGTTCCTCCCGTGGGCGCCCATCCAGGACCTCGACGACAACCAGGCAGTGCAGGAACTTGCCCAGCGCTACCACGCTCAGCCCCGGCAGATCGTGCTGGCGTGGCTGCTGGCCCGGTCGCCGGCCATCCTGCCGATCCCGGGCACCGGATCTGTGTCGCACCTGGAGGACAACATCGCGGCCACGTCGATCAAGCTGACCCCGGCAGAGGTCGCCTCCGTGACCGGCAACGCCGGCTGAACGTCGGGGAATCGCCGCCTCCGCGGGGAACGCGCCGTCGGGCGCTGATGGCGAGTATGAGCCCCATGGTCACTCCGGACGACGTCTCCCGTCCGAGGTGATCGTGGGGATCACCGCCGAATAGTCGAGGTCGCCCGCGCCGGCCACGGCGGCCTCCTCGAGCCAGTCACGTGACGCCACTGCCACCTCCAGCCGCCGGCCGAACTGGTCGGCGATCTCAGTGACCAGGTTGAGATCCTTGAGGGCCAGGCTGAGCTTGAAGTTGGCAGGATAGTTGCCGGATTCAACATTGGCGCGTTTGGCCTCGACGGTGCCCCCGATCGGAGTGTCACTCAGTACGTCGAGTAGGACGGAACGATCCAGGCCGAAGTCGTCGCCGAGGGCAAGGGCTTCGCCGAAGGCGGCGATAGCGGCGCCGAGCGTGGAGTTCACGACGACCTTGGTGGCCGCACCCGCTCCGAGCCCGCCGACGTGGTGCAGCGTGCCGAGTGGCGTGAGGATCGTCTCCACGCGGTGGAAGTCGGCCGGATCCGCGCCGACGTAGATGGCCAGCCGGCCGGTAGTGGCCTGGGGAACGCTGCCCCGCACCGGTGCGTCAACCATGGCGACGCCATCTGGAAGGCGGGATGCGACCGATCGCACCGCGTTCGGACCCACGGTCGACATGTCAATGAGCAACTGCCCCGGTGCCAGCGCAGCAGCAACGCCGTCCTCGCCGAACACCACCTGCTCGAGCGCTTCCGCGTTGGACACCATGGTGATCGCGGCATCGACACCCGCGCTCGCCTCCATCGGCGTGGATGCGGCAGCAGCGCCGCGATCGGTCAGCGGTTTGGTCTTCTCAGCGGTCCTGTTCCAGACCGTCACGTCGTGACCGGCCTCGAGCAGCCGAGTGGCCATGGGTGTGCCCATCAGTCCGAGACCGATGAATGCCAGCTTTGCCATTGTGTACTCCCTCTCACATGCCTTCCGGGTCGGCCCCACACCGATGGGCGTCTTGTCACGCGGCCATCGTCTACGTCGCTACGATGCCCTCGCGCGGGCCAGGTGTCGCCGTGGCCAGCGGCCATCACGGTTGCCCGTTCACCTCAAACCGGCGTACCTGCTAGCGGGTGGGTGTGATCACCGCGTAGACGTGGTGGAAGCCGATCACGTCGATCTTGCCGTCGAGGAAGTTCTGCGCGCTGATCCGATCCACCGTCGCGTAGCCGGGTTCGTAGAAGAGCAGGTCGGAACCTTCGCGGCCGATCAGCAGGATGTAGTGCCGTGGGATCCAGTCACCGATCAGCACCGGTACCGGCTGACCACTGTCGGCAGCTTCGACCGCAGCCCCCAGCGCCGGCTTGCCACCGGTCCCGGTGACCAATCGCGACTTGTACCGGGTTCCCAGCGCGTCGGCGTGCCGGTTCAGCTCGGTACTCACTCCGGCCGGTGTCGAGCCCAGCCGCTGCGGCCAGAAGCGGTTGGTCGCATCATGGATGCGATGTTCCTCGGCCGTCAGCCTCGCCTGGAACTGCTCCGCGCTCGCATCGGACCGGTCGGTGCTGTCGCCGGTCGTGAGGTACAGCGCGTACAGCGGATCTGTCATCGCCCGCGCCATCAGGATCGTCATCGACCCGCAGCTCGTGTTGTCGGTCTGTTGCACCGGAGAGAAGCGGTACGCCACCCACCCCGGTCCGTCCGGATCGATCAGGCTGAGGTGTCTGCGCAGCCATTCGGGTTTCTTGCCTCGAATCAGCCGCGCGAACGTGACGATGTCGTCGGCGCTGTGCCCGGCCGCCAGTGCCTGAAGGAGATACGGCCGCGCCGCGGGACCGGCCGCACCCAGCGTCGCGTCCATCCGGGCCTGGTCACCGGGTGACGCGTCGGCCAGCGTCTTCGCCGCCCGCGCGGCCGATGAGGCCACGGTCGGCGGATCGCACTCGGGCTGCACGTGCGGACCGATTCCGTACCCGGTCAAGGACAGGAGCAGCGTCGATACAACCGCCGGCCGGCGCACGTTGGCGGTCCAGCGCCGTAGCGTTCGAGCCGGTCTGAACGCCTTGGCCCACAACCTCGATCGGCTTGCCACGATCAATCCCTTCCGACCCCTCCCGGGGTGCTTCCGTCATCCCCTCCACGGTGTCGCCGCCGGCTCGGTGCGCCTCGGGGCGCTTCGGGCGTCCAGACCAGGTATCGGCTAGCGGGAGTCTCTGCCGTCGCCGCCGGCCAGGAACCGGCTGGGATCGCCGGCGGCGCTGGCGTTCCCGCCCAGCCAGGCGTTGAGCCCGCGGGGGTCGCGACGTTCGAGTTCGTCCAGATAGTGCTGCCTGGCTTCGACAATGCGCAGGCGTGCGGCCGCCGTGGTCGCGGCCCGCAGGGCGTCGTAGCTGTCCTGCCATCGTCTGCACAGCTCGGCTGTAGTGAGCGCACCGTTGTAGAGCCTGCCGGGGACGTGCCCCAGCCGGCGGCCGAACCAGCGCAGCGCGGGCGGTGATGTGATCCCGAGAACCACCACCAAAGATGGACCCGCAGGACCTAGGAGGACGACATAGCCCGCGCACGCGACGATGGCCGCGATCACTGTGCCGGCGACGACAGCTGCTTTCCACGCTCTGGCGGGGACACTGGCGTCCTCCGTCTTCGACCAGGCATTGGCCGCCACGGCCGATCCGATCAGGGCCGCGACGAAGAACAGCGGGAACACCAGATCGGTCGGCACGAAGAACAGTCCTGCCACCAGGCCCAGTACGCCGACCAAGCCACACAAGCCACTCCACCCGAGCCTGTAGGCCTTCAGCCAGTTGGTGCGACGCCTCATCTCGAGTCCTCTCTGAATCTCGTCGTCCGACGCGGACGGTGGAGCGGCAGACCCGGCGCCGAGGTATGGGTTGAGTACTCGAGACGCCGGGTCCGCCGGTCTAGTGGGGCCGCTCTCCGACTGCCAGCGGCACGGACGCGGCCTTCAGCCGGTAGCCCAGACCGCGGGCGGTGACCACGTGCTGAGGGTTCGCGGGGTCGCGCTCGACCTTCAGCCGGAGCCGGCGGACGTGTACGTCGACGATCCGGCTGTCGCCGAAGTAGCCGTATCCCCAGACCTTGGAGAGCAGGTGTTCCCGGCTGCAGATCGCGCCTTCCGCACCGGCCAACTCGGCCAGCAGCTTGAACTCGGTCCTGGTCAGCGGCAACGGCAAACCGTCCCGCGTGGCCTCCAGGCAGGCGACATCGATCAGCAGATCGCCGACAGTGAACTGCCGCGACGGCGACGGCGGCGGCGAGGCGGACTCGATCCGGCGCATCACCGCGCGGATCCGGGCCGACAGCTCCTTGGCCACCAGGGGTTTCGTGACGTAGTCGTCCGCACCCGACTCCAGGCCGGCGACCACGTCGTGGCTGTCGGTCCGGGCCGTCACCATGATCACTGGGATGTCGCTGTTTCGGCGGATCTCCCGGCAGACACCGAACCCGTGCCGGTCCGGAAGCATCAGTTCGAGCAGGACGACGTCCGGCGGCTCGCGACGCAGCGCCGCCAGCGCCTCTGCCCCATTGGTGGCTTCGAGAACCTGGTATCCCTCGTCCTCCAGGGCGAGCCGCAGACATCGCCTGATCCGCGGATCGTCGTCCACCAGCAGCACCCTCTGGGCCGGCATCGAGCCATGCGCGCCGGCGGCCGCGGTCCGGGTGTCGCTGATCATCATCAGTCGTCCTCTCCACACACGGGTGGCCGCAGCCGTTCCTTCAGGGCCTGTCGGCCGCGGTAAGCCGCGACATCACGGTGGTTTCGCAGGTACGTTTCCTGGAGGAGGTCCTCCGCGTCGGCGTCGGCGGAACTCCGTCAGCCGCACGGCAGCGACGTACAAGCGAGGCCGCCTCGGCTTCGAAGTCGTCCTTCAGTTCGTGAGGACTGCGCAGTGATCGCACCATCGGAGCATCGCGCGGCACAGGTGGTCCTGTCGTCGAGGTGAGCACCCAGCCGCCGGGCCTGCTGCCCGGAATCCCGACCCGCCCGCTACCTGGAACCGCCGAAGCCGCCGCCGACCTAAGCCCGGAGACCATCGAGGCGTACGGCGCCGCAACCGTCCTCACCCTGCAAACCAGAAGGCAACCTGGACAGCGGGTCCTGCCGGGTCGTTCACGCGGTCATCATCACATGGCTGGCGGCACGGCGATCCTCCTCGGCGAAGCGTGAGGATGACCCAGACCTGATGCCCGTGACGGCGCCTCGGTTTGGCGTCAACTCACTCTGGTAGGTGCCGGGTGTCGATCAGTTGTTGGGCGACGTCGCGGAGCTTGGTGTTGGTGTGTTGGGAGTAGCGCTTCAGTACGGCGAACGCCCGCTCTTCGTCCATGCTGTACCGCTCCATCAGAATGCCGGTCGCCTGGCCGACCAGCGTCCGGGCATCGACTGCCCGAGTGAGATTACGCTCGTTACGGGCGGTCGCGACGGCCACCGACGCATACATGGCCAGCATATGAGCGATTGCCTCGTCGTCAGGCCCGAATGCGTTTGGCTTCAGACTGTACAAACCGAGCACCCCGACCGTCTCCGCAGTCGTGCTCAGCGGCACGTCCAGCACACTCCGCACCCCAGCGGCGCGGGCCTTCGCGGCCCAGGCCGGCCACCGTTGCTCGGTCGCAGTGTCGGCCACCAGCACTGTCGTATGACTGCGCATCGACTCCACCAGCGGCCCGTCGGCTGCGGTCGTTTGAGCGCGGAAGTCCTCCGCAACAATCGGGCTGGTGACGGCCGATACCTCCGGCTGCCCTTGCTCACCGACCAACGCGACGCCCGCATGAGAACAGCGCACCGCTTGCAGCGCGAACTGCACCACTGTCTCAACCGTCTCGTTGATGCTCTCGGATCCGTGTAGTTCGAGCGCCAACTGCGCGAACCGGACGACAATGTCATCGCCGGCTTGCGGCGCGACTCCGGGATCCGTGTCCCCAGGCGGCGAATCCCTGTGATCCATGCCCCTCACGCCGTCCGCATCTGCCACGGTGTCACCGACATTCAGAACCCGGTGACGAACATGTCGTCGATGTCATAGGTCAGGTTGTTGTGGACAGTGATGACGCCGGCGACTCGGGAGGCCGCGAAGACGGCGTGTTCCATCTGGCTTCGGTACGTCAGCGCCCCCTCGAGCGTGACGGCCCCGTCGTCAACGTGAACAGCCAGGTCAGCCGGCGAACGCGCAGGCCGTGACCGATCGTGCTCCACCGCCGCCTGTATGTCGGCGGCGAGCTCATCGTCGGAGCGCCGGTAGATCGCGAGCAGGTCGCGCCGCGCCAGCAAGCCGGCGAGCTGCCCGATCTCGTCGATCACACACAGCGCCGGAAAGCCTGGGGCGGTGAGCCGACGGACGGCCTCGCTCAGACCCGCCGAGCAGGCAATGGTCGGCGCCGGCGAACTCATCAGCTCAGCGGCCGTCTCGGCACAGGCCTTTCGCCGCCGACGGCGGCCCGCGCCCCCGAGAATCAGCGGGGCCGGATCGACGCCACCGTGAAACTCGAGGTTCAGCAGTACGTCGTTCTCGGTGATCACGCCGAGCGGCACCCGGCCGTGGACCACAGGTACGACGCCCGCGTCGGAGGCGAGCAAAGCGCACGCGACCTGCTTGAACGACAGGTCTCGGGTCACGACGACCGGGGACCGGCTCATGACCGTGGCAACGATGGGCTCCGGCATCACTCCCACCTCGTTTCGGACTTGCTAAGATTAGCAAGTCTGCAATCATGAGGGAATCGGACAGGAGGCTCCTCCCATGCGTCGGCCTCTCTACGAAGTCAAGGCGGAGTTCTTCAAGACACTCGGCCACCCCGCGCGAATCCGGGTGTTGGAGCTACTCAGCCAGCGGGACCATTCGGTGGCCGAGATGTTGCCCGATATCGGCATCGAGGCGGCCAACCTCTCCCAGCACCTGGCTGTACTCCGTCGAGCCGGTCTGGTCACGGCACGCAAGGAGGGTGCGGCCGTGATCTACTCGACGGCCACGCCGTATGTGGCCGATCTCCTTGGCGTTGCGCGGCGGATACTGACCGAGCTCATCAACGATCAGATCGAACTACTCGAGGACCTACGCGAGCCGGTCGGGACCTGCAGAAGCGGGCGCCGGTCACAGTGAAGCCGCGGCCGCCCTGCACCCCTCACCCCAACTGGCAGGGCGGCCACGCTCAGAGGCTCAGTCCGCGAGGCGCTGCAGCTGCCGGGCGAACCGGTCAGAAGATGGCGAAGCCGGTGACGGCGGTGGGGAGGAGGCCGAGGAGGAGCCAGAGTGAGATGGGTGAGCGCTGGAAGATGAGGCGTACGCCGGCGACGGTGAGCAGGCCGATGACACCGGACATGATCCACAGGCCGACACCTCGCCCGTGGTCCGTGCGGGCGAGGCCGATGCTGTAGACGGCGAGCGAGACCGCGGGGACGGTCCCGACATGGATCAGGATGACGGAGGCCACCCAGCGCTGGACCGTTTCGATCTTCATCGGGCGGATCTCTCGTCGGCGGCGGATCACAGGTCGTTCCCGGCGTACGAGAGGTTGAAGCTCTTGTTGGTGAGGGGAAAGTCCGGGACGATCGTGTCGGTGAGTGCGACTGGGAGCGCCGGCCAGTTGAAGAACGAGGGATCGACGATCTTGAGCCGGGACACGGTGTTGTCGGGGCCGATCTCGATCCGGTGAGCGACGGTGCCGCGCCAGCCTTCGACCAGGCCGACGCCGGACGTGCGGCCGGCGGCGAGCCAGGTGGGTTTGGCCGTGCCGGTGCTCAGAGGTGGCCGGGTGGCCATCAGGTAGTTGATCAAGGCAACCGAGCTGTGGACTTCCTCGATCCGTGTGAGGAGCCTGGCCATGACGTCACCGGCCGAGTGGACAGCCGCGCCGACGCCGGTGGTCAGTGGTGTGAACGGATGATCACGGCGGGCGTCGTGGTCAGTGCCGCTGGCGCGGGCGACGTACCCGAGTGTGCCGATGTCGCGGGCCTGGTCGAGCGTCAGTACGGCCGTCCCGGTCATCCGGTCCAGTACGACGCTGTTGTTGAGGGCGATGTCGACGACCTGCTGGATGTCGGCGGCAATCGCGCTGAGTAGTCCCGGTTCGGGCAGTGCGCGGACATGGGCTGCGCCCGGCGTGACCGCGCCGCGCAGGAGACGGTGACCGGTGACGTGGTTGTTCAGGCGGAGCAGTTGCTCGCGGATCCGCTGGGCATGGGCATTGGCGATGCCGTAGCCGACGTCGTTGCACAATGCCCCGATATCGGTGACGTGGTTGTAGAGGCGCTCGAGCTCCAGCAGAATCGCTCGCAACACCTGCGTCTGCGGTGAAACCGGCCAGTCCCGTGCCTCTTCGACCGCGAGGCAGAATGCCAGAGTGTGTCCGACCGTCGTATCGCCGGACACCCGCTCAGCCAGCGGGAGCGCGTCCGCGATGACTCTGCCTTCGGCAAGTTTCTCGATGCCTTTGTGGACGAACCACAGTCTGGCCTTGAGTTTCAGGATGGTCTCGCCGACAACCGAGAACCGGAAATGCCCAGGTTCGATCAGGCCGGCATGGATCGGTCCGACCGGAATCTCGTACACACCGGGCCCGCCGACAGTGAGGAACGGATACGGCTCATCGGTGTCCGCGAAGTTCGGCCGTGGCCCGGCGTCGCGACGCATCGGGTACCAGTCGTCCGGCCAGTGCTGATGCAGGACCAGCCGACGTGGTAGCGGGTGATTCGTCACCTCGATGCCGAAGAGATCGTGCATCTCGCGTTCGAATCGTCCGGCCGGGAACGACAGTGCTGCCAGGCTGGGGACGCGGGGTGTGGATCGGCTCGTGGTCAGGACCAGCTCGGCGCGACGGTCCGGCCGCGCGGCGACGAAGAGGTAGACCACACGGAAGGCGTCCGGATCGTCGTGGGCGGCGATGAGAGCGAGTCGATAGCCATCGTCGAGCAGCGTCGTCGCGCGATCTGCCAGCGTCTCGGCGGTGACGGCCGACTGGCGGCGGTTCGGGTAGGTTCTCGAGTCCGGGCTCATCGCGTCCCCACGATCAGAGCGGCGGTGTGCAGCAGCGGGCCGAGTGGCCAATCAACGATTCCGAGCACACCGAGAATCAGGAGGCCCGCCACCAGTGGTGCCGCGGTGGCTGGTCGGAGCGCAGTGCCCGCGGTGCCGGTGGACTCGGCCCCGAACAGGATGCCCGCTGCCTTGTCGACGACGGCTACGAAGACGCCGAGCAGAAGCACCAGTACGGCGGCCGCCACCCAGTCCAACCCAGCGCCGATCCCGGCTCGGATCAGGCCCACCTCGCTGACGAACAGGCTGAACGGCGGAAGTCCGAGCAACGCGGCCAGCCCGGCCGCGAACACGCCGGCCAGCACCGGCGTGCGGAGGAACAGGCCGCGGACCCGGTCGATCCGGGTGCTGCCCTCGCGGGCGAGGATCTCCCCCGCGCCGCAGAACAACACCGCCTTGCCGAGACCGTGCCCGACGATGTGGAGCAGCGTGGCCGCGATCGCCAGCGGCGTACCGATCGCGACGCCGATCGCAGCCAGTGCCATGTGCTCGATGCTCGAGTACGCGAGCAGCCTCTTGTAGTCCCGCTGGGCCAGGATCAGCCCGGTTGCCAGCAGCAACGAGAGGAGGGCGACGGCGAGCAACAGGCCGCGGACGAAGCCAGGATCGACGCTCTCGACCGCGATGACCCGATACCTGGCCAAGGCGTAGATCGCGACCGGGAGCAGCACCCCGGACATCAACGCGGACACCGGGGCCGGTGCCTGGCTGTGGGCGTCGGGCAACCAGCTGTGCATTGGGACCAGACCTGCCTTTGTGCCGAACCCCAGCACCAGCAGAGCGAACGCGAGCCGCATGACGCCGGGGTCCAGTTCACCGGCATGCGCAGTGAGCTCGGTCCAATCGAGGGTCCCATGGCCGGCGATCCCTGCCTGCTTGGCGGCGTAGTTGACCAGCACCGTCCCCAAGTAGGCCAGGGCGATGCCGACCGAGCAGATGATCACGTACTTCCACGTCGCCTCGACCGCTTTTCTGGAGCGACGGTGACCGACCAGGAAGGCGGTGACGATCGTGGTGGCCTCGACCGCGGCCCACAGCAGACCGAGGTTGTTCGCCAGCACCGCAAGCACCATCGCGGCAAGGAACAGGGGCACGAGTACGCCGTACCGTCGAGCGCCGGTCGCGTCGGTGTGCCCCGCACGGAGTTCCTCGTCCACGTATCCGAGACCGGACCACGCGGCGATGACACCGACGGCACCGATGACGATCAGCATCAGGCTGGACAGCGCGTCGATCCGCAGCCAATTGCCAACAGCAACGACGCCGCCGCCGGCGGTCCAAGCCGCCGTACCAGCGCCCACGACGAGAATCGCCGCGGCCGCCGAGATCGTTGCGACGGCAGTTGAACGCCGCCAGCCCATCAGAACCGTGGCACCGGCCGCGGCCGCCGGCGCGACGATCGGCGCGGCAACCAGCAGTACGGCCGCACCACCGGTGAGATCGGCGGTCATCGGATCTCCCCCTCGACGAGTCGTGCGGCCATCAGTCGTGCAACTCCCGGAGCTCATCGATGTCGGTTCCGCCGAAAGTCACCCGCAGCCGGGAGGTCAGGACCTGCAACACGAGAACGACGAGCAGTACGTCGAGCGAGACCGCGAGTTCGACGATGCCGGGTACGCCTCCGGTGATCAGGAACGCTGTCGTCGCGATGCCGTTGTCGAGCAGCAGGAATCCAACGATCTGCGACAGCGCACGCCGTCGGGTGACCAGGACGAAGAACCCGAGGAGCACCATCGCCAGCCCTACCGGCACCGCCTGGGTCTCCGCGGAAGGCGCGAGCCGCACGATCGGGCGGCTCGCGGCGTACGCCAGCAAGATCAGTAGGGCGGCCGCCACGATCGAGGCGGTCACGTTGATCAACGGCTCGGTCTCGCGCGCCTCACCGCTGTCACGCAGCACTCGTCGGAGGATCCCCGGTGCCACGACCGCCTTCAGAGCAAGGACTCCGAGCCCGACCACCACCAGTTCGAAGCTGTCCAGCCGGACAGCGAGGATCCCTGCCAGTACGCCGAGCAGGATCCCCTGCACGACCAGAAGACGCACGATCGCCGACAGTTCACGCCGCCACAGCACCATCACCGACGACAGGAGCAAGCCGCCGCAGGTCAGGTAGAGCCACTGAGTCATCACGATCACGCCAGAAAGAAGGAGGACGAGATGGCCAGGACACCGAACAGGAACGAACCTGCGAGCAGCTCAGGGACCCGGAACAGCCGCAACTTGGCCATGAAGACCTCGCCGGTCGCCAGGACCACCCCCAGCACTGCGACCTTCACCGTGAAAGCGGCGACTCCGATCAGCAACGCCACCGGCGAGTCGGTCGTGGCGACGCCCCACGGCAGAAACAGGTTCGCCCACAGCCCCAGCAACACCGTCAGCCGCAGCGCCGAGGCGAATTCGACCAGGGCGAGGTCACGGCCGGAGTACTCGAGCACCATCGCCTCGTGAATCATCGTCAACTCCAGGTGCGTCGACGGATTGTCCACCGGCAGTCGGCCGGCCTCAGCCACGACGACGACCGCGAGCGCGACCGCGGCGAGCAAGGTCGCCGGCGACAGCATGCTCGCAGGCTCCTGCTGTCCGCGTTCCACGATTGCGGACAGGTTGGTCGATCCGACCCGAGCAGACAGCGCGAAGCCGGCCAACAGGATTGTCGGCTCGGCCAGAGCCGCCACCGTGATCTCACGGCTGGCGCCCATCCCACCGAACGCCGTACCGGTGTCGAGCCCGGCCAGGGTCAGCGCGACCGTACCGAGTAGCAGCAGAGCCACCACGGCAAAGAGATCCGCGACGCCGTCCAACGGAGAGACTGTGGCGACGAATGGAGCCACGGCCGCGATCACCACGGTCGTCGCCACCAGCACGGCCGGCGCAGCGGTGAATACCCAACTCGATCCCGCCTGCGAGATCGGTTCCTTGCGGAACTGCTTGCGCAGATCCCGCCATGGCTGCCCAGCACCAGCGCCCGCACGCCCCTCGAGCCGCGCCCGGACCTGCCGCATCAGGCCGACCAGGTACGGCGCCACGGCGATCAGCAGCACGAGCTGGACGAGGACCCCGACAGTGCTCACGTGGTCAGCCCTACGACGACGAGAACGGTGATCAAGCCGACCAGCCCGAGCGCGAGGTACCGGTGCACACTCCCGTTCTGCACCCGACTCAGGGCACCGCCGGCCCTCGTCCCTGCGGCCATGATCGGTGGGTACAGCGATGCCTCGAGTCGATCATCGACTCGTTGCCGGTACTGCACGCTCTCGATCAGGTACTGCGACTCGGCATGGTGCGTGACGTCCACGTCGTACTCCGGTCGCAGCACGTCGTCGAAGACCCGGGTCAACGGCTCGGCGAACGACGTCGCCGTGTATTCCATCCGTGGGTCGAGCCGGGTTCCGCCACAGCCCCACACCAGCGACCGACGCCGTGGCAGCCCGCGCCGAACCAGCACGACAACCACCAGTCCCGCAAGCACGAGACCGATCAAGATCAGCACCGGCGACATCGTCCCCTCGACACCTGCCAGACGCAGCGTCACGCCACCCCGCAGCGGCGCACCGTCGTGAACGGTGGGCAGCGTCCCGAGCACCTTGGTCAACGACGGCCCGATCGATGCTGGTGCGATCGCCAGCGCCGCGCAGGCGACCGCAGCGAGCATCATCGCCACACGCATCATCGTCGGAGACTCCTGCGCGGCCGCCGCCGACTCCGACCGTGGGCGAGCCAGGAAGCCCACCCCGAACGCCTTCACGAAGGTCGCCACTCCCAGTCCCGCGGTCAAAGCGATCACGCCGACCGCCAGCGGCATCGCGACCGCGACGACGGTGTCCGCGCCGGGCAGACCATGGACCAGTCCCTGCAGCAGCAACCACTCCGAGACGAACCCGTTGCCCGGCGGCAGCGCGGCCGCCGCGAGCGCGCCGATGCCGAACAGAGCGGTCGTTGCCGGCATCCGCGACACCAGCCCACCAAGCCCGTCCAGATCTCGTACGCCGGTCGATCGCACGACCGCACCCGCACCGAGGAAGAGCAACGTCTTGAAACCGGCATGGTTCAGCGCATGCAGCAGCGCAGCCGCGATCAGCAAGCCGGCCAGCGTGCGATTCCCGTCGGCCGCGAACATCCCGCCCGCGCCGACGCCGATCAGGATCAGGCCCATGTTCTCCGTCGTCGAGTAGCCCAGGAGTCTCTTCAGATCCACCGCGACGCTGGCCTGCAGTACGCCGTACACCGCGGACAAGCCACCCAGAATCAGCACCAGCAGCCACCACCAGCGGGGACCACCGCCGAGAAGGTCGAGGCCCACCCGCAGGATGCCGTACAGGCCGAGCGTCACCATCGCCGCCGACATCAACGCCGACACCTGACTCGGTGCCTCCGGATGGGCTCGTGGCAACCACACATGCAACGGCACGATGCCGGCCTTCGAGCCGAATCCCACCAATACCAGCACGAAGATCACCGACCGGGTCGTGGCCGGCAGCTGAGCTTCCCGAAGCGAATCGAACGACTCACTTCCTGCTTCGGAGGCGAAGAGCACGAGACCGAGCAGGATCGCCACCAGGCCGGCGTGCGTCATCGCGCCGTACCAGACACCTGCGTCACGCACCGCCGGTCGCAGCCGGTGCTCGGCGAACACCAGTGCCAGCGAAGTCAGCGCCATCAGTTCCCACAGCAGCAGGAACGTCGTCACGTTCCCAGCCACCGGAACCAGGATCATCGCCGCCACGAACAACGGCAACAAGGCCTGCGCCGTCCGCGAGCCCGCACCGGTCTCCCCCGCGTGATCCGTGTAGCCGGCGCTGTACACCCCGGCGATGACAGCGACACCACCGATCAACACACAGAACGCACCAGAGAGCGCGTCCACGGCGACCACCGCCTCGCTCAACGGAAGCAATTGCGGCACTGTCGCCGTGTACGTCGCGCCACTGATCGCGAGCACGCCGACCAGCACACCGAAAGCCCCGGTCACAGCCGTCGACAGACCCGCAACAACGGCCCGCGGACGCGGACCGACGGCAACAGCGCTCAGCGCACCCAGCCCGGCGACTACCAGCACGCCGAGCAGCGCCCAACCAATCGTCATCGTCCGGTCAGGTCCCGCAGCGCCTCGATGATCTTCGGCGGCTCCGGCGGGCATCCCCGCACCACGACGTCGACGGGAATCACCTCACCAACCGCACCCTCCACCCCGTAGCCACCGGCGAACACCCCGCAGTCATGAGCGCAGTCGCCGACCGCGACAACTCGCTTGGGCGCGGGTGTCGCGTCGTACGCCTTCCGCAGCGGCTCGGCCATGTTCCGCGTCACCGGTCCCGTCACCAGCAACACGTCCGCGTGCCGCGGCGAAGCGACCAACCGGGCGCCGTACCGCTCGGCGTCGTACACCGGTCCGAACGCCGAACCGATCTCCACCTCGCACCCGTTGCACGACCCGGCATCGACATGCCGAACCTGCACCGATCCACGCAGTACAGCATCTCCGCCGCCCGACCGCGCCGGAGCCGGCTCCGCCACTCTGCCGATCTCGCGGATCTTCCGCGCGAGCGCTCTCACCGCACCGCCCGCCGAACCCGGGATCGACCCGACGCCAACGCGTCTGCGCGAAGACCATCCAGCAGCTCCGCCTGCTCCGAGAGAACCGACGTCAGGATCACTCGCGCGACAGCGAGTAGCTCGGCCACGTGCGGACTGGTCAGCGAGTAGTAGACCTGCGAGCCGTCCTTGCGCGTCGCGACGAGGCCGGCCCGGCGAAGGACCGCCAACTGCTGCGACAAGTTCGAGGCCTCCAGCGGAAGCTCGGGCA
Source organism: Kribbella sp. NPDC049227 (assembly GCF_043197265.1). NCBI lineage: Bacteria > Bacillati > Actinomycetota > Actinomycetes > Propionibacteriales > Kribbellaceae > Kribbella > Kribbella sp. NPDC049227. Next base: position 256,196 of record NZ_JBICST010000002.1, on the reverse strand, counting down.
GCAACTCACCAACCGCCATCTCCCGCTCGCTCAACAGCTCCAGCACCCGGATCCGGGCGGGATGACCGAGGGTCTTGAAGAACTCCGCCTTCAACTGGTGCAGCGGTGTGGTCATGCTTCCGCCCTTCCGTCACTACACGTCATGCGCAATGCATGCGATCATGAATTGAAGAATTCTGCAACTCTTGTGTACGGTGAGAGCACAGCTCACAGCCGGACGGAGACCATGGACGCGTTCACCGAGGAACTGCGACAGCGGATCGTCGTCGCCCGCAGGGAACTCCGCACCGCCCGGGACGCCGGAGACCTCGACGCCGAGCGCGTCTACTCCGGCGAGCTCGACAGCCTCCTCCGGCTGGCCATGGAGAACGGGGTGACTGTTCCGGCCAACCTGTCGGGTGAAGAAGTCTGACCAGTCGAGTTCGGCCCAGCGGACCACGAAAAGAGCGACCGCCTTGCTCTACGAAGTGACCTACACCTCCCGCGAGCCCGACGCGCCCACCCGCACCGTGACCGACGCCGCCGGAGTCACCGAACTCGTCCGCCAAGCCGCGGCCACAGGCTCCCGGGTCCACGTGCGCCCGCTACCGGACGAGGACTCGACCCCGGCGACCTCACAGTGAGCCGGCCAGCCAGGACCACGCCACCTCGAACTTCTTCTCCAGCCTGATCCGGACGGCGTCCGCCATGACCTGCTCGAGCCCTTTACCCACCACCGGGAGCGACGCGGTCACGTGCAACTCGAAAGACTGGGTCGTCCCTCGTCCTTCGGGGGTGATCCGCGTCCTGCCGGTGAGCCTCACCGGCGCACCGGACACCTCGCCGTCGACCTCCGCCTCCCGCGCGCCGTCGACGTCCGGCCGGTGCCAGATCTTGTTCTGCGCCAGGACGAGCGAGTGGCCCACGAGCCTTCGTGCGACGACGGGCACGTCCACGGGCTGCGTCTGCCAATGGACCCGGACAGCCCGGTCGTCGCCGGAGTCCCCCACCTCGACGTCGTACGACCGCGCCCTCAGACGCTCGAACACCTGTTCCTGGAAGGTGACGTCGGTGATCATCGCGAACACCTCCTCCGGCGAGGCGTCGTACGACGTGACGAGAGTCAGATCCATGATCCATGTTTACACCGACTGTGACCACAAGGCACCGGTTCGTTGTGTCGGGCAATGACGCGACCACCGTCCGGGCTCGGTTCCGGCCGCCAAGCCGATCGCGGCTTCTGCACCTGTTCAGATGTGCAGCGAGTGATAGATTTTCAGGTGTGGAACGTCGGCGCCGGAGAGTGGACGCCCCTGCGGCCGAGTCAGAGGTGCGTCGGGTGAGCAGACCTCTGTATCAGGTGAAGGCCGAGTTCTTCAAGACGCTCGGGCATCCCGCGCGCATCCGCGTGCTGGAACTGCTCAGCGAACGGGATCACTCGGTTGCGGAAATACTGTCCGATGTCGGCATCGAGGCGACGAGCCTGTCCCAGCAGTTGGCCGTGCTACGCCGATCCGGACTGGTGGCGACCCGAAAGCAGGGGTCGACGGTGATCTACTCACTGACGAGCCCCGACATCACAGAACTGCTCAGAGTCGCCCGCACGATCCTCACCGGGATGCTGTCCGGTCAGGTCGAACTGCTCGAGGACCTCCAGGAACCGCTGGCCGCACCCCGGCCTGATCGTTGACCTGCGCAACAACTCGCCATGAGCACAGGCTGGTGCCGCCCGGGCCTGTCAGCGAACGTTACGGGTTCGCATCCGTGCCGGGATGGTCCGGCCACCTGATTGCGTAGCCTCCGAAGCCGCCCTCGTTCAGTCGTGCGTAGCGCAGCAACTCACGAACGATGCCTGCGTTGCCCATGGCCCATCCGGGGCGCGGTTCAAGGTCTGGTGGATCTGCGCGGTGCTCATGATTCGACCAGCGAACGCCGGCTTCATCGACGATTGCATGAGTCGCCAGGTCATCGACGAGGACGTCGGCGAAGTCGAAGTCGTCACCACGTTCCACGATTCGGTCACAGGCCAGGGCCAGTACGCCTGCGGTTCCGCAGCACCGCCCGTGGTTGTCCCAGAAACCCGGACGGATCCGACGCGGCAAGCCGGACTGTGTGACCGTCTGCCAGCACCTGTCACCGAGTCGAGTCCAGGCCGAGTCTGCAGTGACCTGCGCTAGCAGCCGAAAGACTTGTGCGTCGCCCGACGGGCCATTGCACCAACCAAGACTGAACCGCTCGATCACATCAGGCCGGTGCGGCGGGTCGGAGTGCGGTACAAGGAAGCCGTGGGGACCAGCCTCATTGCGGCCGACGACGTCTGCTGCTCCGGCGAGGGCAAGGTCGATCAGATCGTCCCGGTCAGCGGCTCGACCGACGGCGGCCAGCGCAAAGACGATGCCCAGGGTGCCGTGCGCGATGTGATGGGATCGGGGCGGAGAGGGCCTGACCGGCCAGTTCACGCCGTATTCCGTCCGATCCGCAGTAGCGAGGTAGGGCGTCACCGCCGCAACGGCCATGTCGACATCGCCTGCGAACAGTGCACCGAGCCCTATGCCGGCGTTGCCGGCGAAGAGCTCGAACATCGGGCTCCAGCGCTGCCCGTCGAAGCGATCCCGAATCCGGCCCAGCGTGCGGTCTGCCGCATCGGGATTGCCAAGCGCCCGCAGTGCGGCGGCGACGCCGGCCAAGCCGAAGTACAGCGACGAGTCCTCAAGATTGTCGACGCTCGCGCTCAGAGCATCCACGCCCGCAGCCACTGCATGGTGATAGCGATCGTCGCCGAAGTGGTGCGCCGCTTCCTGCAGCGCGAGAACGATGCCGGCCATACCGTGGTAGAGCGACGGGTCCTTGCAGTCGGCAACTTTGCCGAGCAACCAGTCAGCCGCGCCTCGCGCAACACGCGTCACCTCTTCGGCCCGTGCCGCGCGGTCTGGCGTCCCCACGGTCGCCAGCTTACGTTGCGCGCACGCGCTGTCTCCGGCAAGACCGGTTCGAGCCAGATAGTCCTGAATTCATTCGGCAGCTGTTTGGAGGTCAGGCAGACAGAGCTGCGGCGAAGTGGTGGATGTCTCGGGCGAGCGAATCCGGCTCCACGTGCGGTGCGAAGTGCCCGCCCTGGTCGAAGCGGGTGTAGCGCACGAGGTGGCAACGCCTCGTTCAGCAACAAACCGACGACCTCGTTCGCACCAGGCGACGACACGCCACCGACCGCGCCGGGCAACCTGCACGTGGTGAGCAACAACTCCAACGGAATCGTGCTGGCCTGGGATCCGTCCGTTGACGACTCAGACGTCATCTACTTGGTCGACGGAGGACCGTGCTCCCAGCAGCACGCAGGTTCCGCAACGACACTGCTCGTCGGATCCCTCGACACCCGACCCCGTGTGCGGCCTCAGCCCCGGACTCACCTACACCTTCTGGTCCGCGCACAAGACGACATCGGCCTCAACTCCCCACCAAGCAACACCGTGAGCGTCATCTTCAACGGCTGAACACCTCACCTCAGACGAAAGACATCACCGCACAGACCCCGCCCCGGTGCCTGGAAGGCTCGAAGGCAGGGCTGGGAACGCCGTGCGGCAAGGATCAAACCGGCAGGTCGATCAAGATTCCCGACTAGTCTGTCGTGTGGAGGAAGTTCGTTCAGCGGTCTTCGGATTCGCCCAGTTCCTCGCATAGGTTGCGCTCAGTGCCCTGGTACCGGGTTACGGTCTTTACCCCCGTGGCGTCGAACGCGACACTGAAGATGCCGTCGAACACGTAGATCCCGCGGGGACGGTTTCCTCCGTTCTCGCGAAAGCCGAACATCGCCGGTCCGACCAAGTGCCAGGTGGAGTTCGTTTCCAGTGTTCCACCTCTGGCATAGTCGACGAGCGCGCTGCCGCCTATGTCAACCTGGATGGTCCTGCTCGTGGCGAGGTTGGTGACGGCGAAGATCAAGTCGCCAACGTACGCCTCGCGCTTCGTCGAGCCGTCTGAATAGCGCGCAAGGACCCGCGTCTTCACCTCGTCGAGGACCGGTTCGGCATTGACGGGGAAGTCGCACCGAGTGCCGGCAGGTGCGTCAAATGGCGCTGACGGCGCCGGCACCCAGCCACCACGTGTGGTCGCTCGAGCCGGTGTCGCCCCTAGGAGCAGTGTGATGAGTATGGCCAGGAAGAAGACTCGCTTACACATGTCGACAAGGGTGGCGGCGACAGCTCACCACGAACTCACCACGTCGTACCCGGTCCTGTCATGAGGGATCGCCGCAGGTGGCGACGCTGCAGAAGCGACGTCGTCCGGTCTCGTCGATGAAGAGCCATCCGCACTGCGGGCTCGAGCACGCACAGACGGTCAGTCGCCGAGGATCGGCGAGAAGCCGACCCGCGGACTGCGCGACGGCAAGAATCGGCGCTCGAAGGCAGGTGTTGCGGTTGATACTCCACCGAGCAACCCCATTCGACCCGCAGCCGAATGTTGCGTTCTGCGCGGCTTCTTCGACGTACCTCGCGACAGAGGCGAAGGCGTCAGGCTTCCCAGGATCAGTGAGGCAGGTGTACAGCAATGCACGCAACTCGCGCGCCTCATCCATCACACCGGCCGCGGTGAGTGGATCCCGCTGTGCGTCGCTGAGTAGGTCGGTGATGGTTGCGTCGTCCAGCAAGTCCTGATGGCCGGCCCAAACGGCCAGCGTGGGATAACCACGTAGCCACTCGGCGCCAGGACTGCGCGGTCCGCCCCAGCCGGCATAGGTATTGCAGAACTCCAGAACTGGGTGGCCGCCAACACTCCACGGCAACCAGAACTCACCCACCAGCACGGCGTAGATGGGGGCGGCCGGTCGTTCCAGTCGCACGTCCTTCGTGAGAATCCGTTGATATACGGTCTCGAGCTCGAGTCCGGGCTCGATGTCCAGCTCCTCAGCGAGCGCCTTTCGTGAACGGTCGTAAAGGTGCAACGCATCGGCCTGCCGAGCGGCGCGGTAAAGAGCGGTCATGACCGCGGCGACCAACCTCTCCCGCGCCGGGTACTCCTCCGCGAGTCCGGCGACCTCGAATATCACGCGGTCGTGGTGCCCCATAGCGAGCTGAATGTGGGCCCACGTCTCCGCTGTAGTCAGCCGGGCTTCCTCGAGAGCTGCTCCGACTCGCAAGCGCAGCGACGGACTCGTCAAATCTTCCAGGACAGAGCCACGCCACAGGCCGAGAGCCGCGCCCGCATGTCGCGCACGTTCGGCGAGATCAGTCGTGGCAGCGGCGTCGCGCGCTGACTGGAGAAACTCCAAGGCATCAACAAAGTGGTCAGCAAGCTTGAACTCGTATCCATCGGCTTGAGTGGCGATCTCGACTTCGTACGACGCGAGCAACTTCCGCAGCCGTCCGATGTAGGTATGGACCGCATGCCGTGCGTTCGCTGTCGGCTCGCCGTCCCACAGCAGATCCGTCAGCCGGTCGATCGAGACTGTACGGCCTGCATTGAGAAGCAGAATGCCTAGCAGCAGCCGCTCCTGCCGGCGAAGCCGCAGCGGGATACGCCGGCCCGCATCCATGGCCTCCAAGGGTCCAAGCAGGCGGAACTCCATTGGGCGAGCCTGCCCCTGGCGTACGACATCGCGCAAGTCGTTGACATTGGATGACATGACGGCCGACCTGCGTCGTCTGGCGTCTGCCGCTCATGAGTGTCTGCCACATGTCCCCCACCTGCGCAGCCATAGCGGTCGGTCGACATGCAGCGCAAATCTACTGGTCAGCGCCGCGGCGAGCAGCACCATCACACTGTGGGTCTTCCAAAGATCGCGGTACGCCGTCAGCCCATCGGCCACATTCTCTCTGACGGCCCCGCCATCATCTCGGGATTCTCCCTATCTTCATGTGGATACGAACATTGTCGGCACCACATGCGACCTCTGTGGTTCCCCTCACGATCGAGCCGGACGATCCGGAACCAGCCCGACGCAATGCCTTACCTGCATGGAAAGACGCCTCGATCACGAGCAGCGCACAGTACGAGCAGCGGCAGCCTGTGCGATCGCGGTCGGCCAGGGCTTCATCTGCGCTGTTCACGGGCCCGTCGCCCGAACGCGGTCGCCGACGGGATCAGCTCGTCTCCCTCCCCTTCGCGCGGGATCGATGCGGGTGTGGGGCGCTGTTCCAGTAGAGCGTCGTTGCTGGGCGTCGGCCATAAGGCCGGTCACAGGTTCGCCGATCGTGGCCGTACCTGTCGTGGCGCAGGTACGGCACAGTCGAAGCCACAGGGATCCAAGCTGAACGGAGCGACGACATGACGAAGGCAACTGCTGCATCAACCCACGACTACCGAGCCGAGACCATTCCCTACTGGGGGCCCGCCGATAGGCCCAGCTACCGCCTGCCCGCCACGCGCCGTAGCGGCGCGCGTCGCAGCCTACGCACAAGCCTCCGGCAATGGCGCCGCGGCATGGGAAGGGCGCGACGGACTGCCCCTCCTCCGACCCGTGTGTGGTCGCATGACAAACCGTGACCGCCGCCTGGTCCTTGTCGGTGTCCGACGGCTCGGTGTCTGCGCAGGCGCACTGTCTACTCGCGCGGCACAGTCGGTGTCGTACCGCCGCTGCCCGCTGCAGGTTGTTCACGCGTTCACCTTGCCCACGATGGGCAACCCGGTCGACCTGACTGTCCCTCCATTGAGCACCGGCAACTATGCGGGCGCCGAGTGGCTCCTCGGCGAAGCGGTGAGCCGCGCGCGCCGCGCGGCTCCCGGGGTCAAGGTGACCGCCGAACTGCGGGGCGCCGGCAACGCCAACGCGAAACGCTTCCTCGGCTGGAATCCGAAACACCCATCGTGGCGCCAAGGATTCGAGGCGGAACTGACGCATACCGGCGATTCATGGGCGCCTTCGCCTGTTGCCGGCCACCATCGCCGGCTGATCATGATGATCAGCGCTTGCCGACGGTGACGTTGCAGGGCGAGGCGTGGGCAACCAAACAACGTTGCCTTCGGCAAGCGCCTCCGACACCGCACCCGACCCCGGGAAAGAACATCGCAGCTGCCGCACCATGCGGCGCATCCTGTCACCGCCGGCGCCTGGAACGGCGCCGGCCACGGTTACGGCGGATGCGTTGGAGGTGGGTCTCCTGTCGGTCAGGTGTCCTCTGGGGACCGCCGTGGCCGGGCTCAAACTTGCCGGCTCCCCTACCCCGGCCATGTTCTTTGGCCGACGAGAGGGGGCCAGGTTCAGCTGCGACGGGCGTGGCTGCGGGTTCGAGCGGCATCGGAGAAACCTTCCTCGCGGGTGCGGCCGGGCGTCTGCGGGGCTGCTGCCAGGTTCGTCAAGTTCGCCAGCACGTCCTGGTATGACTTGTCGAAGGCGGCGATGCCGTTGTCCTCAAGGGTGCGACCGACTGCGGTCATGTCGACACCGACGGCCGCCAGGCGGAGCATCAGCTCGGCTGCCTCCGGCACGCCGCTGTCCACGGTGCGAGCGAGCGTGCCGTGATCCTCGACGGCGGCAATGGTTGCTTCGGGCAAAGTCGTGACGGTGTCAGGGCCGATGAGTTCCTCGACGTAGCGGGTGTCACGGTCGTTGGGGTTCTTGGTGGACGTCGAGGCCCACAGCGGACGCTGGATATCTGCGCCCAGGCCGGCGAGTCGATGCCAGCGCTTGCTAGAAAATTGTTCGGTGAACAACCGGTAGGCCAGCTTGGCCTGCGCGACCGCCGCCTGGCCGCGCAGAGCGAGCGCCTCGTCGGTTGCGAGGGCCTCGAGTCGCTGGTCGACTTCGGTGTCGACCCGGCTGACAAAGAAGGAGGCGACGCTGCTGACGGTCGAGGGATCGCCGCCGTTCACGGTGAACTTCTCCAGCCCGGACAGGTAGGCCTCGATGATCTCGGCGTACCGGGACAGGGAGAACAACAGCGTGACGTTGATGCTGGCACCCTCGGCGGTCAGCACCTCGACGGCGGTGACGCCTTCGGCGGTTGCCGGAATCTTGACGAGCAGATTGGGTTGGGCGATACGACGGCGCAGCCACCGCGCGGCGGCGATCGTGGCGGGCGCGTCGTGAGCCAGCTCGGGAGACACCTCCACCGACACGAACCCGTCGACGCAGTCACCCCCGTCGAAGACCGGTCGCAGTACGGCCAGTGCCTGGCCGGCGTCGGAGAGGACCAACTCCCAGTAGGCCTCGTCCACCGACTTGCCGGCCGCCATCAGCGCCCGGAACTGTTCGTCGTAGTCGTGGGAGCCGGTGATGCTCCGGGCGAAGATCGTCGGGTTCGCGGTGACGCCGCGGATCCCGTCAGCGACCATGCGCGCCAGGGTGCCGTTACGCAGGTAGGCGCGGGTGAGGTTGTCCAGCCAGGGGCTCTGTCCGAAGTGGCCGTAGAGGCGTTCAAGCTTGGTCATGGTGTTCCCGGTTTCCCTGGCATCCGCCAGCTGCGGCGATCGAGTTGTGGTTGTTCACTTGTCCGTGTCGTGGAGCAGGTCGTCCCAGTCGATGCGGGCGCGACCTGCCGCGCCGTCTCCCAGGACGAACCGGCTGGGGTCTCCGGCTGCTCTCGGTCCGGACGCCAGCCACGCGGCCATGCCGTGAGCGGTGCGGCGCTCGATCTCGTCGAGATACGCCCGGCGCTCGTCGACGATCCGCAACCGTTGCGTCGGCGAACCGGCCCTTTGCAGAGCCGAGAAGCTGGCCCGCCAGGCACGGCAGAGAGCTTCGTCACTCAGAGCATCCGGTGCGACGTGAGGGCCGGCCACCTGGTGGTCCGGTTCGGTTGCCAGGATGGGTGCCGTCGCGGATCGTGGCGACCGGTCGCCACGATCCGGCAGGGTAGGCCGAGGTGACGCGCTGGTCAGGTGGCCATGTTCGCTGAGCCAGCGACGGCAGTGGCGAATCACATACGGCGATGACCCGACCATGATGACCAGCAGCGCCACCGCCGTCGGAGCGCCTACCAGGGTGCCCAGGCCGATGAAGGAGACTATGCCACTCGCGGCGAGGGCTGTGCTGCGGGCCACAATCCGTCGACGATCCCACGGCCGCCGCTTCGGGCCGTCGGGCTCCGCCAGAGCGACCATGGCCACGACGGCCCCCGTGAGGGCGGAGAGGACGAATAGCATGATGAGGTTCGAGAGTGACCAGGTGAGGGCCATGATCGCGCCGAGTACGCCGAGCACACCACAGAACGACAACCAGAAGAGTCGGTAGGCCTTCATGGTGCTTTCTCCTGCGCCGTAGCGTTGGGCAGGTCGAGGTGGGCTGCGACTGATTGGTCCACGAGAAACCTCCTTACGGCAGCGGGCGATCCCGAGGGCAGCCCGCGACTCGGCCATGCACACGAGCGACAGTTCGCCTGAGGTACGGCCCTGCGTGAGCCGACGTCCGGGTCTTACTCGTGCAGCTACGACTCTGCCGCCGCGTGGCGATGACAGGTACGGCAACGACCGGCGAACCTGAGGCCGGCGTGTTGGCCGACGCCCGGCAACGACGGCCCCCGGCGGGGACGCAGCGTCGGGTCCGTTAGGCGTGGGCCTCCGCGCCGGACGGAAGGTCGCGGGCAGGCCACTCGAGGAGGCGCGCGCCGAGAACGGCGATGTGCAGCGTGAACCGCTGCGCTGGGTCGCCCGGGTCGTGTCCGGTCAGGGTCTTGACCTTGTCCAACCGATAGGTGACAGTGCGGACCGACATGTTCAGGCGCCGGGCAGCCTCAGTCGCGACCTCACCGGTCGCGAAGTACGCCTCGAGGGTCCGCAGAAGAGGCTCGGCACCGCCGCGAGCCTGGGTCAGCGGGCCGAGCACAGCCTGGATGAGATCGACGATGGCGGCCTGGTCGCGAATCAGAACCCGATAGACGAGCATGTCGCGAGCATCGACCACGGGCGCGTCGAGTTGCAGCCGCTCGGCCAGCGTCAACGCCTCGCGCGCCTCCTCGTAGGAGCGGGCGATGCCGTAGGAGCCGGGGTAGGGCCGGCCCGTCGCAACGCGCCATTCGCGGCCCGATCGGTGCCGGATCAACGCGTCGTGGATCAGATCCCCCACGCCCTGGTTGATGGTCCGCGGGGCGGTGCTGGGAGCAGTCGCGGGAATCAACACCACGAGAAGTCCCTCTTTGGTGGCGACGAGCACCTCGCGGTCTCCGAAACGGTCGAGTATGAAGAGTTCCAGCATGTTCGCGCTGCTGTCGCCCTCGGGGAGACCGTCGGCGGGGCGGGCCAGTACAACCTGGTGCGGCCGACCGAGGTCGAGCCCGAACGGTTCGGCACGCTCGACCATCCGGGCGACGTCGGGGTCGCCGCGCAGCAGGTCGTCGACCAGCTCGCGGCGCAGCGATTCCTCCTGTCTGATCAGCTGCTTGGTCGCGACCTGATAGCTGTCCACGAGAACCGCGATCGCTTCACCGACGGCCCGCAGTACCGCCTGGGCCGAGGCGCGGACCGTGTCGCGGTCGCGGTACGGCACGACGTCGGGCAAGTCCCGCCACATCCGCCACGCCGCGGACAGGTACAGGTCGACGACCCGTCCGGCAGGGATACCTTGCTCGGCGGCGCGACGCCCGAGTTCACGGACGATCGCCAACTCGTGTTCCCGGGGCCGTTGCCCGGAGATCGCCGCATCCGCGAGCAGGGTGAGGTATTCGACCAGCAGCTCCAGCGGCGCCTGCGAGTCCCCCGCGGCCGCCTGCGCGATCGCCGTCAGCCACGCTTCATCCGCGCTGTTCGCGTCACCGGAACCCGGCCACCGCGGCGCCCCGGACTCGCTCATGCCACTCCCCTCACGCTGGATCGACGCAGGTGCTGGGCCACGTCCCAGTAGAGCATCGTTGCCGGGCGTCGGCCATAAGTCCGGTCACAGGTTCGCCGATCGTTGCCGTACCCGTCAGGGCGCTGAAACGGCACCCTCGAAATCGCGGGGGCATCGAGAGCGGAAGCGGAGCGGCGATATGACGAAGACAACTGCTGTAGACGACCGCGACCGGCGACCGGTCCTGGTCGGCGTCGACGGCTCGGTATCCGCGCAAGCCGCGCTCGCCTGGACGGCGGCCGAGGCGTCGTACAGGCGCTGCCCGCTGCGCATCGTTCACACCTTCACCTGGCCGATGGTCGCGGACCCCTTCGGCCTCGACCTCACCGAGCCGATGAACGACGGTCTCCGGGCGGCGGCCGGTTGGATCCTCGGCGACGCGGAAATCCAGGCGCGCCAGGCGGCGCCCGACATCAAGGTCAGCGCTGAACTGTTCGCCGCCGGCGCCGTACCGACGCTGCTGGCCCAAGCTCGCGACGCGCAACTTGTGGTCGTGGGCAGCCGTGGCGTCGGTGGCTTCCCCGGTCTGCTGGTGGGGTCGGTCAGCTCCACCGTGGCCGCGCACGCCCCGTGCCCGGTCATCGTCGTCCACCCACATCGAGACGGCACCGCGTTCCCCGCCTCACCGACCGGTCGGGTCGTCGTCGGCGTCGACGGGTCGGAGGTCTCGGCCGCGGCGATCCGGTTCGCCTTCCAGGAGGCCGCACGCCGGCGCGTCGGAATCACCGCCGTACATGCCGCGGTGCCGACCCGTCAGCATCCCTCGCTGCGCGTCCCCGCGGACATCGTCGAGCAGGTCGACCGGCAATTGTTCGCCGAGGCGATGGACAGTAGGCGGATCCTCGTTCCTGGCATCGACGTGGAAACGAAGCTGGTGCACAGTCACCCGGCCCAGGCACTGATCGATGAATCCGACGGCGCCGAGCTGATCGTGGTCGGTTCACGCGGGCGCGGCGGCTTCACTGGCATGCTGCTGGGATCAGTCAGCCAGGCCGTGCTGCACCATGCCGCCTGCCCGGTCGCCGTGGTTCACCCGCACCGGACGAAGGCCGTCAGACCCTCGGTTGCGCACGAGCCCAGCGTCCAGATCGCCGCGCCGTACCGCTACGCGGACCTGAAGGAGTCGTCATGACCCCGACGCCGCAAGGCCTGCCGGAAAGTCTTGGGTTGCACAGCCAACTGCTTGATCTGGATCCCTCAGAGACCCAGGAGTGGCTCGAATCGATCGACCAGGTGGTCGATCATGCCGGGCAGAACAGGGCGCGGTATCTGCTGCTCAGCATCCTGCAGCGGGCCCGCGACCGTCGCGTCGGTGTCGCGAATCTGCGCAGTACCGACTACCTGAACACGATCGCACCCGATGCCGAGCCGACGTTCCCGGGCGACGAGTACGTCGAACGGCGGATCCGGGCCTACAACCGCTGGAACGCCGCGGTCATGGTCCACCGTGCGCAGCGGCCGGGCATCGGCGTCGGCGGACACATCTCCACCTTCGCCTCCGCCGCGGCGCTGTTCGAGGTCGGCTTCAACCACTTCTTCCGCGGCCGCGACGCATCCGGGGGCGGCGACCAGATCTACTTCCAGGGCCATGCCTCACCAGGCATCTACGCACGGGCGTTCCTGGAAGGCCGGCTGACCAGCGATCAACTCGACGGCTTCCGGCAGGAACTCTCCCATGCCGGACGGGGCGGCGGGCTGCCGTCGTACCCGCACCCGCGGCTGATGCCGGACTTCTGGGAGTTCCCCACGGTCTCGATGGGTCTGGGCCCGATCAACGCGATCTACCAGGCCCGCTTCAACCGCTACCTCCACAACCGTGGTCTCAAGGACACCAGCGACCAGCGGGTCTGGGCGTTCCTGGGCGACGGCGAGATGGACGAACCGGAGTCCCTCGGCGCGATCGGGGTCGCGGCCCGTGAAGAACTCGACAACCTGACCTTCGTCGTCAACTGCAACCTCCAGCGTCTCGACGGCCCGGTCCGCGGCAACGGCAAGATCATCCAGGAACTGGAGTCCTACTTTCGCGGCGCCGGCTGGAACGTCATCAAGGTGATCTGGGGCCGCGAATGGGATCCGCTGCTGGCCGCCGACACCGAAGGCGCCCTCCTCAACCTGATGAACACCACACCCGACGGCGACTTCCAGACCTACAAGGCCGAGTCCGGCGCGTTCGTCCGCGAACACTTCTTCGGCCGAGACCCCCGCACCGCGGCCATGGTCGAGCACTTGTCCGATGCCGAGATCTGGAACCTCAAGCGCGGTGGACACGACTATCGCAAGCTGTACGCCGCCTACCGGGCCGCGACCGAACACACCGGGCAGCCAACGGTGATCCTGGCCAAGACCATCAAGGGATGGACCCTCGGCTCCCACTTCGAGAGCCGCAACTCCACTCATCAGATGAAGAAGCTGACCGTCGAGGGCCTCAAAGGATTCAGGGATCGGCTGTTCCTGGACATTCCCGACGCCGCGCTCGACGAGGTCAAGCCGCCCTACTACCGGCCCCCGGAGAACTCGCCAGAGCTGGAGTATCTACTTGAGCGGCGGCGCGCCCTCGGCGGGTACGTGCCCGCGCGCAGAGTGCACAGCGAACCTCTCGTCCTGCCCGGCGCCGCGGCGTACGACGTCGCCCGGCGCGGCTCGGGCCGGCAAGAGGTCGCCACCACCATGGCGTTCGTACGGCTGCTCAAGGACCTCATGAAAGACCCACAGATCGGTCACCGGTTCGTGCCGATCATCCCTGACGAGGCCCGCACCTTCGGGCTGGATTCCTTGTTCCCGTCCAAGAAGATCTACTCGCCCCGCGGACAGAACTACCTGTCCGTGGACCGGGAACAGATGCTCAGCTACCAGGAGGACGTCCACGGTGTTCTCCTCCACGAGGGCATCACCGAGGCCGGCTCAGCCGCGTCCTGGACAGCCGCCGGTACGTCGTACGCCACTCACAATGAGCCGATGATCCCGCTGTACATCTTCTACTCGATGTTCGGGTTCCAGCGCACCGGCGACCAACTCTGGGCCGCGGCCGACCAGATGACCCGAGGATTCCTCCTGGGCGCCACCGCCGGCCGTACCACCTTGAACGGCGAAGGCCTGCAGCACCAGGACGGCCATTCGTTGCTGCTCGCATCGACCAACCCTGCCTGTGTTGCCTACGACGCCGCCTACGCGTTCGAACTCGGCCACATCACCGCCGACGCACTCCGGCGCATGTACGGACGACCGCGACCCGGCGAAGACCAGAACGTCTTCTACTACCTCACCCTCTACAACGAACCGATCGCACAACCGGCCGAACCCGACGACGTCGACATCGACGGGATCCTCGCCGGGATGCACCGCTACTCCCCCGCCCCGGACGGCGACGGCCCGAAGGCGCAAATCCTTGCCTCCGGCATCGCGATGCCCTGGGCACTGGAAGCACAACGCCTCCTGCACAGCGACTGGGGCGTCCAGGCCGATGTGTGGTCGGTGACGTCCTGGACCCAACTACGTCGTGACGCCCTCGCGGTCGACGAATGGAACCAGTCTCACCCCGACCAGCCTCCCCGCGTTCCCTATGTCACAACGCGGCTGGAGGAAACCGCGGGCCCCGTCCTCGCGGTCTCGGACTGGATGCGCGCGGTGCCCGACCAGATCGCTCCGTTCGTCCGCAGGCCTTGGACGTCGCTGGGCACCGACGGCTTCGGCCACTCCGACACCCGTGCCGCCCTGCGCCGCCACTTCGGCATCGATGCGCAATCAATCGTCGCGCGGACGCTGCAGCACTTGGCCGACTGCGGCGAGCTGGACGAGTCGGTACCGCGGACGGCCAGAACGACCTACCTGGTTGAGCAGGAGGACGCAGGCCCGACGTAATGCCCGCGGCCGCAACCGGCGCCGAGCGCATCATCACCAAAGGGCTGGCCTGCATCAGCCGAACAAGTGGGTTCTGGCCACCGAGGTCGTCCCGTCATGGCGAGAGCCACCGAGGTAGTAGCGGAGGAAGCCGATGCCGAACTCGTCAACCGGTGAGCCCGCGATGACACGGGAGCTTCTTTTCTCGTCGACCCACGACGCCCGGTTGGCGGCCGCCAGCTGGGACGAGGTCGTGTACGCGGTTGCGACCGGAGCCCTCACCGAAGGCCGCCGGGTCGCCTTCAGCAGTGAGCTGCCGACAGGCGTCGACGCGCAGAGGGATCTGGCCGAAGACCTCGCCGGCCTCGGCGTGGTCGGGGGTGTCCTGATTCTTGGTATTGCCCGTGACCAGGAGTCTGTCTGGCGGGTGACCGGTGTTCCGATCACTGGCCTGGGCGAACGAATCCTTCGGGTGGCCTCGAGTCTTGTCACACCCCGGGTTGAGGTCGTGCTGCACCCGCCGTTTCCAAGTCCCGACGATCCTGCTGTCGGTGTCCTTGTCGTGACGGTGCCACGGTCCGGCCAGGCGCCTCACCAGGTGGACGGCCGGTACTGGGGCCGCACCTGCAACGGCAGGCAGCTACTGACCGACCAGCAGATCCGTGAGGTGATGCTGGCTCGGCGGGTTGACACGGAGCGGTTCGAATCGCGGCTGCGATCGATCGCCGGCAACCTCGACCCTGTACCGGCGTCAGATCGCAAGAACGGTCACCTGTATCTGCTCGCCGAACCTGCTGCCGGACCGGTGGCTGCACCTGTCCTGCGTTGCCTTGACGCGGTGACGCTGCAGCGAGTGATCGGCATCGAGCCGGACCACGACCCTCCGCTGCTGCAGAGATCGGCGACCCATCGCGCCCATCCCGATGGCCGCCTGTTGACTGCCGGCGTCCGCAAGAACACGAGCGGCTCGGGCCTGAGCATCGCCGAGGACGATCTGGTGTGGCTGCTGGTGACCGATGCCGGCGCCGTGGAACTCGCCTGCGGCGCCGGCACCACCGCACAGCGTACGAAGTTTCTGTTCACTGGTCCCGAGTTCGAACAGGTGGTGAATCCGCCGTGGGTGGTCGAGTTCGTCACGAGTTTCTGCCTGCTCGTCGCACATCTGGGCGAGCAACACCTCGCCTACACCGGCCCGTGGCGGCTGGGTCTGTTGATCGACAGGCTCGCGGGCATCCGGGCCACTGACGCGATTGAGGACTTCGAGTTCGGACTCGACCTCGAGGGCTTCCCTTCGCCGGAGTACCTCGAGACTGCTCCATGTTCTTTCGCTGAGCTTCGACATTCCTCGGCTGAAGTCGCGGGACGGCTGGCCGAGCGGCTGCTCCGGGGGCTTGGCGTCTCAGAAAGCCATCTTCCCTACGAGCGGAGCACCTGCTGACGGACCGCCGGAGGCACGGGAGACCAAGGATCCGCAGCCAGGTCCGCGAGGCTGCCGATGCCCGGCAACGACCGGGTCCGACCTTGGCCGATCGGACACATGTTCAACCCCCGTGCGAGACGACATCGTTGGGATCGTGCGGACATGGGGGCGCGGGGTATCGCGACTCCGCCATCCGTGGCGACGAGGAGGTTTCGATGACCGATCTGGATCCGGTGGCGCCACCCAGCGCACCACGTGACCGGCAGACCGTCGACTTGCAGTGGTACCGCCGCGAGCTCGAGCAGCACCGCCGACGTCGTCTCGATCAGCTCACCCACCTCGCGTACGACGCGCTGGCCGCCTCCAACGATGTTCTGATTGAGGTGACAGGAACAAAGATGAGAGCCGCCAGAGCTGCCTTGGCCGACATCGATGCTGCTCTCTTCCGGCTCGCGATCGGTCGCTTCGGGGACTGCCAACAGTGTGGCCGCGCCATCGCGGCGGACCGGCTGTGGGCCGTCCCAATGGCCAGTCTCTGCCTGCGATGCCAACTCTTGAAGGAGTCGGCAAACCACCACCGGCGCACGTGGCGCACTGGAACCATTCCTCCGGCGTCGGCTTCGCCACCCCTGCGGGACATTGTCGACGTGTGGGGCGAAGATTCGTTCCCGGCCAGCGACCCGCCGGCGAACTGGTGAGTCGGCCCGTGGGGATCACGCAGGCCGGCGACAGCGATCCGATCCACAAGCAGCTAACGCATGTCGGCGCCCATCAAGACCGTCCCTGGTCAGTGACGGCCAGGGCCGGACTCGGCGAACCCGCGGCAGGATCTCGCCGCCCGCTCGGCCGTGCGGTGGTGCGGGTCCTTACCACCACCGATCACAAGCTGATCGGCCACATGTACCTGATCACGTCGTTCGCGTTCTTCCTGATCGGCGGCCTGATGGCACTGGTCATGCGGGCGGAGCTGGCCAAGCCGGGCCTGCAGATCGTGAACGAGGAGGTCTACAACCAGCTCTTCACCATGCACGGCACGATCATGCTGCTGCTCTTCGCGACACCACTGTTCGTGGGCTTCGCCAATGTCATCATGCCGGTGCAGATCGGCGCCCCCGACGTCGCGTTCCCACGCTTGAACATGTTCAGCTATTGGCTGTTTCTGTTCGGTGGGCTCATCGCTTTCAGTGGATTCTTCACCCCGGGCGGCGCGGCGAGCTTCGGCTGGACCGGCTACGCCCCGCTGTCCAACGCGGTCCGGTCGCCGGGTGTCGGCGGTGACCTGTGGATCATGGGTCTGTGGATGGCCGGTCTGGGCACGATCCTCGGTGCGGTCAACTTCGTCACCACGATCATCACCCTGCGGGCTCCCGGGATGACGATGTTCCGGATGCCGATCTTCACCTGGAACACTCTCATCACCTCAATCATGGTGCTGGTCGCGTTCCCGATCCTGGCCGGCGCGCTGCTGATGCTGGAGGCGGATCGAGCCCTGGGGGCTCACGTCTTCGATGCCGCGAACGGCGGCCCGATGCTGTGGCAGCACCTGTTCTGGTTCTTCGGGCATCCAGAGGTCTACATCATCGCGTTGCCGTTCTTCGGCATCATCACCGAGATCCTGCCGGTGTTCAGCCGCAAGTCCGTGTTCGGCTACCTCGGCCTGGTCGGCGCTACGCTGGCGATCGCCGCGCTGTCGATGACGGTGTGGGCGCACCACATGTTTGTCACCGGGGCGGTCAGCCTGCCGTTCTTCTCGTTCATGTCGTTCATGATTGCGGTGCCGACCGGGGTGAAGTTCTTCAACTGGATCGGGACGATGTGGGGCGGTTCGGTGTCGTTCGAGACGCCGATGCTGTGGTCGCTCGGCTTCCTGACCACCTTCTTGTTCGGTGGCTTGACAGGGGTGATCCTGGCTTCGCCGGCCTTGGACTTCCAGGTCACCGACACCTATTTCGTGGTGGCGCACTTCCATTACGTGGTCTTCGGCACGGTTGTGTTCGCGATGTTCGCGGGCTTCTATTTCTGGTGGCCGAAGATGACCGGGCGGATGCTGGACGAGCGGCTCGGGAAGCTGCACTTCTGGTTGCTGTTCATCGGCTTCCACACGACGTTCCTGGTGCAGCACTGGCTGGGTGTCGAGGGGATGCCGCGGCGCTACGCGTCGTACGGCGCGAACGAGGGCTTCACCACGCTGAACGAGGTCTCCAGCGTCGGTGCGTTCATCCTCGGCGCATCGACACTGCCATTCCTTTACAACGTCTACAAGACGTACCGCACGGCACCGTTGGTCGGTGTGGACGACCCGTGGGGTTGGGGACGGTCATTGGAGTGGGCGACCAGTTCCCCGCCGCCGCGGCACAACTTCGAGACGCTGCCGCGGATCCGCTCGGATAGCCCCGCGTTCGACCTGAAGCACCCGGAGTTGGCGATCGCGGAGTACCGGGACACCAGGGCCCCTGCGGACAACCTGCTCGACGCCGGCGAGGACCAGGGCAGGGTCCAGCATGTCGAGGAGACCGCCGGCATCGAGTCCGAAGGAGAGGACTCGCCGTGATGACCCACCTCTCGTTCGGAAGCCGGCCGGCAAGCGAGCGCCCTGCCGAGACCTCGGTCCTCGCGAGCTCATGAGCGGTCAGGTTCGGCAGCCGAGCCCTGAAGCTGTCAGACGCACCAGACCACCCGTGGTCAAGATGCCGGCATTGGCAGCATGTGCGACTCACCGCGCCACGAGGAGGCAGATCCCGAGCGTCGCCAAGGTGAGCACCTTGGCGGCCTCGAGACCGACGTAGTACAGGTGCATGGTTGACCGGGGTGGGTGCTGACCCGCGAGGACGCGGTCGGTGCGCCGGTTGAGTTGGGGCCGGACGGCAATGAGCTGTCCGGCCAGGATGATCAGGATCGCTGCCGTGAGAGCCGCGATCGAGCCGGTCGGCCGTCCCACGACGATCGCCGCGAGGGCGAACAGGGCCAGAGCGATCTCGATACGGTTGAGCGCTCGAAAGACGATGCGGCCGATGCCGAGCCCGATGGGGATGTCGACGCCTGGGGCGCGGAACTTGAGTGGCGTCTCCAGGAAGGAGATCGCGAGCACCATGCCGAGCCAGACGAAGACGACGGCGGTTGCTACAGCGGCTGGTGCTGCGTTCACTGTTGCTCCTGCTGGGTCCGTGAGGTTGCGTCCGCGATCGGGTGACCCGGGCGGGTTGTGGCTGGCCGCGGCGTGGTAGCCGATGGCTCCTACGCGGCGGGCCAGGCTGCGATGCGCGCGACGAATTCGGGGGGTGAGGCAACGATCATCATGACGGCGGGTTCGGTTCCTGGATTGGTCAGGCTGACCCGTTCCCCGGTGGCGAGGTGCGCGACGGCGCCGGGAGCGAGCCTGTGCAGCTGATCGCCCTGCCGCAGCTCGATCGAGCCTGACAGGTGGACCAGGACGATCTCGGACGGCCCGTGGTCGTGCTCGGGCAGGCCGCCACCCGGCGGGATCCACACCTGGACCATGGCGATGTTGTCGGAGGTCTCGGCGGCCACGAGTACTTCCATCGTCGGGCCTCCGGGGATTGGCGCGCGGCGCCGGGGAGTGGTGCCGATCCTGGTGAGGTGCATCAGGTGCTCCTTTTGCGACGCTGGTGCGGACGCGTGCCCACGCCGGTTCCCGAGGATGGGGAGAGGTGAACGAGGCAGGCGTCGGGCTCGGCGAACGGCTCGAGGCTTGTCGCGGTGATTGGTGCGCGGATCTCGGTGAGGGCACCTCGCATCAGGCCGAGATGCAGGGGACACAAGGTGGATGAGTACTCCTCTGCGAGCTCCAGGAAAGGGCAGTGGCGCAGTCTGATGCGGTTGGCTGCGCCACCGTCCGCCTCCGGGGCGAAGCCGAGGTCCGTCATCATCGCGGTCAGCCGCTGGGTCGCCTCGGCGACGCCGGGCTGATGCGACGGGGGGATGTGCTCGACCAGGTAGCCGCCCCAGTTGCGGCCCGCGATTTCGGCTGCGGCGCCCGCGTCGGGAGTCGTGGACAGCTGGCTGAGCAGGATCTTGGCCAGCAGGTGGTACTGACGCCGGCCGCCTCGGTCCATCCCGGGATGTTGTGTGTACACCGTGCGAGGTCTGCCGCGCCCGGTCGGCTCCTCGAGTCTGCGGTCGACCAGTCCCTGTGCTGTCAGCGCGTCCAGGTGGAAGCGGACCGTGTTGGAGTGGATGCCGAGCCGTTCGGCGAGCTCGGTGACACCCAGCGGAGCGTCGGAGGCTCGCAGAGCTTCGAGCAGTGCCTGTCGGCGTGGCTGGTCGCCGGCCGCCTGGTCAGTTCTGGTCATGGAGGTCAGCTTGCCTGTTTCTGCGGCGGCAGCGCCGCGATGAGGGGATGGTCGTGTGCGATGGCGCCCACCTTGAAGGCCCCGCCGGGGGAGCCGAGTTTGTCGAAGAATCCTGCGTTCGCGGCCTGGTAGTCCATCCACTGCTCGGGCAGGTCGTCCTCGTAGAAGATGGCTTCGACCGGGCAGACCGGCTCACACGCACCGCAGTCGATGCACTCGTCGGGCTGGATGTAGAGGGAGCGCCCTCCTTCGTAGATGCAATCGACCGGGCACTCCTCGACGCACGCGCGGTCCTTCAGGTCGACACATGGCATCGCTATCACGTAGGTCACAGCTGACTCCTCACCGGGCGCTTGTAATTACTACAAATATCACATGTAATAATTATTAGAAACCTCGATGTGAAGGAGAGAGTGGCACCATGCCGGATTCGGACATCTACATCCAGGCCACCGAGACCGATCCGGACGTCATCGCTCGCGGTGTGGTCCGTGAGGCTCACGATCGACTGCTGTCCGGACTGGCGGGGCTGACCACGGCGCCAGTGGCCCATGGCGCCGAGCCGCGGTCTGCAGACTTGGTGGACTTCTGCCTTCATGAAGTGCGTCGGTACCTGATTACCGCGGATCGGGACCTGTACGAGCCCGCGTCCGGGGACGACGAGACCCGGCTCCTGGTTGATGCTCTCCGGGTCGGAGCCGCGGCACTCAACGCGCAGATCGACGAATTGGCGACCGCCGGCCCGGGCGATGCGGCCAGGCTCGGCGTGATGATCGCGGCGACCCTGGATAGCCACCTTCAGATCGAGGAGTCGGTGTTGCTCCCCGCGCTCGCCGGCCTGCCGGGCGTGGATCCGTTGTTGCTGGCCGCAGACCTGCGGGCCTACCTCGCGGGGGAACATGTCGAAGAGCCGACCGTCATCGACGTGCGGAACATCGCTCGCGGCGGACGGCACCCGCGTGTCTTCGCTCGCTATGCACGGCTCGCGCCGGGAGAGGCGTTCATCTTGGTCAACAGCCACGACCCCAAGCCGTTGCGCCGGGAGTTCGAGGCCATCCATCGGGGCGCCTTCAGCTGGGACTATCTGCAGACCGGGCCTGAGGAATGGCGAGTCCGGATCGGCCGGGTCGCCGCTGATGTCTGACGAGTCACCGGCTGTTCCAGCCGACCGCCTGCCGGAACAGCCGACGGTGCGGGTCCTGGTCGACGTGCACGAACTCGGCGATGACTCGCCCGTATCGTCGGGTGCCCGGTGGACGCTCGCCGAACCGGGTCGGCAGCTCGACGCGAACCTCATCCATCTCCCAGCCGGGCAGCGGGTGGACACCCACACCGAGCCGGATCTCGACGTCGTACTCGTCGTCGTCGCGGGTGGCGGCACCGTCGGTACACCTGACGGAGACCAGGCTCTTGCCGACGGCAACGTCGTCTGGCTGCCGCACGGCTCGACCCGCAACATCACCGCCGGCAACAGCGGCCTGTCCTACTTGACCATCCATCGGCGCCGTCCCGGGTTGCAGATCAAGAAGCGTCCCGGTCAGTAGCTTGGCCCCGGCCATCCGGTCTAGTTGATCAGCCCGGGCGGCTCCCGCAGCAGCCGGGCCAGAACAGCCGCCTGGCTGTGGTCCACGTCCTTGGTCGCTGTCACCAAGGTCAGGTCATCTCGTTTTGCCAACGTGCGAAGGTGATCCAGTGCATTCCGTCCGGCGTGTGTCGAGAGCTCATCGCGATAGCGCGCCTCGAACTGCGCGAACCTCTCCGGAACATGGCCGTACCACTTGCGGAGTTCCGTGGACGGTGCCACGTCCTTGTCCCACTCATCGATGGCTGCGGCCTCCTTGCTGACCCCTCGGGGCCACACTCGATCGACCAGGACCCGGATTCCGTCGTCGTCCGCGGCGCGATCGTAGATCCTGCGGACCCGGACAGTGTGGCGTGTCATGCGGCACCGCCGGCGGCATCGCTCCAGTCGGGCACGGCAAGGATCGTGCCCACGCGTCGAAGCTCGTCGTGCCGCGTCAGCTCCATCCGGACAACCCTGGCATCCGCCGGATCTGACGCCCTGGTCACCAGGTCTTGCGCCTGGGCGCGGTTCACCAGTTCACCAACGCTGTGATGACGTAGTTGAAGACGATCAGCCAGTTCGCTCACGCTCGCCACCCAGAGTCTCTTCATCGTGTTCACCGCCACTGCGTCCTCGCTGCTGGGGCGACTGACACCCAACAAGACGGCGGCGGACGGCCCTGCGACAAGGCCGTCAGACCATGGGGTGACCTCGATCGGGCCAGTGAAGCCGCTCCGCCGGTACCTGGGAGTGCTCGATCTCGCGGACCTTGGTGACATCAGGCGAGGTTGAGACCGGCGAACCGTTCTTCGCTGCCCGAGTGCGGGTGATCGTGGGCTCACCAACGCTGACTGTGTTGGCGTTCTCGGGCGGCGTGGACCGTTCTAGAAACCGGAGCAGCTCGACCGGGAAGGGCAGCACCAGTGTGGAGTTCTTCTCGGCGGCGACCTCGACGACGGTCTGGAGCAGGCGCAGTTGCAGGGCGGCTGGGTGTTCGGTCATCACCTCGGCGGCCTGCCCCAGCTTCTCCGAGGCCTGAAGCTCGCCGTCCGCGGTGATGATGCGGGCACGACGCTCCCGCTCGGCCTCAGCCTGACGCGACATCGACCGCTTCATCGTCTCCGGCAGCGCGACGTCCTTGATCTCCACCCGCTCGATGTGGACACCCCAGTCGAGTGCGGGGCTGTCGATCATCAGCTCCATCCCCTGGTTGAGGCGTTCCCGGTTGGACAGCAAGTCGTCCAGGTCGCTCTTGCCGATGATCGACCGCAGAGATGTCTGCGCGACCTGGCCGATGGCCGAGATGTAGTCCTCGACGTCGACGGCCGCACGGACCGGGTCGATCACGTTGAAGTAGACGACTGCGTCGACGCGAACCGTCACGTTGTCGCGGGTGATGCCGTCCTGTGCGGGGACCGGCATCGTGATGATCTGCATGTTGACCTTCTGAAGCCGGTCGGCGATCGGCACCAGCAAGGCAAGACCGGGCGGCCGGACCGTCGGGCGTACCCGGCCGAACCGGTACACGACGCCGCGCTCGAACTGCTTGACCACGCGGACGCACACCGCCGATCCGATCAGGCCGACGACTATCGCTGCGAGTAGTAGGTAAAGGACGATCATTTCTTCTCCGTTAGGACGTCGCCCGCGATCTCGTCGATGGCTACGCGACGACCGACGGGCATGCTGTCGAGAGTTCGTTGCCCCCGCTCTCCGGAACCGCGATCGCGCCTTCGGTGCGAAGGGGCCCGAACTGATCGTTGTTCTCGTTAAGAGTTGTGTCGTGCGGGGGCGTATTTGGTGGCGAGGCGGGCCAGCGCGAGGGCGGCGATCAGGAGGCCGAAGTCGCGCAGTGCGACGTCGTAGAAGCCTGAGAGCGTGAGCAGGTTGAGGATGATGCCTGCGAGCCAGGCGGCGACGAGCAGTGCGCCGTACCGTGGGATCAGGGCGACGGCGAGGCCGGCGACGATCTCGATGACGCCGATGGCGTACATGGCGTCTTGGCCGGAGCCGGGGACGATGTCGTTGATCCACGGGGCCAGGTAGCCGGGCCAGTCGGTGAGCAGGTTGGCGAACTTGTCCAGGCCGAACACGATCGGTGCCACGGTGAAGACCGTTCGCAGGACCAGGAAGGCCTGGTATGCCGGGTCCGACAGCGACTCCCGGTTCGCCGTGCGGGCTGTGCGCCCCTCAGTGCTCATAATGTGCTCCTTCTAGAGCGTCGATGTCCTTCCATGCTTGTCTCGCGACCGCGAAGTGGCACTGGCTCTCACCGGCTGACTTGGAGCCCATCTGGCTGCCGATGACCGGCAACCCCGGACACATCGGAACGTCGGTCGAGCCAGCTTCTCTCCCGTCGGCTCGGGGCAGGTCTTTGGGCTCAGGGCTCGATCAGGCCGGCCCGGATCGCGTAACGGGTAAGTTCCAAACGGTCACGGAGGCCAAGTTTCTGAAGCATGTTCGCCCGGTGCCGCTCGACCGTCTTGACGCTGATGAACAGGAGTCCCGCAATCTCTTTGGAGGAGTGCCCCTCGGCGACGAGCTTGAGTACCTCTTCCTCGCGGGCGGTCAGGATCTGCTCCGGGATTGTCTGGCCGAGGCGTGCCCGATTCAGGTAGTTGCGGATCAGCGCGTTCACCGCTCCTGGGTAGAGGAATGGCTCTCCGCGCATCGCGGCCCGGCACGCCTCCACCAGGTCGCGGTCGGCGACGGACTTCAGCACATACCCTGCCGCTCCGGCCTTGAGGGCTTGGAAGAAGTACTGCTCGTTGTCGTACATCGTCAGCATGAGAATCCGCAGGTCCGGCTGGCGCGACGACAGCTCACGCGCAGCCTGCAGCCCAGTCATCCTCGGCATGGCGATGTCGAGAATCGCCAGATCGATCTCAGTGGAACGGGCGAGGTCGACGGCTTCCTTTCCGTCTCCTGCTTCGGCGACCACCTGCAGGCCAGGTTCGCTGTCCAGGATCAGCCGTACACCGCGGCGTACCAGTGCATGGTCGTCGGCGAGCAAGATGCGGGTGACGTCCTGTGCGGGCATGCTCATACTCCGTTCCGGTCGAGCGGCACCAGCAGGTTCACCTCGGTGCCACCTGCCGGCGCGGTGCCGAGATCGAGGGTGGCGCCAACCAACAGTGCGCGCTCGCGCATGCCACGGATTCCGGCTCCCTCATGGGCCAACCCGAGGCCGCGGCCGTCGTCACGGATCCGGAGACTGACGACTCCCTCGCCGTGGCCCAGGCTGATCTCGACGTGGCCAGCATCGGCATGACGGGCGACGTTCGTCAGTCCTTCCTGGGCAACCCGATAGATCACGAGCTCGGCCTGCTCATCCAGCACGGGTAGACCCGGCTGGAAACGCTGACTGATCGCAAGACCTGTGTGCGTGGACAGCTCGGTGACCAGCGCAGTCAAAGCACTGACCAGACCAAGATCCTCCAACACACCCGGCCGCAGCCTACGCGCCAGCCGGCGTACCTCGTCCAGGCTCTCCCGGGTCGTCTCCTGAGCATGGAGCAGGTCCGCGCGCAGGTCGGCGTCGTCCACCCGCCCGGCCGCGCGTTTGAGTTCCAGCAGTACGGCGGTCAGACTCTGGCCGACTTCGTCGTGCAGCTCCTGAGCGATCCGTCGCCGCTCCGCCTCCTGGGCCGACAGCGCACGGGTACTGCTAGCGGCACGTTCTGCCTCCAACCGCGCCAGCATCTCGTTGAAGGCTCGGATCAACTGGGAGACACCACCCTGACCGACGACCGGCAGACGCTGCCCGGGCTTCAGCAGATCGACCGTCGCCATCCGGCGGGTCAGCCGGTCCAACGGAGCTAGTCCTACCTGCAGCAGTACGGCGTTGGCGACCAGCATCACCGCCAATCCGCCCAGCAGCACCAGGGCCTCGGTGAACACCACTGGAACCGACACGGTCACCGGCGCCCACAGCAACAATGCTGTCGCGGCAGCAAGAACCACCGCGTTCAGAGCGAAAATGCGCCAGAACAATGGCACCGCAAGCACCCCTCTCGTCCCCGCCGCTGTCTGATGGCTCGGCATGTGTTGCATGCCGCCCAGCCTGCCTGCTCTCCCACTGCAAGTCGATCGGGGCCGACTCATCCGGCTCATGGCGCCTGAGCTGCCGAATGGGTGTCAGGCCCCATGGTCTGCGTCTGCGGCATCGCGGATGGTGGTGACAGACGAAGTTCACGAGTCTCAAGACGGTCTTCCGCAGACAGCCGGCGTGCGCAATGCCTCCCAGGCGCACGCCGGCCTTCGGTTGGCGTCCCTTGAAAGGACCAGAATCAAATGACGACGGACATGGGCCACACCCAGCACCTCACACAACACGAAGCACGCCAGCGCCTGGAACACGAGCGCAACTCCCGCCTCACCCAACTGAGGGCGATCGAAGAGTCCGCGCCGCATACGGACGAGGACTTGCAGGCGGCGCAGACCGCTGCGATCGAGCGGGTGCTCGAAGAGATCGACGCTGCCGGACGACGCCTGACCGACGGCTCCTACGGAACCTGCAACAACTGCCGAACCGCTATCCCCGTCGAGCGCCTCGAGATCCTGCCCTACGCACGCTTCTGCGTCGGGTGCCAGCAACGCGCCAGCTGACCATGTCGCGATTCCCGCGCCCGTCTTCCCACCGAACCATGCGTTCGTCTCCAGTCGAGGAGCGCCAGTCGTGACCCATCAGATCTCAGCAATCGGCAACCATCGCCTCGCTCCCGCGGAACTCGCCGTTCTGCGGGCACGGCTAGACGAGGATCGCCTGTTCCGACGCCAACAACTCCGCGGCAGCACCCAATTCGCCAACGCCGCCGCCGGAACGGCCGGCGCTCCTGACGTCGCCGCGCACCGCGAGGTCCGTCACAAGCTCATCGTTGCCGCACGAATCGCGCTGGCCGAAACTGAGGCAGCCCTGGCCCGGATGGACGCGGGGCGGTACGGCGGATGCGGCCGATGTGGCCGCACCATCAGCCTCCAATGCCTGTCCGTCCACCCTCAGGCACGCCATTGCACACCGTGTCAGCACTACCTCGCCACCCAGGAATGAGCGGATTCGAATCGGTCGGTCACCGCAGCCGCGCCGGGTCCGTGATGAAGTGCGTGAGCACCTCGTCCACACCGCATCGATTCGCTCGAGCCCCAACCGGAGGGTGGTTGGTGGGCGGTCAGCCCGACTGTCTGGATAAATGGGTGCTGGTCCCGATGGTCGCGGCGGGCATGGTTGAAAGCAAGGCGCAACTGGGGCGAACGGTGCACAAGATGTGCTTCCGTTAGCTGCAGCGGCGTCTACTTTCGTTTCCTGCGTTCGTGAGAGGACGTACCTTCAGTGACCGCCGTGGCCCACTCCCCCAACGTGACCGTGCACGAGGCACGCCAGCCGAAGACCGCCTGACCGGCGACACCTATGGCACGTGCCAGAGCTGCAAAACCCGCATTCCGATTGAGCGGCTCGAGATCCTCCCCTACGTGCGCCACGCCTTGGAAAGGATGTGAAGTCTTGAGCTACATGTACGCCGTTGTCAACGAAGCCGAACTGGGTCCCGAGGACCTGGTTGCGCTCCGCGCAGACCTCCATGCTGAGCGCGCGTTCCGGCTGGAGCAGCTCGACGACCTCGCCGGCATCTGGCCAAGCCGCGACGACCTGCCAGCCGACAAGCACGCCCGAGAAGAGGTGCTGACCGCCCTCGCTACAGCCGCCCGGATGGTGCTCACCGATGTCAGCGCCGCGCTGCGCCGGATGGATGCCGGCCAGTACGGCTGCTGTCACCTCTGTGACCGGCCCATTCCGCTGGCGTGCCTGCGCATCCTGCCGCACGCCCGGTACTGCGGCCCGTGCCACCAACTCAAGGAGGCAGTCTCGTGACGCGTCAGGCAGGCAGTGCCGTGACTCCGGCCTCGCCGACTTCGTTCCCGCGTACGGTCGCGCGGCGGCGCCGCGGTCCGTGGTCGGCCAGCCAGCGGTTGTCTGGCGTAGCGATCGACCTGGGCAGCGTCCGTACCAGGGCCTGGATGCCGGACCATGGTCTGATCATCGACGCACCCACGATCATCTCGGCGGGCGCGGGCGGTGGCAGTCGTCCCGTGCACCGCGGCGTCGTCGTCGACAAGGCGGGGACCGCTCGCGTCCTCGAACGCCTGCTAGGCCGCCGAGCCGGCCTCGGTCAGTACTCGATGGTTGTCTTGACCACCCCGGTCCTGTGCCCTGGTCAGCACGAGAGCGTCACCCGCGTCGCACTCGAGGTTCTCGACCCACGGGTCGTGCTGACCATCGACGGTGTGAAAGCCGCCGCGCTAGGAGCAGGCGCCGACTTCGCCCGGCCACTGCTGGTGCTGGACATCGGAGCCGGCCTGACCGAAGTGGGTTTGCTCGTAGATGGCGCCGTGACGCAGGCCCATCGATTGAATGTCGGAACCTCCAATCTTGGCGCGACCACGACCGTTGCCGAGCTCGTGCAGTCGATCGTCGCAGTGGTGACCGACCTCCTGCACCTTGACTGCGGTGGACTGGTTGTCGATGCCTTGGATCGTGGGCCGCTACTCACCGGAGGCGGTGCGCTGCGTCCGGAGATCACCTACCGGCTGGCCAAACAGTTGCAGGCCCCGGTGAGCCCAGCTCCCGCCCCCCACACCGCCGCCGTCCGCGGGGCCGGTCTGGCCATGGTCGCAGCCCACCGCCACCCCTCCATGCTCTCCGAACAGCCCCATTGACTCCACAGCGCCGATCAGCGGGGTGAGTTCGGCGCTGCTCAGCTCCGCGATCTGCACGATCACCACGGTGGCTACATCGGCGAAGGCCTGCAGGAGCAGCTCCGGGGCGATGCGTCCGCGTGGTTCAGCCGAGTGCAGGCGATTGTTGCTCACGGCCCGGTACTGTGCCCGGCTCACAGGATGGTTACTGCGTTCTGCTCTTGTGTTCGTCGCGTAGTTGGTCGGTGGTCGTGTTGATGTCGGCGACCTGCCCGGCCAAGCTGGGGTTGCTGGTCTCGAGTTGTGCTCCGGCTTCGGCCAACGGCGCCAGCAGCGCGGAGGTGTCGTTGTCGCCCAGCGCATGCAGAAGCCGGTCGACGCTTTCCTGGGCGTCGGCGTCGAGGTCGTCGAGCGCGGTGATCCGAGCGGCGAGCCGGCGAAGCTGGGCCGCGTTGTCCCGGGCCCAGCGGGTGACGGCGCGGTCCCCGGCGCGGCGGTCGCGGGCCGCCTGCACCCGCTGCTCGCCGGTCATGTCCGGCTGGTCACTGTTGTGCGGGTTGAGCCTCAGGTAGCGGCGCTCGGCAGCCTGCCGGCTGGCAACTCCGAGTGCGGGGGCGAGCTCCGCCCAACTGACTCCCTGTTCGCGCGCCGCTCCGATCAGCAACGGCTCCCACGCCGCCAGCCGATCCTGCACGCCTCGCAGTTCGGCCAACGCCGCGAGAACGTCCACCGAGCTGACGTTGTACGCCGAGGCTTCGTCGAGCTGGGGCGCGAGCTGCCGAACAACCTGCTCCACCGCGGCGAGTGCGACTGCCACCGGACCCGCCGCGTTGTCTGTCTGGTCGTCGGCGGCCACTCCGTCACCTCATCGTCTCGGCGTCAGCGATTGGATGACATCGATGCTTGTCATCGTTTCGATGACATGTTATACCGGAGATGCGTATTGACACCACAGTTGACTCGATGCCGCAGGAGGTGCAGACGATGTTGATGCGCACAGACCCGTTCCGGGACTTCGACCGGCTGGCCCAGCAGGTCTTCGGGAGCCAGGCGCCGGGCACGTGGTCCCGGCCGACCGCGATGCCGATGGACGCCTACCGCCAAGGCGATCAGTACGTCGTTTCCTTCGATCTTCCCGGTGTCGCACCGGACGCGATCGAACTGGATGTGGAACGCAACGTGCTCACCGTGAAGGCCGAGCGCAGACCGCTCGAGCTCGGCGACGAGGTGGAGGTGCAGGTTGCCGAGCGTCCGCTCGGAGTGTTCTCCCGGCAACTGTTCCTGGGCGACACGCTGGACGCCGACCGCATCGAGGCCCGCTACGAGGCCGGCGTACTCACACTGAGGATCCCGATCGCCGAACGAGCAAAGCCACGCAAGATCTCGATCGCGAGCACCGACGGCGATCGCAAGGAGATCAGCGCCTGACCAGGCGCCGGTGGCAGGGCAAGTTGTTGTCGATGGGGTGAGATCGATGACGGTGGACACACGGCAACTCGACGAGGCCTTCCTCGACCTGACGCTCGCCGATGACGAGCTGCTGCGGGCCGAGTTCGACGCCATGATCGCTGCCTGCTGGGAATCGCCGTCCGAGCCGCCGCTCGACAAGCCCTGCCCACCCGGCGGTGGGTACGCGGCACGGCCACGGTCGCGCCGGGCACGCCGAGGCGCACCTGCGCTCCGGCCGGTGCTGCCGCAGCGAACCGATGGCCGTGCTCGCGGCCCTCCGCGGCGCCGGAACAGCTGACGAACCTCGATTCTCGTGTGGGAGGAGGTGAAACCAGCCGTCACTCGACACAAGTCCTGATCTGAGATGCGGTCGCCCGCCAAGTCACACCCTTGACCAGGCGGGCCGCCGCATCACCCCGAACCTAACGATCAAACTTCGGCCGGCAAAGGCGGTGAGCACAATGACCCAACCTGTCACCCAGCGACCAGACCCGGATCCGTACGACGTGCTCGGCGTGACCGCTGAAGCGTCGGACGAGGACCTCGACCTACGACCGACCGCACCCTGACCGAGGACCATCATGGCCGCCGAACACAATTCCTACCGCTACCGCCGAGAGTACGAACCGAGCTGTTGAGGATGTGCTGCCCGGCGGCGGGACAGCGGTGGACTTGGCCTTGGTCACGCAATCCTGTTACCACCGCACAGACGCATGGACGACTGGGACGTGGGTACCCGGAGCCAGCACAGGGGTGTCGGTGAGGGTGGTTCTCATGGGAGTCATCCGCGATGTTCATACGGCGCAGGTGGTGGAGTGCGGCCAGTACGGCGGGCCGGGTCTCCACCACCTCCCGGAGGCGAGTGACGATGACGACGAACCGCTCGGTCTGGCAGATGACCGCGACGATTCCGGAGTACGACGTGATCGATCGCGACCAGCAGTGCGACGTCCTCGTCGTCGGTGGCGGCATCATCGGGCTGACGACCGCGCTGTACCTGCAGCAGGAGGGCACGCGTGTCGTCCTCCTCGAGGCCAGGCGGATCGGCGCACGAACCAGCGGCAACACGACAGGCAAGGTCACCTCGCAGCACGGCGCGATCTATGCAAAGCTGCTCGACCGGCACGGACGTCAGAAGGCCGAGCAGTACGCCTCTGCGAACCAGGGCGCCGTCGACCAGATCGCATCGCTGGTTGACCGGCTCGATATCGAGTGCGAGCTGATCAGAGGGCCATCGTTCGTCTACTCGGGAAGCAACCTGCAGCGGGAAGCAGATGTCGCCTGGGATCTCGGTCTGCCCGCGCAGCTTGCAGGGCCCGACGAAACCGGACTACCAGGGCAGGGCACGTCGGCTGTGCGCTTCGACGACCAGGTAATGCTCCACCCGGTCCGCTACCTCGCTGGCCTCGCCCGCGCCTTCATCGAGGCGGGCGGCCGGATCTTCGATCACAGCCGAGTCACCGACCTCAATCCCATCGGCGACCGCATCGAGGCGCTGACCGCCCTCGGGCCACGAGTCAGCGCAGCACACGCTGTGGTCGCCACTCTGCTGCCGATCGGGACACTCGGCGGGTACTTCGCCCGCACCAGACCGAACCAGTCGCACGGGATCGCCGTCCGGCTCCCGGTCCAAGCACCGACCGGCATGACCATCTCGGCCGACTCACCAGTGCGGTCGACCCGGCCGTGGCCCGGCGGCGGACCCAACGGACTCATCGTGGTTGGCGGCGGACACGAAACCGGTGCCGAGCAGGACACGGACTCGTCGTACCAGAGCCTCATCGACTGGGTCGGCTCGCTCTGGAACACCGACGTACAGCCAGACTTTCGCTGGTCCGCCGAGGACTACAGCACCCCGAACCTGCTCCCGTTCGTCGGCAA
Source organism: Kribbella sp. NPDC049227 (assembly GCF_043197265.1). Lineage (NCBI taxonomy): Bacteria > Bacillati > Actinomycetota > Actinomycetes > Propionibacteriales > Kribbellaceae > Kribbella > Kribbella sp. NPDC049227. Next base: position 224,307 of record NZ_JBICST010000002.1, on the reverse strand, counting down.
GGCGCCCGGCTCACCGATTCTGATCGCGACGGGCATGAACAAATGGGGCCTCACCAACGGAACCGTTGCCGCCGGCATCCTGCGCGACACCATCCTCGACCGGGACAACCCCTGGAGCGAGCTCTACGACGCCGGCCGCATCGGCGACGCACACGCTGTCGCGGAACTCGTGAAGGACAACCTCAAGGTCGGCAAGGAATTCGCCACCGGGCACCTGCGCCGCATCCTGGGCCGGAAGCTTGACCATGTGGAGGTCGGCGAAGGCGGCCTGTACGACCTCGACGGCAAGACAGTCGGCGCGTACCGCGACCACGACGGTCGCCTGCACACCGTCGTGCCCATCTGCACTCACCTCGGCTGCCCCCTGCGCTGGAACCAAGGCGACACCACCTGGGACTGCAACTGCCACGGCTCTCGCTTCGCACCCGACGGCTCCGTCCTTGACGGCCCGGCGACAACCCCACTGCCCGAGCCCGACGAGTGAACAGTTCCCCGCTGCACCCGATCAGCCGCCGATTTCGTCGCCTGGTTTCAGCAGCACCTTGATCGCGCCGTCGCGCTTGTGCTGGAACATCTCGTACGCCGCCGGCCCGTCCGCCAGCGGGAGCCGATGAGTGGCGAAGTCGTCGACGCCGAGCGGGTCGTCGTCACCCAGCAGCGGAAGGATCTGGTCGGCCCAGCGCCGTACGTTGGCCTGCCCCATCCGCAGCTGGATCTGCTTGTCGAAGATCGTCAGCATGGGCAACGGGTCGGCCATTCCGCCGTAGACGCCGATCAGGGAGATGGTGCCGCCACGCCGCACGATCTCGATGGCGAGGTACAACGCCGCCAACCGATCGATGCCGGCCGTCTGCATCACCTTCCGCTGGAGCGCATCCGGCAGCGCACCGGCGAGCTTCTGGCCGACCGCCGCCACCGGCGAGCCGTGCGCCTCCATGCCGACGGCATCGATCACCGAGTCCGGTCCGCGCCCGTCGGTCAGCTCACGTACGGCGTCCGCGACGTCGTCGGCGTACTCCAGCACCTCGACACCGCGTCGGCGCGCGCGTTCGAGCCGCTCGGCGACCAGGTCGACCCCGATCACTCGATGACCGCGATGCAGCGCGACGCGTGCGGCCATGTCACCGATCGGGCCCAGGCCGAGGACGGCAACGGTCCCGCCGGGCGGAGTGTCGGCGTACTCCACCGCCTGCCATGCGGTCGGCAGCACATCCGAGAGGTACACAAAACGATCGTCCGGCGGGCCATGCGGGACCTTGATCGGGCCGTACTGCGCCTGTGGGACACGCAGGTACTCCGCCTGTCCACCAGGGATCTGCCCGTAGAGCTTGGTGTAGCCGAAGAGCGCGGCGCCCATCCCCTGTTCGCGCACCTGTGTCGTCTCGCACTGGGTCTGCAGACCCTGCGCACACATGAAGCATGTCCCACAAGCGATCTGGAACGGCACGGCCACCCGATCCCCCACGGCCAGATCGCTCACCTCGGCCCCGGTCTCCTCGACGACTCCTATCGTCTCGTGGCCGAGCACGTCGCCCGCATCGAGGAACGGCGCCATCACCTCGTACAGATGCAGGTCGGATCCACAGATCCCGCTCGACGTCACCCGGATGATCGCATCGGTCGGCTCCTCGATCCGCGGATCCGGCACCTCGCCGTACTCGATCTTCCGCTTCCCTTGCCAGGTCAGTGCTTTCACGTCACTCCTCCGGTGATCCTGCAGTCAATCGTCGTCAGAGAGCTCGGAGGGTGCGATCCATCTGCGCTCGAACTGCGTCCACTGGTTGTACGCCGTCGTCACCGGGACGTCGACGTCGATCGACTGCGTGATCGTGCTCATCGCCTTCCCTCCAAGGACTCTTGATCTCTCGTCGACACCCGGTGCCCCCTCATCGGCGCGCCGACACCCGCCGATTCGCCCGGAGCGGCGCGGGTACCGCAAACCTGACGTCTCAGGAAAGGACAGTGCGGTGACTGTGAAGCTCAACAAGGTCGCCTTCGACCACGCCAAGGAGCTGGTGCGGAAGGGGCAGACGGTCAAGGACGAGCGGGACGACTGGAGCGAACACGCGCCGACCGCGGACAAAGAGAACGACTACCTCGACAAGCACGGCTGGGCCGAGTACGGCCAGTGGTACCTCGGCATCGACACCGAGATGGGCGAGGAGACCAAGGGGCACTACAAGTTCCCGTACGGCGACTTCCGCCGGGTCCATCGTTGTGGCGTGATCAGCGCCGAATCCCGTGCCGCGCAGAACGACTACGACGACATCACCAAGGCGATCGCCGAGCTCCACGAGCTCCTCGACGGCGACCACGCCTGAGGGCCCGCAAAGGCCGCCTTCGAGGTGCTGGGGACGGCGACCATCGCGTACTGGGTGTGCGCTGAGGACGACGGATGCCGGGACGCCGAGCAGTTGAAGGGTGCAGACGATCTCTTCACGGAGCTGGGAGAGCATCTCGGTGACGCCGTTCTGCCCCGTTGGTGACCGCGTGACTGGCTGAGTCCACACCCGGACACCACCGTGTCAGCACGGTGACTGTTCCGTGTCAGCGCGGTCGGCCACCGTCTCCGCCACGAGCAGTTCAGCGATCGCGACTTGGACGCTGCGACTGCGAAGAATCCTTGAAAGGACGGTGCAGCACGATGAACACGACCAGCGAGGCAGCCGTGCACGGACACGTCGAGGAGGGCTGGGGGAAGGTCGCTGACACGTTCCGGGCGAACTTCGAGGGAGATCCCGGTGAGGTGGGCGCGGCGTGCTGCGTCTATGTAGGTGGCCGCCCGGTCGTCGACCTGTGGGGCGGCGTCGCCGACAGCCAGACCGGGCGACCGTGGAACGAGGACACCATTGTGGAGGTCGCGTCGACGACGAAAGGCGCCACGGCGATCTGCGCGCACCTGCTCGCCCAGCGCGGTGAGCTGGATCTGGATGCGCCGGTGGTCGACTACTGGCCCGAGTTCGGTGCCAACGGCAAAGAAGAGATCCCGGTGCGCTGGCTGCTGTCGCACCAGGCCGGTCTGCCGGTCGTCGACGGGCCTTTGACCTTCGATGAGGCGTGTGCGTGGGATCCGGTGATTCGTGCGCTCGAGGCCCAGAAGCCGCTGTGGCAGCCCGGTACGGAGCACGTCTATCACAGCGTCACGTTCGGCTACCTGATCGGTGAGCTCGTACGCCGGATCTCCGGCAAGTCCCTCGGCACCTTCTTCGCCGACGAGGTGGCCGGTCCGCTCGGGCTGAGCGCGTGGATCGGGTTGCCCGAGGAGCAGGAGGGCAAGGCGGCCAAGATCGACTACGCCGCTCCGTTCACCTTGGAGGAGATGACCGAAGGGATGATCGAGGTCACCGGACTCGACGCGGACACGGTCACGGCATGGATCAACGCGGTGTGGGGTGAGGACTCGGTCCAGGCCCGGGCCGGCATGCTCGGCGGCGCCCTGGACTACACCTCGGGCTACCACACAACGCGTGCATGGCGCGCGGCGGAGTTCCCGTCCGGGAACATGCTCACCGACGCGCGATCGATCGCACGGATGTATGCCGCGACGGTGAGCGACGTCGACGGTATGCGGCTGCTGCAGCCGGCCACGGTCGCCCAGGCGATCGAGGTCCAGACCGACAAGACCCGGATGAACGGGCTCCCGCCCGAACTGAAGGTCCCGGCCGACCGCTCGTTCTACATGTCGCTCGGGTTCTGGCGGTCCTGCCCGCCGATGCCACTGATCGGGCCGAAGTCATTCGGCCACCCGGGCTCGGGCGGATCGATCGGCTTCGCGGACCCCGACGCCGGGGTCGGCTTCGGCTACGTGATGAATCTCTGGTCGTTCCGCACGGGCGAACCGCGGGCATCGAGCCTGGCCGATGCGGTCAAGGCCTGCCTCGACTGAGCAAGTCGGAAACCGTAGGAGGTGCGCGGCCGCACCTCCTACGACCCCGACCCCAGAAGGTAATCCACCGTTGCTCGAGGCAAAGACCCCTAGTGCCGCCCGAACGACGCACGCCCTCTGAGAGAGACGCCATCAACGAGCAAATTCTCGCTGGGCCTTAAGCTGAAGCCGAGATTCCTTACAGGTAAGGCTATTTCAGCTCAGCGGACGTCTTCCCCAACAACCTTCTGGCGACGATTAGTTGTTGGATTTATTGGGTGCCTTCGAAGATGTCGAGGATCTTCCCGGTACAAGAGAGATGGCTGCTGAGTATCCGCCTGGTCGAGTTCGCGGACCTTGCCCGCGAGCTTGGTCAGCAGATCATGAGTACGTCCGAACCGACGATGAGCCGCAGCAGCGGTCAGGAATGGACCGACGACGAGGTGCAGCAGTTGCGCGACGCGACGACTGCGACCCGGTCCGCGGACAGGGCCGCGGTCGGGTCCGTGGTGAGAGCGCGGTGCACTGTTGCCCTGCTGGACCCGACAGCTTGTGCGATCTGGCGAAATGAGAGGCCGTCGTCTCGGAGTCGCCGGGCCGTGCCGATCCGGCCGGGTGTCAAGGATTTGCCGCGGCCGGTTGGGGTGAAGGCGCGGCGTGCGTTGTTCTTGACGTTGTGTTCGCGGGCGATCCGGTACACCGTGGCCCGCGAGACACACCGTACTTGGTCACGAGCTCGTCGACCGGCGTACCGTCGCGAACCGTGCGAGCGTGCTCAACCGCCTTCCGCCGTGCGGAACGCTTCGCCCAAGCGGCCTGGACCGCTTGCTGCGCCGGCTCGCGTCCATGCCGCACCGCCTCGACGACCCCCGCCCCTGCCATGAGTCGAGCGTACTGGCCCCGCCGGGCAGGACTGGGCCGGTGCGCTCAGAAGACTGCGAGTGGATCGAGCATCGAACCTGTTGTACCGCGGATCTTCGTCGGTAGGGCGACGAAGAGGAACTCGTACTGGTGGTGGGTCGCCAGCTTCTCGAGGTACAGGCTCTCGAACAGGTAGATCCCCTGCTCGATCAGCAGATGTGAATGGACCGGCTGCGGGTTCCCGGTCGACTCGACGTCTGGGGCCGGCTGCACCTCGAAGGTTTCGGTGTCCGACCCGGCGCCGATCACCCCGACCGACGAGAGCCACCGGGCCGCGCTGATGTCCGGCCCCGCGGTCAGATGGCGAGCCATTCTCTCCTCGTCGGGCCACAGCGAGAGATAGCCGGTGCGAACGAGGACGACGTCCCACGGCCGCACCTCGACCCGCTGATGGCGCGCGATGGCCTGGAGGTCGTCGGCGGAGAGCGCATGTCCCTTGTCGAGGCAGTCGACACCGAGCCATCCCGCGGCGTCGAGCAGGACACCCCGGGTGAAGAACGCGGGCAGCTGGGATCCGTCTCCCACCGTCGGCCCGAAGTCACCGAGATGATCGGTGACGTTGCCGCCGCCGTACCAGCGACCCTCCGGCCCGATCGTCATGTGGGCGAGCGCGTCGACGTGCGCACCGGAATGTGCCGAGCACTGGACGAGCTCGCTCATGTAGCCCAGCCCCACGTTGTTGATCGGCCCCCAGGGGCGATCCTGGTTCTGTTTCAGGCCCGGCGGGGTCCGGAAGCTGAGCACCTCGAACTGGGGGTGTCCCTTGAACAGGGGCATCTGCCGAAAGCGGGGCAACGCCAGCGACACCCGCTGACCGGTGACGGCCAGCCTCGCCGCGTCCGCTGCCACCTGGTCGGGAACCGAGCCCGCGGGGCCGACCTCGCGGGGCTCGTTCCCGTACTCCGCTGCTGTCGAGGATGTCATGACTGCTCCCTGTCTGACCGGGTCCGGATCCCGAGGATCCGTCGGCTCTCGTCGGGTTCGGCCGGCCGCCGGTCGAGGACGCCGAGCAGGTCCCGGACCTTGGCGACGAGCTCGGCGTTGGACCGCGCCGGCCGGGTGCGGCTGAGCCGCAGGTTGTCTTCCAGACCGACGCGCACGTTGCCGCCGAGCGTTGTCGCCAGGGCGGCGAGCTCGAACTCGGCGGGGTAACCGACGCCGGCGACCGACCACACGAACGACTCCGCCCCGAGCACTCGCTCGGCCGTGCGGAGCATGTGGATCAGCTGGTCCGGCTCGGCGGCGTTCGCGCCCAGCACGCCGAGGACGAACTGTAGGTCGAGCGGCGTCTGCAGGACACCTTCCTTGACCAGTTGGCGGAGGGTGAAGATCTGCCCGACGTCGTACACCTCGACCTCGGGCACTGTACCGGCCGCGGTCATCCGGCTCGCCAGATAGCGGATGTCGGAGAACGAGTTCTTGAAGACGTAGTCGCGGGTGCCTTCCAGGTAGTCGCGTTCCCAGGGTTCGAAGGGGAGGTCCCGCCCTGCCACCGGGTAGATCCCGAAGTTGAAGCTGCCAGCGTTGAGGGTGGCCATCTCCGGCTCGAGCGCCAGTACTCCCGCTCGCTCCTCGACCGTCATCCCGCGTCCGCCACCGGTGGTCAGCTGCACGATGGCGTCGGTCCCGGCGACGAGCCGGGAGCAGATCTTCCGGAAGAGCTCTACGTCGGCAGACGGTGCGCCGGTGACCTCGTCGCGGACGTGGACATGCAGAACCGAGGCACCGGCCTCGGCGGCGTCGAGGCCTTGGCGGACGATCTCATCGACGGTGACGGGGATCGCGGCGCTCTGCGCAGGCACGGTCATTCCACCGGTGAGGGCACACGTGATGATGACGGGCGGCTGCATCGACAGTCACTCCTTCCTTCGTTGTTCTCCGGCGGGACAGGCCGCGAGCACGAGTCGGCTGGGCCGATCGGCGTGGTGGTGGATGGTGTTCCTGGCAACGACGTACGTCGTGTCCGCACCGAGCGGCGCCCCGGTGCCCGGGTTGACGTCCACGTCGGGATAGTTGGACGAGGCAACGATCAACCGAACCCGATCCCCCACCGCGAACCGATGGGCGGTATCGCCCAGGGTGACGCGGTATTCGTGGACCTGACCACGCTCGAGGAGCTGTCGGGGAAACTCGGCACCTCGTGTGTACGACGCTCGGACCCAGCCTCTCGACACCACGCGGGAGGAACCTGTCCCGTCGACCGTGAACAGCGTGACGTGGAAGTCGGTGTCGACGCGGTCGCTCTCCGCGTAGAGGTGGACGACAGGTCGGCCCACAATCTCCAGCTCTCGTTCCAGGGGCGCCGAGGTGTACACGAGCGCGTCGTCCCGCGCCAGGATCCGGTCGTCGTCCAGTGAGCGTGGCGCGGAGAACGCCGTACCGAGGTCCTCCGTACTGAGGTGCGGGTTCGCGGGATCGTGGGTGAACTCATCGGCGGGACCGGTTGGTTCGGCGCTGAGCCGCCCGTCGCCGGCCACGCTGTTCGCGCCACCATCGCTGTCGAGGAAGAAGGTGACCTCGGCAAGGTCCGCGGGTGGCCACGAGGTGGCCGAGCGCCACTCGTTCCGCCCCGTAACGAAGTACTCGACCCGTTCGTGACCCGACTCGAGTCCGTCGTCCAGTGCGCAGCGGAGGAACTCGAGCATGCGGGCCTTGAGGTCGACGGCCGCCGCCTCGCCGAAGTCCACGCCCATCGTCGTCCGGTTCGGTGCGCCGGTGCCGTAGTGGTCCCACGGTCCGATGACGAGCTGCTGCAGGCGGCGCTTCGGTCCGTCGTTCATCCGCTGCCAGGCGCGGAGCTCGCCCCACTTCGCACCGTCGTTCCACCCCGTCACATGCAGCACGGGAAGGTCCAAGTCGGTGAACACCTCGTCCAGGTCGTACGCCGCGATCGGCGCGTCACCGGACTGGGTGGCGAGAAACTCACGCCATGCCGGCAGCGACCGGCCCAGGGCGACATCCATCTCCGCGAGCGGTCTGCTGCGCAGGACACGGTCCCAGTCGAGCGCCGGAGACTCACCGTCGAGCGGCGCCTGCAGAGTCCGGCCGGCGGTGAGGTTGAAGTACCAGAGCCAGTATGGCGAGGCGGCGCCGAGGTCGTGCGGCACCCCCAATGAGGCGATGCCCGAGGTGGCCCGGCTGATCAGCGCGCGCAGATGCGGCGGGCGCTCGCGAGCCGCGGCCCAGCCGCAGTACGACTGGTACGAACCGCCGTAGCCGACGACGGCGCCTGAGCACCACTGCTGATCGGCGACCCACTCGACGGTGTCGTACCCGTCTGCGGCCTCCTGGCGCCATGAGTCGAACTCGCCGTCGCTGTCACCACGGCCGCGGACGTCCTGCACCACTACCGCGTAGCCGTGCGCCGCGAAGTAGGTGGCGATCTCTGGGTGCCGGATGTTGTCGTACGGCGTGCGGTTCAGCAGCGCAGGCCATGGCCCGTCCCCGGTGGACGGGAGGAACACGTCGGCTGACAGCGTGACGCCGTCCCGCATCGTCGCGCGCTGGTCGAACCGGACTCGGGGCCTTCCCAACGGGTCAGTCATCGGCTGACCGGTACCGCGCGAGTGCGGCGTCCACGATCGTCTCGGCCATCATCATCGCGCCGTCGCGCAGCAGCCGGTGCCCGTCGTCGGTGATCGTCAGCTCCGCGAAACGCGGGTCGTGGTTCGGCACGCCCTCGCCGAGGGCGAGCAGCGGATGGATGGTGGGTACCACCTTGCTGACGTTGCCCATGTCCGACGATCCGTGCACCTCTCCCAGGTGTGCGGGTCGCATCGTGCGTCCGTGTCTCGCCGCAGCGTCACGGAAGTACGACGAGAGCACGGGGTCGGTGACGAGATCGTCGTACGCCGGGGCGGCGCTCTCGACTGACGACGTACATCCGGTCGCCTGCGCGGCGCCGAGGAAGCATTGCTCCACGCGTTCGAGCAGCCCCACCAGCGTGCTGGATCGCCGCGCCCGGACGTACCACTCCGAGCGGGTCGCCGCGGGGATGACGTTCGCCGACTCGCCGCCCTCGGTGATGACGCCGTGGATGCGTGCGTCGTCAGGGATCTGCTGACGCAGGAGTGATACGGCGACGTACGCGTTCACCATCGCATCGAGCGCGTTCACGCCCTTGTCCGGCGCCATGGCGGCATGCGACGCGACGCCGCCGAAGCCGACGTCGAGGTGGGCCATCGCCAGAAACCCGGGATCGAGTACGTCGACCGGCGCCGGGTGGACCATGAGCGCCAGGTCGTCGTCCTTGAAGGCACCGGCCGCGAGCATCTCGGCCTTACCGCCCCGATTCTCTTCACCAGGCGTTCCGTACAGGGTCAGCGTGACGTCGAGTTCGCCGACGAGTGGGGCGAGCGCGTGCGCGGCGCCCAGAGCCGTGGTGGCGATCAGGTTGTGTCCACAGGCGTGCCCGACGACCGGCAGCGCGTCGTACTCAGCGCACAGCGCGACCTTCAGCCGTCCCGAGCCGATCGTGGCCCGGAAGGCGGTCTCGAGCCCGTACGCCTTGGGTGTGACTTCGAATCCGTGTCCGGCCAGGAAGTCGGCCAGCAGCCCACAGGCACGGTGCTCCTCGTACCCGGTCTCGGGGTTCTCGAACAGCCATCCGTTCATCGCCTCGAGGTCGGATCGCACATCCTCGTACCGTTCCCGGACGACGTCGTACGCGGCCTGCCCGCCCATGTCAGGCCTCCCCCGCCGACGTGGGCAGCACCGTGTCCAGCCAGTCGTAGACGACCTGGTGCATCAGCGCCCAGTTCCCGATCTGGCAGTGGGCGTCGGCGGCCTCCTCGGCAGTGAAGTGCCGCACGGTCTGCGGTGCCTTCAGCCTGGCCTGGAACTCGAGCGTCTGCTCACGGAACGTCGGCCCTTCGCCCACACTGTCCAGGATCAGGGTCGGGCAGCGGATCGCCTCGACCAGACCGTCGAGGTTGTAGTCGCGGGTGATCTCCTCGACCTCGTCGATGGACGAGGCACCGTAGATCCACTGCAGCAGGCTGGTGACCCACTCCTGCATCGCGTTGCTGTGGTTCAGCATGCGCTGCACGCCCGGCCAGATGACGTCGTGGAAGTTCGTGATCGGAGAGTTCGCGACGAGAGCCTTGATCCGGTCGTCTCCCGCGACCCCGCGAGGAGCGAGGTACCCGCCCTTGCTGAACCCCATCACGGCGAGCTGGGAGCTGTCGACCTCGGGAACGGTCTCCAGGTGGTCGACGACGGCCCGCAGTACGACGTCGTAGTCCGGACGGAAGGTGAGTCCGGGTTCGACCTCGAGCGTGGAGAACTGCCCGGGACCGCTGACACAGAGCAGGTTCCACCCGCGCTCGGCGGCGCGTCTGCCGCCGGCGAAGTAGTACAGCTGCTCGTTGGTGGCATCGGTGCCGGTGAAGACGATCAGCGTCCTGGCGGGCTCGTTTGTCCCCGCCGGGAAGAACCAGCCCGGCAGCGAAGCACCCTCGAACGGCACCAGGACCCGGCGGAACTCCGCCCCCGGAAGTTCGGCCGCGCTCTCGAAGGCGGCCGTCGATCGCCGGTGCAGGGAGAGGAACTCCTCGGATCCCGCGGGCAGGAAGAACGCCGACTGGTAGAAGTACGTCGAAGCCCGCTGGTATCCCGCTCGCGCACTCGCCGACCGCCCGTTACGGCGGTCGTCGTCCGCGGCCACGAGGACCTTCTCCGCGACACCGAGCCAGCCCGCGTGCCACCCCGCGAAGTCGTAGTCGCCGACGCCCTGGACCGCGGCGTAGCACTCGGCCTGCTCGGCTCCTCCGCCGCCTACATAGGACAAGGCGAAGAGCAGCCTGAAGTCGAACTCCTCACACGAGTTGAAGAAGACGCGGCGGCTCATCCGCGGAATCAGCACCTCTCGCCGGGCGTGCTGGTCTGGTACGTCGATGTCGCTCAACTGCGGACCTCCGGGCAGTGTGATGGATTCTCTGATCGATCGGCGGCCGCTGCGAAGGGGCGCGGGACAGCCGCAAGCAATGTCTTCGTGTAGGGGGCACGCGGATGCGCGAGCACCAGCTCACTGGAGCCCTTCTCGACAAGCTTGCTGTCGTGCATGACTGCGATCTCGTCCGACACGTGCCTGACCACGGCGATGTTGTGCGAGATGAACAGGCAACTGATACCGAGCTGCTCGCGCAATCCCATCAGCAAGTTCAGCACGCTCGCCTGGACGGACACGTCGAGCGAGGCGGTGACCTCGTCGGCGATGAGGACAGACGGCCTGACCGCCAGTGCCCTGGCGATCGCGACCCGCTGGCGCTGACCGCCGGACAGCTGATGCGGGAAGCGGTCACGCAGGAACGCGGGGAGCTCGACGAGCGCCATCAGGTTCTCGACGTCGTACCGCTCCCCCCGCGGCAGCAGATTCGCGGCCTCGGTCAGCGCCGCTGCTACCGTGAGCCTGGGATTGAGGGTGGAGTTCGGGTCCTGGAATACCATCTGGACCTCACGCACCAGCCGCTTCCGGTCACCGCGCGACCGCGTCACCGCGCTCCCGTGCAGGCTGATCGTTCCTTCCCTGACCGGCACGAGACCGACGATGGCCTTGGCAACGGTCGATTTGCCAGACCCCGACTCGCCGACCAGTCCGAGGGTCGTACCTTTCGCCAGGTCGAAGCTCACCGCCGACACCACGTCGGCCGCGGCGCGACCGGACCCGTAGCTGACGGACAGTCCGTCGACCGTCAGCGCCGTCATCGGGCCACCTCGGCCAGTGCGTCGACAGGATTGACCGCCCAGCACGCAACCGAGCTGCCCGGCGACCACTCCACCAGCTCGGGACGACCGCGTTCGCACACCTCCGTGGCCAGCGAGCAGCGCGGCGCGAAGGCGCACCCGTGCTCGATCTCGCCCGGCTGCGGCGGCGTCCCGGGGATGGTTGCCAAGGGCCCGTTCCGGCGCTCGTCGACGTCCGGCAGGCACTCGAGCAGGCCGCGGGTGTACGGATGCCGCGGGTTCCGGAGTACCGACCCGGCCGGTCCCTCCTCCACGACCCGGCCGGCGTACATGACGAGCAACCGGTCACAGATCTCGGCAACCACAGCCATGTCGTGCGAGACCAGGACGATCCCCATCCCCCGCTCCCGCAACGCCTGGAGCAGGTTCAGCACCTGACGCTGAGTCGTGACGTCGAGCGCGGTGGTCGGCTCGTCGGCGAGCAGCAGCGACGGCTCCAGGCACGAGCCCATCGCGATCGAGACGCGCTGCCTCATGCCACCGGACAACTGGTGCGGGTACTGCCGCATCCTGAGTTCGGGCGAGGTGAGACGTACGTCGGCCAGCGCCCGCACCGCCCGCACTGCCGCTTGCTTCTTCGACAGGCCGCGATGGGCACGCAAACCCTCGGTCATCTGGGTCCTGATCCGCAGCGCGGGGTTCAACGAGTTCGTCGGATCCTGGAAGACGACCGCGATGTCCTGACCGTCGCGCCGCTCACGTCCCAGCACCTGCAGGTCCGTCGCAGAGACGGACAAGGCGGCCGAGGTCAGCCCCGCGATCGACATCAGGGTCAGCGACTTACCGCTCCCCGATTCGCCGACGATGCCGACCGCTTCCTGCCGATCGACAACGAAGGAGACACCGTCGACGAGGGCCACCGCGCCGGTGGCCGCGGGTGCCGTCACCGTGAGATCCCGGACCTGCAAGACGCTGCCGGAGTCCGTTGTCGCGACGGACCGCGCGGGCAGTCCGTCCACTCGGGTCCGGACCGGACGCGGGCTGCGGATCGGCGCCCACCGTTCAGGGTTGGCGGCGCGTGCCACGGCCTCACCCAGATAGCCGAAAGCAATGCCGGTGAGCACGATCATCACGGTGGGGCCGAGGACGGCTGCCGGCGTGGTGTACATGCTGTTCAGCCCCGACGTCAGCAGGCTCCCCCAGTCGTAGTCGAGCGGCTGTACGCCGAGACCCAGGAAGCTCAACGCCGAGATGAACAACAGGGCGCCCGAGGTCTCCAGGAAGGCCGCGACCCAGAGGGTGTCCGCGGCGTTCGGGAGGACGTGCCGGAACAGGACACGTGCCCGCGAGAGTCCAAGGGTCCGAACAGCCGAGATGTAGTCGCGACTCGTCACGGACGCCGCGACGCTGTGGGTGACCCGGGCGAACCTCGGTGCGACGGCGAGGCCGACGGCCGTGGCCGCGCTCCACGCACCAACGCCAAGGATTGCGGCGATGAAGATGGCGACGATGATCGGTGGGAAGGCGAGTACGACGTTCAGCGCGCTGAGGCACGCCCTGCGCAACCGCGAGGCTGGCAGACCGGAGAGCACCAGCCCGAGTCCCGCACCCACGACCGCGGCGATCGCGGTGGCGGTGACGGCGAGGACGAGCGAGAGGCGGGTCGCGACGAGAGTGCGGGCCAGAACGTCGCGACCCAGATCGTCGGTTCCCAGCCAATGCGCGCCGGACACCCCTGCGCTCGCCTGGAGCGTGTCGGTCCGGGTGGCGGCGTGACCGAAGAGGACGGGACCCAAAACGGCGAGAGCGAGGACGGCGAGGGCGACCCCGAGGGCAAGGACGCCGCTGCGATCCCGCCAGAAAGCTCGCAGGTAGAGGTTGGTCATGGGCTACTTCCCACTGGCGGCGGACCGCGGATCGAGGGTGGCGACGAGGACGTCCACCAGGGTGTTCACGACGACGACGCTGACGCCGAGCAGGAGCACGATCGCCTGCACCACGGGGTAGTCCCGCTGCGAGATCGCCTGGACGAGCTCGGTTCCCAGCCCGGGCCAGGCGAAGACACTCTCGACGACGACCGTCCCGCCCACCAGCGAGGTGAGGATCAGGCCGCTGATGGTGAGTGCCGCGGTCAGCACGTTCGGAAGGACATGCCGAAGGTAGAGCCGAGCACTGGACAGGTTCTTCGCCCGGGCGGCGCGAACGTAGTCGGCCGTCAGGACGTTGAGCGTCTCGATCCGCGTGACCCTGGCCAGGACCGCGCCTGCTCCGGCCGCGATGGCGATGGCAGGCAGCACCACCGCACCGGCGCCGGCAGCCCCGGCGACCGGGAAGATCGGGACCAGAACGGCCAGCACCAGCACGAGGAGAGCGGCCAGCAGGTAGTCCGGGATCGAGTGGATCAAACTGGTACCGCCGGTAAAGACCGCGGCGATGCGCGGACGGAGGCCGTCGCGCGTGACCACTCCCAGCATCAGCCCGAGCGGTATGCCGAGCCCGATAGCCAGCAGGAAAGCTGCCCCGGCCAGCTCGAGCGTCTTCGGCAACCGCTCCGCGATGATCGTCGCCACCGGCTGGTGAGTGCTGAACGACGTACCCAGGTTGCCCGTCGCGAGGCCCAGCACGTAGTCACGGAACTGGCCGAGCATCGACTGGTCGAGACCGAGGTTGGCGCGAATCTGCTCCACCTGCTCTGGCGTGACGTTCGCGCCGCCGATCCGGCGGGCCGGATCGCCGGGGATCAACCGGAGCATCGCGAACGACGCGACGAGTACGGCGCCGAGGGCGCACACCGCCTGGACCAACTGATCCTGCGCGGCCCGGAGCGGTCCCGCCGCATCGACAGTTCTACGCTTCATCGCCGGCACCTAGTCCCGCTTGATCGAGGTCGGCTCGATCAAGGCTGCGAACCCGAACTGGTACGACGCGTGGTTGCCGAAGTAGATGTTGTTGTAGTGCGCCCGGGGAACGACGTCGAGGTTCTTCACGAGGGCGTCCTGCGCCGCCCGCCAGTGCCCGCACGTGCTCTTGAAGTCCGGCGCGACGCCGGCAGCGGTCATCTCTCGCTCGAACGTGACGTTCCTGATGTGCCCGAGGTCGAGCGCGCCGGGCCCGAAGATCAGCGGCGCCAGGGTCGCGGGTGAGTCGCCGACCGCAAGGGTCGCCGCGTAGACGTCCCAGTCGCCCTTCCGCACGGTCTCGATGTACGCAGGCAGCTCGACCTGCTTGCCCTGCGCCTTGGCACCCAGATCAATCAGGGTCTGGGTCAGATAGTCGCCGGCGGAACCTTCCTGGTTGTGCGACCCGACCCGGAGCACCAGCTGCTTGCCGCTCTTCTGGTAGATGCCGTCCGGACCCTTCGTCCAACCGTCGGCCTCGAGCGTTTTCCTGGCCGCGGCCAGGTCCACCTCGGGGCGGTAGGCCGCGCCGTCGGTCTGCGCGCAGATCGTGGTCTCCGCGGGAAGGAGGTTGGCTGACGGCGTCGCCAGCTTCCCTTGTGCCGCGGCGGCGTACGCCGCGGGGTCGACGGCCTGCGCGATCGCCTTCCGGACGGCCGGGTCCGCGCCGGGGCCTTGCGCCTGGTTGAAGAGCAGGAAGCCCAGGGCATTCGGGGAACGCTTCTCCGCGAACCCGCGAGCCCTGATCCGGCTCACGGCGTCCTCGTTGCTGGAGTTGGTGATGTTCAGCTGACCTTGCAGGAAGACGTTCGCGGCGGTCGTCTCGTTCTGCAGGACCTTGGCGACGACGACGTCCGGCAGCGAGCTGACGTTGCCGGCGGTCGTCTCGGGCGTCCACGCGTACCCCTTCCGCCGTTCGAGGGTGTACTCCGATCCGGTGACCGCCTTGGACAGCACGTACGGCCCGCTGCCCGCACTCGCCTTGCTCAGTCTCTTCGGGTCCTCGACCCCGGCAGGACAGACGATCGACAGGACCGGGTTGGCGAACGTCAACAGCAGCGCGGGGTTGGGTTTGCCGGTCTCTGCCGTCACGGTGCCGGCTTGGTCGTCGGCCTTGAACGTCGCACCGCCCTCGAAGAGGCTCGGCGCGATCGGTGACTTGGTCGTCGGGGCGAGCGCCCGGGTCAAGGAGCCCGCGATCGCCGTCGGCGTCAGCTTCGTCCCGTCGGCACACGTCACGCCGTCCTTGATGGTGAAGACGACCCGCTTCGCCGCCACCTTCCACGACGTGGCCAGGTACGACTTGACCTGGCCGCCCGAGACCACGACCAGCCGGTCGTAGAGGAACATCGACAGCTGGTAGCCAGGACCGGAGTTGGTGAGCGCCGGATCGAACGACCCGACATCGTCGTAGAGCCGGATCGCGAACGGCCCTGCTGTATCCGGGACGGGAGCGCTCGCCCCGCCGCACCCGCTGAGGAAGACCGCGGCGCCGAGCAGCGCGCCGATCAGCCTGATCGCGGTGTTCTTGCACGTCATTTCGGTTGCCTCCGGGACCCGGCGGGACAGGGACTGAGATTCCAAGTCAAAACCGATACGTTTCGTTTTGGAATGTTCGCGACGACTTGCCCGGATGTCAAGCCCTCCGACCTGTTCAGGTTGACAGAATGGTGGGCCAGCCGATCACTCTGGGGTAGAGTGAGGCGCGAGACGCAGCGTTCCGTTATGAGAGTTCAAGGGGCACGTATGGCGAACCCGGCAGGTGGGACCGACCGTCGCGGCCGGCACCGCGACTCGCAGTCGCACCAGGCGATCCTCGCGGCAACCCTCGAGTCACTGTCAGAGCTCGGGTACGTCGGGACCACGATCGAAGGTGTCGCCACCCGGGCCGGCGTCGGCAAGGCGACGATCTATCGCTGGTGGACGTCGAAGGGAGCGCTCGTCGGCGAAGCGCTCTCAAGCCGCCTGGACGAAGGACCAGAACCCGAGACCGGGAATCTGCGCGACGATCTCAAACGGGTCATCGAAGTGACCGTGCGGAACTACGCCGAGCCCGAGAACGCGATCGCACTGATGGCGTTCGCCGCGCACGTCGAGCGGGACGAGAGCCTGCTCTCGACGTTCCGGGAGAAGTTCCTGGCGTCTCGCCGACTGCACGCCCGGCAGATGTTGCAGAGGGCGATCGCCCGTGGCGAACTGCCTCCGGACGCCGACCTGGATCTGATGATGGACCTCTGGGCCGGAACGATCTTCTACCGCAGCCAGATCGTCGGCTCGCCCCCGGACCCGACACTCCCCGACCGCCTGGTCGACCTCTTCCTCTCCGGAGCCGTGCCACGGCTGACGCCCGAACGCCGTACCTGACTACCTGACTACTCCCTGGCGAAGTAGCCGGCCACGGCTTCCTCGGTGACGTCGTCGATGCTCGACGGCGACCAGCGAGGATTGCGGTCCTTGTCGATCACCTGCGCCCGCACGCCCTCGAGGAAGTCGTGCGAGCCGTGGAACCGCAACGCCAACCGGTACTCGAGGTCGAGCGCGTCGCGCAGAGCCGGCAGATCCACCGCAGCTCGCAGAGCGCGCAAGGTGACTTTGACCGAGGTCGGTGACTTCGATGCCAGGACCGCGGCCGCGTCGCGAGCCACCGCGAGGTCCGACGTGGCCAGCCTGGCGTGGATCTTGCCCACGTCATCGCCTTCGTAGGCCGCGTCGATCCACGCGCGGTCGGCGAGCAGTTGCGAGGCCGGCGCCGGTTCGGCCACCTCGGCAAGCGCGTCCGCAGGCTTCGACGTCGCCAGCGAGGTGATCAGCGCCGGCAGGCGGTCGCTGGGGACGTACCAGTCGGCCAGGCCTACGCCGATCGCATCGCCGGCGCGAACCGAGCCGGCCGTCAGCGCCAGGTGAGTGCCCAGCTCCCCCGGCGTACGGGACAGCAGGTAGGTGCCGCCGACGTCGGGGAAGAACCCGATCCCTGTCTCGGGCATCCCGACCATCGAGCGTTCGGTGACCACCCGGATGCCGGCGTGCGCCGACAGGCCGACGCCGCCACCGAGCACGATGCCGTCCATGATCGCGACGAAAGGCTTGGGGTAGTCGGCGATGGTGGCGTCGAGCCGGTACTCGTCCGCCCAGAACGCCGCCGCGTCAGTTCCGTGGGCAAGACCGTCGCGGTAGATCGACACGATGTCGCCTCCGGCGCACAGACCACGCTCACCACGACCGGTCAGTACGACAGTCTGTACGTCGGGGTCATCGATCCAGTCGTCCAACGTGGACTGGATAACTCCCACCATCTCGTGGGTCAGAGCGTTGATGGACCGCGGCCGGTTGAGGACGATACGACCCGCGTGGCCGTCGCGGCCGATCAGCACCGGAGATTCGGGGGTCCCGCGTCCCGCGATCGATCGCATCATCTCGTTGGTCCCTTCCTGAATTACTAGGATGTCCTAGTAGATAGTAGGACATCCTACAATCCGCGTCGGCCGATCCTGCCCGGCAACAAGGGGTGCCGGTAAGAACGCTGTCAGCAGCCGCAAACGAGCAAAGGCGGCGCGCGGTGGCGAGCTGTCGTCTGGGGTTTCGGGGTCAGCTGGGCCGAGGACTAGTTGCTCGCAGCAACTCCGACCGAACGCACCGCGCTGCAGCAACTGGCGGGAACCACGACGGCAAGCCGTTCACGTTGGCGTCGAACAGGTCCGGGCGGGTCTGGTGCATCCACACCACCGCCAAAGTGACGTCGCAGCACGGCACGTATCCCGGTCGCTACCTCGCCGGACTGGCCACCGCGTTCAGCCAGGCGGGCGGAAAGATCTTCGAGCACAGCCGGTCGAAGCTCTGCCAGGAATGGCGATCTCCGTCGACGAACAGGTGCCACCGTGCCAGCCGGGGCGCGCCGACGCCCGCCGTACATGCCAGTGAGGTCAGTAGCGGCGTGAGATCCGACGCCGGTTCAGCGGCTTTCAAGGATTCGATGCATTTCTGGCCAAGCGCAGCACGTCGAGGAGTCGCCTCCGGCGCGGAGGCCAGGACCGCGGGGTCTGCAATCTGGAAATGGTGTCGATTGACAGAACAGGATGGCACGGGTTTCATAGGTGGCGGGCCTCGGCGTGGGGTTGGGGCTAGCGATTCGGGACGGTGGGTGTATGGCGACCTCGATGCTCGAGCATGCGGCGCGGCTGGGTGTGAGGCCCGGACGGTTGTACATCGACGGAGAGTGGGGCGAGCCTCTAGCGGGGAAGCGCTGGGCGCATGTGCATCCCGCGACGAACGAGGAGATCACTACAATTGCCCGCGCCGAGCAGGAAGACGTGGATCGGGCGGTTCGGTCCGCGCGGCGGGCGTTCGACGAGGGACCGTGGCCGCACCTGAAAGCACGGGAGCGCAAGCGCCTTCTGCAGCCTTTGATCGATCTCGTGTATGCCAACGCGAGCGAGCTGAGCGACCTGCAGACTCTCGACAACGGCCTGCCGGTCGCGTTCGGCCGGTCGTACCGGGTGTCGGCGGAATTCTGCGCCGACGTGTTCGACCACTACTTCGGCTGGATCGACAAGATCACCGGTGAGGTCTACCCGCAGTTCAGCGAGATGACTCCCCTGCAGTACTTGAGCTTCCGCGAGCCGGTCGGCGTCGTCGCCGGCATCAATCCGTGGAACGCGCCGCTCCTGCAGTTCCCGGAGAAGGTCGGCCCGGCGCTCGCGACCGGCTGCTGCATCGTGATCAAGCCGTCGGAGTACGCGAGCCTGACGATCCTCAGGCTGACCGAGTTGATCGCCGAGCTGGACCTGCCACCGGGAGTCCTCAACGTCGTGACCGGCGTCGGGAGCGAGGCGGGGGAGGCGCTGGTCACTCATCCCGGCGTCGACAAAGTCTCGTTCACCGGAAGTGTTGCCATCGGCAAGCATATTGTCGAGGCCGGTGCCGCGACGCTCAAGCGGGTGACGCTCGAATTGGGCGGCAAGAGCCCCGCGATCGTCTTCCCCGACATCCCCGAGCTCGTGGAGCGAGCAGCTGCTACCATCGCCGGCCAGGTGTTCTACGGCCTGTCCGGCCAGGTCTGCTCGGCCCAGACCCGGGCGATCGTCCACGAGTCCGGGTACGACGACTTCGTTCAGCACCTCGAAGCCCGCGTCGCCGCCGTACGTCAGGGTGATCCGTTCGATGAGAAGACCACCTCGGCGCCGATGATCAACAAGACACAACTCACCAAGGTCCAGGACTTCATCGAGCGCGGTGCCGGCGACGGGGCAACCATCCTGCTGGGCGGTGGCGAACCGGCGCCTGAGTTGGCCGCGGGCAACTGGGTCAACCCGACGGTGTTCGTCGACGTCCCGGCCGGGAGCCCGCTGGTCCGCGACGAGATCTTCGGGCCGGTCCTGACGGTCATCCCGTTCCGCAACGAGGACGAGGCCGTCCGGATCGCCAACCAGTCCGACTACGGCCTGGCGGCCGGCCTCTACACCGCGGACATCGCGCGGGCGCATCGCGTCACGCGTGCCTTGCGTGCCGGAGCGGTCGGCGTGAACGGATACAGCTTCATGCCCAACTCGCCGTTCGGCGGAGTCAAGTCCTCAGGTCTCGGGCGGGAAGGTGGCTGGTCCTCGATCGAGGAGTTCACCGAGGTCAAGACGATGGCCGTCGATCTCTCGGCCGGCTGATGACACTTCGACAAAACGGAGGAACGATGCAGCGGCTCGCCGGCAAGACTGCGATCGTGACAGGTGCCGGGTTACGCGGTGACTCGGGCGGCACCGGGTGCATGGCCGCCGTGCGTTTCGCGGAGGAAGGAGCCCGGGTGTGCGTTGTGGACATCGATCCCGGCCCCGCGAAGGCGACGGTCGAACGGATCGCGGCCGACCGCGGCGAGGCGTTCGCCGCGCAGACTGACATCACCGACGAGCGGGCCTGCCGATCGGTCGTCGGCGCGGTCCTCGAGCGCTGGGGACGGCTGGACGTGCTCGACAACAACGTCGGCCTCGGCGTGCGCGGGACCGTCGTGGACGTGTCCGAGGCGGACTGGGATCGCGCGATGACGATCAACGTCAAGGGCATCTTCCTGATGAGCAAGTACGCGATCCCGGCCATGATCCGGTCCGGCGGCGGCTCGATCATCAACATCTCGTCGATCAACCCGCGCCGACCCTACAACACCACGCCGTACGCCGCGGCCAAGGCCGCCGTCGAGGCGATGACACGCGGGATGGCCATGGACCACGGTGCGGAGAACATCCGGGTGAACTGCATCGCGCCGGGCCCGCTGGCCACCGCGCGCGACAATCACCTGGATCCGGAGTTCCGCGAGATGCGGCGCCTCGCGTCACCGTTGCACCGCGAAGGTCGGGCCGTCGACGTCGCCAACGCGGCCGTGTTCCTCGCGTCCGACGAGTCCGCCTACGTCACTGGCGAGGTGATCACCGTCGACGGCGGTGTGTCGCTGACCGGACCGAGGTACCGATGACAACGCCGACGGAACTGTACGCCCAGACGGTGACCGGCCTCGTGCAGGCCCACGCACTGGGCCGGGTGTTGTGTCACGAACACGTCGTCCTGCGTACGCCGGGCTTCGCCGAGAGCTACCCATGGACGTATCCACGCCGCGAGATCATCGACCGATGCGTCGATGTCCTCGCGGAACTGCGCGACAGCGGAATCTCCACGATCGTCGACAACACGACGATCGACCTCGGTCGTGACGCCGAACTGCTGGCCGAGGTCTCGCAGCGCAGTGGGATCACGATCATCGCCGCGACGGGCTGTCACCTCGTCACTCCGCGGTTCGTCTTCAACCGCAGCCCCGACGAGTTCGCGGCCCTGCTGATCCGCGATCTCACCGAGGGAATCGCCGCGACTGGCGTCCGGGCCGGCGTGATCAAGTGCGCGACCGACGAGGACGGGGTGACCGCGACCAACGAGACCGTCCTGCGCGCGTGTGCGCGGGCCCATCTCGCGACCGGAGCCCCGATCTCCACGCACACCCACGCCGCCGGACGGACCGGGCTCGCGCAGTTGCGGATCTTCGCCGACGAAGGAGTCGATCCGTCCCGAGTGCTGATCGGGCACAGCGGGGACACCGACGACTTCGACTACCTGCATGCGCTCGCGGACGCCGGTGCGTACCTCGGGGCGGACCGGTTCGGCGGGAACGTCCGGTGCTCGGAGGAGACCCGCGTGAAGATCGTGGCCGAGCTTTGCCGGGCCGGCCGCGCCGACCGGGTGATGCTTGCTCATGACACCAATGTGTGGTCGGAGAAGGAGCCGCCCGGATGGCGCGAGCTGCACCGCCCGCAGTGGCACTACCGGCATGTCCTGGACGACGTCGTCCCCGAACTGCGATCGCTCGGTGTCGAGCAGGTCGACGTCGACCGCATGCTCGTCGCCAATCCCGCCGTCTTCTTCCCCTACCTTCGTCCCAGCCAGACCCACCGATAGGACACCCATGACAACGCAGCAGGAGATCCGCAAGGCCTACGAGCAGCACGGCGACCGCTGGTGGCCGGATCTCGATCCGGTGCTGGCGGACAGTGAGCTCGCTGAGGCCTACGTCCGCTTCGCCCAGGTGGCCGCAGCACAGGGAGCCTTGTCGCCGAAGGTCCGCGAGCTCGTCCTGCTCGCAGTCAACGCCTCCACCACCACACTGCACGAGCCGTCGATCAGCCGGCACATCCGGGAGGCCTTGCACCATGGCGCCAGCCGCGAGGAGATCGTCGAGGTCTTCGAGGTCGTCAGCGTCCTGGGCATCCACAGCGCGCACACCGGTCTGCCGGTGCTGCTGGAGATCCTCACCGAGCAGGGGCTGATCGAGCCGGTCGAGCTGGACGAGCGCCGTACCGCCATCAAGGACAAGTACGTAGAGCGCCGGGGGATGTGGGGCGAAGCCCTCGAGGCGATGCTCGTCCTCGATCCCGAGCTAGTCGAGGCGTACCTGAAGTTCTCCAGTGTCCCGTGGCAGAAGGGAGCGCTGTCGCCGGCACTGAAGGAGTTGCTGTACGTCGCGATCGACTGCTCCGTCACGCACCTATACGACCATGGCACAGCCGCGCACATGCAGCGAGCCCTGGCTGCGGGAGCTACCAAGGAGGAGATCGCCGGAGTGCTCGCCTTGATCAGTACGCTCGGGGTCCACTCGCTCACCAGTGGATTCCGGGCACTGAACCAGCTCGGCACCTGATTCTCGCCCCTCTAGAGCTAGTCTTGGGTACCACAAATCGGGTGAGATCCCGACTATCGGAATCCGCGGGACGGAGTTTCAGATTGCCCAGGGACGAGGACGCGTCCACGAACACGTCGGTCGAGAATGCATTCGCGGTACTCAACCTATTCTCGGCAGGGACCGAGGCACTTGCCTTGAGCGACATCGCGCGGCTGCTCGACCTGCCGCTGAGCACCGCTCATCGTGTCGTCACGACGTTGTGCGATGCCGAGTTCCTGTCCCAGCAGCACGCCGGCGGCCTGTACGTGACGGGACTGCGCGTCCGGGAGTTGCTGAACGCGCTGTACAACCGGTACCCGATCCGCCGTCGGTCTGCGCGAACCTTGCGTGAACTCGCCGACGCCACGGGCCAAGCGGCGGCCCTGTACGTGCCGTTCGGTTCGCACTGTCTCCGGATCGCCGGAGCGCAGGATCGACAGCAGATCCACCGGCCGCTGCTCATCGGCGAGGCGTTGTCGCTGACGTCCACGCCGTGCGGGCTGGTGATCCTCGCGTATGCCGGGCCGGACCAGCCGGAGCCGGCCGGGGCGGGACCGAGACCGGCCGAGATCCGCAGTACCGGCTATCTGTCCACGGTCACCGACGGCCTCCGCAGCGTCGCGTTCCCGCTGATCGACGCGGACGGGCGAGCGTTCGCGGCGATCGCCGTCGAGGGGTCGACGCTGGAGTTCCGCGAGCCGGCGCGGTCCAAGCTCAGCACGTGGTCCCGGATCGTCCGCCGGCTGCAGGACCAGTGCCGTGAGCATCCCGACTGGACGGCCACCCCCTTCGAGGGCCTCGATTCCACCCATCTGCACCTGCGGGAGAGCCACGCGCAGGACTTCCAGGGAGCATCGTGACAACGCCGCAGCGGGCTGTGAACGGAGCCGAGCAGGTGGGCGACACCCGCCGTGCGGGCACCTCGGGGAACCAGGCCACCCTGCGGGTGATGGCCATCCTGTCCGCCTTCCTCGATTCCCCTGAAGGTTCGCTCGGAGTCACCGAGATCAGCAAGCAGCTGGGCATGACGAAGAGCATGGTGCACCGCGGCCTGAACAGCCTGGTCCGCCATCAGTACGTTGTTCGTGATCCGTCCGGGAGCCGTTACGAGTTAGGCCCGGCAGTCGCGCAGTTCGGTACGGTGCAGGTCCGCCCACCCGACCTGCACGCCTTGTGCCGCCCGGTCGAGACTGCCTTGCACGAACTCACCGGCGAGACGATCTCGTTGCACGTTCCGGTCGACGACGTCGTGGTCTGTGTCGACGGGATCGAGGGGCGCGGCCCGGTGGCCCGGTGGGTGCCTCTCGGCCGTAGCATCCCCCTGCACGTCAGCCCGGCGTCGCGCGCCGTCCTCGCGCATCTGCCGGACGACGAGGTCGAACTGTACCTCGACCGGCCGTTGCACATCTTCACCCAGAACACCCTGCACACGCCCGGGCAGCTCCGGGCCGAGATCGAGCAGGTCCGGTCCGACGGGTATGCGCGTTCGCTAGGCGATCACTACACGAAGGCAACGGGTACGGCGATCGGCTTCCCGATCCTGGACGTGAACGACGAGCCGCACGGATCGCTGACCGTGGCCGGGCCGACCGACCGCTTCACCCCGGCGGTCATCGAGAAGCTGATGGACACCATGCTCGACCAGGTCGCCGAGCTCAACCGCAGTACCAAGCTCCACCTGTCCGGGCGTGAGCCGGTCACGCCGGCCGGATCGGATCCGGACGCGGGCTAGGCGATCTCGATCACGACCTTCCCGAACGGACGGCCGTCGACCAGGTACTGCTGGGCTCGATCCACCGCGGACATCGGGAAGATGGCATCGAGCACCGGGATCAGCTCCCCCGCTTCGAACGCGGATCCGAGGTCGGCGTACATCCGTTGGGCGATCGCGCCGATCTCCTGGACAGACCGGGTCCGGAAGGTGACCCCGATGATGCTGAGACGCCGCTTCGCCACCAGGTCGAGATCGACCTGAGCCGACTTGCCACCGAGCCGCCCCACACTGATGTACCGGCCGGCCGCTGCGGTCGCGGCGAGACAGTCCGCCAGCACCGGTCCTCCGACCTGATCCACGGTCACTGCCGTACCCACCCCAGCGGTCACGTCCAGGACGCGATCGACGAAGTTCTCCTGGTCGATCAGATGCGTTGTGCCGAGACGGGTGAGCTCGTCGACGTGGTGGCGGGACCGGGTCGTTGCGATGATGCGACGTACGCCGCACCGCCTGGCGATCTGGTGGCACGCGAGCGAGACGTTCGAGGACGCGGCGGTGATGAGTACGTCGGAACCCGGTCGCACCCCTCCGCGAGTCACCAGCGCGTCGTGTCCGGTCATGAACGCGACGGGAACCGCAGCCGCCTCGTCGTACGACAACCCGGCCGGAACGGGAAGCGCAACGTTCTCGTCGACGACGGCCAACTCCGCACAAGCCGCTGACGCCAGCGCCATCACGCGGTCACCCACGACGAAGCGGCTGACCGCACTTCCCACCTGGACGACCTGGCCGGCGAACTCGAACCCGGTCGCCTGGCACTCCGCGTCCCCCAGGTGCCTGTACTGCCCGCGGCGCTGGGCAAGGTCGGCGCGATTCACCCCCACCGCACGAACCCCGACGAGTACCTGGGTCGATGAGGGCACGGGATCGGGCAGGGACATCGTCCGGAGCCGACCCGCGTCGACAACCACAGCTCTCATCGCATCCGCCGTTCAGAGCCAGTCCGGATCCAGCTCGACTGTCGTGCGGTCGAGGCGTGCCAGCAGGTCGAGGTGTGCCGTGACGCGAGGCAGTTCGTAGCGATGGAAGAAGCGGGCCGCATGCCGTTCGCCGTTCCTTAGCGCGTCGTCACCGGTCCCGCACGCGAGAAGCAACTCCAGCCAGATCCACCCGATCACCGTGTGCCCAAACGCCTCGAGGTACACGGTCGCGTTCGCCAGCCGGCCCGGATCATCGGCTGCGTGGATCGTCCGGGTGACGGCACGGAGCTTCTGCCAGATGTCGTCCAGTACGTCGGCCGTCCCGCGCGCCTCGTCATCGCTCTCGCGGGCCTTCGCGAGCGTTGCCCCGATCCGCAGCCCGAGCAGGTCCAGCGCACGACCGTCCTGCAACCGGGTTTTCCGGCCGAGCAGATCGAGGGCCTGGATGCCGGTCGTGCCTTCGTGGATGGGGTTGAGCCGATTGTCGCGGTAGTGCTGTTCGACGTCGTAGTCCCGTGTGTAGCCGTAGCCGCCGAGGACCTGGATCGCCAGGTCGTTCGCAGTGACACACCACTGGGAGGGCCAGCTCTTCGCGACCGGGGTGAGCAACTCGAGCAGCAGTTCCAGGTCGTGTGCCTGCTCAGGATCGGCGGCGGTGAGTTGCTCATCCAGCAGCCGTCCGCAGTAGAGCACCAGGGCCATCGACCCTTCCGCGTAGACCTTCTGCGCAAGCAACATCCGGCGTACGTCCGGATGGTCCACGATCCGAACGGGTTGGCCGGCACGACTGCCCTGGTGCCGGGTGCGTGCGTACTCGAGCGACTTCAGGTAACCGGTCCATCCGAGAGCGGCAGCCTGGGCTCCGACCGCGATCCGCGCCTCGTTCATCATGTGGAACATGTGTGACAGGCCCTCGTTCGGGTTCCCGACGAGGTAGCCGATCGCACCGGGCTGCCCACCGGGCCGATGCAGGCCCTCACCGAAGTTCAGGATGGCGTTCGTCGTACCGCGGAAGCCCAGCTTATGGTTAAGCCCGGCGGTCGCCACGTCGTTGCGCTCAGCAACTTTTCCGTCGTCGTCGAGCAGGAACTTCGGTACCAGGAAGAGCGACAGACCGTGGACGCCGGGGCCGGCGCCGGGGATCCGGGCGAGTACCAGGTGGACGATGTTCTCGCCGAGTTCGTGGTCCCCGCCGGAGATCCACATCTTGTGGCCGTGCAGACGGTACGTTCCGCCCGGCTGCGGTACGGCGCGTGTCGTTAGGTCGGCGAGCGACGAGCCGGCGTGTGGTTCGGACAGGCACATCGTGCCGTGGAACCTCCCGTCGAGCATGGGCAGGACGAACCGCTCGACCTGCTCGGCGGTGCCGAATCGCTGGATCAGGTTGGCATTCGCGATGGTCAGGCTCGCGTACGCCCAGGTCGCGACGTTGGCGGCCTGGAACCAGGCGAAGCATGCCACCGCCACGACTTGGGGAAGTTGGGCGCCGCCGACCGTCGCATCCATACCGGCGCTGAGGAGGCCGGCGCGCGCGACGACGTCGAGCGCCGCGCGAGGCTCGGGGATCATCTGGACGCGTTGACCATCGAAGGTCGGCTCGTGCAGGTCGGACATCCGGTTGTGCGGCGCGAAGTGCTCCCGCGCGATGGTCGCGGCGAGATCGAGCACCGCGTCGAATGTCTCGCGACCGTGCTCGCTATAGCGGTCGAGCCGGCAGAGCTCGTCGACCCGCAGCCAGTCGTAGAGGAGAAAGCTGAGGCCGGCAGGGGACAGCAGGTTCATCGAGGTCGTCCTTCGATCGCTAGTGAGTCGTTGAGATGCCGCCGTCCACCGGCAGGACGACTCCGGTGAGATAGGAGCCCGCCCGCGAGGCGAGGAAGACCGCCGTACCGGCCATGTCGTCGTCGCGGCCGAGCCGTTTCAGCGCCGACGATTCGAGCAGTCGGTCGCGGTGGGCTTCGAACGTCGCGGCCGTCAGCTTCGACACGAACGGCCCGGGCGCCACGGCGTTCACCGTGATGTTGCGTCTCCCGAGCTCGGCGGCGAGCACGCGGGTGAGGTGGTGCAGCCCGGCCTTGCCGGCCGAGTACGAATAGTTGTCGTACTCCGGAACGCGAAGGCCGTCGATGGAGCCGATGTTGATGACCCGGGCCGGGTCGTCGATCGAGGCGGCGCCGACCAGCTGCGGTAGCAGCGCCCGGGTGAGCGCGAAGGGCGTCTTCAGGTTCAGGTCGAGGACCTTGTCCCAGGCATGCATCGGGAACTCCTCCAGCGGTGCACCCCACGACGCGCCGGCGTTGTTGACGAGCACATGCAGTACGTCGGTACGCCGCCTCAGCTCCTCCGCGAGGACGTCACAGCCCTCGGGCATCGACAGATCGACGGCGATCGCGTCGATCTTTCCCTCAGTCGACAACTCCTCGCACGCCTGGCTGCACGCCTCTGTCTTCCTCGATGCGATCACAACCGTGGCGCCGGCGCGCAGAAGCCCGCGCGCGATCATGAATCCGATGCCGCGGGTGCCGCCGGTGACCAGAGCCCATTTGCCGTCGAGACTGAACAGGTCATGTCGGTGGGAGGCCGCCGTACCCGCCCCTGTCATATCGCCACTCCCCCGTCGACCGGGAGCACGGCGCCGGTGATGTAGCCGGCGTCCTCCGAGGCCAGGAACGCGATCGCCGCGGCCATCTCGCCGGGTGCGCCGAACCGGCGCAACGGGATGCCGGCGACGATTGCCTCCCGGCGGTCCGGCGGGATCGACTCGATCATCCGGGTCTCCGCGTTCGGTGAAACGGCGTTGACCGTCGTACCGAAGCGGGCGAGTTCCTTGGCCACAGTCTTCGTGAAGCCGACGATGCCGGCCTTCGCCGCGGCGTAGTTCGCCTGCCCGGGATTGCCCCGCAGGCCGGTGTAGGAGGTCACGTTGATCACCCGGCCGAACTGCTGTTCCCGGAAGTGCGGCACGGCTGCCCGCGTGCAGCGGAAGGTTCCACCGAGATGGACCGCGACTACGGCGTCCCAGTCCGCGTCGGTGAGGTTCCAGAGCATCGCATCGCGCAGGATGCCGGCATTGTTCACGAGCACGTCGAGGCGTCCCGTCTCGGCGACGATACGCCCGACCAGATAGTCGACGTCGCCGGTGGAAGTGACGTCGGTCGCCACACCGACCGCTCCGACCCGGGCAGCGGCCTCCTGCAGTTCCGCCTCGTCGCGGTCGGCCAGGTAGACCGTGGCACCAGCCGTGTGGAAATGTGCGGCCACCGCGTGACCGATGCCACGGGCGGCGCCGGTCACCAGAACGGTGCGACCGCTGAAATCGTATCTGAGGTTCGGCAACGGGTTCTCCGATCGTCGATGGGTGCTCAGCTCAGACGCTGCAGGATCATGGCCATGCCCATACCGCCGCCGACGCACATCGTCTCCAGACCGATCTCGCGGTCACGAGCCTGCAGGCCGTTGATCAGAGTGGTCGTGATGCGGGCGCCGGTCGCGCCGAACGGGTGACCCAGCGCGATCCCGCCGCCGTGAACGTTCAGCCGATCGATGTCGATCCCCAGTTGCCGGTACGACGGGATGACCTGCGCGGCGAAGGCTTCGTTGATCTCGACCAGATCGACGTCCGCGATCGTCATCGACGCCTTGGCCAGCGCACGCCGGCTGGCCTCGACCGGACCTAGCCCCATGATCTCCGGCGAGAGCCCGGACACACCGAAGCCCACGACTCGGGCGAGCGGCGTGATGCCGAGCTCGAGAGCCCGGACGTCGCTCATGACCACGACCGCGGCCGCGCCGTCGTTCAGCGGGCAGCAGTTGCCCGGCGTCACCGATCCGTCCGGCCGGAACACCGGCTGGAGTCCGGCCAAATCGTCCTGCGTCGTCGCCGGGCGCGGGCCGTCGTCGCCGTCCACGACCGTGCCATCGGGCCGGACGACCGGGACGATCTCGCGCTTGTAGAAACCGGCCTCGAGCGCGGCCGCGGTCAGAGTCTGGGACCGCAGCGCGAACTCGTCCTGCTCCTGCCGACTGATCCCGCACAGCGCGGCGACGTTCTCCGCGGTCTGCCCCATCCCGATGTAGACGTCCGGCAACGCGCCGGCCAGCCGCGGATCCACCCAACCGGTACGGTGGCCGCGCGCCCGGATCTTCGTCCGCCGGAGGGCCTCGGCGAACATCGGGTTGGTGTGGTCGGCGGGATCGTCCGGATAGTGCGATACGCATTCGACCCCGGCGGAGACGAAGACCGAGCCGTCACCCGCCCGGATGGCGTTGCAGGCCATCCGGGTGGTCTGCACGCTCGACGCGCAGGCCCGATTCACACTCGACCCGGGCACCGGATCGAGCCCGAGCTGAACCGCGACCCGGCGCGCGAGATTCTCACCCTGCTCGCCGCCGTGTTCCCAACTCCCGACGTACAGATCGTCGATCTCCACGGGATCCAGCGCCGGGACCTGGTCGAGCGCCGCCCGCACCATCACCGCTGCGAGGTCGTCGGGACGCAGGTCGCGCAGCGACCCCTTGCGGGCGCGGCCGATCGGGGAACGGGCGGTCGCGACGATCACGGCCTCGGGCATTCCGGCCTCCTGACTAGTGTTTCACCAATTGGATTGACATCTAAGATACGGAACACCATCCATTGACCCACTGTCAACCCGGTGCTTCCATATGACGGAAGGTTCGTCGCTATACAGAACACCTGAGCTGGAGGAGCTGGTATCGATGCGCTACACCCGGATCTACGCGGATGAGACCGGGGAGTCACACTTCGAGGACGTCACGGTCGAGAGCGAGGAGCGCGCGTCACCGGTCTCGTCCGGCAGGTCGGTGTACTCCGAGCCGATCCGGGCCTGTTCCGTCGTCCTGCGCCGCGTGGTCACTCCGCATCCCGACACCCCGCATCGGACTCCGCGGCGGCAGTTCGCCGTCCATCTGCGGGGGTTGGCCGAGGTCGAGGTGAGTTCGGGCGAGGTCCGCACGTTCGGGCCGGGGGACGTCGTACTGCTCGAGGACGTCGACGGCGTCGGACATGTCACCCGGGAAGCTGGGGACGCGGAGCGGATCACGATGTTCATCGAACTGGCGGAGGAGCCGTCATGAGCACACTGGCCAGAGCGCTCGCCGGCTCGTGGTCACTCGTCTCGTATCTGACCTGCGGCGACGACGGCACGATCGACTACCCGCTCGGCAAGGACGCGGTCGGACTGCTCGTGTACTCCCCCGACGCACACATGTCCGGACACCTGATGCGCAGCGGGCGTGAACCCTTCCGGACGCAGCGCACCCAGCCGGTCGCGCGGTCGGGCACCGACGCCGAGATCCGCCGGGCCTTTGACGACATCTTCGGGTACGGCGGCAGCTACACCGTCGACGAGGAACGATCCGAGGTCCACCATCACCTGCAGGTGTGCGTGATCCCCGGCTGGGAAGGACGCACCCTCTCCCGCTTCGTCGACCTGTCGGACGACGGAGCGGCTCTGACGCTGACGACCGGTCCACGCGTGACCGGCGGAGTCCGCCAACGTGCCGAGCTGCGCTGGCGGCGGCCGGCTCGTGGGAACAGGGGCTAGGTGCCGATGCGCGCAACCATGCAGACCTATCCACTGACGGTCGCCACCATCCTGACCCACGGAGCAACGGTCAACGGATCGTCGACCGTCGCCGTGTCCAAGGGCGGCGGGAAGAGCCGGACACGCCGGTACAACGAGATCGCCGAGACCGCCGAGCGGCTGGCAGCCGGCCTCCACGCCATCGGGGTCCGGCCCGGTCATCGTGTTGCCACCGTGCAGTGGAACAACCTCGAGCACCTGACCGCCTACTTCGCTGTACCGGCGATGGGCGCGATCCTGCACACGGTCAACTTCCGCCTCGCCACGAAGGACGTGGCCTACATCCTCCGCCATGCCGGCGACGAGGTGGTGATCGTCGACGCGTGCCTGGTCGACGTACTGATCCCGGTGCTCGACCATGCCCCGCAGGTCAGGGTCGTCGTGGTCAACGGAAGTGTCGGCGAGGCAGAGCACACTGCTCTGTCGGCGAACGGTCGCCAGACCTTGTCGTTCGACAAGTTGATCGCAGCACGAACCGAGTCATTCTCCTGGCCCGTGGTCGACGAGGATTCCGCCGCTGTCGTTTGCTACACCTCGGGCACGACCGGTAAGCCGAAGGGCGTCGTGTACAGCCATCGGTCGATCTATCTTCATGCGCTCTCCGCGACCACCACGGCGGCGCTCGGTATCGGACCGGCGGACGTCGTTCTCGGCGTGGTTCCGATGTTCCACGCCAACGGGTGGGGACTGGCACATGCCTGTTTCCTCAGCGGAGCAGCACTGGCACTGCCGGATCGCTACACGGCTGCGTCCGACCTGGTGCCGTTCGCCTGTGAGCGTGGGGTCACTCTGTCGGCTGCCGTACCGACGATCTGGACCGACGTGTTCGGCTACCTCGAAGAGAATCCGGAGACCGGCCTGCCGGCGTTGCGCATGATCTTCTCCGGTGGCTCGGCCGTGCCGGAGACCTTGATGCGTACGGCGCGGCGGCTACTCGGTGTGGACCTCATCCAGGGATCCGGGATGACCGAGACGTCTCCGGTGGTCACGGTGTCGCATCCGCCGCTCGGCCTCGAGTCTGAGGAGGAGGCCTACTGGTCCCACCGGCGATCGGCCGGCCGGATCCTGGCGGGTGTCGAGGCGCGCATCGTCGCTGACAACGGTCGGGTCCAGCCACGCGACGGCCGGAGCGTAGGCGAGATCCAGTACCGCGGCGCGTGGATCACCGGTGAGTACTACCTGGATGCGTCCGGCGACTCCTTCCATGACGGGTGGTTGCGGACAGGCGACCTCGGCACCATCACCGCGGACGGCTACATCGCGATCGTGGACCGGGCCAAGGACGTGGTGAAGTCCGGCGGCGAGTGGATCAGCTCGTCGAGCCTGGAGGCGCATCTGCTGGCGCATCCGGCGGTTGCCGAGGCCGCCGTCGTACCCATGCCGGACGAACGCTGGGGTGAGCGCCCGCTGGCGTGCGTCGTGGCCGCGTCCGGGACGACCAAGCTGTCGGTCGATGACCTGCGGAACCATCTGGCGGCGCTGGTGCCTCGCTGGCAGGTCCCGGAGTATTGGTCGGTGGTCACCGAGCTCCCGAAGACAAGTGTGGGCAAGCTGGACAAGAAGCTGCTCAAGGACAAGCAGAAGGGTGGGCAGCTCGCCGTCGTGCGGGTGCCGTGATCGACGAAGGGCCGGATCCCTGGGGGATCCGGCCCTTCGGGCGTGTCAGCGACCAGGGGGCGTCGACGGAACCGTGGCCGCCACCCGGTCATCGGTGGAGGTGGCCGACCGGGTCCTCGACCGGGTGAACCGCACCGACCGCACCCGGCCGAACTTGGTGAGCAGGTAGTAGAGCCCGAAGCCGCGCGGCCAGTTCGTCACCACGTTGCCGCTCGCGCTGCGGAAATAGTTGTGAGTGGCAAGCAATGCCGAGTCCTTCCACTGCTTGCCGAGCCATCGCTCATAGGCCCGGAAGTGGCTCGCGCGCACCTCCGCGCCGGTCGACTTCGTGCGCGCCATCCGCCTGACGACACCGGCGACGAAACTCATCTGGCACTCCAGCACGAACAGGTGGGCGCCGCTGCCGTTGGTGTTCGGGCCGTACAGGATGAAGAAGTTCGGGAACTTCGGCACCATCAGGCCCAGGAACGCCGTGGCGTCGGCCTGCCAGAACTCGTGCAGATCGGTGCGATCCCGGCCGGTGATGCGGACGCCGGACAGGAACTGGGCTGCCTTGAACCCGGTCGCGAGGATGAGGACGTCGACCGGGTGCGCCGTACCGGTGTCGTCGACCACAGTGGAGCCCCTGAGCTCACGGATCCCTTGCGGGACGAGCGTCACGTTCGGGCGCTTCAGCGCGGGATAGAAGTCGCTGGAGCGCACCAGCCGCTTGCCGTAGACCGGATAGTCCGGGGTCAGGGCGGCCAGGAGATCGGGGCGGTCGTCGAAACTCGAGCGCAGGAAGTTCTCGGCGACCCGCTGCACGGCCAGGTTCTGCGCCGTACCGATCTTCTTGGCCCGACCGCCCTTGATGGCCCGCCGGATCCGGTAGAGGGCTACGAGCCGGTTCCACTGTGCGGCCGCGGGACGGGCTCGTCGCTCGCGTTCGTCCTCGGTGTACTGCGTGACCGGCTTCGGCAGGATCCAGCCGGGCTCGCGCTGGAACACCCGCAACTGCCCGACGGACGGTGCGATGGCCGGCACCAGCGACGCACTCGTCGAGCCGGTGCCGACCACGGCAACGCTCTTGCCGGCCAGATCGATCCCTTCCCGCCATGCGGCAGTGTGCACGACCTCACCGGTGAACCGATCGAGTCCCGGCCAGGCGGGGATCTTCGGTTCGCTGAAGAGCCCGACCGCGGAGATGACGACGTCGCTGTGGACGGTCGACCCGTCCGCCGTGCTGAGCAGGTAACCGCCGGTCCTGGTCCATTCAATCGCGGCGATGTCGACGCCGTACCGGATCCGGTCCTGCAGGCCGTACTCCCGGAGTACCTCGTCGAAGTACGCGAGCAGCTCCTCTCGGCGGGCATGGCTGCGGCTCCACGGGTACGGCTTGAAAGAGTACCGGTACACGTCCGACTCGGTGTCAACCTCGGCGCCGGGGAACGAGTTGGCCCGCCAGCACCCGCCCGCGTCGGGCAGACGCTCGTAAATCGTGAACGAGGTGATGCCCTCTTTGAGCAGCTTGACCGCCATGCCGATGCCGGAGAAACCTGCGCCGATGATCGCGATGCTGGGCGTTCGCATGAACCGTCCTTCGACTCTGGGATGCTGAAAGGTCCTGAACCGGCGGGGTCGCCGGGTTACGCGGTGGTCCTGCTCTCGAGGTCGCCGAATGCCGTCTCCCGCACGGCGAGGGTGACAACCGTGAGCGTGACCAGGCCGCCGAACGCGACGTAGAGGATGAACAGCCACGGCCGTCCGAGGGACGAACTGAAGTACGTCCCGAGCAAGGGCGCGGTACCGCCGAAGAGCGAGGACGCCAGGGCGAACCCGACGCCGCAGGCGCTGTAGCGCACGTGCAGCGGGAACTGCTCGGCGAACACCGCGCTGGTCGGCCCGACGACCGCGGTCAGCGCGAGCATGATCAGCACACAGGCGAGGATGCCGAGGATCGTGCGCCCGGATTCGAGCATCGCGAACGCCGGGAACATCACCAGCGCGAGACCGCCGCCGCCCGCAATGAGGACGGGCCGGCGACCGACCCGGTCCGACAGCGCGCCCATCGGCACCATGAGCACGATCCAGAGCACGCTGAGGAGGATGCCGAACGAGTACGTCGTCGAGGCTGGGATCCCGGAGTACTTCTGCAGGTACGTCGGGAGGTAGATGAGCAGCCCGTAGCCGCCGATCACCTGGGCGAAGACAACCCCGATCACGAGCAGCATCTGTCGCCAGTGTTGCTGGAACGCGAGGACAACCGGCTGCTTGACCAGAGTGTCGCGCCGGCGGGCGAACTCCGGGCTCTCCGGTGCGCCCCAACGCAGCAGGAAGACCGTCAGTGCCAACGGGATCGACAGCAGGAACGGGATCCGGAAGCCGAACTGCGCCACCTGGTCCGCGTCGAACAATGAGATCAGCTTGGCCGTACCGACTCCGAGCAGTGTTCCGAGGCCGGATGCGACGTTCAGCACCGAGCCGTAGGCGCCCCGCTTCCCGGGCGGGGCGACCTCGGTGAGATAGGTGAGCAGACCGCCGATTTCGCCGCCCGTCGCGATCCCCTGCAGAAGTCGCGCGACCGTGAGCCAGATCGGCGCCAGGATGCCGACCGAGGCGTACGTCGGCGCGAGGCCGATCAGCACCGTGGCGACGAGCATCACGACGACGCTGATCACCAGGGTGTTCCGACGGCCGTGGCGATCCCCGATGTGCCCGAACATGATCGCGCCGATCGGCCGGGCCGCGAACGCGACCGCGAAGAGGGTGAACACGTACAGCAGCCCCGCGACGTTGTCGTGCTCGGGGAAGAACGTCTTGGCGAGGATCGGCGCGAGAAGGCCGAAGATGTAGAAGTCGTAGAACTCGATCGCGCACGGCAGGATCGCCGACAGGACGGCGCGCCTGCCGCCGAGCTGCCGCACCACGCCGCCGAGCTCGCCGCCTTGGCCCGTTCCGTCCTGCACCTGGATCACCGCTCGGTCTGTTCCGTCGCTGGTCGTCATGACAAGTCTCCGTTCCCTGAAGGCACAGATCGCGGCGCTCGATGGACAGCCGTACGTGCCGTTCCGTGGTGGCAGTCACAGAGAACAACACCCAAATGGTTCTGTCAATCGGTTGCACTTCCAAAATAAGAGACATAGCGTGAGAAGCCGAGCGACGAAGGGAAGCAACCATGAGCGACGCGGACGGCGCGGCCATCGGGTTCGCCGGCCTGGGGAATATGGGTCAGCCGATGGCCCTGAACCTGGCCAGGGCAGGGTTCGCACTGACGGTGTTCGACCCGCGCGCCGAGCGAACTGGTCCGTTCGTGGACCTCGGCGCGACGGTCGCGGACTCCCTGGCCGGGCTGGTGTCCGAGGCCGACATCGTGTTCACGATGCTGCCGGACACCCCAGACGTGGCGAAGGTCGTCAGTGGGCCCGACGGTATCGAGCAGCACGGCAGACCCGGGCTGTTGCACGTGGAGATGAGCACGATCATCCCATCCGCTTCGAAGCGATTCGCCGAGCGGCTGGAGGCACGTGGAATGCGGTTCGTCGACGCCGCCGTCGGGCGATCGGCCTTACACGCGGCGCGCGGCGAGAGTCTGTTCATGGTCGGTGCGCACCAGGCCGATCTCGAGACGGTCCGGCCGCTGTTGCACGCGATGGGCGACGCCGTCGTGCACTGCGGTCCGCCCGGATCTGGAATCGCGATGAAGATTGTCAACAACTTCCAGGGCAACGTCCAGGCGCAGGTCACCGCGGAGGCACTGGTCCTCGGCGCCCGGCTGGGGCTATCCGTCGAACGGATGGTCGAGGTCCTGTCCAGCAGCCTCTCCGTCAACGGCTTCCTCACCGGGTACTACCCGCTGAAGGCGCTGGCAGGCGACGTCGAGCCGGGCTTCGCGCTCAGGCTGGCCAACAAGGACCTGTCGATCGCGGTCAACCTGGCCGGCGAACTCGGCGTCCCGGTCGATGCCGGCGCCACGGCACAGGCTTGCGTCGAGGCCGCCTGCGCGGCTTACGGCGACAACGACGTCACAGCCCTCCTCGACGCCGCGGCCGAGGCGGCTGGCATCGAACCGCCCCGGCTGGCCAGACAGTGACACGTCCGTTTGTTGTTCGAAGCAACGATTGGGGACCATCGTGACCGAGCTCGCGATCGACCGGCTGGGCGCCGACTCCCAGCGACTCGTGCATCCGCCGGAGGTTCTGGTGGCCGGGACGTGGGCGGCCGGCGACGGTACGCCGGTAACGGCCATCGACCCGTACACTGAGGCGATCCTTGCCGACGTACCGACGGCGAGCATCGACCAGGTCCACGCGGCCGTCGCGGGAGCGCGGCGAGCGGTGACAGAAGGAGCGTGGGCTCACCTCGGCCCTGGTGACCGCAGCCGACTCCTGCATCGCGTCGTCGAGGTCTTGGATCGCAATCGGCTGCTGCTCGCGCGCATCGTGACGGCCGAGACGGGATCGCCGATCACGTTGAGCACGATGCTGCAGGTCGACCCGATGCTCGAACACCTGGCATGGTTCGCCGACGCCGCCGCTCGTGGACCACACGGCGGCTACGAGCAAGGCCTGCCGTTACGGGGCAACGTGTCAGCGAGTGTCCTGATCCACGAACCGGTCGGTGTCGTCGCCGCACTCACGCCGTACAACGCTCCCCTCGTGACCGCGGCGTGGAAGGTCGGCGGCGCCCTGGCCGCCGGGTGCAGCGCCGTCCTGCTGCCGTCTCCGCGGTCCGCGCTGACCTCGCTGGCGTGGGCGCGGCTGGTGTGCGAGGCCGATCTGCCCGAGGGAGCATTCTCGTTCCTGGTCGGAGAGCAGCATGTCGGCCGGGCGCTGACCGAGAGCGACGGTGTCGACATGGTGACGTTCACCGGTTCGAACGGCGTCGGTCGCGAGGTGATGCGGCAGGCGGCCGGCACCTTCAAACGGGTGGTGCTCGAACTCGGGGGGAAGAGCCCGAATATCCTCCTGCCCGGCACTGACGTGCAGGCCGTTGCGGGTCCTTCGACGCTGCGGTACGCCCGCAACGCCGGGCAGACGTGTGGCGCGACGACACGGATATTCGTACCTCGAGCGGACTACGACGAGTTCGTGCAGGCCACCCGCGACTTCCTGCCCGGCGTGCAGGTCGGCGACCCTTGGGATCCGCAGACCGTCGTCGGACCGCTCATCACCGCCGAGCACCGGGGGCGGGTCGAGGGGTACGTCGACCGGGCGATCCGCGGCGGCGGGATCGTCGACGCTGGCGGCGGACGACCGGCGACGAAGCACGGGTACTTCATGAACCCGGCCCTGATCGGTGGAGTGACCAACGATGCGGAGATCGCCCGCGACGAACTGTTCGGTCCGGTCGGCGTCGTGATCCCATACGACGACGTCGACTCCGCCGTTGCCATGGCCAACGACTCCGACTACGGCCTGAACGCGAATGTCTGGGGCCCACCACCCCAGGCCGTCGAGGTCGCCCGCCGGATCCGCTCCGGCACCGTCACCGTCAACGGCGGCAACGGCGGCCTCCGCCCCGACACCCCCTTCGGCGGCTACCGTCAGTCCGGCACCGGCCGCGAAGCAGGTGAGGAAGGCTTCCAACACTTCCTCGAGACCAAACAGGTCCAAATAGCCCTCAACCCAACCGGGCCAGTCGTTGCAGCCAGCGTGATTGATCGGTGATCGTCTACTCCTCCCGTGGCTTGTTGTCGTCGTACCGGCCCCTGACCGGGCCTGTGCCTGGCGTTGTGCGGTCGTCGCTGCAGACCGCTGCGGCGACCTCGCGGGCGGGCGCGTGGTCGTCGGAGCGCCAGCGGGCCGCCTCGTCGGCAGCGTCGACTTGTAGCCTTCCTCGGTCGCGCTGCGGTGCTGAATCACGATCCGCGCCCGCCGTGGACAGCCTCGGCGGTCTCCCCCGCACTAGACACGCGCGGTATGTCGGACTCGGCGACCTTCTTCTCGGTCGCCGAGATCTCGCTGATGGCCAGCGTGCCGCGGCAAGCGCCGAGTGGGTTCGCCGAGGCCTTCCTCCGTCCATCCCCACGCCTTCGCGGACATCGGGCAGACCACTGAAACGTTAGGAACGCAGTGCGTTCCTGGTCCTCAACGGGTGCCTCGAGCTCGCGGTCGCTGACGAGCTCATCAAGCGCAACCCAGGCCAGTCGCGGATCGTCAAGAAGCCGGCCAGACGATTCTCCAACGTCGTGGCGTGGTCGGACGAGACGGTCGACCGCATCGTCCAAGCGCACCCCGAGGAGTTCAGGCTCATTCCGATCATCGGATCGGCAGCAGGCCTGCGTCAGGGTGAGATGCTCGGACTGTCGGTCGACGACTTCGACTTCGAAGACCTGGTCATCAGGGTTCGGCGGCAGGTGAAGCGGCTCGGCAAGGAGTACGCCTTCGCGCTGCCGAAGAACGACAGAGAACGCATCGTGCCCATGTCGACGTCCCTGGCGAAGATGGTCAAGACGCACATCGCTCGCTTCGGTACGACGAAAATCTCGCTGCCGTGGGAGCGGCTCGACGGCGAGATCCAGGACCCGTCGTCCTACGACCGGCCCGGCAGGCGGTGGATCGTCGACTGGAGCGGCTTGCTTCACGGCTGACGGAGCAGGGACGGAGCAGAGGTAATCGGGGCCTAGAGGACGGACCGATCGATGATGCTCCGGGCTTGCTCTGACGGAACAACTGCGCAGGCCGAGATTCCTTACAGATAAGGCTATTTCAGCTCGGCGGATGTCTTCCCCAGC
Organism: Kribbella sp. NPDC049227; assembly: GCF_043197265.1. NCBI lineage: Bacteria > Bacillati > Actinomycetota > Actinomycetes > Propionibacteriales > Kribbellaceae > Kribbella > Kribbella sp. NPDC049227. The sequence continues at coordinate 185,129 of NZ_JBICST010000002.1, read as the reverse complement.
AGCCTGCGGGCCACGATTAGTTGTTGGATTTGTTGGGTGCCTTCGAAGATGTCGAGGATTTTGGAGTCTCGGGCCCATTTCTCGAGGAGTTCGTGTTCTGAGTAGCCGAGGGTGCTGGTGAGTTCTATGCAGCGGAGGGTGATGTCGTTGGCGGTGCGGCCGGCTTTGGCTTTGGCCATCGAGGCTTGGAGGGAGTTGGGTTGGGCGTTGTCGGCCATCCAGGCTGCTTGCAGGGTGAGGAGGTAGGCGGCTTCCCAATCGGCTTCGAGTTGGAGGTACGTCGCCGCGGCCGCGGGCTGGAGGTGGACGGAGCGGTCGTAGTCGATCTCGACGCCGGCGTCGGCCAGCAACTCACGGGTGAGTTCGAGCGACGCGCGGGCGCACCCGACGGCCATGGACGCGACCAGCGGACGCGTGTTGTCGAAGGTCTGCATGACACCCGCGAAGCCTTTGTCGGCGTCGATCTCGGGTGAGCCGAGCAGGTTGGCCGCGGGCACGCGGCAGTTGCCGAAGCGAAGAGTGGCGGTGTCGGAGGCCCGGATGCCGAGCTTGTGGTCGAGCCGTTCGACCGTCATCCCTGGCGTGTCCTTCGGTACGACGAACGACTTGATCGCAGCCCGGCCCAGCGACTTGTCGAGCGTCGCCCACACCACCACGGCGTCGCAGCGACCGCCCGCGGTGACGAAGATCTTCTCGCCGTCGATGATGTAGTCCTCGCCGTCGCGGCGCGCGGTCGTCTGGATGTTCGCCGAGTCGGACCCGCACCCGGGTTCGGTGATCGCCATGCCGGCCCACACACCGTCGAACCGCCGCAACTGCTCGTCAGAGGCAACCGATGCGATCGCGGAGTTCCCGAGACCCTGCCGCGGCATCGACAGCAGCAGCCCGACATCACCCCAGCACATCTCCATGATCGACAGCACCGACGACAGGTTCGAGCCGTTCACAACACCTTCACCGGCGGCAGTACGTCGTACTCCGGCCGCACCCGCGCCGGAACTGGTGCCCGAGGCACCTAATCCGTCGACCATCGCCGCGAGCATGTCCAGCTCGACCGGGTACTCGTGCTCGGCCAGGTCGTACCGCCGCGAGTTCGGACGCAGCATCTCCGCGGCGACCTGGTGCGCCTGGTTCACGAAGGCGCGGAACTTCCGTGGTGTCTCGAGGTTGATCATCAGACCAGCACCGCGCCTTCCATCACGCCGATCGCTCGTAGGTCGCGGTACCAGCGTTCGACCGGGTGCTCCTTCACGAACCCGTGCCCGCCGAGCAGTTGCACACCGTCAGTCCCGATCTGCATGCCCTTGTCCGTGCACAACCGGCGCGCCAGCGCGACCTCGCGGGCGAACGGAAGCCCTTGTTCCGCACGCGATCCGGCCCGATAGGTGACGAGCCGCATGCCCTCCAGCTCGATCCCGATGTTCGCGACCATGAACGCCACCGACTGCCGATGGCTGATCGGCTCACCGAACGCCGTCCGCTCACTGACGTACGGCGTGACGTAGTCCAGCACCGCCTTCGCCGTACCCAGTGACAACGCACACCAGCCCAGCCGCGACAGCCGTACGCACTCGGCGTAGTCGTCGAGCGTGCCCAACTGCACCGCCGGCACATCCTCGAGGATCACCCGGCTGAGCGACACCGCCCGTAGCCCCATCGACGGCTCGGCCTCGATCGTCACGCCGGGATGATCGGACTCGACCAGGAAGAGCGCCGGCCCCTGATCCTCCAACTGCGCGGCGATCACGAACAACTCAGCCTCGGCACCACGCGGCACCAGCGACTTCACGCCGTTCAACCGCCCGCCGACGGCCGTGGTCCGCAAGTCGAAGGGATCGAACAACGGCCGCGGCTCCAAGATCGCCAACGCCGCCGCCGGAACCGACGATCCGGTGAAAGCGGACAGGTACGTCGCCTGCTGCGTCTCGTCACCCCACAACGAGATCGCCGTACTCACCGCCGCCGGCGCGAGACACGCGACCGCCTGACCCATGTCACCGTGCGCCATCGCCTCGGCGACCAGTACGCCGGTCATCGCGGACCGCTCGGTGACGATGCCACCGAGTTCCTCCGGCACCTCGATCAGACTCAGCCCGAGCTCGGCCGACGACGCCAGCACCTTCGGATCCGTCGTACACGCGGTGTCCGCCGCGGAAGCCGCCGGACGCAGTACTTCGGCGGCGAACTCCTTCACGACCCCGACCACCATCTGCTGGTCCTCGGTCGGCGTCAGGTCGAAGCGGCCGCTCCCCCGCGCTGCCGGCAACCGGGACGGCGTGCTGAGCTTCGACGCCGCCGAGAAACTCCGGGACAGCGCCCCCGCCGTCCGGAAACCCGTCTTGGTCGCCTCGAACACCACCCGCTCGGTCTGCTTCCGCAACCCGAACCGATCGATCGTCCGCCACCGGGCGAGCCGGTTCAGCAGCGCGACCCCGACCCCGATCGCGTCCCGCCGCCCCCGGTCCCGCGCGCGTGTCCGCTCCTCAAGGCTCATACCCGCCACTGTAAACCGAAGTTACAACCCGGGTCACGTGACCGCAGTCACACGGAGATCGCGGCGGCCTTCGCCTGGAGGTAGCGCTGCTCCGGCAGGCTGGTGGTACGCCGGGCCGCGGCAAGGTAGTGCTCCTGCGCCTTCGCCGGCTCCCCCGCCCGCTCGTACAGATGCGCCCGTACGGCGTCCAGACGGTGGGTCTCGGTGATGTTCTTGTTGCCGTCGAGCGTGGCGAGCAGGTCGAGACCGGCCTGGGGACCCTGCACCTGCGCGAGCGCGACCGCCCGGTTGAGCGTGACCATCGGATTCGGCGTGAGCCGCTCCAGCAGCACATAGAGCGAGAGAATCTGGTTCCAGTCGGTCTCGTCGGCACTCGGCGCCTCGGAATGCACGGCGGCGATCGCGGCCTGCACCTGATACGGACCGACCGCGCTCTGGGCCAGTGTGGCCAGGATCAGCGTGGTGCCTTCCTCGATCTGCTCGCGATCCCAGAGCGTGCGGTCCTGCTCGTCGATCGGGATCAGGCCGCCATCGGCGGTCGTCCGCGCCCTTCGACGGGAGTCCGTGAGCAGCATCAACGCCAGCAGGCCCGCAGCCTCACCGTCGTCGGGCAAGGCCGTACGCAGCATCCGGGTCAGCCGGATCGCCTCGGAGGTCAGGTCGAGCCGCTGCAGTTCCTCGCCGGAACTGGCGGTGTACCCCTCGTTGAAAATCAGGTACAGCACCTGCAGGACAACCCGCAGCCGGTCCGCGCGCTCCTCCTCCGGCGGCATCTCGAACCGGCTCCCGGCCGCCTTGATGCTCTTCTTCGCCCTGCTGATCCGCGGCGCCATCGTTGCCTCGGGCACCATGAACGCCCGCGCGATCTCGCCCGTGGTCAGACCGCCGACCGCGCGCAGCGTCAGCGCGACCTGCGACGCCGGCGTGACGGCCGGATGGCAGCACAGGAACAGCAGTGTCAGCGTGTCGTCCTCGTCCGGAGCCTTATCGACATCGGCGCCAGGGGCAACCAACTCCTCCGGCCCGGCCATCGACGCGACGCTGTCCTCGCGGCGGCGGCGCGCGGCCTCACTGCGGAACTGGTCGGTCAGCCGCCGCGTCGCGACCGTGATCAGCCAGCCGCGCGGGTTCGCCGGTACGCCGTCCACCGGCCACTGCGTCGCGGCAGCGAGCAACGCCTCCTGGACGGCGTCCTCACATAGATCGAACTGCCCGTGCCGCCGCGCCAGGAACCCCAGCACCTGCGGCGCGAGTTCGCGCAGCAACCCCTCCACTTGCGTCATCCGCACCTCCCTGCCAGCACCCTACGCGTCAGGAGTACGACCACCCGGACCATTGGTCGACCCGGATCCCGATCACCGGTCCACGTGGCGGGTCCGCCTCGTACTGCGGATACTTCGCCACCAGCAACTCCAGTGCCGCCGATCGGGCCTCCACCACCCGCGCGACGCCGTCGACGCGCACCCACCACAGATGCGTCCAGTCCTCGTCGTACTGGTCGACCAGGACCGCCACGCGTTCGTTCTCCGTGATGTTGCGCAACCGCTTCAGATCGGTCGTCGTCTTCGGCTTCTGATCGATCCCGATGAACAACTCGTCCCCGCGCACCGCATAAGTCACCGGTACGACGTGCGGCCGCCGATCACCGCCGACCGTAGCCAACCGCCCCACCCGCGCCGCCGCGACCCGCGCCCGGCACGTCGCCTCATCCAGTCGCATGCTCCCGACCCTAAACCGCCCCACCACAGCTCCCAGGTCCCCGACCGCTGGCGGGTTGTTTCACCGCTGGCGCCGTACGAACCCGCCAGCGGTGACACAAGCCGCTATCCACCGGCTGACCTCGCGGAGGCCGCCGGTGGCGGAGGCGGTCAACGCTGGAGGTGGCGGAGGGTTGCGGTGGGTAGGGTCCGGGTGAGGGGGCCGATGATCGAGGCGTCGCGGAGGGCGGTGCGCGCGGCGAGGTGGCCGCAGGCGCCGTGGACGCCGCCGCCGGGGTGGATGGCGGAGCTGCCCAGGTAGAGGCCGGCGATGAAGGTGCGCGGACTGCCCAGACCGATGGTCGGGCGGAACACGAGCTGCTGATGCAGCTGCATGGTGCCGCCGCCGACCGCGCCCAGGCCGAGGGCCGCGTTGCCGGACTCGAGGGCGCTCGGCCGTTGCAGATCACGCGAGATGATGAGCTCGCCAAAGCCCGGTGCGAAGCGTTCGATCGCGCGTTCCATCCGGCCGGCCAGCTTGCCGGCGGACTCGTCGTCGGCAATCCCCCGCGGCAGGTGCGAGTACGCCCAGACGGCCTCGGTCCCTTCCGGCGACCGGGACGGATCCGACTTCGTGGACTGCCCGATCAGCAGGAACGGCTGCGACGGCAGCCGGCCGGTGTCGAGGTCGGCGGACAGATGCACGAGCTCGTCCGCCGTCCCGCCGAGGTGGACCACCCCGGCGGATCGCGCCTCGGCCGACTTCCACGGGATCGGCCCGCTCAGCCGGAAGTTCAGCTTCACCGTCGGGTAGTCCCACTCGAACCGCTCGTCCAGATCCCGCCGCAACCCGGCCGGGATCGTTGTGCCAGGCAACAACTGGTTGTAGAGCACCGGAGCAGACGTGTCCGCGATCACCGCGCGGCTCACCGCGACCGTCTCCCCGGATGCCGTCCGTACGCCGGTCACTCGTCCGGATGACGCGTCGATCGCGGAGACCGGCGTACCCGAGATGAGCAAGGCGCCCGCGCGCTCGGCTCGACGGACCAGAGCACCCGAGAATGCGCTCGATCCACCAGTGGCCACCGGATAGCCGACGTCCTGCGCCAGCATCGCGAGCAGCCAGCCCATCGTGCCGCTGACGCTGCCGGACAGCGGCGAGTCCGCGTGCAGCGCGTTGCCCGCCAGCAACGCCGCTCCGCGCGGGCCGGCGAACAGTTCCTTGCCCATCCGGTGCATCGGCATCGCCATGAACCGCGCGAACCGCAGCAACTCCCCCGCGGACCCGAGCTTGCGCGCCAGCTTGATGCCAGGCACGACCGGTGGCCACGAGGTCAGCAGTGACTTCAGCAGCGGCTCGCGGATCGCGACGTACTGCTGGTAGAGCCGCAGCCACGCCTCGCCGTCGCCCGGGTGGTCGGAGCCGATCGACTTCGCGGTGTCCTCCGGATCCGGGTGGATCGCGACCGAGGTGCCCTCCTCGGCCTCGAGCAGATGCACCAGCGGCAGCGGAGCGTGGGCCCACTTCAGGCCGAACTTCTCCAACTCCAGCGCGCGCATGACCGGTGACGCCACGCCCAACGGGTAGTTCGAACTGAAACGATCACTGATCCAGCCGTCGTCCTCGGTTGACCGGACCGCGCCGCCGAAGGTCTCGGCGGCCTCCAGCACCAGCACGTCCCAGCCCGCGTCGGCAAGGGCGATCGCGCTCACCAGGCCGTTCGGCCCCGAGCCGATCACCACGGCATCAACACTGCGCGGCAGCATGTGTCGAGCCTAACTTGACCGGGACTCGATCTCCCGCATCAGGGTGCTGAGCTCCCGGGCGCGCCCCACCATGGCGGGATCGACCATCCGGCCGTCTGGAAGGACGATGACGCCGCCGTCGGAGACCCCGGCCTTGTCGACCGCGGCCAGCAAAGCCTCCGCTTCGGCGATCTGTACGGCGGTCGGCGTGAAGCACTCGACGATCGTGGCCAGCTGCCGCGGATGGATCGCCGTACGCCCGACGAATCCGAGGGCACGGCCCTCCAGACTGGTCTGCCGCAAGCCGTCGAGGTCGTTGACCCGCGGATACACCGACATCATCGGAGCGCCCAGTCCGGCCGCCCGCGACGCCGACACCAGCCGCCCGCGCGCCCACGCCAGTCCGGCCGATCCGTCCACACCCAGTGCACTCGCCAGATCGGCCTCGCCGAGCGCGACCGCCACCACCCGTGGATCCGCGGAGGCGATCTCGAACGCCCGTTCCAGACCCAGCGGCGACTCGATCAGCGCGGTGATCCTTGCCGTCGGCACCTGTTCCAGGATCGAGTGGACGTCGCCCGCACTCTCCACCTTCGGCACCCGGATCCGGATCACCGGCAGGGCGGCCACCGCGGCCAGGTCGTCCTCGATCCACGGCGTCCCGGGCGCGTTGACCCGGACCTCCACCGAACCAGCCACGTTCGCCGCGATCCAGGCGACCGCCCAGCCGCGCGCGTCCACCTTGTCGTCGACCGGAACCGCGTCCTCCAGGTCGAACACGACCAGATCGGGGCCTGCGGCAACAGCTTTCGCGAACCGATCCGGACGGTTGGCGGGTACATACAGTGCGGTCAGCACTTCAGGCCCCCTCAGGCATCAGCGTCAGACCACGCCGGCCGCGCGCAGCGCAGCGAGTTGCTCGGGACTGACGCCGATCTCGGCGAGCACCTCGTCGGTGTTCGCGCCGTGCGGCCGCCCGGCCCAGCGGATCGACCCCGGCGATTCGGACAACCGGAACAGCACGTTCTGCATCTGCACCGGTCCGCCGAGCTCGTCGTCGTCCACGGCGACGATCGTGTTCAGCGCGGCGTACTGCGGGTCGGTCATGATGCCGCGGATGTCGTGCACCGGGCCGACGGCGGCCTCGGCCTTCTCGAACTCCGCCATCACCTCGTCCAGCGGCCGCTCGGCGATCCACGACCCGACCGCGTCGTCCAGTTCGTCGGCGTGCTGCGCCCGCTCACGCCCGGTGGCGAACCAGGGCTGCGCCACGAGGTCAGCGCGACCGACCAGCGTCACCACCCGCTCGGCGATGCTCTGCGAGCTGGTGGACACCGCGACCCAGCGCCCGTCCGCGGTCTTGTAGACATTGCGCGGAGCGTTGTTCGACGACCGGTTCCCCAACCGCGGCTGGACATACCCGGTCTGTTGGTACGCCGTGATCCCACCACCGAGCATCATCAGGATCGGCTCGATGATCGCCAGGTCGATCACCTGGCCGGCCCCGGACCGATCCCGTTCGCGAAGCGCGACCATGACGGCGTACGCCGTGGCCAGCGCGGTGATGCCGTCCGCCAGCCCGAACGGCGGCAGCGTCGGCGGCCCGTCCGGCTCACCCGTGACGGCCGCGAACCCGCTCATCGCCTCGGCCAGCGACCCGAATCCGGGCCGGCTCGACCACGGGCCGACCTGGCCGAACGCGGTCACCCGGGCGATCACGAGCCGCGGGTTCGCCGCCAGCAACACGTCGGGCCCGAGTCCCCAGCGCTCAAGCGTGCCCGGCCGGAAGTTCTCGACCAGGACGTCCTGCGTGCGCACCAGGTCGAGGAAGACGTCGCGACCGCGGGACAGGTCGAGCGTCGCGATCCGCTTGTTCCGCCCGAGGGTCTTGAACCACAGCCCGACGCCGTCCTTCGACGCGCCGTGCGTCCGGGCGGCGTCGGGCCGCGCCGGGTGCTCGATCTTGGTGACATCGGCCCCGAAGTCACCCAGGAAGGTTGCCGCCAGCGGTCCCGCGAACAGCGTCGCCGCCTCGAGCACCTTCACGCCGTCAAGTGGAGCATCTCTCATCCCGCACACCTGAAGCCAATGGTCTCCGAGCGATCGAGACCACCACCGGTCAGCACCAGCTTGAAGCTCACGTCGGGCTCCTGCGGACCGCCGTCGGCGTACCAGTCGGAGCCCTCGGCCACGTAGTGCGAACCGCCCTTGAGAATGCAGAACCGGCTGCGGCCGTCCCGGTGCTCGCTCTCGGTCAGGTTCCACACCAGCGGCTCGGCGCGGGTGAACCCGTCCAGCCCGGCGGCGAGCTGCCACTCGTCCTCGGTCGGCAACCGCCCACCACGCCAGGCCGCGTACGCCCGCGCGTCCGGCAGATCGACGTACGTCACCGGCTGGTCCTCGGTCCCCGGGGCAGGCGCGCCGGCGACCCAGTGCGCGAGGAAGCGGTTCGGCACCAACGGCCGGTAGCCGGTCTCGGCGAGGAATTCGGCGTACTGCGCGTTGGTCACCTCGGTCGTCGCGACCGAGACACCGGAGAGCGAGACCTCGCGCGTCTCCGTCCGCATGTCGTGCAGACGCGGCGGCAGCGGTTTCCACTCCTCCACGTACGGCGCCTGGTCGTACAACCCGGTCTCGCGTCGCCGATGCCGCACCTTCAGCACCCGGTCCCCTGCCGGTACGACGACCACCGGGCCGAGTGACGCGTCACCGGAGACCTCGGGAACGGGAACCCGCCGGGCCGGCGCCATCGGGAACGCCGAGTCCTTCAGATGGGGACGCGGCATCGTGCCGAGCCGACGGGCGGTCGTCCGGCAGGATGAGCCGGCGGTCGCGCCCACCCGGATGATCCCGGCGACGCCACGACCCGGCACGACCAGATGCACACCGTCGTCGTCCGAGGTGATCGGCACGCCCGACGTCACGTCGTACCAGTCGCCGACCTGGTCCTCCGAGCGCAGCACGATGCCGTCGAAGTCCTCCTCGTCGCGGTTGATCAGCGTCCAGAAGGTGATGTCGGCGAGGTCGAACCGCGAACCGTAGACGCCGTGCTCGCGCGCCTTGTCCGGGATCTCCGGGGTCAACTGGATCCAGTCGCCGTTGAGCAGCACCGGCGCGAACGCCCGCTGCGCCGCGACCATCCGCCGCAGCGTGGCGCGGTCCCGCGCGTTCCAGCCGACCCAGGCCGAGAACACGGACTCCCAGACCAGCATGCCGACGCCGTTGATCCAGGCGGACTGCAACTCGTCGCTGTGGTCGCGGTTCCACCGGCGGGTGTGGTGCATCATGTGCCGGCGCTCGAACAGGTGCGCACGCAGAATGCCGGGCGCGTGGGTGTCGGCGAACCACTGCGCCCAGGACAGCGCGTGGTCACCGATCCTTGCCATCGGCAACCGTGACTCGCCCTCGAACGCGATCGCCGGATTCGCCTTGCGCAGCGCGCGAGTGAAGGCCGGGTCGCCTTCCTTCAAGGTGTCCAGGAAGACCCCGTCGACGTCGTACTCCGTGACGAGGGCCGCGAACTCCTCCGCGTCCGAACGGGCCGCCCGGCGGGTGCCGACATCCCACGGGTTGTAGTCGAAGAACACCTTGAGCCCGAGCCGGTGCAGGTCGTCGATCAGCTGCCGAAGACCGGGCGCGTCCCGGTAGAAGTCGAACTGGTTGCGCGAGTCGATCCCGATCACCGGATAGGCGTGCCAGAGCACGACCGCGTCGTACCCACCGAAGTCGGCGACACCGTGCTGGACGAACTTCTCCGGCGTGAACCTCCCGGTCGCGACGTCGTACAACTGGTCGTCCCAGAGCCAGACCAGCGCCACCGAGTACGCCGTCTGGGTCCATTCGCGACCGGGGACCTCGTAGTGGGAGCCGTCGTACGGCGTCCGGTCGTAGGCACCGATCAGCCACTCGGCGAGCTTGGCGCGCCACCGCGGCAGGTCGGCCGGGTCCTCCGGGGCGCCGAGGATCTTGGCGTCGTCGAGGAACGACAGGTCGGCCCGAAGCCCCAGATCCACCCTGGCGGGCAGATCGATGGGCCGCGGCTCGAGCGGATTCACAGGTACACCTCCGCGTAGCGCGCGTCGATTGCATCCCCGTGAGGCACCGAGGGAATCGCCCCCGCAGCCTGAACACTCAATGACGCTGCCACGGTAGCGCGTCGGACCGCATTCGTCAGGTCGCTCGACGTAATCGCTGCGGTATTTGACACGGCAGACAATGCTGCCGCCAGCACCCCACAGAACGTGTCCCCCGCGGCCGTCGTGTCGACGACGTCGACCGGCAGGCCGGGAACCGCGATCTCGTCGTCGCCACGAGTCAGGATCACCGCGCCGGCGGCACCGAGCGTGACGACCGCGGCCGGCACCTTCTTCAGCAGTGCGGAACGGTCCGCGCCCGCGATCGCCTCGGCCTCGGTCTCGTTGACCACCAGCAGGTCGACCTCGGCGAGCAATTCGTCCGGCAGCTCGGCCGCCGGTGCCGCGTTCAGGATGAAGTAGGAACTCGCCGCCGCCGCGTCCTGCACGGTCCGAAACGGGATCTCCAGCTGGGCCAGAACGACTTTCGCCGCCCGGACGGCAGCGGCCGCCGCGTCGGACAGCGACAGCTCGCCGTTCGCGCCGGGGGCGACCACGATCGAGTTCTCGCCACTCTCGTCGACCGTGATGATCGCCGTACCGGTCGGGGCGGAGGTCGCCGAGACCAGCGAGAGGTCGACGCCCGAACTGCCGAGGGCATCGCGCATCAGTGCACCACCGTCGTCGTCACCGAGCGAAGCGACCATCGCCGTACGTGCACCCGCCCGCGCGGACGCGACGGCCTGGTTGGCGCCCTTGCCGCCCGGTCCGCGGGTCATCACTCCCGCCAGCACTGTCTCGCCGGGGCGCGGGATCCGCTGGACCGGCAACACCAGATCCACGTTCGCGCTACCTACGACGACAACGTCAGGCTCCACCCCGGGCCACCTCCACAGTCCTCAGTGCCAGCTCGTCGATCGCGATCTGGTTCATCCCCGGCAGGCTCGTGGCCACCCGGTTGTCCAGTGGTGTGGACCACTCTGCCGGAACCCCGCGCACAGCGCCAAACACCGCACCCACCGTCGCCCCGGCCGAGTCGGTGTCCCACCCGCCCATCACCGAGCGGCCGACCGCGGTGGCGAAGTCCGGAGCGGTCAGCGCGTACGCCGTCAGGGCGCTGTTGTTCACCGCGTGCACCCAGTGCAGGTCGCCGTACTCGGCATGCAGCGCGTCGAGCGCGTCGTCCAGCGGACGGTCGGCGAGCCCCAGCCCGAAGCGAACGGCTCGCGCGATCGCTCCGTCCGCCGCGATCACCTCGAGCCCGGCGAGGGCGACCTCGCTCGGCGAGTCCAGCACCAGCGCGGCGGCCGACATCGCAGCGACCCAGAGAGCACCGTCGACGCCCGCGCCGGTGTGACTCAACCGGGCATCGACCAGCGCGACCCGGGCGGCCGCGGTGCGGTCTCCCGGATGGGCCCAGCCGTAGGCGTCGGTCCGGATCTGAGCACCGATCCACTCCCGGAACGGATTGCCGACAACGGCCGCCCTGGACGGCTCCACACCCTCCAGAAGGTTGCGGTAAGCAACACGCTCGGCGGTGAACACGCGTCCGGCCGGAAGGTCGTTCAGCCAGGCTTGCGCAACGTCCTCGGTGGTCAGGGCGGAGCCGTGGCGCTCCAGCAGTTGCAGCGCCAGGATGGCGAAGTTGAGGTCGTCGTCCTCAGGCATCCCGTCGATGACCTCGCGCAGACTGGTCGGCTTCGACCGCTTGTTCCACGGCCACCGCTGCTGCACGTCCTCAGGTACGCCGACCGCCGTGATGTACTGCGACAGCGGCCACTGGCCCGACGACTGCAGGATCTCCCGGATCCCCTCGCGCGGGATCTTCTCCACCGGTTTGCCGAGCAGGTTCCCGGCGGCCCGGCCGAGCCACGCGTTCAGCGTCCGCCGCTCGAGGTCCGCCGGTTGGCCCAGCGACGGCAACTCGGGGATCACCGGCTCGTGCCACTCCCCCGCACGTGCGTCCAGCTCGGCGAGCAGCTCGCGCGCGAGCGTCCGCAGTTCGGGAGAGGCCGGTTCGTCCGATGCACCCGACGCCGGGGCGTCCGTCGTACCGCCGGCTGCACGCCAGCGCGACTCGACGTCGGCGACGTCGACACCCTCGGATCGCGATTGGACCAGTTGGTGCGGCAGCAGATCCTCCGGCTGCACCCAGGTCAGTCTCATCGGGCTTCTTCCTTCCCCTGTTGCATCACGCGAAACGTGTGCCTGGTTCGTTGTGTCACCGCGGACAGATACTCCGTCCCATGCCCACCCGCCGAAGCTTCCTCTCCGCCACCGGCGCCGCCGCCGCTCTTGCCCTGACCGGCACCCTGCCTGGTCTTGATGCAGTAGGAATACCGCACCGCACCGACAAACGCCCGCTGTTCACTCTCGGCGTCGCCTCGGGTGATCCGCTGCCCGACGCCGTGGTCATCTGGACCCGCCTCGCGCCGGGTCCGCTCGAGCCGTTCGGCGGGATGGACGACCGCACGGTCGGGGTCGAGTGGGAGGTCGCCGAGGACGAGCACTTCCGCCGCGTGGTCCGCCGGGGCACGGCCCACGCTCGCCCGGAGTACGCCCACACCGTGCACGTCGACGTTCGCGGTCTGCGCTCGTGGCGGCACTACTTCTACCGCTTCCGCGCGAACGGTCAGGTCAGTCCGGTCGGCCGCACCCGGACCGCGCCGGCGCCGGCCGACCAGCCCGCGGTGTCGATGGCGGTCGCGTCCTGCCAGGCCTACTACGACGGCTTCTACACGGCGTACCAGGACGTCGCACGCCGGGACCACGACGTCGTCCTGTTCCTCGGCGACTACATCTACGAGGTCGGTGTCGGCCCGACGGCGGGCGTTCGCAACCAGCCGGTCCCGGTCGACTTCGCCGGCGAGATCTTCACGCTGGACGAGTACCGGGCGCGGTACGCGCTGCACAAGACCGACCCCGACCTGCAGGCCGCGCACGCCGCCGCGCCGTGGATCGTCACGCTCGACGACCACGAGGTCGAGGGCAACTGGGCCGGGTACGTCTCCGAGGACGGCGTCCCGCACGACGACTTCGTCGTACGTCGGGCGAACGGCTTCCGGGCGTACTGGGAACACATGCCGCTGCGCCTCGACCAGTCCCCCGACGGTCCGTCCATCCGGCTGCACCGGCACCTCCGCTACGGCCGCACCGCCGACCTCAGCGTGCTCGACACCCGGCAGTTCCGCGACGACCAGACCAGCACCGGCGGCTGGCTGCCGCCGGACGAGGTGTCGCAGGACCCGGCCCGCACCATCACCGGCGACGCGCAGGAACGCTGGCTGCTCGACACCCTGCACCGCTCCGGCAGCCGCTGGAACGTCGTCGCCCAGCAGGTCGCGATGGCCCAACTCGACCGCAAGACCGGTCCTGACCTCGAACTGCCGATGGACACCTGGAACGGGTACGTCGGCTCGCGCGACCGGGTGCTGTCCGGCGTCCGCGACCGGCATGTCCGCAACTTCGTCGTACTCACCGGCGACCTGCACCGCGCCGTCGCGTCCGACCTGCGGGTGAACTTCGCTGACCCGTCGACGCCGGCGGTCGGCACCGAGTTCGTCACCACGTCGGTCTCGTCCGGAAAGGACGGTGTCGACTCGGACGCCACAGGCAAGGCACTGCTCGCCGAAAATCCGCACGTGAAGTTCCAGAGCGTCCAGCGCGGCTACCTCAGCTGCCGCCTCGACAGCTCCCAGTGGACGTCGGAGTACCGCGTCGTCGACCGGGTCGTCACCCCCGGTGGTACGGCGTCCACCCGCGCCACCCTGGTCGTCGAGGACGGCCGTCCCGGTACCCACCTGGCCTGAACGGATCCGCACATGAAACGCGCACGCACCGCTCTGCTCGCCGTCCCACTCGCTCTCCTGGTCCCGACCGTCGCAGTTGCCAGCAGCAACAATCAGGTCGAGATCAGCGCCACTCCGCAGCCGGTCGAGGTCGTGCCGCTGCCCTGCTTCCCGTCCGGCAAGCTCACCCTTGGCATGACCAACACCGGCCGCAAGCCCACCATCGCCGACATGCGCATCAGCGGCGACTCCTCGCTGACACTGTCCCGGCACCAGTTCTCGAGCTATCTGCCCGTCGACCAGCTGGTGAAGGCGCCGCTCGAGATCACCGTGCCGCGCGGCACGGCTCCGGCGACGCGCAACGTCGACCTCAGTGTCGGCCGCGAACACCTGTCCGTGCCCGTCACGATCAAGCCCGTCCCCGCGCGCGACAACCTGTTGCTCGGCGAGCAGGCGGTCGCGTCCTCCACGAACGGCGACATGAAGCTGTGTGGTGGAGTCGACGGCAACACCGACTCCGCGCAGTGGGGAGCCAGCGGTTGGCACGACGCCACCAAGGGCGTCTTCCCCGACACGTACGGCGTCGACTTCGTCCAGCCGACCACGATCGGCCGCGTCGTCGTGCAGACCCTCGACTCGGCCAAGTACCCGGCGGCCGTGATGGGGATCCGCGACTTCGACGTCCAGGTCCGCACCGGCAGCACCTGGACGACCGTCGGCGAGTTCCGCGACAACGTGCAGGGTCTTCTCACGGTGACCTTCGCCCCGGTGCCCGTCGACGCCGTCCAGCTCGTCATCCACGACTCCAACGACCATGGGTACTCCCGGATCATCGAACTCGAGGCCTACGGCAACTGACATTCAGACCAGGGCATCCATCGCGGCCGACCGCCGGGCCCACCGCTCGGCGTCGGCCGCACGGATGTCCTCCGCCACCGCGGCCATCACCCGGCCCGGCTGCTCGAGGTCGGTCTTGCTCGCCGCGGCGATGTCCGCGGCCCAGTCCGCCGGTACGCCGGTCAGTCCGCTGAGCGCACCCGTGATCGCACCGGCCATCGACGCGATCGAGTCCGCGTCCCGGCCGTAGTTCGTGCCGCCGAGGACTGCCCGGCGTACATCTCCCTCGGAGACGAGCACGAAGCCGAGGGCCACCGGCAGCTCCTCGATCGCCTTCGTCCGGCTCGGCCGCCGGGCGTCGAGCGACTGGTCGCGGTAGTCCGGACCGACCGTGTCGAAGGGCTCGATCGCCTTGCGCAGCACGGGAATCGCCTGCTCCCAGTCGGTCAGGCCGTCCGCGGCGGCTGCCACTGCCTCGACGGCCCCTCGAGTACCGTCCTTGGCCAGCACCAGCGCCGTTTCCACCGCCGATGAGGCCGTCGCGCCAGGGGTCATCGCCGCAGCGACGGCGGCCGCGAACACGCCGGCCGCCTCCCGCCCGTAGCTCGACTGGTGCGCACCCGCGAGGTCGATCGCCTCCGCGTACGCACCCTCGGGATCGCCGGCATTGGCGATTCCGACCGGCGCCATGTACATCGCCGCACCGCAGTTGACGATGTTGCCGACGCCGGCCTCGCGTGGATCCACATGCCCGTAGTGCAACCGGGCGACCAGCCACTTCTCGGCCAGGAACACCCGCTGCAGCAGCAACGCGTCGGCCTCCAGCTCGGGCACCCAACGGGTCCCGGTCAGCATCTTCGGCACCAGCGACTCGGCGATCGCGTAGGCGTCCAGGTGCGTCCGGCGTTCGTCGTACACCTCGACCAGGGCGTGCGTCATCAAGGTGTCGTCGGTGATGTGCCCGTCGCCCTTGTGGTACGGCGCGATCGGCCGGGCGGTCCGCCATTCGTCGTACCAGGGACCGACGATGCCGGTCACCCAGCCGCCGTGCCGCTCCCGGATCGCCTCCGGGGTCCACCCCTCGACGGCTCCACCGATCGCGTCACCGACCGCGGAGCCGACGAGGGCACCCGTAGATTTCTGTTCCAGCAACGACATCACTGGTTGACCTGACCCCATCCGTCATTCAGTTTCTTGCCCAGCGCCGCCAGATCGGTCTTGTTCGCCAGGTACTCCTGCAGCGCCGGCGTCGCGATCTGGTCCTTCCACCTCGGGTAGTTCTCCACGCTCTGGAACGGCGCCTTGGTCAGCTCGGCACCGCTGGCCAGCGTCTGCTGCCAGCCGTCCTTGCCACCGGTCGTCTTCAGGATCGCGTCCCGGGCCGCCTGCGTGGTCGGGATCAGCCAGTCACCCTGACCGACCGCGGCCAGATTGTCGGCCTTCATGAAGTAGTCGATGAACTTCGCCGACTGCTCGACGTGCTTGCCCTCGGCCGGCACCGACAGCGTCTGCGGGTTCGCCGCCTGCTTGGTGCTGGTGCCCTTCAACGGCGGCAGCACCTCCCACTGGAAGCCCTTCGGTGCCTGCTCGACCATCTGCTGGGCGGTGTAGTTGCCCGCGACAACCATCGCGTACTTGCCGGCGAAGAAGCCCGGCAGGACGTCGGAGCCGCTCTGGGTCAGCGAGGTCGGGTCGATCGACTTGTCCGTGTAGGCCATCGCGTTGATCCGCTTCGGCACCTCGAGCTCGGGGTCGCCGATCTTCGCCTTGGCGTCCCGGCCGGAGCCCTCGAAGAACTGCGCGTCGAAGTTCATGCCCAGGTTCAGCACGGTCGCGGTCGGGCTCTTCAGGCCCCAGCCCAGGCCGTACTTGCCGCCTGCCGTCAGCTTCTTCGCGTCCGCGGCCAGGTCGTCCCAGCTGAGCGAGTCACCGGTCGCGGTGATCCCGGCCTGCTTGAGCAGCGCGGCGTTGCCGAACACGACGTACGACTGGAGCAGCGTCGGCGCGGCGAACGTCTTGCCGTCGCTGGAGACGGTGTCCCAGACCCCCTGCGGTACGGCGTCCTTGGTCTCCTGGCTCAGGTACGGCGACAGGTCGGCCAGGAACCCCTGGTTCGCGAAGCCGGTGATGTCGGCGGACTCGTCGTGGATTATGTCCGGCGCGGTCCCGCCCTGGAACTGGGTGACCAACTGGTCGTGCACCGAGTCCCAGCTGCCCTGGACGTACTCGACCTGGATGTTCGGGTTGGCGGCGTTCCAGTCCGCGACGATCTTCTCGATCGCGGCGACCGTCGTCTTCTGGAAGGCGAGGCTCTGGAACTTCAGCGTCACCTTCTCGTTCGACCCCGAATCCCCGGAGCCGTTGTCGCTGTTGCTCCCACAGGCCGCGAGCGCCACCAGTGCACCCGCCGCCATCAGAGCGGTCACTACTTTCTTCATGTGTTTCTCCTCAGGGATCTCTAACCCTTGACTGCGCCGCTCAACAAAACGGAAGTCAGCCGGCGTTGGAGGAAGGCGAAGAAGATCAGGCTCGGCACGGTGGCCAGGACGGACGCTGCTGCCAGTGGACCGAACTGCACCTGGCCTTCGGCGCCGACGAAGCGCGCCAGGACCAGCGGCAGGGTCTTGAGCTCCGGGTCCTGCAGCAGGACCAGAGCGAAGAAGAACTCGTTCCACGCCGAGATGAACGTGAACATCGCGGTCGCGATCAACCCGGGCCGCAGCAGCGGCATCACGATCGACACGATCGTCCGCACCCTGGACGCCCCGTCGACCGACGCCGCCTCCTCGAGCTCGCGCGGTACGGCGGCGACGTACCCCTGCAGCATCCACAACGCGAAGGGCAGCGACCAGACCATATAGACGATCACCACACCGGGAATGGTGTTGGTCAGGTGCAACGGCCGCAGGATCATGAACAGCGGGATCACGATCAGGATCACCGGGAACACCTGGCTGACCAGGATCCAGCCGTTCGTCACCGGCCGCAGTCGGGTGCGGAACCGGGCCAGCGCGTACGCCACCGGCAGCGACACGATCAGCACCAGAACCGTGCTGGCGATCGAGATCTGGAGGCTGTTGCCGAGACCCCGAATCAGGCCTTGCTCGTTCATCGCGTCGCTGTAGTTGGAGAAGTCGAGGTGCTCGGGCAGCAGGCTCGGTGTGATGCTGGCGAACTCGCGGGGTGACTTCAGCGAGCTCGAGATCAGCCACAGCAGCGGGAAGCCGAGGAACACCAGGTAGCAGACGACAGCGACGTACTGCAGGAACCGGGCGGCCGGACGTGTTCTCATGCCTCGCTCCTCAGCCGGTTCCGCAGGTAGAAGGCGAGGAACACGATGATGATGACCACCATCACGTCACCCATCGCCGCGGCCATCCCGAAGTTCCCGTACCGGAACGCCTCGTTGTAGGCGAACAGCATCGGCAGCATGGTCTTGCCGCCCGGACCGCCGGCGGTCAGCACGTAGACCAGGCCGAACGAGTTGAAGTTCCAGATCATGTCCAGGCTGGTGATCGCCACGATCACGGTCCGCAGCTGTGGCAGCGTGATGTTCCAGAACTGGCTCCACGCGCTCGCACCGTCGACCGCGGCCGCCTCGTACAGCGTCCGGTCGATGCCTTGGAGGCCGGCCAGCAGGGTGATCGTGGTCATCGGCATGCCGACCCAGATCCCGACCACGATCACGGCCGGCAACGCCGTACTGAAGTCGCCGAGGAAGTTGATCGGGTGGTCGGTCAGGTGCAGCTTCTGCAGGATCTCGTTGACCGGGCCGTTGGTCGGGTGCAGCAGCAGCCGCCACATGATCGCGACCACCACCGGCGGCATCGCCCACGGGATCAGCGCCAGGGTCCGGGCCACGCCGCGGAACTTGATGGTCGTGTTCAGCAGCAGCGCCAGACCGAGCGCGGCGACGAACTGCAGGATCGTCACCGACAAGGTCCAGATGACGCCGATCCGGAACGAGTCCCAGAACAGGCCGTTGTGCAGGAGCTCGGAGAAGTTCTCGAGGCCGATGAAGTTCGTGTCGGCGTTCAGCCCGGCGCGGGCGTCGGTGAAGCCGAGCGCGATGCCGCGGATCAGCGGGTAGACGCTGAGCAGCAACACCGGCAGCAGCGCCGGCAGGAACAGGAAGATCGCCTCCCGGTTCTGCTTCGGCTTTGCGGTCTTGCGCACCGGAGTCGGCGCCGGCGCGGTCACGGTCGCGGTCATGGGGTCGACCTCCGCACACTCAACGACGGCTGTACGACGATCCGCCGCGGCCTCCGGTCGTTGTCCTCGATCCTTGCCAACAGCAACTCAGCCGCCCGCCGGCCCCGCTCCGCCGACCCCAGATTCACACTCGTCAACGGCGGAAACGACTGCTCCGCAAGTTCGCTGTCATCCATCCCGACCACAGCCACGTCCTCCGGCACCCGCAACCCAGCCGCCGCCAACTCATGCATAAGCCCAACCGCGAGAAGATCGTTCGCACAAATCACCGCATCCAGCCCCTCGCCATCCGAGCGAGAAGCGACACTCCGCCCCCGGTCGACCTGGCCGGAAGCCAGCCCCTCCCCATCCGCGAGGGAAGCGGCGGGAATCGGCTCCGCCGCACTCAACCCCCGGTCGAACTGGCCGGAAGCCAGCCCCTCCCCATCCGCGAGGGAAGCGGTGAGAGTCGGCTCCGCCGCACTCAACCCCCGGTGGAACTGGCCGGAAGCCAGCCCTTCGCCCTCCGGGCGGGAAGAGGTGGAAATCGGCTCCGCGGCACTCCGCCCCCGGTGGGACTCGCCGGAAGCCAGCCCCTCGCCATCCGGGCGGGAAGCGGTGGGAATCGGCTCCACGGCACTCCGCCGCTGGTCGAACTGGCTGGGGGCCAGCCCCTCGCTATCCGGGCGGGTAGTGGTGGGAGTCGGCTCCGCCGCACTCCGCCGCCGGTGGGACTGGCTGGAAGCCAGCCCAGCGGCGGCCAGCAGGTCGGGGGCAGCGGCGCGGCCCGCCGCGAAGGTGAAGTCCGTGGCTTCGGCTACAGCGACGGGCTCGAGATCATGCGCGTGGAGCGCGTCGGCGAAGCCCTTGGCCCGGGCGGCGCCGGGGACGGTGTCGGCGGGGCCGTTCAGGAACGCGATGCGGCGGCGGCCTCGGGCGACCAGGTGATCGACGGCGAGAAGCATGCCTTTGGGGGAATTCGCCCGGACCGTGTCGACCCCGGCTTTCGCGGGCACGTTACCGGCGACGACCACCGGGACCTCGCACTCGCGGATCGACTTGACCAGGTCCTCGTCGACCCGGATCGGGCTGATCAGCAGCCCGTCGGCGTACCCGCGCGCCATCCCCCGAACCAGCGCGACCTCATCCACCACATCCGCGCCGGTCGTGGTCACCACGAGCCGATATCCGGCCGCGGACACGACCTCCTCGACCGCGCGCATCATCGTCACGTAGACCGGGTTGCCGACGTCCGCGACCGCCAGGGTCAGCTGGAACGTCCGCCCCACCTTCAGCGACCGCGCCCGGGAGTCAGGCACGTATCCCAACTGCTCGACCGCCCGCTGCACCCGCTCGGCCATCTCCTCGGTCGCCGGCAGACCATTCAGCACGCGCGACACCGACGCCACCGAGACGCCGGCCGCCTGGGCCACCGCAGCGATCGTCGGACGGCTCACGCCCGCCTCCTGTAATCGTTCTTGTAATCGTTTACAAGCCCGAGATTAGGTCGCCGGAAGCCCTCGGTCAAGTACTCGGTTAGCTGCGCACCGAAGACGCGGAGGGGCTGGACGGCGCGAACCACTCGTTCCCCGGACCGGCCGCCTGGGCCTGTGTCACGGTCGTACCCACAAGTGCCATCACGGCCAGCGCGATGATCCCGATCGGCCTGCTCCAGTTCATGACCATCCTCACTCGTACGCCGAGTCCACCCCCAGCCGTGACTGTAAACACCGCCGGCTCGGCAAGGGAAGAGCAGAAACCGTTAAGATCCAGGGTTATCGGCCCGACTGGTAGCCGACGGCATCCGATCACTTGCCCAGCGCAACCACGCGGCGCCGTGATCGTCGCCCTCGGCAACCGTGTTCACGGACAGTACTGCGAGGCGGCTCTCACTCGTCCTCTTCGTCGGCTCCGGGACGCTCCGCCCACGGCGTCTCCTTGGCCGGGCGGACGACGATCAGTTTGTCGCCGGCGGCCAGCACCGAGACATTGGAGTCGTAGTACCGGTGCACCTTGCCGTCGCGGACGACCGAGACCACCCGGTCCGGCACCGCGGACGGGGGCTTGCCGACCTCGCGGCCGAGCACCGGGCGTTCGGCGACCTCGAGGCCCTCGCCGTACGTGAGCAGGTCCTCCATCACCTCGCCCAGGTTCGGGCTGACCGCCGACAGCCCGAGCAGCCGGCCGACCGCCTCGGACGAGGTGACGACCGCGTCGGCGCCGCTCTGCCGCAGCAGCGGAACGTTGTCCTCCTCGCGGACCGCGACCACGATGTGCGCGGTCGCGTTCAACTGCCGGACGGCCAGCGTCACCAGGACTGCCGCGTCGTCACGGTCGGTCGTCACGATCACCTCCCGTGCCGACATCACCTCGGCCCGGCGCAGGACGTTCCGGTTCGTCGCATCGCCGTGGAACGCGGCCATCTGGTCGTTGCCGGCGTCACCGATCGCCTGCGCCCGCGGGTCGATCACCACGATGCTGTCGCGCTTCACCCCGTTGCTGATCAGCGTCTGGACGGCGGACCGGCCCTTGGTGCCGTAGCCGACGACGACGGTGTGATCCTTCATGCGCTTCCTCCATCGGGTGTCGCGCATGACGCGGCGACCCTCGTTGGCCAGGACTTCCAGTGTCGTGCCGACCAGCACCACCAGGAACCCGATCCGCAGCGGCGTGACGATGAACGCGTTCACGAGCCGCGCACTCGGGGTCACCGGCGTGATGTCGCCGTACCCGGTGGTGGTGAGGGTGACGGTCGCGTAGTAGATCGCGTCGATCAGGCCGACGTCGCCGTCGTAGTTGTCCCTGTAGCCGTCACGGTCGAGCACCACGATCAGCACCATCACCGTCAGCAGACCCAGCGCGACGAGGATTCGGCTGAACAGCTGAAAGAGCGGCGAGCGCGTGCTCGCGGGCATATTGACCAGCAGCCCGTGCGGGTTGCGACCGGAGGGAAGGGGTGGCACGACTCCGACGATATTGCACCGGCGGCCGATCCACCGCATGCGACAGGCTCTGGTCGGACAGCGCGACGGTGACCATCAGATTGTCACTGTCCTGGACCACTCTGGTCCGCATCCGCAGCCCTTCGATCGTGCGGAGCATCGCGACGTTCTCGGGTTGCACCACACAGACGGCCCGGTCGGCTCCTCGGTCGCGCGCTTCACCGATCACGCACCGGAGCAGTTGCCCGCCGAGACCACGGCCCTGCCATCCGTCCTCGACCAGTACGGCGACTTCCATCGTCGTACGCCCGAGTTCCTCCCAGGGCGCGGCGGTCGCCATCCCGATGACGGCTTCGCCCACGGTCGCCACGATCGAGACGCCGCCGGCCGGTGCGGACAGATGGCGGGCGGTGCGGGCGGTCAGCTTCGGCATCGGTACGTGGTAGCGCCGGGTTCGGCTCTCGAACGAGCACCGCTCATGCATCGCCACGACCGCCTCAGCGTCGTCGACGGTCGCCGTACGCAGCTCGGGTTCGCCACTGCCTGGTCGCGGGCCATCGGTCTCCTGCAGCCGCTCGGCCAGCCGTCCGGCGATCTCGACCAGGACATCCGCCCGAGCCCACTCGGCCGGCGTGTACTCGTCGAACCCCTGCAGATTGCCGAGCTCGTCATCCACCGACACCGGGTCGTCGATCAACCGCAGTACGGCGCGCAGGTAGCGGGTCGGCCCATCACTCAGTACGTCGGCCTGACACGGGCGGACCGTCGTCCTCAGGCAACCGGCCTCGGCCGCGAGCGCGATCAACGCCTCCGCCGTCCACCCGACGCCCGTCGAAACCACCAACTCGTCCACGGCCCCACCCTCGGCCGTGAACACCTCGAGGCTCAGGATGTTGATCTCATCCGCCCCACACCGCGCCGCAAGCTCAGCCAACGCCCCCGGCCGATCGGCAAGTTCGGTCCTGATCTTCCAAAGCATGCAGACGCCTCCCTCGTAGACGTCCCACTCTCCACTCGCTCTGTTGCCCCACCGCGTCCCCCGTGTTACACGCACATCAACCTTCCCCCACGCAGCCATCCGCGACCTCGGACACCATCCCGTGCACGGGCTCCTGGGCGAGGGCGGCGTACGGGGTCAGCGGCGGCGGAGGTGTGGGAGGTGCGGAGTGAATTTGGGTTTGCGGGCGGCGAGGACTACCGCGGCTTCGCGTTTGTCGAGGTCGGCGTGGCGGAGGAGTTCGGGGTAGGTGTTCTGGGGAACGGACGGGTACGTCGTGACGATCGCGTCGCCGGAGAATACGAAGAAGATCGCCTGCCCTTCGCGGATGATCTTGAGCAGGGACCCGTCGCGCACGGTCAGCGCGTGCTCGATCGCCTTCTTCCGCGCAGCCCGCTTCGCCAGCGCCGCCTGCATCGCCTGCTGAGCCGGCTCCCGCCCATGCCGGATCGCCTCAACCGCCAACGGCCCGTACCGCACGCCGTACTTGACCAGGTTCTTGGCCAGCTTCCCCTGCCCACCCTTAGCACCCGCCATACCCCGACTGTAGCCACCCCTCAAACCCCCACCCCGGCAATCACCGGTGCCTTCCCTCACCATCGGCTGATCAACCGAACCAGGCGGGGCCGGTCGGTACAGGACCGGCCCCGTTCTGATCAGTACGGAATCGGCTTCCACTCGACGTTCTGGCCCACGTTGAGGTCGTCGGCGACCTCGTCGTGCATGTCGCGGACCTTCAGGCCGATCTTGGCGGCCTGGTCGAAGACCTCCGGATCCAGTTTCGATCGGTGCCACATGTCGACCATGTACTTCCGAGTCTTCAGGTACGTCGTATAGCGGTCGTGATGGTGGTCGTCGAGGCCGAGGGCGACGAACACGGCGATCCGGTCGCCATCCGGCTTGGCCTCGCGGAAGAACCAGGGCCACCGGTCGTGGCTCTGCGGTTCGGGCGTCACCCACCAAGGGAAGCTGAGCAGCTTGCCGTTGCCGCTGTGCGTCGTGCGCAGACTCCACACCGCCAGATCGCCCGGCCTGGTCTTCACATAGACCGTCTTGCCTGTGGTCAGGTCAGGTTCGTTGTGCGACTTGTGCCGCAGGTTCAAGCCACCCGTGTGCCTGGTGTGATTCTGCAGGTAGATCCCGAACCTGAGGATCGTGTAACGGCCCTGCCAGTCCGGCGCGTTCCCATCCTTCCGGTCCGCGTTGTCCTTGTGGTAGCCGTGCTGGCCGGAATTGATCGTGAAGGAACTGTCACCGGCGTACATGATGTCCTCGGAACCAAGCAGCTGCCTGGCCACCTCGACCATCTTCCCGTCCAGGATCGCGTGCCTCATCAGCGGCCGCGAGAGTAGCTCGCCGCTCACCCCCTTCGACGCGTACGCGCCGTCACGAAACTTCTGCACCTCCTCCGGGGTGTACACCCCACGCAGAATCTGCCATCCGTTCTCCCAGAACGCCGGCACATTCACTGAAATCCGCCCAGCCATCACCATCTCCTCACGCCCGCCCACAGGAACAACAAGCAGCCTTAACCCACAGACCCGTTCAGCGCTAGACCGGAGTACCTAAAATTTCCGTACGACCCGCCAATTGGCCCCGACCATCAGGAACGTGGTGTAGCGATCACTGGGTAGTGTGCCGAGTCCGGGCGTCAGAGGCTGTCATTGCAGGTAGTTGCAGAAGCCGATCGGTGCGGCGGGCCGGGTGGGTGTGCGGGGGGTGGGGTGGGTCGGGCACGATGGGGCGTGTGAGTGGTCCTAATCCGCGCCGGCCGATCATGCCGGGGAACAAGTTGTTCGAGTCGTTGCCGGGGGCTGCTGATCCGGCGACGGTGACCGAGGTGGCGCATCGGACGGCTGAGTTGCTGGTGCGGGGGGTGCGGGACTCCGGGGATGCCGAGGTGCATGCGCGGGTGGTGAAGCTGGCGGACGACTACGGGCTGGACGAGCTCGCGGAGCTGTGGTCCGAGGCGCCGTCGGACTCGTTGCCGGGGGCGCTGTGGCGGTTGTACGTGCTGCGGTCGTGGGTGCACACCAACTCCGAGGAGGTGTCCCGCGAGTTCGCCGCCGGGCGGAAGTATGCCGAGGTGCACGCGGTGGTCGCGGGTGTCGCCGAGCCCCCTGGGCCGACCGAGGTGCGGGAGATGGTGGACGCCGTACTGCGGGGTGTGGCGACCGGTGACTTCGCGACCACGCTGGACCGGGCGGCGGCGTTCGCACGGATCGTCGCGACCGGGCGGGCGCATCTTGCCGACGACGGGCACGACCGGGTGCTGTCGGCCTCGAAGCTCGTCGAGACCGCGGACCAACTGCAGACCGCGGCCCGCGCCGAACGCGCCGGCCAACTCTGGTAACCGCACGCCCACGCAACGCGCCAGGGCGAGGCCTAGTTGCACAGTCGGGGTTCGGGTGGTATGGCGTCTTGAAGCCCGAGATGTCAACAGGACAAGGGGTTTTGGCACCCGTTACACTGTTCGAGGTGTCGGGCCGGTGCAAGCCCCGGGTCCCAAAATAAGCCGCTGCGAGCGGCCACGCGCCGTGAGGCGCTTCCCGGTCCGATGCCACAAACTTCCGCACCGATGCCACCGGCGTCCGTACGGTGAAACGCCCCCGATCAAGGCAACGACCCGGGGGCGTTCCGCGGTTTCTAGTGGATTCCGTAGAAATGGTTCAGGGTCTGCGTGACCGACTTGCCGTTGGAGTCGGTCAGCTCGACCTTGAGCGTGACGAAGTCGGTCGCCTTCAGGTTGTTGACCAGGGCCACCGCCTTGCTCCCGAGGTTCAGCACCGGGACCTGGACCCACGTCGCACCGTCGTCGTACGACGCCGACACTCGGGCCGAGGTGAACCGGCCAGCCTTGTACCAGTGCCCGGACTCGGCCGTGATCGTGATCGGGAAGATCGGCAGCTTCGGAGCCCGGTCGTTCAGGTCGACGGCCATGTCGTAGTCCGGGAACAGCAGCGGCAACGGCTTGCCGGCGTCAGCCGACGAGCTCTTCCACTTCCACCGGGTCTCGACGGTCGACGGCGACTCCCACTTGTAGTCGCCCCGCTGCCACCGGTTCAGGTCGTACACGAGCTCGAGGTTCGTCGCCGCGGCCGGCACGTCCCAGACGCCCTGGCCGTAGAACCCGTACTCCCCCAGCGACACTCCGTCCGCCAGCAGTTCGGTCCCGCCCAGATCCAGGAAACCCTGGTGCGAGAAGTGACCCGGCTGCGTGTCCGCCCAGCTCGGGAAGTTGCTCCAGATCGTGTTCCCGTCGCGGGCCGCCGGCGCGTACTTCTGCCCGGTCGTCTGGTCGGTCACCATGCTCGGTCGCAGCCCGGCCTTGTACCAGCTCTCGCTGTGCCTGCTCCCAGGCTTGTACGCCGTTGCCGTCGACGTCATCAGCGTCGCGAACGGCCATGCCATCGCATCCGCGTGCCCGACCATCTGCGTCACCTTGGTCTCCGGGTCGGCGGTGACCAGATGCTGCACCTGAGTCGGTGCCGCCACTGTCCCCCGGGTCCCGGTCGGGATCAGGTTGATGCTCCACGGGCGCCACACGTCGGTGTACTCGGAGTAGCTGTACGGCTTCCCCGGCGTGTAGTACGTCGCGTCGATCGTGGCCAGATCGCGGTCACGGACCCGATGATCCGGCTTCCCCTTGACCTGCTGCTCGTGCGTGAACGCCAGGCTGTAGAGGTACGGCGACTTGGCGCCGGCCGGTGATCCGTACTGCCACCCCTCGATCACCTCGAAGGTGCCCCGGCTCGCCTTCGGCGTCGTACCGAGGTAGATCGCCGAGACCTGCGGGCCGAAGCTGCGGCTCGACGCGAGGATCCAGTTGTCGATCACCCGCCCGTACGTCAGGCTGCCGCCGCGGCGCTCGCTCGGACGTTGCGTCGTCACCTTGGCCTCGGCCGCGGTCCGTACGTCGTAGGTGATCGTGGTGTTCGTGGTCAGCGTGATCTCGGGGTCGCCGAGGAACGCGTAGGAGTCGACGAGTCCGTCCGCGCCGTCGTGGGCGATCGTTGCCGCCAGTGAGTACGTGCCGGCCCGCAGGTGGAGCGTGCGGTCCGCGCCGTCGAACCCGACCCGCTGGGCCGCGATGCTGTCCAGGTCGAAGACGTCCAGCGAGCTGATCGACGAGGCCGGCTTCCCGTCGCGGTCGATCAGCTTGAAGGTGACGTCGACGTACTGCGGCTCGAGGTAGAACCCGAACGGCGTCACCACCGTCCGGCCGTCGTTGCCGGTAGCAACCACTCGGACGCTGATCGCGCCGTACAGCCCGTAGTCCAACGCGGCCGCCGGGTCGACGGTGACCGGGAGGTCGGCGGTCCCGCCGGCGGGCACGGTCAGCGACGTGGCATCGAAGTGGATCAGGGTATCCGGCAACGGCTTCCCGTTGTTGCCGCGCGCATCGGTCGCGAACGTCAGGGTCACCGGCGACGTACCACTGTTGCGGTAAGTGAACTGCTTGGTGATCTTCTGAGCTGCGGTGTGCGGCCAGGCGAAGGTCCCGAGGTCGACCGTGCTCGGCCCGGTCACAGTCGACGTGACCGCCCGGGCGACGTCGAGCTCACCCGCGCCCTGCTCATAGATCCCGACCTTGCTCTCCGAGCGCACCGAGTTCTGCAGGGCGGCCTTCAGTTGCTGACCGTTCCAGTCCGGGTGCTGCTGCTTCAGGATCGCCGCGGCACCGGCCACGTGCGGCGTCGCCATCGAGGTACCGCTCATGTCGACGTACGCCTGGTCGCCGCGCCCACCGGCCCGGGCGGCGGTGATGTCCACGCCGGGTCCCGCGATGTCGGGCTTGACCGCGTGGTTGCCCAGCACCGGTCCGCGGCTGGAGAAGTCGGCCGTGGTCTGGGTCAGGTCGGTCGCCGCGACCGTCATCGCCGACGCGGCGCATCCCGGGCTGCTGATGGCTTCGGACGGACCGCCGAGGTTGCCGGCAGCAATGACGAACAGTACGCCGGACTCCGCGCTGATCCGGTCGACCGCGGCCGCCATCGGATCGGTGCAGTCGACCGGCTCGGACGTACCGATGCTCATGCTGATCACATCGGCGCCCTCGGCAACGGCCCACTCCATCCCGGCGATGATCCAGGACAACTCGCCGCTGCCGAAGTCGTTCAGGACCTTGCCCGCGAGGAGTTGCGTGCCCGGGGCAACGCCTTTGTTCTTGCCGCTGGATGCCACGCCGCGACCGGCCACGGTCGACGAGGTGTGGGTGCCGTGACCGTCGTGGTCGGCGACGTCCGGGCTGTCGGTGAAGTTCTGCTGCGCCTTGACCGCGCCGATCAGGTCCGGGTGCTCCGCGTCGACTCCGGAGTCGAGCACGGCCACCGTGGTACCGGTTCCGTCGTACCCGGCCGCCCACGCCTGCGGGGCGCCGACGTACGGGACGCTCTGGTCAAGGGTCTTGCTGACCTTCGCGTCGAGCCAGAGCTTCTGGACGTCCCGGCCGGTCGAGAGAGACCGCCACGTGTCGTGAGCCTGTGTCTTGTCGGTCCGCAGCGCGGCGGCACCGACCGACGACAGGGTGCGCGTGCGGGTGGACCCGGCCGGGACCGCCTGCTGAGCGGCTCGCGCCGTCGGCTTGTACGTCGCGATGACCGGGATCTGGTTGGTGGACGCGTCGTCGTACCCCTGCCGGATCAGGCCGCTCACGTTGAACAGCGCCTGGTCGACCTTGCCGCTGTTCACCAGCCGAGCGGCGCTGTCGGGTACGACGTACAGGTCCTTGCCGACCGTGCGCGTCTCGTAGCCGGCGTCGGAGGCGTCGGCGGGGACGAACCGGACGTTGCTGCGTCCGGAGCCGGCCGGGGACAACTGCACCTTGTCCCCCGTGATCAGGGTGACGACCTTCGCGGCGTCGACCTGCACTGGCAGGGTCGGCCGGGCACTCGGAGTGGACGGAGTGGGCGGAGTGGCGGTAGCGGCGGGTACGGCGCCGGCCGCGAGCAACGCGATGGCCGCTGCACCGGTCAGCAAGCGACCGGCCGGGGTTTTGCGCGCCAGGAAGCGGAAAAACATGGGGAGGACACCCTTCGGGACGGATTGTCGCCGGTCAGTCCATCGCAAAACCGCCAGCGAAGGAGGTAGCTGTGCTGGCAAGATTGCGACAATTCAGGTACCCGCCAGGGTCCAGCCGCCACATCGCCGTCTGCTGGGAGGCATCGTGCTCGACGTGCTCGGACTGGATGACTCCGAAGAACTCGCCTATCGGGCCCTCGTCGAGGTCCCGTCGTACGACGCTGTCGAGCTGGCGAGCCGGCTCACCTGCCACCCGGTCGAGGCGGCGCGGGCGCTGTCCTCGTTGGAGACGCTCGGCCTGGCCGCGCGGTCGAGCAGCGGCACGGATCGGTACGTCGCCTCACCGCCCTCGGTCGCACTCGCTGCGCTCGCGGTCCAGCGCGAGGAGGAGTTGCGGCGAGCGCAACGCGAGATCGAGTCGCTGGCCGAGGTCTATCGGGGGACGGACACCGAGCGGTCGATCAGCGACGTCGTGGACGTCGTCCGTGGCGCCAACGCGGTCGGCCAGCGGTTCGCCCAGCTGCAGATGTCCGCGCGGGAAGAAGTCCTCGGGTTCGTGAAGGCGGACATCGCCGTGGTTCCGCCCGAGGACAACAAGGAGGAGGACGCCGCCGTCACCCGTGGGGTCCGCTACCGCGTGATGATCGAGCGGAGCGCGTTCGACCGGCCGGGGTTCTTCGCGGCCGCGTCCGACTCGCTGAACGCCGGTGAGGAGGTTCGCGTCGTCCAGGAGCTGCCGCTTCGGTTGCTGATCGTGGATCGTCGCATCGCGCTCGTCCCCTTGCTGTCCGGACCGGGCGGCGCCATCGGTGCGCTGATCGTGCACAGCAGCGGCATGCTCGACGCATTGCTCGCCCTCTTCGACCGGGTCTGGCGCGACGGGCTCCCTCTGGTGCTGGGCACGAACGGCATGGTCGAGGGCTCGTCGGACGGTCTCCCCGAGCTCGACGCCAAGATCCTCGGCCTGCTCCTGGCCGGCCTGACCGACCAGGCGGTGGCCAACCAACTCAACCTGTCCATGCGCACGGTCCAGCGCCGGGTCCGCGCCCTGATGGACCTGGTGTCCGCCGACACCCGCCTCCAGCTCGGCTTCCACGCCGCCCGGCGGGGCTGGATCTGACCGTCCGAAAGAGGCACACTCGGCAGCGGGGACCGATCCGATCGGCTGGGGGCCGCTGATCCGTCGGGAGGGGCGATGATCGGCACGGAGGGGACAGCAGCACGCACGGGTACCGGCGTGGTGTACGCGGAGGACGTCGTCCGCGTGTACGGCGAAGGCGACACCGAGGTCCGGGCCTTGCGCGGCGTCGGCGTACAGATCGATCCCGGACAGCTCACCGCGGTGATGGGACCGTCCGGCTCGGGCAAGTCCACGCTGATGCACATCCTGGCGGGGCTGGACCGGCCGACGTCAGGCTCGGTACAGATCGACGGGATCGAGATCACGACCCTCGGTGACGACGCGCTGACCAAGTTGCGGCGTCAGCACATCGGTTTCATCTTCCAGTTCTTCAACCTGCTGCCGATGCTCAGTGCCCGCGACAACATCGTGCTGCCACTGACGATCGCCGGCACGAAGCCGGATCCGCAGTTCTTCGAGGACCTGGTCGAGCGGGTCGGACTCGCCGACCGCCTCGAGCACCGGCCGGCCGAACTGTCCGGCGGCCAGCAGCAGCGGGTCGCGATCGCGCGGGCCCTGGTGTCTCGGCCGACGGTGGTGTTCGCCGATGAGCCGACCGGCAACCTGGACTCGCGGACCAGCGGCGAGATCCTCGCGCTGATGCGCGGATCGGTCGACGAGTACGGCCAGACCACGGTCATGGTCACGCACGACGCCCGCGCGGCCGCGATGGCCGACCGGGTGCTGTACCTGGCCGACGGCGAGATCGTGAAGGAGACCGGTCGGTCCAGCCAGCACGAGATCCTGCAGATCATCGACACGCTGGACCTGCAGTGATCCGGTTCGCGGTCCAGGGGTTGCTGGCCCGCAAGCTTCGCTCGGCGCTGACCGCGATCGGAGTCGTCCTCGGCGTCGCGCTGATCTCGGGCACGTACGTGCTGACCGATTCGATCACGTCCGCGTTCGACTCGATCTTCACCGAGAACTACAAGAACACCGACGCGGCGATCACCGGGAAGACGGCGTTCGAGGCGGCCGAGGACGGGACCGTCACCGCGCCGCCGTTCGACGCCGGTCTGCTCACGCAGGTCCGGGAACTGCCCGAGGTCGGTGCGGCCGGTGGCGCAGTGGCCGGCGAGGCGCAACTGATCGGCAAGGACGACAAGGCGATCGTCTTCGGCGGCGCCCCGAACCTCGCCTTCAGCGTGGATCCCGCGCTGCCGCAGTTCAACTCGCTCACCCTCGTCTCCGGTGCGTGGCCCGCGCCGGGCGAGGTCGTGATCGACACCCACAGCGCGCAGGAGAAGGGATTCGCGGCCGGCGACTCCATCGGCGTCCAGGCGCGTGGCCCGGCCGAGCAGATGCGGATCTCCGGGCTGGTCGAGTTCGGCGCGGTGTCGTCGATCGGCGGTGCGACGCTGGCCGGGTTCGAACTCGGCACCGCGCAGAGGTTGCTCGACAAGGCCGGCAAGCTGGACCAGATCCTGATCGCGAAGAAGGACGGAACCAGCGAGCAGCAACTGCTGGATGCCGTGCGGCCCATCCTGCCCGAGGCGACGCAGGTCCGGTCCGCCGAGGACCAGGCGGCCGAGGACGCGGCCGGAACCAGTGGCTTCCTGAGCTTCCTGCAGACGTTCCTGCTGGTGTTCGGCGGGATCGCGTTGTTCGTCGGCTCGTTCGTGATCGCCAACTCGCTGTCCATCACGATCGCCCAGCGGACCCGCGAGTTCGCCACCCTGCGCACTCTCGGCGCCTCACGCCGCCAGATCCTCGGCACCGTCGTCCTGGAAGCGCTGGTGACCGGGCTCGTCTCGGCGGTGGTCGGGCTGTTCCTCGGGCTCGCGATCGCGACCGGGTTGTTCAAGCTGTTCGACGCGGTCGGTTTCACCCTGCCGAACAACGGACTGGTCTTCCAGACCCGGACGATCATCGTCGCGCTGGTGGTCGGCGTACTGGTCACCGTACTGGCGAGTCTTCGGCCCGCGTGGCGGGCGACCCGGGTGCCACCGATCGCCGCGGTCCGGGAGGGCGCAACGCTCGCACCAGGCCGGTTGCATCGCTACCGCCCGCTGGGAGCGGCGCTGCTCGCCGTCGTTGGGATCGCGCTCGTGCTGATCGGATTGTTCGTCGACGGATTGTCGACCAGCACGCTGCTGTCGTTGCTCGGTGCCGGCGTACTGCTGCTGTTCATCGGCATCGCCCTGTTCTCCGCCCGTCTCGTCCGGCCGCTCGCCGCTGTGTCCGATCCCGTCGCCCGCTGGTCGGTCGTCGTACTGACCGCGATCGCCTGGCCGTTCTTCCTGTTCCCGCTCTGGGTGGTACGACGGCTCCGAGGGCGGCCCGCCGAGTTCCCGCGAGTACTCCCTGACGGACCCGCGGTCGCGATCGGCGGTCAGAACAGCCGGCGCGATCCGCATCGGACGGCGTCGACCGCCGCCGCGCTGATGATCGGACTCGCGCTGGTCACGCTGGTTGCCACCCTGGGCGCGGGCATCATCAAGCCGTTCGAGCAGGCCGTGGACGGGATCTTCAGCGCCGACTACGCCATCACCGCGCAGAACAACTTCAGCCCGTTGCCGCCGACGGTCGCGGCCGCTGTGGCCGAAGTACCGGCCGTCGAGACCCAGACCAGCGTGCGCGGCGGCCAGGCGAAAGCGTTCGACAAGACGATCACGATCACCGCCGTCGATGCCGAGGCGCCCAGCCTGCTCACCTTCGACTGGCGGTCCGGCTCGCAGGCGTCGCTGGGTGAACTCGGTGCCGACGGCGCGATCGTCGATGCCGAGTACGCCGACAGCCACGCGCTCTCGCAGGGCTCACGGTTCGCGATGGAGACGGCGACCGGGAAGGTCCTGCAACTCCAGGTCCGTGGCGTCTTCCGCCCGCCGGCCGGCGGATCGCCGTTCGGCAACGTGACGATCTCGACCGACACCTTCGACTCGACCACTTCGCAGCCGCTCAACATCTACACGTTCGTCAACATGCGCGGCGGTGTCACCGCGGAGAACACGGCCGCTCTGGACAGCGCGCTGAGCACGTTCCCGAACGCCAAGGCGATGACGCGGGAGGCGTTCAAGAAGGCGCAGACCGACAGCGTGAAGAGCATCCTGAACGTGCTCTACGTCCTGCTCGCGCTCTCGGTCCTGGTGAGTCTGTTCGGCATCGTCAACACCTTGGTGCTGACCGTCTTCGAGCGAACCCGGGAGCTCGGCATGTTGCGCGCGATCGGGCTGACGCGCTTGCAGGTGAAGCGGATGATCCGGCAGGAGAGCGTCATCACCGCCCTGATCGGCGCGGTCATCGGGATCGTGCTGGGCCTCGTCCTCGCGTCGCTGCTGGCCTCCCGGCTGGACGAGATCACCTTCACGATTCCGGCCGGTCAACTGGTGATCTTCGCGATCGTCTCGGTCGTGGTCGGCATCTTCGCCGCGATCTGGCCGGCCCGGCGCGCGGCCAAGCTGAATCCGCTCGAAGCGCTCCAGTATGAGTAGTTGTACTCACGAGGGCTGATCCCTGGCGGTGTTAGCTTCCCGGACTGTGAAGCGAATCGCCGCCCCAGCAACCGTTCTCGCCGTCGTTCTCGTCCTGACCGGCTGCTCGACCGTGGAGTCGAAGGACATCCGCACGAGCGGGATGACCGCAGGGATGGTCGTCACGCTGCCGGAGAACACCGACGAGGCCGACGTGAGTGCCTCGCTCGGCGTCGGCACGCTGACGTTCGTCGAACTCGGCGACGGCGAAGGGATCACCGCCAGCGGTGGCGGCAAGTCGGCCGAGCTGAAACACCATCGGTCCGCCGGCGTCACCAACTACACCAACCGCCTGGACGGCGTGACCGCGGCCGGGACCGAGATCACCTTCAGCCTCGAGCGCGGCGGCGACAACGAGTCCGCTCCCCGATCGACCGTCGTACTGCCCGAGCGGGTCCGGATGGTCGCACCGGCCGCCGGTACGACGTTCTCGCGACGCAAGGACCTCACCGTGCGGTTCACCAGCGAGCCGTCGCAGTTGCCGACGAACCTCGGCTGGGCGGGTGAGTGCGTGCAGACGGGGAGCCTCGAACTCGAGCCCGGGCGGACGTCCGCGATCATCGCGCGGGGCTCGATCAAGCCCGTGACGACCACACCGACCCCGGGCAGGAACACCTCGCAGTGCCGGGTCCGGCTCACGCTCACGCGCCGTACCGAGGGGAAGGTGGACGGCGCGTTCAAGGACGGCTCGGTGACGGCTGAATCCCAGTCGGTGCGGGACGTCGTCTCCGCTCCGTAATCGGACGGCGACACGCGGCGGTCACCCGTCAGCCGTTTCTCGGCTACCTTCACGAAGGGACAGGTACCCCTGCGGCAGCCAGCCTCGGGGACGTCCGCCCACCCCTCCGGAAAGGTTCCCCTCATGCGCCGCCTCCCCCGCGCGCTGCTTCCGCTTGCCCTCGCTGCCGGTCTCGTCGCCCAGGGACTGGTCGCCGTACCGGCCTCCGCGCACCGTGGCGACTTCGACGTCCAGGCCCACCGCGGCGGTCTCGGACTGACCGTGGAGAGCACGATCGCGTCCTTCTCGCACGGCCTCGAGCTCGGCGTCAGCACGCTCGAGCTCGACGTCCAGATCACCCAGGACGGGTACGCCGTGGTCACCCACGACCGCAAGGTCACCGGGTCCAAGTGCCGCGACACCGCGCCGTACACGCCGAACGACCCGGAGTACCCGTACGTCGGCAAGTTCATCAACACGCTGACGCTGAAGCAGGTCAAGCAGCTCGACTGCGGTTCGCTGCCGCAGGCCGGCTTCCCCGGTCAGCAGCCCGATCCGGGCGCCCGGATGCCCGAGCTGCGCGACATCTTCGCGCTCGTACACCGCTACCACGCGAACGACGTGAAACTGAACATCGAGACCAAGGTCGAGGCGGGTGCACCGTCCGAGACCGCGCCGCGCGAGCAGTTCGTCCAGGTCGTCGCGCGCGAGGTCCGCACGGCGAAGATCGGCCGGCAGGTGACGATCCAGAGCTTCGACTGGGGTTCGCTGATGCGGATGCGCCAGGTCGCTCCGGAGCTGCCGCTGGTCGCGCTGACCAACTTCGACTTCCTCCAGGTCGGCCAGCCGGGCAAGTCGCCGTGGCTGGGCGGCCTGGACATCGACGACTTCGGTGGTGACCTGGTCAAGGCGACGAAGTCGTTCGGCGCGTCGGCGATCTCACCGGTGCACGGCTTCCCGCAGGACGGCAAGGTCACCGATCCGGACTACCGGCCGTACGTCACCGCGGACATGGTGAAGTCGGCGCACCAGGCCGGGATGAAGGTGATCCCGTGGACCGTCGACGACGCGCCGACCATGCAGGCGCTGATCGACGACGGTGTCGACGGGATCATCACCGACTACCCCGACCGGCTGCGTTCCGTCGTACAGGAGAACGGCTTCAGGCTCCCCAGGGCGTACGACGCTCCGGCCGTCCGGGCACTGCCGTCGGCGCATGCGCACAACGACTACGACCACCGGCGTCCGCTGCAGGACGCGTTGGATCGCGGGTTCAACAGTGTCGAGGCGGACGTGTGGCTGGTGGACGGCGAACTGCGGGTCGCGCATGACCTGGACGACGCCGTACCGGGTCGCACGCTGGAGAGCCTGTACCTGAAGCCGTTGGCCGAGCGGGTGCGGGAGAACCACGGGCAGGTGTACAAGCACGGACGCGACTTCCAGTTGCTCATCGACATCAAGAGCGACGGCCCGTCGACGTACGCCGCGGTGGACGAGGCGCTGCAGAAGTACCGCGGGATCAGCACGGTCTTCATCAACGGGCGCGTGCTGGAGGGCGCGGTGACCTCGGTGATCAGCGGCAACCGGCCGCTCGACGTACTGAAGGCGCAGAAGGTCCGGTACGCCGGGTACGACGGCCGCCTCGGCGACCTGCAGTCGGGGATGCCCGCTTCGCTGATGCCGCTGGTGAGCGACAACTGGTCGAACGTGTTCACATGGAAGGGCGTCGGTCCGATGCCGACCGACGAGCAGGTCAAGCTGCACGACATCGTGGTGACCGCTCACCACGCCGGCTACCGCGTGCGCTTCTGGGAGACGCCGGACCTGCCGGGCGCGGCCCGCGAAGCTGTGTGGACCGAGCTCAAGGCCGCTGGTGTCGACCACATCAACACCGACGACCTCCACGGGCTGGAGGACTTCCTGCGGCACTAGCCCGGAGAACTCCCGGTAGAGCGGTGCTCTACCGGGAGTCTCCCGTCAGTACAGGGCTCGCAGGCCCAGCACGTCCCCCTTGCCGAGGGTTCTTTCCTTGGTGTCACAGGCACTCGACGCCGTGTACATGGTCAGGTTCGTGTGGCCGGAACCGACATGTCCCAGGCCGAAGACGTGACCGGCCTCGTGTGTCCCGACCTCCCGGACGTCGTACTGCGACGTGCAGGTGCTCGGGCTGTCCGTGAAGTTGTAGTCGGTCGTGTTGTAGCGCACGTCGGCTTCCACGGTGAGGTTGGTGGCCTGGCCGGAAGGCTGGTACCACCAGCAGGTGGCCGCCAGGACGCCCGTCGACAGATTGCCCGCATCCCAGGTGCTCTCGCCGTCCGGCGTCGTACAGGTGGTGGTGGACGAGATGTCGGACTCGTAGGTGGTCGTTCCCATGTACTGACTGAGGGCGCTCACCTGGTCGGTCAGACCGCAGTCGTTGTAGCTGCCGGTGATGTTGTTGATGACATCGGCGAAGGCCGCCTGCGCCTTCGACTGGGACAGCGCGCCCGGCATTCCACCGTCACCGATGTACCACTTGTATTTCGTGCCGAACCATTCCGTGCCGGTGAGGGAATAGGCTCCGTCACTGCACGCTGACGGAGACGCCATGACGCCGGCGCCGCCAGCGTTGTGCTCCGTGGATTGTGGGTACGAAATCCGGCCGTCGGCGGCGACGGAGACCTGGAAGACCTGCTCCGCTCCCGACGTGGAAACGGCAGCGACACCTACTCCGTGCCCGGGAGCGGGGATCTCCACGCCTGCGTTGCCAAGCCGCAGGACACGCCCCGTGGCCTGACAGTCGACGACGGAGGTCCCG
This sequence comes from Kribbella sp. NPDC049227, assembly GCF_043197265.1. NCBI lineage: Bacteria > Bacillati > Actinomycetota > Actinomycetes > Propionibacteriales > Kribbellaceae > Kribbella > Kribbella sp. NPDC049227. The sequence continues at coordinate 148,178 of NZ_JBICST010000002.1, read as the reverse complement.
GCCGGAAGATCCGCGCGCGTCAGCGTCCCGAGACTCGGGACAGAACACGTCGATGCCTGCGCGGTGGTGCCGATCGGCAACACCGCGGCGGACACCAGAACAGCCGGAAGAAGTGCCCTCACGGCTCCTCGAAAACTCATCATTGACAGCCCCTTCAGCGGAAATGACCAACGGGACCGTACTTCGGCAACAGGTCGGCAACAACGGAATTTCCGCCGGATCAGCGCCTATTCGGAGCCGAATCTGCTCTCGGCATAACGACATACTGCAGGGATTGTGAAAGCGTGATGTCAATGCTTCGCTGCCGGCGTGATCTCGGTGACGTCGGTGACGTCTCCACCGGTGCGGAACGCCTTGCGTTGCTTCACCGCGCCGTTGCCGTCGGTCAGGATCCGTTGGATGCCGTCGGTCACCAGGTCGAGCGCGTCGAGTTCCTGCAAGGCCGGCTCCACGTGCCGCCGTAATCGCCCAACCACCTCGGCCATCGACAGTGACTCGGCCGTACGAACGTCCAGTCCGTTGCCGGTCATCCCGTCGCGTGCGGCCAGCCAGTACGCCGCCCGCAGTACCTCCGGCTCCAGCGACGGACCGTTCGTACCATCGTCCAAGGCAGTCATCACCAGCGCACGGATGAGGGTGGCCAGCAGTACGGTCTCGTCGACAGTCAGCGGTACGTCGCTGACCCGAACCTCCACCGTCGGCAGGTGCGATGACGGCCGGATGTCCCAATAGACCATCCGCTCATCGATCAGCGTGCCCGCGGCCAGATGCATTGCCACCAAGGCGTCGTAGTGCTCGACCGACTCCAGGTACGGCGGCGGACCGGCGCACGGCCAGCGGGTCGTCATCAGCCAACGCCAACTGGCGAAGCCGGTGTCCTGGTCGAGGTAGATCGGTGAGTTCGTGGTGAGGGCAAGCAGCGCGGGCAGCCACGGCCGCAGGTGGTTGCTCACCCGGACCGCTGTCGCTCTGCAGGACACGTCGACATGGACGTGGCAGCCGCACACACCCTGCTCGCGCGCCAGCAGACCCCACTTCCCTGCCAGCTCCTCGTACCGCGGTTTCCGGGTGATCGACTGGGCCGCCTGCCCATACGGCGGTACGGCGATCGCCAGCAGCCGGGCGCCCTCAGCTGCGGCCGCGTCGGCGAGCTTGGAACGCATGTCGGACAAGTGCCCACGCAACTCGGTCGACGTCTCGCAGACCGGCGTGTTGATCTCGACCATGGCCCGGGTCAGCTCGAGCTCGACGTCGAGATCCTGCACGCCCGCGACGACGGCCTTGCTGCGCGGGAGTGGATGACCGGTGGCGGACACGAGCAGTAACTCTTCCTCCACCCCGAAGAACGGTAGCCTCACCCTCGGCCGGTACCCGACGGCAAACCGGTTAGGCTCTGCCGCGTGACCCTGCCGACCATCACCGCCACACGCTACGTGTTGCCGCTGCGCGAGGGCGGTTCGCTGCCTGGCGTTGTCGAAGGCAACGATCTCGGTACGTACGTGATCAAGTTCCACGGCGCCGGCCAGGGTCCGAAAGCGCTGGTCGCCGAGATCATCGTCGGCGAGCTGTTCCGCCGCCTCGGCCTGCGGGTGCCGGAGCTCAAGCTGATCCAGCTCGACCCGGCGATCGGCAAGTCCGAGCCGGACTTCGAGATCCAGGAACTGCTGATCCGTAGCGCCGGCCTGAACCTGGCCGTCGACTTCCTGCCCGGCTCCTTCGGGTACGACGGTTCGGCCGGCAACCCGGGCGACCGGGCGATGGCCAGGATCCTGTGGCTGGACGCGTTCGTCGCCAACGTGGACCGCTCCTGGCGCAACACGAACCTGCTGGTCTGGCACAAGAACCTCTGGCTGATCGACCACGGCGCAGCGTTGTACTTCCACCACTCCTGGATGCCGGCCGAGAAGTTCGCCGCCCTCCCGTACGACGCCTCCGACCACGTGTTCTCGGTCGCGACACCCGACGTACCCGGGGTGGACGCGGAACTCGCGACCGCGATCACGCCGGAGCTGCTGACCGAGGTGATCGGGCTGGTGCCGGACGAGTGGCTGGAGGACGGCGATCGGGAGCGGTACCTCGACTACCTGACCGCCCGGCTGGACAAGCGGTCCGCCTGGCTTCCCGGCGGTGCGCAATGACCGATCTGGTGCCTTTCGACTACGTCATCCTGCGGGCGGCGCCGCGGATCCAGCGTGGTGAGTTCATCAATGTCGGTGCGGTGCTCTACTGCCGCGTGCGGGACTTCCTGGGCGCCGCGTGGGACGTCGATCCGGATCGGCTCAAGGCGCTGGATCCTGCTGTCGACGTGGACGTGGTGTGCGCGTCGCTCGAGCACATCCGCGCGATCTGCTCCGGCGATCCTGCCGTCGGGCCGGCCGCGGCGACCGGGATCGGCGAGCGCTTCCGGTGGCTCGCCGCGCCCCGCAGTACCGTCGTCCATCCCGGGCCGATCCACAGCGGGATCACCAGCGACCCCGCCGCGGACCTGGACCGGCTCCTCGACGCCTTCGTGCGCTAGCCGAGGGCTTTGGAGACGACCTCCCGGGCCTGCTCGAAGACCTGCTCGAGGTGGTCGGCGCCCTTGAAGGACTCGCCGTAGATCTTGTAGAGGTCCTCGGTCCCGGACGGGCGCGCGGCGAACCAGGCCGACTCGGTGGTGACCTTCAGCCCACCGATCGCGGCGCCGTTGCCGGGAGCACTCGTCATCCGGTCCAGGATCGGCTCACCCGCCAACTCGGTCGCGGTGACCGCGTCCGCGGACAGTGCCGACAGCTTGGCCTTCTGCTCGCGCGTGGCCGGAGCGTCCACCCGTGAGTACGCCGAGGCGCCGAACCGCTCGACCAGCTTCGCGTGGGCCTGTGACGGCGTCTCGCCGGTGACCGCGGTGATCTCGCTGGCCAGCAACGCCAGCAGGATGCCGTCCTTGTCCGTAGTCCACACCGTGCCGTCGAAGCGCAGGAAGCTCGCGCCCGCCGACTCCTCGCCACCGAAGCCGACCGAGCCGTCGATCAGCCCCGGGACGAACCACTTGAACCCGACGGGGACCTCCCACAGCCGGCGGCCGAGGTCGGCGACCACCCGGTCGATCAGCGAGGACGACACCAAGGTCTTCCCGACCGCGACGTCCGGACCCCACTGGCGGTTGGCGAACAGGTAGGAGATGGCGACGGCCAGGTAGTGGTTCGGGTTCATCAGGCCGGCGTCCGGGGTGACGACGCCGTGCCGGTCCGCATCCGCGTCGTTGCCGGTGGACACGTCGTACCGGTCCCGCTGGGCGACCAGCGAGGCCATCGCGTACGGCGAGGAGCAGTCCATCCGGATCTTGCCGTCATGGTCCAGCGTCATGAACGACCAGGCCGGGTCGATCCGCGGGTTCACCACGGTCAGGTCGAGGCGGTGCCGTTCCGCGATCGCGGCCCAGTAGTCCACACTCGCGCCGCCGAGCGGGTCGGCGCCGATCCTCACGCCGGCCGTGCGGATCGCGTCCAGGTTCAGGACCGAGGGCAGGTCGTCGACGTAGTGACCGACGTAGTCGTACTCCCCCGCCTGCGACCTGGCCTGGTCGAACGGCGTACGTCGTACCTCGCGGTTGCCGCCGGCGATCAACTCGTTCGCGCGGGCGGCGATCCAGCCGGTCGCGTCGGAGTCCGCCGGTCCGCCGTGCGGCGGGTTGTACTTGATCCCGCCGTCCCGCGGCGGGTTGTGCGACGGCGTGATGACGATGCCGTCCGCACCGGCCCCGGCGCCGCGGTTGAGCCGCAGGATCGCGTGCGAGACCGCGGGCGTCGGCGTGAGCCGGTCCGCGCTGTCGACGAGCGTCTGTACGCCGTTGCCCGCGAGCACCTCGAGCACGGTGCGCCACGCCGGCTCCGACAGGCCGTGGCTGTCCCGGCCGACCAGCAGCGGCCCGGCCGTCCCCTCACCGGCCCGGTACTCGCAGACGGCCTGCGTGATGGCCAGGATGTGCGCCTCGTTGAAGGCACCGTCCAGGCTCGAGCCACGGTGGCCCGAGGTCCCGAAGACGACCTTCTGGGCGGGGTTGTCCACATCCGGCGTGATCTCGTCGTACGCCGTCAGCATCGCCTCGACATCGACGAGGTCCTCGGGCTGGGCTGGCTGGCCTGCGCGTGGGTGCATGACCTCATGCAACAAGCCCGCGCCCCGGAGCACAACTCCGGCGGCCGGTGTCTCAGCTGACGTACGGCGTGAGCAGCTGATCGACCGGCGCGTAGTCGTCGGTCAGCTCCGGCGCGTTGCCGACGAACCCGGTCAGCTCCTGCTGCACCTGCATCGCCGGCCCGACCTTGGCTGCGATCGCCGCCGCCTCGATCGGCCGATCCGAAGCGACCAGCACGAAGTTGCCCCCGCTCTGCCCGGCGAGCTCGTCCTTGCGCGCAACCACCGCGACCTGCGGGAACTCGGCGGCGACCGTCGCGATCTCCGCCTTCAGGAACGCGGCCTCGCCGAAGTCGATCACGTTGATGAGGTACACCCCGTCCGGGCGCAGTACCCGGCGTACGTCGGCGACCAGCTCACGCGTCGTCAGGTGCCAGGGCACCGACAGACCGCTGAACGCGTCCATGATCACCAAGTCACGGCTGTCCGTCGCCTCGTCGCGCACACCGAGCCGGCCGTCGCGGACGACCACATCGAGATCCGGTCCGGTCCGCACGCCGAGCTCTTCCTTGTCCAGCTCGACGACCGCCGAGTCGATCTCGTACACCTTGTTGTGGGTGCCCGGCCGGGTCGCGGTCAGGTACCGCGGCATGGTGAGCCCGCCACCGCCGACGTGCAGCACGTCCAGCGACTTGGTGGCCGGCCAGCTGCCATCGATCGCGGCCGCGAAGTTCTTGATGTACTCGAACTCCAGATGCATCGGGTCGTCCAGGTCGACGTACGAGTGCCGCAGCTGGTCGAGGTACAGCGTCCGTCCGCCCTCCCGGTTCGGATCCGCCACCACGCGAGCACAGTGGTACGCCGTCTCCACCTCACACGGCCGGGGTGCGACGACGGTCAGCGTGGCACCGATCAGGGCCAGCGCCACCGGCTTCACAGCCGCCTGACGACCTCGCAGTACGACGGTCAGGGCGGCTCCGGCGACGACCAGCAGACCGCCGAGGGTGAGCACGATCGTGCTGATCGGGGTCTTCGCCACGAACACGAACCCGGTCAGCACGGTGCCCGCGATCCCGCCGACGGTCGCGTACGCCGACAGACGGCCGACCACCGTGCCGGTCTCGGCCAGCGACTCCAGCCGCAGCTTGGTCACCATCGGCGTCACCGCCGCCAGCAGCGACGCGGGCACGAACAGTGCGATCGCCAGCACAAGGAACACCAGGTCGCTGCTGCCGCCGCGCAGCGCCTCACCGGTCCAGCGCACAACCGGAAGGACCAGCATCACCAGCGCACCGGCGAAGATCATCAGTGGACCGAGCGTCCGGGCCGGCGGGACCGCGTCCGCGAAGCGACCACCCAGCGCGGCACCCGTCGCGATCGCGGCGAGCGCGACGCCGATCACCGCCGTGTTCGTCTCGAGCGTCAGCCCGATGTACGGCGCCACGAGACGCAAGGAGACGAGCTCCAGCACCATGACGGCGCCCGAACTCCCGAACGCCAACGCAATGGCCAGTCGCGGCCCGACCCCACCCTTCACCATCGCGTCACCCTATCCGGGGAAGTTGTCGATCCGGAGCGCGTTCGTTCGTCATCATGAGCAAAAGGAGGTAGTGATGGACTCGACGACCAGCGCAGAGCTGTACCGCGCGACCCGGGAACGGGTGACCGCTGCCGTCCGCAGTCTCGACGCGGCCGACCTGGACCGCTGGGTGCCGGCCTGCCCGGAGTGGACCGTGCACAACCTGGTGTCGCACCTCGCCGGAGTAGCGGCTGACTTCGCCGCGGGGAACGTCGAGGGTGCGCCTCGGCCGCCCTGGACCGCGGTTCAAGTGGACGCCCGGCGTTCGATGCCGATCGACGCCGTCCTCGACGAGTGGGCCGAGACCGGGCCGGCTCTGGAGCGGGTGATCCTCGCCGAGACGACCTCGAATCCGCTCGTGTGCAACCCGTGGGTCGACTCCGGAACACACGAGGCGGACCTGCACGGAGCGCTCGGGACCGGGCGACGACCCCCGTCGGAGCTGTGGATCGGCACGCTGGAGTGGCTGCTGTCGGATCCGCCGTCGGAGGGCGTGCAGGGGTCGCTGTCGATCGTCACGCCGGATGGGACCTATCAGCTCGGGTCGGGCGACCCTGTCGCTGAGGCGCGGACCTCGTCGTACGAGCTGTTCCGGGCGGTCTTCGGCCGCCGAAGCGACGCACAGGTCCGGTCGTGGACGTGGTCGTCACCTGAGCACGCCGATCTGTGGAGCCCGGAGATTCCGCACCTGCAGCAGACCGACGTGGCACTCACGGACTAGTGCCCTGCGCCGCAAGCGCCAAGGGATCTCCGACGCAGGGCACTAGGTCTCGTCGAGCCGGGCGATCAGGGTCTTGGGTGCGATCTGGCGGTAGGCGTCCTCGACGATGTCCTCGAGGTGCCCCCAGTCGATGGTGTCGACGTCCAGGTACACCCCGAGCCAGCCGCGGTGGCCGACGTACGGTGGCCGGTAGAAGTGCTCCGGATCCTCCTCGACCAGCGACTGCTGGACGCCGGGCGGCGCCGCGCACCAGAACCCGACCCGATCGTCGTGGTGCTGGTTGGCGTACATGACGAACACCTTCTTGTCCCGGACGAACCACGTCGGTTCGCCGTGACTCAGCCGCTCGGTCGCCTCCGGTAGTGCGAGGCAGAGCGCCCGTACCCGCTCCAGGACGTCCATCCACACGCTCCTTTCACCGTCGTGGGCCCGGCACCACGACGCCGGCTTCGTAGGCGTACACCACTACCTGTGCGCGATCCCGCAGGTCCAGCTTGGTCAGGATGTTGCTCACGTGCGACTTCACCGTCTGTTCGGCCAGCACCAGATTGTCCGCGATCTGCCGGTTCGTCAGTCCGCGCGCGACCAGCCGCAGTACGTCGGTCTCCCGCGGTGTGAGGTGGACCGGAGTGATCGGCACCACCGGTTGGACTTTCGCGAAGTCCTCCACCAGCCGGCGAGTGACGGACGGAGCCAGCAGCGCGTCGCCGGCCGCGACCACGCGGACTGCTGCGGCCAGCTCATCCGGCGACGAGTGCTTGAGGAGAAAGCCGCTCGCACCGGCTCGGAGCGCGGCGTACACGTAGTCGTCGAGGTCGAAGGTCGTGAGCATGATGACGCGCGGCGGCTCGCCCGGTGTCGCACCCGCGAGGATCCGGCGGGTGGCGGCCAGGCCGTCGAGCACGGGCATCCTGACGTCCATCAGGATCACGTCCGGCTCGAGGGACTTGGTCAGTTCGATCGCCTCGGCGCCGTCACCGGCCTGCCCGACGACCTCGAGATCCGGCTGAGCGGTGAGCAGCGCGCTGAACCCAGCACGGACGACCTCCTGGTCATCGACGACCAGCACCTTGATCGCCACTCGCCACCACCTCCCCGACCGGTAAGGCCACCTCGACCAGATAACCGCCTTCAGGGGTCGCACCGGTGCTCACGACACCGTCGACCAGCGCGACTCGCTCCCGCATACCCACCAGTCCGTGCCCGCTGCCGGGTGTCGGCTGCGCCGTCCCCGGGCTGTTCCACACTCTGATGGCCAGGTCGTCGCCTGACCGACGTACCTTCACCCTGATCGCGGCCCCCGGCGCATGGCGTACGGCGTTGCTCAGTGCCTCCTGGATCACGCGGTACGCCGTCAACTCGACGGCCGGATCGAGTCCGTCAGGGATCGCGGACTCGAGCTGCACGTCCGCGCCGGCTCGACGGGTGCCGGCGACGAGCTCGTCCAGCTGGTCCAGTCCGGGCTGCGGTCCAAGCTCGCCGATGGGTGGTTGCTCCAGCGGCTGGTCCCGGAGCAGCCGGAGGACGCGGCGCATCTCGGTCAGCGAGGAGCGCGCGTCATCGGCGATGGCCGCGAACTCCTGCTGTACGTCGTCCCGCAGATCCGTCAGCCGGTGCGGGGCACTGTCAGCCCGCACGACCACAACGGACAGGTGGTGGGCGACGACATCGTGCAGCTCGCGCGCTATCCGCGCCCGTTCCTGCAGCCGCGCCCGCTCTGCGCGCTCGGCCTTGCTGATGCCTTCCTGCTCGACCAGACGGCGGCTGGTCTCCGCGCGTGAGCGGAGGAGGTCGGCAACCACGACGGCGATCGCCGTGAGCACGGCCGCGGTCAGCAACCCGGGCCAGCGAGCGCGGTCCGGCGACAGCAGCGCGGCAACCACTCCGACGACCTGGCACGCCGCCCACCAGCCGACCAGCTCCCGACGCCCGATTGCGCGCGCGCCGGTGATCCCAAGGACGAACGACAGGCCGAACACTGCGGTCACCGCCCACGGCCATGGCTCGTCCGCGCTGACCGGTGTGGTGACAGCAGCCGTGATCGCCGTGACGAGCAGGGAGACGACCAGCGCGGCACGCGGCCGCGGCCAGGCCAGCGCGAGTCCGAGCCCACGCCCCAGACCAAGTGCCAGCACAGCCCCGAGCGGTACGTCATAGTGCTGGCCGAGATCCATCACCGTGAGGACGACCAGCGCGGCGACCCCGAGACCTGCCACCCAGGCCCAGCGTCCACGCGGCCAGGGGCCTAGGACCTGCTGCTCACCGGTCACGGTCGGACTCTTTCACAGTTGCTCGATCCAGGCCCAGAAGAACAGCAGGCCGCCGGCGCACACGGTGATAGTTGCCGGAAGCACCCACCATCCGGCGCGCAGGCCGTAGAGCCGCCGGATCAACGCGACGTGCAGCAGCGCGATCCCGCGGAGCACGAACGGCAGCGCGAGGATGATCGGCACGGCGACCGCCGCGTGCACAGCCCAGGCCCCGGCCTTGGTCGGGCCACCCCAGGTGCCCGGACCGAACGGCCCGTCCTCGACGAACCCGTAGAACGGGCCTCTGACGACCGCCATCACCCAGAGCAGGCCGAGGAACCAACTCAGCAGACCGAGCACCGAACTCATCAACCCGTGCACGAAGACCGCCGCAGCCCTCGGCCGCCGTTCCTGCTGCTGGAGCGGGTCCAGCTTCGACCATCGGCCGTACGCCTTGCCGTGCTCCCCGATCACCGCGTCGGCCATCGTCAGCACGCCGGTCGGCACGAGCAGAGCGTCGTACCGGATCGAGAGCAGCAACCGGCTGATCAGGCGTGGCCGCTGCCCGGATATTGGTCTGTTCGCGGGCATTCCGCCGGTGGTCTGTGTGTCCGTCATCGTCGCTCCCTCGGTCTCAAGTCCTGAGATCGAGGCTAGGAATCGGCGACGGTCGGCACATCCGGCCAGGGAGCCAACTCGCAGCCAGTACCGCGGTAGGGGGTGCTCTGTGACCCAGGTCACAGTGACCACGATCCGTGCGACGGAGTTACACGGTCAGTGCCGGACGGCGTCAACGACTTCAGTACACATCCTGAGCGCCCGATGGTGCGAGCGGCCACGCCGCGCCCGACTGGAGGTTCGGACACCATGCGCATTCGGAACCTGGCGGTGACCGCCACGCTGATCCCGGTTCTGCTGCTCGCCGGCTGTGGCACCGACAGCAACGCCGATGTCGCCGCCTCGTCGCCCGGCGCCAAGAAGGCGTCCAAGCACGGGCTGGCCGAGGAAGGCCTGGCCGGACAGGTCGCGGGAGCGGGCGACCCGGTGGTGAACGCGTACTACGACTACCGCTCGGCGCTGGACCAGATGATGCGCAGCGGCGGCCGCACGATCACCCAGCTCCAGCCGGTGATGACGCCGAAGGTCTACCAGGCGATCAGCGCGCAGGCCAGGTACTTCCGCACGAAGAAGCTGCACAACACCGGCACGACCAAGGTCCTGTGGGCGAAGCGCACGCTCGCCGCGAACGGCGTCATCATCTCCGCCTGCTACGACACCACCGCGGCGCGCACCGTCGATGCGAAGGGCCGCTCCGTCATTCCTGCTACGACGCCTACGCGCTGGCTGGACCAGATGCGGGTCCAGCAGCTCGAAGGCCGCTGGGTCGTGGACGGCGGCACCACCACTCCCAACGCCTGCTGACCCGACCCCGGGCTTCCCGGGCACCGTCTCCGTTCGCTGCCACCCGGCACACCTCGCGACCGGAGCGCAGCAGCGCGGAGAGCCCCCCTCTCCGCGCTGCCGCGTTGTCAGCTCTGCCGGCCGACCGCGCGGGAGCGCACATGCGCCTCGCTCAGAGCGGTACGTCCACGCCAAGCTCACGCAGTCTGGTGACAGCCAACGAGAGGCATAACTCGGCGCTGGCACCGTCGGCACGCATACCCACCTCCAGTGGCCCACCACTCGCCACGAAGGTCCAGGAAGGACGCCCCTCCGCCAGCCTCTCGGCATCAACCCTGAGCATCGCATTCACGCCCTGCTCGCCAAGCCACTCCAAGATGAGCAGGGCGGCATCCTCGATGCCGCCGCTGTGGTCAGTCTTGGGCCATCGGCCTGTCCGTCCGATCACGACAGCACCCTACTGGCGAGGCAAGCCAGCCAAACCCACAACATCAACCACCCGACGGTGCCGGACTCAGCTAGGGGTGGCGGACCATTTGTTGGAGTAGGGCCTCCACGGCGCCCTTGAGGTCGGGGTCATGCTCGGGTCCGGACCACACGACCACACAGCCCTTGTCGCCGAGCTTCGCGGTGATCAGTTCGCGGGCCGGTGTCGGGTCTCCCTGGTTCAGTACGACGACCAGCCGCCGGCCATCGCGCTGCAGCCGGTCCAGCAGCGGCGGCAACGTGGACCCGCGGAACAGACCGGGGTCGCTCTTCACCTTCGTCTCCACCATCACGCCGCGGCCGCGCACCACCAGCAGGAAGTCGGCCCGGTCCCGGGTGAACTCGCGATCGTGATAGATCCGGGCCTTCGGCCACAACCGTTGCAGCGCCTCGTCGACCTCCGCGTCGTACCGCGCTGCCAGCCGGCTCACCCGTGAGCTCGTACCGCGCGGCCGGAAGGACTCCGGCGTACGGCGACCGGCCCGCCGCCGCCCGAACAGCGGCCGCAACCAGCGCTTCCATCGCGTGTCGATCATGGGCGGACCCCTCGACCCAGGGCGTGTCTCCCAGTCCCACGCCGTAGCGAGCAGGTGCTCGGCGGAGTGCTTCGGTGAGCTGGAGCGGAGGGTTCGATGTGGTTCCATCGCGCCCTTCGCTCCAGCTCAGCGAGGTGCCCGCCGAGTGCCGCGCGGTAGGCGTGGGATTGGGAGACACGCCCTGGCCGGCACTCACCACCAGTCTCCCCGCCGGCCGGCCGGGCCCAACCACGCCGACCCCGATCGTGACCGCACCTCAACACAGCAGAGATCCCGCGGAGGGGTGTCGCGGGACCTCTGCTGTTCTGGTGCCGTGCGCGGTCAGGTGTTTTTGATCGCCGAGATCTCGATCTCCAGCGTGACCTTCTCGCTGACCAGCACGCCGCCGCCCTCCAGCGCCGCGTTCCAGCTGACGCCGAAGTCCTTGCGGTTGATCACGACGGACCCCTCCAGGCCGACCCGCTCGTTGCCCATCGGGTCGGTCGCCGAGCCGGTGAACTCGAACGCGATCTCGACCGGCTTGGTGACCCCGCGGATCGACAGATCGCCGGCGACCGCGAACGTCTCGTCCCCGGTCTGCTTGATCGAGCTCGACACGAACGTGATCTCCGGGTGCGTGCCCATGTCGAGGAAGTCGTTGCTGCGCAGGTGCTCGTCGCGCTGGCTGTTGCGCGTGTCGATGCTCTTGGCCTGGATCGTCACCTGCCCCGACGAGTTCGCCGGGTTGTCCCCGTCGAGGTGCGCCGAGCCCTCGAACTCGTTGAACGACCCCCGTACTTTCGTCACCATCGCGTGCCGGGCGACGAACCCGATCCGCGAGTGCGCTGTGTCGAACGTGTAGTCGCCGGTCAGTGCGGCGTACTGGTTGGCCATCGAGGCTCCTCCAGAGAACTAATTGAAGTTTGCATAGTCCACCTTTCACCTAATGCGGCCAGATGTCCACCCTCAGTACGGGACGTGTCCGGGCCTGGCAGAGAATTGGTCGTCAGTCAGGAAGGGATGGGTTCTTGGCGCACTGGAAGGTGCACTTCAGGTCGGGTCCGAGCGACGTGTTCCGCGCGTTGAGTACGCCGGCCGGCCGGTCGCGGTTCTGGGCGGTCGAGGCCGGGGAGGCCGACGGGGTGATCCGGTTCGCGCTGCCCGACGGGCGCATCGATGACGCCCGGGTCGAGGAGGCGGTCCAGGACCGGCTCTACCGGCTGCGGTACTTCGGCAGCACCTGGACGTTCACGCTGGTTCCGGACGAGTCCGGCGGCACGGACCTGACGCTCAGCTGCGACGACGCCCAGGACGGCAGCGACCACGTCTCGCTGCTGCTCCGGCTGAAGGCGTCGGTCGATTTCGGCGTCGATCTGCGCAACCACGACGACGGCCGGATCGCGGCGTACGTCGACAGCTGACCGTTGCTGCCAGCAACCATGCGGCGATAATCGGTTGCGGGATCACGGGCCGGGCGGGTCTCATGGCTGGTCGAAGGATCGGAGGACTGTCGTGGAACCGCTCAGCGTCGAGGAGATCAGACGCTCGTTCGTCAACTCAACCAAGAGCCTGGTCAAGGCGATGACGCCGCCGCCCGGCTTCACCGAGCTCCCCTGGGAGTCGCTGGACTTCCTCGGCTGGCGTGATCCGAAGGCGCCGAACCGCGGCTACCTGGTCGTACGGCGCGACGGCGGCGTGACCGGGATCGCGGTGAACACCCAGGCGACCGGCAAGCCGCGGCGCGGGACGGGACTGTGCGACCTGTGCAACACCGCGCACCACGTGACCGACGTGGCGCTGTTCGCCGCGCGGCGGGCGGGCACGGCGGGCCGGGAGGGCAACACGGTCGGGACGTACATCTGCGCGGATCTGGCCTGCTCGCTGTACGTCCGCGGGCTGCGCGAAGTCGAGGTACCGCAGGGTGAAACCGCGCCACCGGAGATCCGGGCGGAACGGCTCACCACGCGTCTTGAAACTTTCGTAAATCGAGTGCTCGTCTGAGCTTCCCCAGCGGGTCCGGCCCACTACGCTTGAGTCGAGGAACCGGCCCGCGGGCGAAAGGGAGAGCGAGTCGCGATGACTGAGTTCAGAATCACGCACGAGATCCACGAGGTTCACCCGGACATCCGCGAGAAGCTCACCCAGACGACGATCGAGGCGATCAACGAGTCCAGTTCCCGCTCCGCCGAGGACGCCGCGCTGGTGCTGCGCCACAAGCTCGGTGAGATCGGCGTTCACATGAGTGAGGACGCCTGCCTGGCCGCGATCGAACGCATCCGCTCCGGCAAGCAACTCCGCTTCGAAGTCGAGCGCGAAACCGCCGAAGCCGAGGACTGAGTCCGGCCGATCCTGGCCGATGGCAGCAGCTCAACTGGTGCCTGGAGTCAGGTCGTCCGAGGACAGGAGCGCGTGCAGCGTCAGACCGGCCTCGGCGAGTGGGGCCGGGGTCGTGGGGTTGCGGTTGATGACGCACAGCGCGTCGGTGATCTCGGCGCCGAGCGCGCGGAGGTCCTTGGTGGACAGCACGATCTGACCACCGGTCGTGACGACGTCCTCGACGATCGTCACCCGCTTGCCGGCGGTCTCAGCCCCCTCGGCCAACCGGCGGGTCCCGTACGCCTTGGCTTCCTTCCGCACGAACGCACACGGCAGCCCGGTATGCCGCCCCAGCGCCGTCACCACCGGGATCCCGCCCATCTCCAGCCCGGCCAGCACCTCGGTCCCCTGCGGCACAAGCGGCACCATCGCCTCGGCCACCGCATCCAGCAGCACCGGATCAGCCTCGAACCTGTACTTGTCGAAGTACTCCCCCGTGACCTGCCCCGACCGCAGCACGAACTCCCCGGTCAGATGAGCAGTCGCATAGATCCGCCGCCCCAGCTCGCTCAATTCCACGCCGGAACCCTAACCCGCACCCGCCGAGCGCTGTCTGTCAGCCGGCCCGGCGCTGAGGCTCGGGCGGGATGAGCCGGCGGAAGTCTTCGGTGGAGATGATCGGGATGTCGAGGTCGCGGGCGGCCCGGGCTTTGACCGACAGGCTGTCCACGTCCGCTGCCACCACGAACGTCGTATCGGGGCGGACGAACTCCTGCGGCACGAAGCCGGCCGCCACCGCGCGGTCCCACCACACCTCGCGCGGCTCGACCATGTCACCGGTGAACACCATCGTGCTCCCGAGGGGGAACCCGTTCGCCCCAGGACGAGGGGGTACGACGTACCGCCCGGCGCTGGCTCGCAGGAGCGCGTCGTCCACGTCGGATGCCCGATGCCCGAGCATCACCGCCACCTGGTCCAGATCGCTGCGCTGCTCCGGGGTGATCTGACCACCGTCCCACGACGCTCCCGCGAGCGCGGACACGTAGTACCGATGGAGTTCGTCGACCTGGGGTCGCGTCAGGCCGAGGTCCGTCGCGGCCTGGACGAGTTGGTCGGCGTCGCCCGCGGTGATCTCGCGGTTGGCGAGGATCATGTCGAGCAGCGCCAGATACGAGTCGGCCTGCGGCGGCTCGGGGACGCGCGGCAACTGATCGACGAGTCGACTCATCCACCCGTGCCGTCCACCGGCATGCACCGGACGGACGGTCGGCGGGACGTCGGAGCCGGGCAACACCGGCCACCGCAGTCCGCGGATCTCCTCGTACGCCCACTGCCACGGCGGCGGCGCCGGAAACGACTGCAGATACCGACCGAACAGCTCAGCCGTCGCCCGTGTGTCCGCCAGCGCGGAGTGCCACCCCTCGATCGAGATCCCGGCCGCCGCGCAACATGCGCCGAGCGTCCGCTTCGCCCCCGGATACAGATACCCGGCCAGCGCCATCGTGCACATCGACCGCTCGGTGATCAGCGGCACCGCGAACCCCAGCCGCGCGAACTCCGCCCGCAGGAAGCCCAGATCGAATTCAACGTTGTGCCCGACAACCATCCGTCCCGCGAGCAACCGACCGAGCTGCCGCGCGATGTCCCCGAACTCCGGCGCGGCCAGCACGTCGGCGGTCAGGATCCCGTGAATGTGTTGCGGTCCCAGATCGCGCTGCGGATTCAGCAACGTCACCCACTCGTGCTCGACCCGGCCGCGCGCATCCAGCAGCACCACGGCGATCTCGATCACGCGATGCCGATGACTCGGCAGCAAGCCGGTCGTCTCGGTGTCGATGACGGCGTACATCCGTGGGGCCCTCCTCCGGCTCGGTTACCGACCCAGAACAACCCAATCACACGCCACGGACAGTTTCGGCCGCATCACTCCGCCGGGATGTCGACCGCGATCTCGTCCCCCAGGTGAGCTCCGCGCGCCAGTTCGAGCTCGTCGCCACTCCAGAACCGCCCCGGGTCGTACCAGTTCGCCCGCCGCCCGCGCAGCAACCCCATCTCCTCGTACGTGACCGCGACCACCTCCGCGCAGTACGCCGACTCGAGCTCCAGCTCCCGCGATCCACGCCGGAACGCCGGTACCCGCCCACGCACCCACCGCGACGCCAGCCGAGCCGTCGACGGGAACGGCGTACCGTCCAATCGCGCGACAGTCCGCAGTACGGCGTCCTCCATCGACCGCGTGACAGGGTGGTCGAGCTGCCGCATCCAGGCCTGCTGACCGTACTTGCGCACCCACACGAGGACAGCGTCCCGCAGATCGTGCAACTGCACTCCGCGATGATGGGTCCCGCTCCACATGTCCGGCAGCGAACGGCCCAGTTCGGCGTGCCACATCAGCGGCGGCAGGTCCTCGATCACGATCGCCATCCCGACGTGGTTCACCGGGCTGTTCGTGGTCAGCTGGATGGCGCGATCGGCCGTGCTTCCACCGCGGAACAGCCAAATGTCACCTGTTCGTGTCAGTTCCGTAGCGTCATCCAGTGATATCCGGCTCTCCACGAAGCTAGGTTAGTCCGCATGAAGGTATGGAAGGTGGTAGGACTTGCGGGGCTCGTCGGCGTGGCAGCGACGGGCGTGGTGATCGCGCGGGGCGAGCGGAAGCGCCGCGCCTACACGCCGGAAGAGGTGCGGGACCGCCTCAAGACCCGGGTCAAGGAAGCAGCCAACGCCTGAGTCCCGGTACGACGATCGGCCGGGTGTGAGAACTTCGCCGTAACTCGGTGGTACGGCGGAAAGTTTCTCACGCCCGGCCGAAGTCGTTGTTCACCGCAACAACCGTTAAAGGTTGTGCAGAGCAACGTTGTTCAGCCGGCCGGCGCTGATCGTCGCGGTCTGGTAGGTGCAGTACGGCTGCGAGCGCCGATCCGTCGGCGATCCTGGGTTGAGCAACCGCAGACCTCCCGGGCTGGTCGTGTCCCACGGGATGTGACTGTGCCCGAACACCAGCAGGTCCACGCCCGGGTACGCCTTCTCGCAGCGCTCCTCGCGACCCTTGGCCGATCCGGTCTCGTGCACGACCGCGACCGAGAGCCCGTCGAGCGTCACCCGCGCGACCTCCGGTAGCCGGGCTCGCAGCTCGGGCCCGTCGTTGTTGCCCCAGCATCCGATCAGCCGCGCCGCACGACTCTCCAACTCGTCGAGCAGCGCGACGCTCACCCAGTCGCCCGCGTGGATGACCACGTCGGCACTCTCGACCGCGTCCCAGACCGGCGTGGGCAGCTTCTTGGCCCGCATCGGCAGATGAGTGTCCGAGATCAGCACCAGTCGCATCCGCCCACTCTCTACTCCGGCAGGGACTCGAGCAACTCCCGCTCCTTCGCTGGGCTCAGCCCGGCCCGACGCTCGCGATCCAATCCGAGCTCACGCTCCCAGGCCAGTACGTCGGTCAGGAACTCGCGCCGCGACCGGTGTGTCAGCCCGGCCTGCAACGCCGCTTCACCCTTGCGGCTCGACCAGCCCTCGTACCCCGGCTCGACCAGCCACATCGCCAGCGAGTCCGAACCCATGTACTGCTCGACCTTCTGCTCCACCAGCCAGTCCCGCGGCGCAAGCACGACTGGCCCGGTGTGACCGCCGACCTCACGCACCAGCTCGATCCACTCCCCGAACGGCACGATCGGCCCGCGCACGTCGAACGTCCCGGTCCGACCCTCCGTCGCACAGTCCAGCAGCCACGACGCAAGGTCCCGTACGTCGATCACCGAGGTTGCGAGGTCGGGCGTGTCCGGCACCAGCATCGGCTCCTCGGGTGCACGAGCCGCACGCGCCACCCACGCACCGGCGCGATCGCTCTTGTCCCCCGGCCCGCCGATCAGTCCGGCCCGCGCGATCACCAACCGATCCCCGACCGTCTCGACCGACGCCAGTTCGCACGCGACCTTCGCCTCGCCGTACTGCTCCCGGTCCGGTACGTCGACGCCGGTCGGCTGCCGCAGTACGGCGGACTCGTCGGCGCCTGGCGTGTCGTACTTCTCGTAGGCGTTGACCGACGAGACGTAGGTCCAGTGCCTGGCCCGCGGACCGAAGGCCGCGAGTGCGTCTCGGACGAATCCGGGCTGCCAGGACACCTCGAACACCGCATCCCAGTCCTTGTCCGGTACGCCGTCGTACGCGTCCGGGCTGCTCCGGTCGGCGGCGATCAGCGTCGAACCCTCGGCGACGTCTCCACTCTCACCGCGCGCCAGACAGGTGACGGCGTGCCCGCGCGCCACCGCCTGCGTCGCGATCTCA
Organism: Kribbella sp. NPDC049227; assembly: GCF_043197265.1. Lineage (NCBI taxonomy): Bacteria > Bacillati > Actinomycetota > Actinomycetes > Propionibacteriales > Kribbellaceae > Kribbella > Kribbella sp. NPDC049227. Next base: position 130,508 of record NZ_JBICST010000002.1, on the reverse strand, counting down.
CGACCCAGCCAGGCAGTCCCACCGAGAATCAGAATCTCCACGCGGACAACCCAATCAGGCCCTGCCGACAAAACCCACTTCCTCTGCCGAGGGCAGAAGCGAACCCTTCGTGATCCGTCGCGGGCGTCAGGTCACCGTAAGCCGCCACCTCTTGCGGAGCAGGCGATCCAGGCGCAGTGTCGGCCTTGAGAGGCACCTGGGGTGGGTGCCCAGGGCAAGGGGGAGACATGGCAGGGTTCGTACAGATCATCGAGTACCGGACGTCGAAGCCGGACGAGGTCGCGGCGCTCAACGAGCGGTACCGCAAGGAACGCGAAGCACAGGGTGACGGCCCGGCCCCCACGCGTGGCATCACCTGCGCCGACCGGGACGACCCGGGGCGCTATTTCGCCATCGTCGAGTTCGCCTCGTACGAGGAGGCGATGGAGAACTCCGGCCGCGCCGACACCGGCGAGTTCGCGGCCAAGATGATGGAGCTGTGCGACGGGCCGACCACGTTCTACAACCTCGACGTGGCCCAGTCCTTCGAGATGAGCTGACCGCCGGTGGACTCGGGCCCAGCCGTATCGCGAGTCCGGCTGGGTCCTGGGGGGAATGGGTGGCCGGTGCCGCAAGGGAGGCTCGGCACCGGCCCGCCCGTTTCAGACCGGGTCCGCGGCGCCGGACCCGGTCCGGCTCATCGGAACACCCGGTACGACGCCCCGCCGGCCGGCGGGGCACCGCCGTGCGCACCGAGGTCGCGGTCGCTGTGCAGCGGGTCAGGGTCCTGTGGCTCGGGGGCGGAGTGCAGATCCGGCCACGGTCGGGGCGGGAGAGTCTCGCGGGGTGGCAGCTTGAGGTCGGGATCAGGGCCTTGCTCGGGGTCGATCCACTCGACCACTGTGGCCCCGCCGTGACCGTGGATGGCGACGACGGACTCGATGCCGTCCCACACGGTCGTGGTCGGATAGTCGCCGTACCAGCGCAGCGCCACGGCGCCGTCGGTGAACTGCACGCCTTCGGCGACGGGGCCGGTGCCGCTGACACCGGAGACGTCGTGATGGCGGATCAGCCGGAAGCGACGGGACGTCATTTCGGGGCTACCTCCCAGAGCCGTTCGCCCGGCAGCACGCGGCCCGGGCCTGGATCGGTGTCGGGGATCGGATCGCTGGTCACGCGCAGTCCGGCGAACCGGCGCGACATGGCTTCGGCGTAGCGTTCGGCCAGTTCGGCCTCCGCCCGGTAGTCCGCGACGACGTGGTCCCCGAACCACACTCGTACGCGGCGACGTTGCGGTACTGGGTCGCCGGCGGACATCTCAGCGCACCCGGCGAGTAGGCAGACCAGCCACCATCAAAGACCTGCGGTTCACATCAATCACATCCACTTCCCTGTGGGGATGGCTTCACAGGTAGTGACGACCGCCACAACACTTCATGACGCGACTTCCCAAAACTTTTCAGCAGACAACCCAGCCACGCCACAGCTCGACGTCGGGGGCGTCGAGAGTGGTGTCCGGTGGGAAGGTCCGGACTCCAGCGCCGGGCAGGTACGCCGCAATCAGCCCAGACAGGTTATGACTCAGAACAATCGCCACCTCTGGCCGCCCGGCGGCGAGCTCGTCGAAGACCGCACGCGCTTCCGCCGCCTGCGCCTCCTCGTCCTTCGCGCTCACGAGACGAACCTCGACAGCTGCCGTATAGCGGTCGATCGCCGACACGTCCTCGGGCTCAGGATCGATCGAGCCGTATCCGTTCGGCTCGACGACGAAGACGACCTCACCCTCGCCGGTCCGGGCATCCGCGGAGAACAGGTACTCCCCCTCTTTCAGGTCAGGATCCTCGAGACTCCGCAACCGGAGAGCAGCCGACAGCCAGGCAACCATGCTCTCGAGTGATCCACTCGAGGCGAGAAAGATGTCGTCAGTCGTGGACATCACTGCTCCTTCGTGAAGGTGACCAAACGCCCGTCACCGAGAATGACATGAACGATGTCAGCCACCGCCTTCCGCGGTTGATTACACGCCCGCCGGAAGGATCTCCAAGCGACCTCCCGGGTGAGTCCGACACGCCGGCCGTCGATGACGACCTCGCCGCGTTCACCGGCCTGTCCGCTGGCCTTCAGCATGCTCCGCGTCACGGCGTTCGACGAACCGCTGTCCTGCGTCTTGAACTCGACGATCACACCCGCAACGTCAGCACCCTTGCGCGCCATCACGTCCGGGTTGCTGACCCTGTGCTTGGTGTGATCCGCCGTCCGGGCATCGATCCGCCAGCCTTCCTCTGCAAGTCGGTCGGCGATCAACCGCTCCTTCGGCTTCAACGACCCGAGCGGATCAACCACGGCAGGCTCGAACTCGGGACCTATCGGTCGGGGATCGCGTGCTGGGTCGAAGTCGGGCAGGGCGGTCGGAGGGCGGTCGGGCAACTGGATGTCGACGATGATCGGCTGTGGGTGGTGGTCTTCGGGGTAGGCGAAGGTGGCTTCTACTCGGGTGGGGTCGATGGTGAGGGTGGCTTGTTGCCATTTCTGGTCGGCGGACTCGGCCATGGCGGCCAGGAGGTGCTGGGCTGCTTCTGTGAGGTCGACGGTGATCTCGAAGTCCTGGAGGAGGTGGTCGTTGCGCTTCTCCTCCTCCTTTTCGTCGCGTTCCTCGATCTCGAGTTCGCCGGTTTCGGCGACCTTGATCTCGATCTCGAGAGGCTCCTCGGTTTGCGGGTCGTCCTTCTCGCGGGCCTTGCGGAACTTCTCGAAGGCTTTGCGGGCGACGGTGATGAGCGGTGGCTCGTTGTCCTCGGGGGTTTCGAGGTCGTCGAAGGTGGCGGTGAGGCGTTTGGTGCGGCCCTTCGCGTCGCGTTCAGCCAGGTCGCCGGTGCCGCCGGTCAGCTTGTTGCGGTCGGCGGAGTCGGACGACGGGCGGTCGGTGCCGCGGCCACCGCCGACCAGACGGTCGGCCCAGGCCCGGGCCTTGGGCGGTGCCATCGAGAGGTAGTGCGCAGCGGCTTCGCAGGCCCGAGCGGCCGCGTCCAACTGCTGGGCAGCGACAGTCGCCCGCCCCTGAGAGGCGGCGATCGCCAGGGCGGCGTTCTCACGGCAGCGGTCGGCGGTGCGTCGCAGGTGGCTGACCACCTGCGGCACCTCGTCGAGGCATTCGACCAAGCCCCGCGCGACCCGCTGAAGGTCCGACGCCATGGGTCAGATCTGGTCGGCGTAGCTCTTGCATCCGGCCGAGGCGATCTCCAGGGCCTCGGCGGCCTGCTCGACGGCCTTGCCGGCCGCCTCCAGGATCTCGGTGATGTCGCGGTCGACGCCGGTCGCCGTACCGGCGATCAGGCTCTCCACCTGCTGGCTGTGCTGGGTGAAGCGCAGCTTGAATCCGGCCAGGCCGCCCGCCGCCTGCTTGGCCTCCATCGAGACCTGGTGCAGCTGTTCCTTGAGCCGCTGTACATCGGACACCTGAACCCACTCCTGACCTAGTTGCGCTTCTTCGGCAGCACGATCGCCGTACCGGACACCACCACCGGCACCAGGATCGCGATCCACCAGGGCAGCCCGGCGGCCATCAGTACGACGACCGCCACCGCACCGCCCCAACCCCACCACCGGGCACCGGGCAGCCGCGGCAACCCGAGCACCCGGGACGCGGCCAGCATCGTGACAGCGGCGATGGCCGCGGCCTCGACCCCGGCCAGGAACGATCCGGTGACCACCCACACCACCAGGAACCCGACCAGTGTCAGGGCCGCGCTGATGGTACGGCGCTTGCGTCGCTCCTGGAGCTCCCGGGCCTGGGCCCGGACCTCCTCGAGTGTGTCGACTGCCTCACCCAGCTGCTGGGTGAGGCGGGCGGCAACTGTCTCGATGTCGTTGAGCGCACGGATCTCCGGCAGTGCGACGTTCGCCCGCTTCCCGTCGGCCGGCAGTCCGGCGCGCTGCAGGCTGGCCGCAGCCTTCTCGGCCAGTGTGTTGAGTCGGGCCTCCAGCTGCCGACCGCGCTCGGCCATGGCTTCGGCCTCGGCCATCGCGGCGGCCTCCGCCTTCGTCTTGTGAGCCGTCAGCCGGTCCTGCGCCTGCTGCGCGTCCACACGAGCCCCAGCGACCATCCGCAACGCCCGTGCGTACTCGGACCACACCTGCTGTTCCGTCTTCATCGCCGTACCTGCTCCACTGCACGGTCCACCTCGTCGGACCGCAGTGCGGCAAACGGTACGACGATCTGCGCCTCAGGATGCAGCCCGTCCCACAGCAACCCGCGATGTGGTTCCGAAGCCCACCGCACCAGCGGACCGCACACCGCCCGTACGCCGTCCTGCGGGTGCCGGAGGAACAGGTGCGTCGCCACGTTGGCACGCCCGTACCCGAGTTGCTCGGTGCAGACATGCAGCCGGTTCCACCACCCGAAAGTGACGAGCCCCTGCGCCGGACCATCCCGCACGATGTCCTGCAGCGCGTTCGCCGGGCTCTCGAAGAGCCCTTCGGCGTGCAGCTGCATCCGCGGTACGCCGTGGAAGCCGAACCCGAGCAGGTACGTCTCGCCGACCTGCCCGTTGCGGACCGCGTCCCGCAGGGAGAACAGCCGCCGTACGACCTCGTCGTGCTTGTCGACCGTCTCGACCTCGCAACCGAGCTGCCGCAACGCCTGCACGAGCGCGTCCTTGCCCTCGGCAACAGACGGCGCGGAGTTCGTACCGTCCATGAAGATGAACCGCGGCGGATCCACCGCCGCGGCCGCGGTCGACAACGCAAGACCGCTCAGCACCCCGAGCGCGTCGGCCGGACCGTCACCCAGCACCAGTACGCCGGCCCCCGGCTCAGGCCGCACCTCGACCTGCACAGGCTCCTCGGTCACCGCGATCGGCAAACCGGTCCATGGCCGCCCCAGCTCGGGCTTCACCGCCGCAGCAGTCTCTGCCAACCGGGCCGGCTCCGCGAGATGGAAGACCCGGGGCGGATGCGCCGCCTCACCCGCGCGCAGCCACAGCTCACGTCGCAGGTCGTCCAGCACGACCTTGTCCGCAAAGCTGACCAGCACATGCTGGTTGTCGTCAGGCGACCCGAAGTTCGCGTTCAGCACCGCTTCACCACGGAACTGCAACTCTGCCGCAGCCGTGTTCCCGCTCCGCAAGATCGCCTGCGAATCCGCCGGCGTGGTCTTCAGTGCGATCCGGTACGGCACCTGGCCGAAGATCGAGTCCCGCCGCGTCGACAGCCGCTTCACGCCCTCGATCGTCTGCGTCGCCAGCACGACATGTACGCCGTACGCACGCCCCAGCCGCACCAGCCGCTCCAGCAGCTTCGCTGCCTCGTCGGCAAGCTCGTCGTCGTCCTCCAGCAACACCTGGAACTCGTCCAGTACGACGAGGATCCGCGGCGGCCGCTCCGGCCCGGGCTCGAGTTCGGCGATGTCGGCGACGTTCCCGTGCGCCTTGAAGATCTCGCTACGCCGCGCCAGTTCGTCGGACAGATGACGCAGTACGGCGAGTCCGAACTCCCGGTCGCTGTGGATCCCCAGCACGCGCACATGGGGAAGCCAGTGCTCCCGATCCCCCGCCGGACCCAGCGCGGAGAACTCGACACCATGCTTGAAGTCGAGCAGGTACATCTCCAGATCCACCGGGTCGTGCCGTGCGGCGAGACCGTGGATCATCACGAGCAGCAGGTTCGACTTGCCCTGACCGACCGCACCGCCGACGAGGACGTGCGGCAGCGCCGGGTTGCCGCTGCGCAACCTCACCAGCGCCGGCGTGCGGTCGTCGTACCCGATGACCGTGTTGAGCTCGTCCGTGACCGGCTGCCACCAGGTCGAGCGGTCCGGCAGGGTCCGGTCGAAGTCGATGGTCGGCAGGACGGCGATCTCCGCCAGCTCCGCGATCACGTCACAGATGCCGGCGGCAACGTTCGCGTCGAACGCCGGATCGAGCTTCGCCGGCACACCGGGCAGTTGCGCGACCTCGACCTTGTTGTTGGCGATGGCAACAGGTGTGAGGTGGTCGAGCAACTGCTTGGTGTCGACGTCGGACTCCGCCGGCGTCGACGGGTCGTGGTGGACCAGGAAGCAGATGCCGCGTTCGCCGGCCGTCGCGGCCAGCCGGAGCAGGTCCCGCTGGGCGAGCGTGTCGATGCCGGCCGGGTAGTCGAACAGGATGACCAGCCGGTACGGATCGGTCACCCGGCCGGTCTCCCGGATCAGGTCCTCGAACCGCTTGTGCCCGAGCTGCGCCTGCCGGCTGGCCCGCAGCGACGACACGTCGACCAGCCCGGACAGCACACCGTGCAGCTGCTCCGCGGTGTGCGTTGCCCTGGGCACCAATTGCGGGTACTTCGTGGTCAGGTGTCCGAGCAACCCCATCATGCCGGTCAGACGCGGGTCATAGGCGTCCACCCTGATCCGGAAGGGTTCTGCGGCCGCGACCAGTCGCATCGCGACGCTCTGCAGGAGCCGGCGGGCGGACTCGTTGCGGTCGGCGGTCACCTTCCAGCCGTTCGTCCGCAGCAGCGGCGCGACGACCGGCGTACCAGCGTCCAGCTCACCCACCCGGATGTACGACGGGACGCCCGCACCGACCAGTTGGCGCGAACGCCAGCGGGCGTCGTTCGGGGGGACTGCCGCGAGACCGGGCGCCAACCGGTCCGCGAGGAGGCGCGCGGCCGGCACGGCCTCGGCCAGCGCCTCAGCGGTCTTGGCGTCGACCAGCCCGCGGGACTCACGACGGGCGATTGCGGTCTGCTCCTGTAACTGACGATGCAGCTGCACGGCCCGCTGGTGCTCGCCGTGCGTCAGCCGGTGGGCGTTGTCCAGCAACTGCCCGAGAGCGTGTTGGAGACCGCGGATCCGCGCTTCCAGGAGCTCCGGCGAAACCGGTCCGGGCGGACTTCCCCCGTCAGGCTTCTCCGTCACGAGCACCGTCCTTCCACACTTGCCCCGCGACCGTACTGATTGCCTGGTGTAACCATGTCACACCAACAGTCCCTGGTGTCACTCCAGGCATCAGTAGTCTCACCCTCCGACCCAGTTACTCGGGGGCGACGATCTCGAGCTCGTAGCCGTCCTCGTTGTGCAGGAAGGCGGCGTAATGCTGTGGGCCGCCGGCGTACGGGTGGCGGTCGGCGAACATCAGCGTCCAGCCGTTCCGGGTGGCTTCGCCGACGATCGAGTCGACCTCGGCGCGACCGGCCGCGTTCAGCGCGAGATGGTTCATCCCGGGGCGCATCCGGTCGTGCTCCCCGGCGGACATCGCGGGGCTCTGCTCGACCACGACATAGCTGCCGTCGGGCGCGGTCCAGGTCATCCCGCCGGGCCAGCCGTCACCGTCCTTCCAGCCCAGCCGGTTGAGGATCCAGCCCCAACTCCTCCTCGCCCGGGACAGGTCCGGGACCCAGATCTCGACGTGATGCACAGCGGCGGCCATCGGAGCATTATCTGTGCTCGTCGAAACGGTTCGACACCGCCATCGAGACCAGTCCCAGCACGACCAGCCAGACCAGTGCCGCGACCAGCCACGGCCACCACTCGCGGCCCTGCGCGGCGTTGGCGACGGCCTTGCCGAACAGCCCGCCGGCGGGCGCGAAGACCAGCACGAGCAGCGCCCGCGCGATCGTCGTCTCCCTGGTCATTCCTTCATTGTGCGAGCCGGTCGCGAACCCCGCAGAAACCTTGGCGTTTCGCGCCCCGTCATCTTTCTGTCCGTGCCAGGGTTTACCGTCTGCGGTGACAGTCAACACATCGGGGGTTTCGGTGAGCAGCACCCGGATCGAGAGCACGGCCTACGGTGCGGCCGCGCTGGAGCGCCTGCAGGCCGTGGTCGCGCGGCTGAAGGCCGACGATCCGATGAAGCCCGTGACACTGCTGCTGCCGAACAACCTGTCCGGGGTCATCGCCCGCCGCCATCTCGCGCTGTCCGGGATCGCGGGTCTGTATCTCGCGACCTTGGAGCGACTGGCCGAGCAACTCGCGGCCGGGGTCCTGTCGCCGCGCCGGCCGGCCACGCGTCCGATCGTGGCCGCGACCTGGCGGACCGCACTCTCGAAGGCGCCTGGGATCTTCCAGGACGTCGCCGAGCATCCGTCGACGATCCAAGCGCTTGCGTCAGCCCACCGCGAGCTCCGCGACCTGACCGACCCAGCGCTCGACAACGTCTCCGGTGCCTCCGTGCTCGGCCCCGACCTGGTCCGGCTCCACCGCCACGTCACCACCGAGCTCGCCGCGGAGTGGTACGACGAGACCGATCTGCTGCGCGCCGCGGCGGCACGCGTCGCCGCGGACCCCGCGATCGTCGGTGAGCTCGGGGCTCTGGTTCTCTATCTGCCCCAGGAGCTCACGCAGTCCGAGGCCGCGTTCGTCGAGGAGCTCGGCGCCGCGGCTGCCGACCTCACGGTCATCATCGGTCTGACCGATGTACGGCGGGCGGACCGGGCGGTGCGGCGTTCGCTGGAACGCATCGGCATCGATCTGCCGACGTCGATCTCGAAGAACTACCCGATCGCGACCGAGGTCCTGAACGCGTCCGATGCCGACGACGAGGTGCGTTGCGTGGTTCGCGATGTGGTCGCGTCCCTCGAGCGCACCCCGGCCCATCGCATCGCGGTGCTGTACACGGCCGCGGCGCCGTACGCACGGCTCCTGCACGAGCATCTCGCCGCGGCGCAGATCGAGGTCAACGGTCCCGGCACGCGACCGGTGCACGAGCGGGCGATCGCGCGGACTCTGCTCGAGGTGCTGGCGCTCGTCGACCACGATCTGCCGCGCGCCGATGTGTTCCGTGCGCTCGCCAACGCGCCGACGCGCGACTTCACCGGCGAGCGGATCCCGGTGCCGCAGTGGGAGCGCATGTCCCGGGCCGCCGGCGTGGTTCGCGGCGACGACTGGGATACGCGTCTGGCGCGATATGCCGAGGCCGAACGTCGTACGGCCGATCAGGAGGAGGCCGCCGAGGATCCACGTCCGGCCGCGATCCGCCGGGCGCAGTACAACGCGGAGCGGGCCGAGCGGTTGCATGCGTTCGCCTCGGAGCTTCGCCGCCGCCTGGGTGCTCTCGCGCTGCTGGAGACCTGGGCCGACCTGGCCGACGGGGTGCTGCAGCTTTTCCACGATCTGCTCGGCGACTACTCGTCCCTCCCGATCGAGGAGCAGTACGCCGCTGTCGCGGTCGAGGGATCGCTGAAAGGCCTGTCCACGTTGGACGAGCTTGGTACGCCGGCCAGCCTCGCGGTGCTGCGCGACGTACTCGATCTGGAGCTGCAGCAGTCGCTCCCCCGCGTCGGCACATTCGGCACCGGCGTACTGGTGGCGCCGATGTCCGCGAGCATCGGGTTGTCGGCCGACATCGTGTACGTCGTCGGCCTGTCGGAGGATCTGTATCCGGGCCGGGTGCACGAGGACGCGCTGCTCCCGCATCGGGTTCGCGAGGCCGCGGCGCCGGAGCTGGCGTCGTTCCGGGATCGGCTGGACGAGAAGCAGCGACACCTGTTGGCCGCGTTCTCCGCCGGGTCCCGCAAGGTGGTGGCCTCGTTCCCCCGTGGCGATCTGCGCCGGTCGTCACGACGGTTGCCGACGCGTTGGTTGCTGGGGTCTCTGCGATCGCTGACCGGCGACCATGCGCTCGCGGCGACGCAGTGGGACCAGGGCGAGTACGGCGATCAGCTGCGGACGTCGGCGTCGTACGCGGGATCGTTGACGACGGCAACCATTCCGGCGACGGAGCAGGAGTGGCAGGTCCGGTCGGCGGCGGCCGGACTGTGGCTCAACGACGCCGTGCTGGTGCGTGCGCGGGAGCTGCTGCGTGGACGCGGCAGCAACGCGTTCACCCGCTTCGACGGCGACCTGTCCGGCGTGCCCGGTCTGCCGGAGTACGCGGTGGAGGACCGGATCGCGTCACCGACGTCGCTGGAGGCCTACGCGACCTGCCCGCATGCGTACTTCGTCGAGCGGTTGCTTCAGGTGGAGCCGCTCGAGGCGCCGGAGGACCTGCTCGTCATCTCGCCACTGCAGATCGGCAACCTGATCCACAACAGTCTCGACGCCTTCGTCTCGCGGCTGGCCGGTTCATTGCCCGGGTACGGCGAGCCGTGGTCGGCCGAGCAGCGAAACTTGCTGCTGGCTATCGGTGCGGACCTGGCGGATCAGTTCGAGGCCGAAGGACTCACCGGACATCCGCGCTTGTGGCAACGCGAGCGGCTGCGGATCCTGCACGACCTGATGGAACTGCTGGCCGACGACGAGCGATGGCGGTCGCTGCGGGATGCGTCGGTGGTCGCGAGTGAGCTGCGGTTCGGGTTCGAGGGCGAGCCGCCGGTCGAGATCCCGGTGCCGTCGGGACGCGTGCTGTTGCGCGGTTCGGCCGACAAGGTCGACCTCGGCCAGGACGGGACCATCTACGTCACGGATGTGAAGACCGGTGGGTTCTCGCGCTATGAGGCGATCGAGTCCGACCCGGTCGCGGGCGGGACGAAGCTGCAACTGCCGGTGTACGCCTACGCGGCCCGCGCTCGCCTGGGTGAGCAGTCGACTCCGGTCGAGGCGTCGTACTGGTTCGTCCGGCGCGGCGGGAAGCGGATCCCGGTGCCGCTGACCCCGGAGGTCGAGGCGCGGTACGTCGACACCCTCGACGTGATCGTGTCGTCGATCGCGGCCGGGTTCTTCCCGCCGAAGGCGCCGGAGATTCCGGACTTCCTGTGGGTGCAGTGCCCGTACTGCAATCCCGACGGTCTCGGCCACAGCGAGGTGCGGGCGCGGTGGGACCGCAAGCGCCACGATCCGACGTTGGAGCGTCTGGTCCGGTTGATCGACCCGGTCGCGTACGAGGAGGCCGGCGATGAGTGAGCAACTGCTGGACGAGCCGGCCCGCGAGCGGATCCGGTCGGACACGTCGTCGACCCTGTTCGTCGAGGCGGGTGCCGGGTCGGGCAAGACACATGCGCTGGTCGATCGCGTGACCACGCTGGTCCTGCGCGACGGCGTACCGCTGCGGACGATCGCGGCCGTCACCTTCACCGAGAAGGCCGGGGCGGAGCTGCGCGACCGGTTGCGGGTCGAGTTCGAGAAGGCGCGGAAGGGGCCGGCCAGGGCACTGGCGGACGAGGCGTTGGACGACCTCGACTCCTCGTCGATCGGGACGTTGCACGCGTTCGCACAGCAGCTTCTGCTGGCGCACCCGATCGAGGCCGGCCTGCCGCCGCTGATCGACGTACTGGACGAGGTCGGGTCGTCGGTCGCCTTCGAGGAACGCTGGGCCGAGTTGCAGCAGCAGTTGCTGGACGACGACTCGATCGCCGAGCCGCTGCTGCTGGCGATGGCGGTCGGGGTCGAGCTGAAACATCTGCGGTCGCTGGCGCGGCTGTTCGGGAACGACTGGGACCTGATCGCCGAGCGCGTGCTGGTGGACCCGCCCGAGCTGGTGGCGATGCCGGATCTCAGCGGGTTGATCGCGGCGGCCGCGCAGATCGGCGGGGCGGCCGAGGCGTGCCTCGATCCCGAGGACCGGCTGCTGCCGAAGCTGCACCAGATCCGCGAGCTCGGAGTGATGCTGGACGCCGCGACGGACCAGGAGCGGCAGCTGGCGATCCTGCAGTCGCTGCGCGGACTGAAGATCGGGCGGATCGGGCGTAAGGACAACTGGCCGGACATCACCAAGGTGCGCGACGACTGCTCCGCGGTCGTCGACGTGGCCAACTCGCTGGTCGACCTGCTCCTGGATGCTTGCCTCCGGCACCTTTCGCACTGGATCGCGGAGCGGGTGCTCGAGTCGGCCGAGCTGCGCCGGGCCGAGGGGCGGCTCGAGTTCCACGACCTGCTGGTGCTGGCGCGCGATCTGCTCCGGCGGGAGCCGTCGGTGCGGTCGGCGCTGCAGGAGCGGTACGAACGGCTGCTGCTGGACGAGTTCCAGGACACCGACCCGATCCAGATCGAGCTGGCGGTCCGGATCGCGGGCGGCGCGGAGGCGGACGCCGAGGACTGGCGTGATGTCGAGGTACCGGAGGGACGGCTGTTCGTGGTCGGCGACCCGAAGCAGTCGATCTACCGCTTCCGTCGCGCGAACATCGCGACGTACCTGACGGCGCAGGACCTGCTGGGTGAGACGGTCGCGCTGACGACGAACTTCCGCACGATTCCGCCGATCCTGACCTGGATCAACACGGTCTTCGAGACGCTCATTCAGCCTCAGGAAGCCGCCCAGCCGTCGTACCAATCGCTGTCGCCGCATCGGAGCGGACCGACCGGGAAGCCGTCCGCGCCACCGAAGACCGTCCAGCCGGACAGTGTGAGCGGCGACCAGCTGTCACTGCTCGGCTTCGACGATGACGACGCCGACGATCAGGTCACTGACCTCGCGGCCGTTCTCCCCTTCCGGCGGCCGGGCGAGGACGCACCTGAGCCTGCGACGCCGGTGGTGTACGACGAGTCCGTCTCGGGTCCTGCTGTCACCATCCTCGGCTCCGAGCCGCACGCCGACCTTCCCCGCGCGCAGGCGTCCGTCCTGCGCGAGCGTGAAGCCATCGACGTTGCCGCCGTCATCGAGCAGGCGCTCCGCGACGGCTGGCAGGTGTACGACGAGCGCGCCGGGACCTGGCGCGCGGCCGAGGCCGGCGACATCGCCGTACTCGTTCCAGCCCGTACGTCGCTGCCGTTCCTCGAGGACGCCCTCGATCGCGCGGACATTCCTTACCGCGCCGAGGCAAGTTCTCTCGTCTATCAGACCGCCGAGGTGCGCGACCTCCTTGCCTGCGCTCGGGCGCTGGGTGATCCGAGCGACCAGCTGGCGCTGGTCACCACCTTGCGTTCGCCCCTCTTCGGATGCGGCGACGACGATCTCTTCGTGTGGAAGCGCTCTGGTGGCTCGTTCACCCTGACCGCGCCGGTCCCGGACCAGTTGCTCACGCATCCCGTGGGCGAGGCGATCGAGTGGCTCCGCCGGACCTACTACGCCGCCCGGTGGCTCACCCCGAGCGAGGTCCTGGCCAAGATCGTCGCTGACCGCCGGATGCTCGAGGTCGCCGCGATCGGCCCGCGAGCGCGCGACGCCTGGCGCCGGATCCGTTTCGTCGTCGATCAGGCTCGCGCGTGGTCGGAGGTGGAGCACGGCGGTCTGCGTTCGTACCTCGCCTGGGCCGCGCACCAAGGCGAGGAGACGTCACGAGTCGCCGAGGCGGTCCTGCCCGAGACCGACGCGGACGCGGTGCGCGTGATGACGATCCATGCCGCGAAGGGCCTGGAGTTCCCGATCGTCATCCTGTCCGGCATGACCGCGGCGCCGAACCGGCAGCGCGGCGTGCAGGTGCTGTGGCCGGCCGATGGTGGCTACGCGGTGAAGCTGAAGTCGTCGGTGCAGACCGAGGACTTCGACCTCGTCCAGCCGGTCGACGAGCAGATGGACGGGTTCGAACGCCGCCGGCTGCTGTACGTCGCGGCCACCCGTGCCCGCGACCACCTCGTCGTCTCGCTGCACCGCTCCGGCAACCGCAAGCACTCCAGCAACGCGGAGCTCCTCGCAACCGCCGGCGGGGTCGAGGCTCCGCACGGGACGCTGTTCGAGAGCCCGGCACCGGTCGTGCGTGATCCGCGGACGACGGCCGACGTCACCCCGCCAATCGCTCGTACCGAGTGGGACACCCGCATCTCCGCGGCCCGCGCCGCGAGTCGCGCCCGCTCCGCACAGAGCGCCTCCGGTTTGGAGGGCACCGGTCCTGATGTCGCCTTGGCCGAGGTGGATCCCGGGACCGCGAAGGCGCCTCGCGATCTCGAGCTGCCGCCGTGGTCGAAGGGCCGGTATGGCACCGCGATCGGCCGCGCGGTTCACGGCGTACTCCAGGTGGTTGACCTGAGCACCGGCGCCGGGCTCGAGGCCGCGGTGTCGGCGCAGTGCCTCGCCGAAGGTGTCCTCGAGTACGCCGACGTCGTCACGGCGCTCGTGCGCTCGGCGCTGGCGTCCGAGGTGGTGAAGCGCGCGGCCGCCCGCGAGCACTGGCGCGAGTCGTACGTCGGCACGGTCCAGCCCGACGGCACGATCCTCGAGGGGTTCGTCGACCTCATCTACCGCGAGGATGACGGGCGCCTCACGATCGTCGACTACAAGACCGACGCCATCCCGGCCGCGGCCCTGGACAGCCGGGTCGCGTACTACGCACCCCAACTCCAGGCGTACGCGGCCATCCTCCCCAACACCGCCCCACCCATCCTCCTGTTCCTCAACCCGACCACAGCCACCGAACGCCGCCTCTAGCCCGCCGGACTTGACCCTCACGTGGCGTGAGGCTGAAGGGTGGGGGCATGAGTGACTACTACGACGCGTTCGAGATGAGTCCCGTGCCCGATGCCGGCCCGGATGCGGTTCCGCCGGAGCCGTTCCGTGGCATCTATGCGATGCCCGCGTTCGTGACGATCCCCACGAGCGACCTGGCGGCCTCGACGGATTTCTGGGTTCGTGGGCTCGGGTTCATCGAGCTGTTCAGCATTCCCGGAAGCGTTGTGCATCTGCGGCGATGGGCGTTCCAGGACGTACTCCTCGTCCCGGCGGAGGGCGTGCCGGGGCATGCGGCGGCGATGAGCGTCAGTTTCGCGTGCGTGCTGGGTCAGGTCGATTCCGCGGTCGAGGCGTGCCGGGCGTTGCGCCCGGACTCGGTCGACGGTCCACGGGATACGCCCTGGAACACGCGCGACATCACGGTGATCACCCCCGAGAACGCACGGGTCGTTCTCACTGCGGCGAAGCCCTTTGATCCGGCCAGTCAGGAGGCGCGGGACCTCGCAGCCGTCGGAATCACCCCGCCGGGCACCGGTCGCGGCGACAATGAGGAGCATGCCTGATGCCACTGAGACCGATGGCCTGACCGTCGGTGAGGTCTCGACGCGTCTGGGCGTGACGGTGCGTGCGCTGCACCACTGGGACGAGGTCGGCCTGGCGCGACCGTCGCTGCGCACGGCCGGCGGATACCGGCTCTACACCGCTGCTGATCTCGAACGCCTACAGCGCATCGTCGTCTACCGTGAGCTCGGTCTCGGCCTGGACAGGATTCGGGCCATCTTGGACGACTCGACCGCAGACGTGCCCGGCGCATTGCGCGCACAGCAGACCCAGATCGCCGAACGGATCGACCGCCTCCAGCAGTTCAGCGCCGGACTGGAGCGGATGATCGACGCCCACGAGCGCGGCCTGCTGCTGACCACCGAGCAGCAGGCCGCGATCCTCGGCCCCCAGTGGAACCCTGACTGGCCTGCCCAGGCCCGTCAGCGCTACGGAGACACGATCCAATGGCAGCAGTACGCCGAACGCTCTGCCTCGCGCAGCCCGGAGGAATGGCAGGCCATCGCCGACGCCATTGCCGACCTCGACCGCGGCCTCGCGGATGCGATGGACGCCGGCGTCACATCCGGCAGCGCGGAAGCGAACCAACTGGTCGAGCGGCACCGTGAGGTGTTCGCGTCGTACTTCCCCCTCACCAGGCAGATGCAGGTCTGCCTCGGCCGCATGTTCGAGTCCGACCCGGGCTACGCCGCCCACTACGACAGCCTCCACCCCGGCCTGGCCACCTGGTTCCGCCAATCCATCGACGCGAACGCCCGCAGCCACAACATCGACCCAGACACCGCAACCTGGCAGTAGAAACGGGTTACGCGACCAGACGGATGGCCAGGGCGGCGATGAGGGTGGTGGAGGCCAGGGCGGTGAGTAGGCGGCCGAGCTGGCCGGTGAGAGCTCGGCCCAGTAGGGCTCCGCCGGAGGCGAGTAGGAGTTGCCAGGTGGCGGAGGCGACGAACGCGGCCAGGACGAAGATGACGCGTTCGACCACGGCTGGATCGGGCGAACCGGATCCGCCGAGGACCAAAGCGGCGAAGTAGATCACCGTCATCGGACTGAGCAGAGTCATCCCGAGCATCCCGAAGTACGCCGTACGCCCGGCAACCGGCATCTCCTGGCTGATCCCGATCAGCCGGTGCGCGCGATAGCGGCGTACCGCCCTGATGGCTCCCATCGCGGCGAGACCCAGCAGGACCACGAGCGAAACCCACCGCAACGGCATCACGATCGGCACGAGCAGCGGCGCCAACGCGGACCCCGCGGCCGCGGCGACCAATGCGTAGATGCCGTCAGCCGACGCGATCCCCAACGCGGCACAAGCCCCGACCCGCAACGAACTCCGCGCACTCAGCGCCACGAGATAGGTCCCCACAGGCCCGACCGGCATGGCGATCCCATACCCGGCCAACAGCCCGGCGACCAACGCCGCGGTCACGACTGACCGAAGCTGGATCCTCCCCAACGACCGGCCTGCTGCTGAACCCGAGCCGCCGATCCGGCCCCCAGGTTCAACAGCAACACACCCACAGTCGTCGTAGTCATGCGCCCAATCATGAGCACCCCCGCCACCGCCCTCAACCCATTTACAACCCGTTGCCCACCACAACAATCCCCGAAGTCATAGGATCGGCAGCCATGGACCCAGCGCCGTACCGCCAGATCCGCGCGCTCTACGACGACACCACTATCGCCGTCTACCAGGCGTACCCACCCGAAATCGCCGACCCCGCACTCGTCGCCGGCACCTTCGTCCCACCCTTCAGCCTCACCCGAATGACCTGGATCAAGCCCTCGTTCCTCTGGACGCGTCAGAGCAAGCCTGGCGCGCAACCCTCGCCACGTCTCCCGTCCGCATCCAATGGGACCCGGAGCAGACTCTCGACCTGAGACCCGAGCCCAACATCCGCTCCATCCAGATCGGCCTGTCTCCCGACGCCGTGCATCATTACGTCCGGGACTGGATCACCGCCATCGACGACGTCACGCCGGCCATGCACCACATCCATCAGCTTGCGCAGATCTCTCCGAGCGGAGCCCGATTCGAGCTCCCCGAGGAGCGTCCGTACCTGTTGGACCCAGCGCTCGCTGCCCGGATCGGGGCGTCGGTGGTTGGGTGTTGACAGTTAAGTCTATATAGGTAGACGTTGAGGGGTATGGGGCGGATTCGGCGGCCTTCTGGGCAGACGTTGGCGGTGTTGTGGGCGCTGGCGGAGGAGGCGTCCGCGTGGGTTCATGGGTATGAGTTGTGCCGGGCGACCGGGCTCAAGGCGGGCACGGTGTATCCGATCCTGATCCGGCTCGCCGACCGAGGGCTGCTTGATGCGCGCTGGGAGGCCGACCCGCCGCTCGGACGCCCGGCACGTCACCTGTATCGGCTGTCAGCAGACGGCGCGCAGTACGTCGCCGGCCTCCGACGCGAAGCCGCGAAACCCAGCCGCACACCAAAGTCCCAGGCAGCGGGTGCCTGACGATGAAGGCAGCCGTGGCGGCCGGCATGGTCTTGGTGACCCCGTGGCCTGGCCGCGGCCGCGATCGTCTACCACTCGGCCCGAGCCCCGCCTCCGGCATCCCCGACGGCAAGCCGCCGTACAGGACGCGCTGGGCGGTCTCACGTTCTTCTTCCTCCTCTTCACCACCCCCTGGGTCCGTGGAGACGGGGGCTCTGGGGAGCCGATGATTACCGGCTGTGGATCACGGGAAGTGACCCTGGGGTGTGGGTGAGCGCGGGGTCGCCTACGATCTGCGGAAACGGAGTCAGGATTCGTTCGGAATATGGTCCGCCCGCTGGCGGGTCTGCCACCAAGAGTGTGAGGGTGTGGCTCATGAACATCGGTACTCGGAAGATCGTCGTCGACGAGGCGATCGCCCAGCTACGGCTGTACGCCGAAACGAACGGCGCCGTACTGCGGTACTACGACGGTCTGCCGGGGATGACACTGGTCGGTGGCGCCGAACCGAACCAGGTGACGCTGTCGGACCTGGGGCGGATGATGGTGATCGGCGCGGACCTGCGGGCGCAGGACATCCCGTGGCTGCTGGAGGTCGAGGCGGAGAAGGAGTTCGCCGCGATCCCGGTCGACGCGCGGCTCGAGGACGCGGCGCCGGGCAGTGACCTGTTCGAGGCGGCGATGGCGCTGGACGAGAAGTTCTCCGGCCACCGTGGCTTCGGCCAGGCGAAGAAGTCGAAGCTGCTGCACCTGAAGCGGCCGTTCCTCTATCCCGTCAGCGACAGCTTCATCCGGATGACGTACACGAACGCCGCCGCCGGTGCCGAGTTCCTGTCCGCCGTCCACCGCGATCTGGTCAACCCGGCCAACATCCGCGACTTCAAACTCCTCCAGGTCCGGCTGATCGCCGAGCCCGCCACCTCGGCCGCGCGGCTGCTCGGCGAAGCCCCCACCCTCCGCCTCCTCGACATCCTCGCGTCACTGCTCGGCGAGGCGAAGTAACGACCTCACATCACGCCGAGCCGTGCCAGCGGCTCGACCAGTTCGCGCTCCTCGTAGGACAGATGCGAGAGCAGCGTGTCGTCCAGGAGATCGACTGCCGCACGGAGATCGTCGAGGTCGCCGGAGCCGTCGACCAGAGCGACGAGCGCCTTGTCGACGCCCTCGAGGACGTCGTGAATGATGAGGTGCTCCTCCTGCAAGCGGTCCACGACCGGCACGAGCTCAGGGTCGGCCCGACGCAGGTGCGGGAAGAGTGAAGCGTCCTCGATCGAGTGATGCGTGGTGACGAGCCGGCAGTAGGACTCGCAGTACGTGCCGAGGGTCCAGTTGTTCTGCCGCATCGTCATCGTGTTGATGTGCGACCGCGCCTGCCCGACACCGAGCGAGCCTGCGGCGACCTGCTCGACCAGGTCGCGGATCTGCTCCAGCTCGGCCCGCAGATGATCGTGCACCTCGATCAGATGCTGACCCGACGAGAGCTGGTACGGCGTATACGTCCGGGACGGATCCAGCGCCGGACCGGTCGGCCGGTCCGACTCGTCCAGCAGCTGTACGGCGCTCCGTCGTACGGCGGGAGGTGGAGTCGGTACGACGGTGAACCCATCAGACCGCTCCGGAGCAGCTGCCGTCTCGACGCGCCGGCCGGTGGAGCGTGCGGCTTCGACGGACTCGCGGACGCCGGCGGCCACCTCGGCGAAGCGGCGGATGTCATCGGGGTCGTCGGAGCCGAGGATGTACGTGCTCATCCCCTCGCCCAGCGTCAGGTCGGTGAGCTGGTCGATCCACACCTCCTCAGGCCCTTGCAGGAAGCCACCATTCCCCTCGAACCGTCCGGACAGGTTGTACAGACGCCGTACTGCCGCGGGATCGCGGCCGGCATCCACCGCGGCCTCGTCGATGATCTTGTTCATCGCGGCCAGTTCGTCGGGCCCGGCGTACGCGCTGGTCGGAAGCCAGCCGTCGGCGAGCCGGCCGGTGACGGCGAGCATGCGCGGCTTGTAGGCACCCAACCAGATCTCCACATCGTGGGCGGGCTGCGGGCCGCGCTTGGCGCCGGCGACCGGGTAGTGCTTGCCGGGCAGCCGGATGCCACCGCCGGTCGGAGTCCAGACCTCGCGCATGATCGCGATGGCCTCCTCCAACGCGGCGATGCTCTGGCCGGTGGTCAGGCGCGGGCCGGCGTTGGCGGCCACGGCGTCCAGGAAACCGCCGGCGCCGAGACCGAGCTCGACGCGGCCGCCGGTGATCAGGTCGAGCGTGGCGACGCTGCGGGCCAGGACGACCGGGTGGCGCAGCGGCAGGTTGGCGACGTTCGTCGTGACCTTCACGCGCTGGGTCTGCGCGGCGACGACGGACAGCAGGGTCCAGGCGTCCATCAGACGCGGCTGGTACGGGTGGTCCTGGAAGCTGACCAGATCGAGGCCGACCTGCTCGGTCAGCTGGGCGAGCGCGATCACCCGCGCGGGATTGTCGACCGTGGGGGTCAGGAACGTGCCGAAGACCAGCTCGTGGCCGTAGTCCATGGTTCACCTTGCCTGTGGGGATGGTTCGTCGACAGCAAAACTACTTCGCTGCGCAAATAATCTCAACCACAGATCATCTAGTGGGAAACTGGATTACAGCAGCTGGAAGGCCTCCTGTGGTGTGAGGACGGCACCGGAGGCGTACGCCTGCGCGTACGCGGCGTCGCCCAAGACAGAGCGCACGGTCTCGATGGCGCGGTCCAGATCCGTGAGATCGACAGTGGCCGCCAGTTGCGGGTCGGTGGCCCGCGTTGCGGCGGCGGCGCCCAGAAGTTTGGCCGCGACCGTCTTGTCGGGCAGACACGCAGCGATGCCCTCCAGCGCCCAGCACATGCTGCGGAGCGAGTCGTACTCGGCGGAGATCCGGAAGGCCTCCTTGTGCGACTCCACGGCCTCGGCGTACTCGCCGCGGAGCTCGAGGAGGAACCCCAGCTCCTCGAGGACCATCGACAGGTAGAGCACCGGCTCGTTCTGCAGGCGGGCCGCGTCGACCAGCGCCCGCAACCACCGCTCGGCCTCGTCGAGGTCGCCGCTGCGACGGGCAGCGAAGCCGAGCACGATCTCGGCCAGTGCCTGCGCCGCGCGCTGTCCTTGCTCTGTCGCGAGCCGCAGAGCGCGCTCACCTTGCGACCTGGCGGCGTCGTAGCGTGCTTGCCGTATCGACGTCCAGCCGAGACCGCCCAAGGCCGAGGCGACCTCCGGCCAGAGCCCGAGCTCCTCGGCCAGCTGAACGCCTTCGAGTTGCAGGCGTTCCGCCTCGTCGAAGTCTCCGGCGCGCTCTGCACGCGCACCGAGCCAGCTCAACGCCTGCAGCATGCCCCACCGATCCCCCAACGACCGGAAGATGCGAGCACTCTCCGAAGCATCCGCGTGCATGGCAGCCAGATCGGATCGCACGTGTGAGTGCTTGGACCGGGACGCCAGCGCGGCGGCCACACCCCACTGGTCGCCGTCGGCTTCGAAGCTCTTCAAGGACCGCTCCAGCAACGCCAGAGGGGTCGCCAGGTCGCCCACATCGCTGCCTGTGTGGGCGATCCACCACTGTCCACGTGCGTCGGCCGTCTCAATCCATCGGTCCCGTTCGCCCGGCGCTCGCGGGTCGCCCTGCAGGTACAGGAACCCGACCCGCCAGGCCTCAACCCGCGGAGAACCCGGCACCGCCTCCAGGGACCGCTGAGCCTCGGCCAGCCGTCCACGCAGGAACCAGTACCAGGCCAGCGCATCCACCAACCGCTCACCCAGATCCAGCCGCCCGACAGCCACCGCCCGGTCCAGTGCGGTCCGCATGTTCGCGGCGTCCTCGTCCAGCAACTGCAACCACCGGCTCTGCTCCCCGCCGTACAGCTGCGGACGAGCAGACTCGGCCAGCTCCACGTAGTAGTCCAAGTGCCGCTGCCGCACCCCATCCAGCTCACCCGCAGCACGCAGCTTCTCAACGCAGTACGCCGCCACCGACTCCAGCAACCGGTACCGCGGCCCCTCCACCCCATGCACCGGTACGACGAGCGACCGGTCCACGAGACGGATCAACACATCCAGTACGTCGGCCTCTCCACACACCGCCGCCGCAGCCTCCGCCGTACATCCATCAGCGTGTACGGCGAGCTGCCGCAGGACGGACTGCTCATCCGGATCGAGCAGCTCCCAGCTCCAGTCGATCATCGCGAGCAGGGTCTGCTGACGCGGCGCAGCACCGCGGTGCCCGGTCGCCAACAGCCGGAACCGGTCGTCCAGCCGCGCCACCAGCCCACGGACCCCGAGTGCGCGTACCCGGGTCGCAGCGAGCTCCAGCGCCAGTGGGATCCCATCCAGCCGCCGGCACAGCACAGACACGTCGGCAACAGTCTCAGCGGACAACGTGAAGTCACGAGACGCTGCAGCCGCGCGAGTGACGAACAACTGCACCGCACTGCACTCGCCCACCGCCTCGAACCCAAGCGCAGGCGACGGCACCTCCAGCGGCGGCACCGTCCAGACCACCTCACCGGCCAGACCGAGCGGCTCACGGCTGGTCGCCAGCACCCGAAGGCCCGGCGCGGCCGCCAGCAGCCGGTCAGCGAGCTCAGCGACCTCCGCAACGACCTGCTCGCAGTTGTCCAGCACCAGGAGCCGCGTCCCCATGACAGCCGCCAGCCGCTCAACCACAGCGTCGGCAGGACCGGCGCTGTCCCGCAGATCCAGGGCCGCTTGCACCGCGTCCGTCAGTGCGTTCCGCACCGAGCGAGCAGCAGGCGTCACAGCCGCCAGCTCAACCAGTAGGACCCCATCCGGGAAGCGCTCCGCGACCGACGCAGCAGCCGCCAGAGCCAACCGTGTCTTGCCGACTCCTCCGGGCCCGGTCAGCGTCGCCAGCCGTGAAGACTGGAGGGCCGAGCTCACCTCCGCCAACGCCTCCGAACGCCCGACGAGCTCGGTCAGCTGCGCCGGAAGGTTGGTCCGCGCGTTCGGCAGGTCCTGCGTCAGGATCGACTGCTGCAGAGCCACCAGCTCAGGACTCGGGTCCAGCCCCAGCTCGTCCAACAGCAGCTGCCTCAGGTGCTCGTAGCTCTCCAACGCCTCACTCTGGCGCCCGGCCCGATACAGCGCCCGCATGTGCGCGGCCCGCAACCCCTCACGCAGCGGATGCTCCGCAACCAGCACGGACAGCTCACTCACCGGCACGTCAGCACGTTCGAGCGCAGCCAACCGCTGCTCGGTGAGCCGCGCGACAGCCGTCTCCACGAATGCCTCGTCGGCAAAGTCGGCGTACGCCGGACCACGCCAGAGGGCGAGCGCCTCGTCGAGTCGGCCGGCGTCGACCCGCTCCGCGAACGTCAAGGCGTCGTACGACGAGCTGCCGACGGTGAGCGAGTAGCCGGCCGGACCGGACTTGACCAGGACCCGGCTGCCGGGCTCCGCGTCCTCGAAGGCACGGCGGAGCTGCGACACCTTGGCGGACAGCGTGCCGGACGGGTTGCCGGGCAGGTCCGAGCCCCACAGGTCGTCGATCAGCCGGTCCGCCGGGACCGGTCGGCCCTCGTGGACGAGGAGGTCCGCCAGCAGGGCGCGCACCTTCAGGCCTGGGATGGTGACGGGCTCCCCCGCGTCCGTCCAGGCGGTGACCGGTCCGAGCACCCCGAAGCGCATGGCCGCACCCTATCTTTCCGCCCCGGCCGGCAGTGACCGGAAAGAAACCGTAAACGGGATCCGGCAGAGTCTGGAGCACCGGAAAGGAGGCAGGACAATGCGACTGGCAGTGATCATCGGCAGCACCCGCAACGGCCGGTTCGGACCGACCGTCGCACACTGGCTGGCCCGGCAGGCGGCCAAGCAGTTCGAGGTCGACCTGGTCGACCTGGCCACCGCCGCTCTGCCGGCGACACTGCCCGACACCGACGACGAGACGCCGGCGGAGGTCGCCGTACTCGCACCGAGACTGGCCGCCGCGGATGCGTTCGCGGTGGTGACACCGGAGATCAACTGCAGCTTTCCGGCACCGCTGAAGACCGCACTGGACTGGTATTACGAGGAGTGGCACGCCAAGCCGGTCGCGATCGTCAGCTACGGCCGGGAGTCCGGCGGCCGATGCGCCACCGCGCAACTGCGGCAGGTCTTCACTGAGCTCCAGGCCGTCACCATCCGCAACACCGTCGCCCTGCCCTGCTACTGGGAACAGTTCACCGCCGACGGTGGCTGGCCCCGGCCTACCGCCGGCTACGAAGCCGGCGCCAAGATCATGCTCGACCAGCTCGTCTGGTGGGCCGAAGCGCTCCGGGACGCGCGCCTGAAGCGTCCTTACCAACAGTAAGAAAGGGAAAGACCCATGAGGAAGCTGATCGAATCCACCTTCATGACCCTGAACGGCGCGATCGACAACCCGCAGAACTGGAGTACGCCGTACTGGGACGACGAGCACAGCGCCTACTCGGTGGCCCTGATGGACGGGGTCGACGCCCAGGTGCTGGGCCGGGCCACCTACGAGGCGTTCGCCGAGGCCTGGTCGCAGCGCAGCGGCGACCCGTACACCGACGCCTTCAACGCGATGCCGAAGTACGTCGCCAGCCGCACGCTGAAGGAGACGACCTGGAACGCCCAGCTGCTCGAGGGCGACGCCGCCGAGGCGGTCGCCCGGCTCAAGCAGACCGAGGGCGGGAACCTGATCAAGTTCGGCACCGGCTCCTTCTCGAAGACGCTGCTGGAGAACAAGCTGGTCGACGAGTACCACTTCTGGATCTTCCCGGTGGTGGCCGACGGCGAGACCATGTTCCAGGGTCAGGGCGTGGACATCACCCACCTCGACCTGCTCGGCACCACCACCTTCAAGTCCGGCATCGTCGTGCACAAGCTGGCTCCGAAGGCCTGACCGCTCCACTCGCATCCAGCCGGCTCACCTGCCAACGGTGGCCGGCTGGATGCTTGTGCGCGCATTTCGTGGGTACCGGTCCGGCTTCGGGGATGTGAGGCGGCGCTGGGGACCGCCTGCCGCAGGTCCTCGCGATCGGTTTCGCCAGATCGCAGGTCCGCACAGTCGAATCGGACTGGAGGTCTGATGGGTACCGTCCTGACTATCGTCGTGATCGTCGTTGTTCTGCTCGCGGCGGCCGCGCTGTTCTTCGCCTACCAGCGCAGACGCTCCGGCGAACTGCGTGAGCGGTTCGGACCGGAGTACGAGCGCAGTGTGGAGGAAACGGGCGATCGGCGCAGCGCCGAACGTGAACTGCGTGGGCGTGAACGCCGGGTCTCGCAGCTCGACATCACGCCGCTGAGCCATGAGTCCGCCGAGGCCTACCGGGTCGAGTGGGCGCAGGTTCAGCAGAGCTTCGTCGACCAGCCGGCGGCCGCGGTGTCCGACGCCGACCAGCTGGTACTGCGGATGATGCGCGAGTCCGGCTACCCGGTCGACGAGTTCGACCAGCGCGTGAACGACATCTCGGTGGAGCATCCGGAGGTCGCGGCGCACTACCGCGACGCCCACCGGATCGCCGTCGCGCAGGAGCGCGGCGAGGCCGACACGGAGCAACTCCGCCAGGCCGTCACCGCCTACCGCTCGCTGGTAGAGGCCCTGCTGGCCGACAGCGACGACGTGACCGCACGCCGGCGCGTGCAACCGACCGATGCCAAGGAGCAAGCATGACCATGCACGACGACCGCCGCATGAACGAGCCGACCGAGGACGATCGCCTGATCGGGACGACCGATGACGACCGGCTGATGAACGCCAAGCCCGTCGACGATCGCCGCACCGACGACATGACCGACGATCACCGGGCGGACGGCACGACGGACGACCGCCTGATGGACGACACCACCGACGACCGGCTGATGGACGACACGACCGACGACCGGCTGATGAGCGGCGACGGGCGTACGTCGGCGACCCGTGAGCAGGCCGTGGACGCGCCGGCGACCGACGAGCCGTTGCTGGCCTCGGACCTGATGGTGGACTACCGAAGCCGGTGGGAGGTCATCCAGCAGGGCTTCGTCGACGATCCGCGCAATGCGGTGAGCGAGGCGGACAACCTCGTCGACGACGTACTCAAGCGCCTGTCGGAGTCCTTCGAACGCCAGCACCAGGGCCTGGAGAAGCAGTGGTCCGACGGCGAGCCGTCGACCGAGGACCTGCGCTCGGCGCTGCAGAAGTACCGCGCCTTCTTCCAGCGGCTGCTCACCCTCTGAGCCGAACCGGCCGGCGCCGTACGACGAACCGTCGTACGGCGCCGGCCGTTCGTTGCCTAGGGCACGATGTTCTGGTTCAGATGGAACAGGTTGCCCGGGTCGTACTTACGCTTGACCTCGACCAGCCGGTCGTAGTTCTGCTTGTAGTTGTCGCGGATCCGCCCCTGGTCGTCGTCGGCCATGAAGTTGATGTAGCCGCCCGGCTCGGAGTGCGGCGCGATGTCGTCGTAGTACGACCGCACCCAGTCGATGTTCGCCTCGTTGTCCGCCGCGTCCGGCCACATCCCCGCGATCACCGTCGCGAAGTTGGCGTCCCGGTAGGCGAAGGCGGTGCCGTCCGGGGTCACCCGGTGCACGGCCCCGTCGATCGGGTAGATGTGCACGGTCGAGTGCACCGACGGCAGACTGGGTGCGTGCCGCAGGTGCGTTTGGATCGCCTCGTCGGTCAGCTCGCGGACGAAGCTCGCCTTCCAGTAGTGCTGTAGTCCCATCGGGTAGAGCGCGTCGAAAGCGCTGTTCAGCGCCGGGTACGGCATCGGCCCGACGTGTTCGGCAACCACCGGCGCGAACTCCCGGAACCGCGAGATCTCCTCCTCGCCACGGTCCGGATCGCCGGCCCAGCACCCCACGATCAGTGCGAAGTGGTCGCCGTGCCGATCCTCGGGAATGAACGGCAGCGGCGGGGCGATCTGGAAGCCCGGGAACCCGCCGAGCTGCTCTGGTGCGTCCCCGATCATGTCGCGGAATCCCGCCACGACCGCTGTCGCGTCCGACAGCTCGAAGAACATCGGGCCGCCGTAGATCATCGACACCGGAGCCAACCGGTACTCCAGCGCGGTGACCACGCCGAAGTTTCCGCCACCGCCGCGCAACGCCCAGAAGAGATCCTCGTGGTCCTTCTCACTGGCGACCACGAACTGCCCGTCCGCGGTCACCACGTCCGCCGAGATCAGGTTGTCGCAGGACAGCCCGAGTCCGCGGGCGAGGTACCCGATTCCACCGCCGAGGGTCAGTCCGCCGATACCGGTCGTCGACACGACGCCGCCGGTGACCGCGAGCCCGAAGGCGTGCGTCGCGTCGTTGAGATCACCCCAGGTGGCGCCGCCGCCTGCCCGCGCCGTCCGGGTCGCCGGGTCCACCCGCACCCCGCGCATGGCGCTGAGGTCGATGACCACACCGTCGTCGACCGTGCCGAAGCCGGGGACGCTGTGCCCTCCGCCCCGGACCGCAAGGTCGAGTTCGTTCGTTCGCGCGAAGTCGATCGCGGCCATCACGTCGCCGGCGTTCTCACACCGCACGATGACCCGCGGATGCTTGTCGTGCATGCCGTTGCGAACCCGGCGCCCCTCGTCGTACCCCTCGTCGCCTTCGGTGAAGATCTGCCCGCGGGTGCGTTCCCTCAAGTTGTCGATCGTGCCCATGTCGGCTCCCCGGCCCGTCGTCGCTGTGTCGCGGAGCGGCGCGCGTGAACAGCACGGCGCCGCACAGACCGGTCGTCACCGTCGAGCGTTGCGCGAAACCTCACCCCAGAGAGCGTCTGAACCCCCGACGAGCAGCCGGTCCTCCCCCAGACCCGCCCGTTCGACCCCGAGCCTGCCTCCCCCGCCGACTTTCGTCAATGCCTGGAATCCGATGTCAAGGCCCACCGGCCAGGTCCGACCAGACGGTACAAGCAGAGACCATCTGGAGGACATCATGCGGAAGATCATGTACTACGTGCACCAGTCGCTGGACGGGTTCATCGAGGGACCGAACGGCGAGTTCGACTGGGCCGAGCTCGGTCCGGAGCTGGGCGAGTACTCGATGGGGCTGACGGACCGGGCCGACACCTTCCTGTACGGACGGAAGGTCTGGGAGCTCATGTCGTCGTACTGGCCGAACGCCGAGACGATGAACCCGGACGAGCACGCGGTCGCGTTCGCGCCGGTCTGGCGTACGACGCCGAAGGTCGTGCTGTCGACCACCCTGGAGAACGCGGACTGGGACACCCGGATCGTCCGGACCGCCGAGGAGATCAGGGCGATCAAGGACGCGCCGGGCAAGGACATCCTGCTCACCGGCAGCGCGACCGTCGCCGCCGCGTTGACCGAGCTCGGGCTGCTCGACGAGTACCACGTGATCGTGCACCCGGTGATCCTTGGTGGCGGCAAGCCCGTCTACCAGCCGACCGGCCGCCGCACGCTGCGCCTGGCCGAGACCCGCGCGTTCGACGGACGCACCGTCCTACTGCGGCACGACCTCGTCTGACGCCTGCTGCAGCGTGGTGAGCAGCCGGCCCTGGGCCTGTTCGAGATGGTAGGCGAGATGCTCGGCGGCGGCATCGGGATTCCCGTCCTCGATCGCCTTGAGGATGGCGGCATGCTCCTCGGCCACAGTGGTCGGCGCAGCCTTCCGGTGGGCCTGGTACTGGCCCATCGTCAGGTGCACCTCGCCGATGATCAGCTCGTGCATCCGGGACAGCCGCCGGCTCCCGACCGCGGCGACCAGAGCCGTGTGGAACGCGATGTCCGCCTCGACCTGATTCTCGAACAGACGGTCGCGAGCGGCGTACTCGATCGCCACTTGCGCACGGGCCGCGTCGGCCGGCACCTCGCCGGTCGCGGCCAGCGCGGACACCGCCGCCTTCTCGATCGTCATCCGGCTGAAGAACAGGTCCCGGATCTCGGCCTGGTCGAGCACCGGGACGACAGCCGTCTTGTGCGCCGTACGCCGGAGCAGGCCGAGTGCGGTGAGTCGCTCCAGCGCCGCCTTCGCGGTCGGCCGGGCCACGTTGTACTCGCCTGCGAGCCGGACCTCGGTGAGCTTCTCACCCTGCGGGATCTCGCCGTTCACGATCCGCTTGCGAACCGACTCGTACAGCGCATCGGTCAGCGAGGACGGCCCGAGCTCCAGGCGCGCTTCGGTACTCACTGCACCCCCTGTGGAATCCAACTGGTCAGGCAAGTGTACGGGCGTGGCACTAATATCCGGCGGACTTGTCGACGACGTTGTGCAGCGGTTCGCCACTCACGAAACGACGCAGATTCTCGGCCACGATCTCCTGGCTGCGGCGCCTCGTACCGGTGCTGGTGGCTCCGTTGTGTGGCGTGACGATGACGTTGGGCAACGACCAGAACGGGCTCTCCGGCGGCAGCGGTTCCACGCCGTGCGCGTCCAGCCCGGCTCCCGCGATCTGTCCGGTCCGCAACGCCTCCAGCAGGGCGTCGTCGTCCGCGATCCCCCCGCGGGAGATGCAGATGAAGTACGCCGACGACTTCATCCGCGCGAACGCGTCCCGATCGAACACCCCTGCCGTCGCGGGCGTCCGTGGCGCGGTGACCACGACGAAGTCCGACTCGGCCAGCAGCTGGTCGAGTGAGCACAGCTCGTCGACGTTGGGCGATGGTTGCTCCGGGCGCCGACGTACGCCGAGGACGCGCATGTGGAAGGCCTTGGCCTTCAACGCCAGGTCGAGGCCGGAGTTGCCGAGGCCGTAGATCCCGACGGTGAGTCCGGCCAGCTCGCTGTGAACGAAGTGGTCCCAGCGATGCTCCGCCTGGGCGCGCATCCAGCGCGGTACGTCGCGGTTCAGCATGAGCATCAGCAGCAGCGAATGCTCGGCCAGTGAGATGCCGCCGTTGCCCGCACTCGACGTCAGCACCACCGGCGACGCCAGCATCTCCGGCGTCAGGTCGGCGTCGACACCGGCTGACGGACTGTGCACCCACCGCAGCTTCGGCGCCTTCGCCAGCACATGCGGCGGCACCCGGCCGATCACGGCCTCCATCTCACCGAACAGGTCCGACGCATCGTCGAGGGAGTCGACGAAACGCAGCTCGGCGCCGGCGGCCGCCTCGACGTACGCCGGCGACTCTTTGCCCACTACAACGATCCTCATCACTTCAGCCCCGTGGTGGCGATCCCGCGGATCAGGTACTTCTGCGCGACCGCGAAGAAGATCAGGATCGGAACCAGTGACAGCAACGACATCGCGAACAGCATGCCCACCCCACTCTGGGTCTCGGAATCGACCATGGAGTTCAGCGCCACCGGCACGGTGAACACCTGCGTCCTGGTCAGGTAGATCAACGGTACGAAGAAATCGTTCCACGTCCAGATGAACGTGAAGATCGTGGTGGTCACCAACGCCGGTCGCATCAGCGGCAGGACGACGTACCAGAAGGTCAGGAACGGGCCGGCACCGTCGATCCAGGCGGCCCGGTCGAGCTCGCGCGGCAGGGTCCGGATGAACTGCACCATCAGGAAGACGAAGAACGCGTCGGTGGCCAGGAACTTCGGGATCAGCAGCGGCCAGTAGGTGTTCACCAGGTCGAGCTGGGAGAAGAAGATGTACTGCGGGATCACCAGCACGTGGAACGGCAGCATCACCGAGGCCAGCGTGATCGCGAAGTACACCCTCCGCATCCGGAACTGCAGCCGGGCCAGCGCGTACGCCGTCAACGAGCAGGAGAACAGGTTGCCGGCGATCGACCCGAGGGTGACGATCAGCGAGTTGACGAAGAACACCGAGAACGGCCGGTTCAGCGCATGCCAGCCTTCCTTGAAGTTCTCGAACGTCAGGTCGGACGGGATGATGCCCGGCTCGGTCAGGATCTGCTCGGGCGGTTTGAACGCGCTCACCACCATCCACACCAGCGGATAGATCATGAACGCCACGAAGACCAGCAGCCCGGTGTGCTTCAGGACCGACCGGAACCGGCCCTGCCGGACCGGCGCCGGGCTGCTGATCACCTCACCTGCGGTCAGAGTCGCCATCAGCTGTCTCCGTAGAAGACCCAGTACTTCGAGACCAGGAAGTGCAGTGCGGTGACCACGGCGATCGCCACCATCAGCACCCAGGCGAGCGCGGACGCGTAGCCCATGTCGAAGGCAACGAAACCCTGCTGGTACACGTACAGCGTGTAGAACAGCGTCGAGTTCGCCGGCCCGCCAGTGCCGCCGCTGATGATGTGCGCCTGGGTGAAGGTCTGGAACGCACCGATCGTCTGCAGGATCAGGTTGAAGAAGATGATCGGCGTGAGCAGCGGCACCGTCACGTGGGTGAACTGCCGCCACACTCCGGCGCCGTCGACCTTCGCCGCCTCGTACAGCTCGTCGGGGATCTGCCGCAGACCCGCCAGGAAGATCACCATCGGCGACCCGAACGTCCAGACGTTCAACACGATCAGAGTCGCCAGCGCAGTGCGAGGGTTCTGCAACCAGCTCTCGCCGTGGATCCCGATCAGTGCGAGACCCTTGTTGATCAGGCCGTCGTCGCCGAAGATCTCCCGCCACAGAATCGCGATGGCCACCGAAGACCCCAGCAGCGACGGCAGGTAGAACGCGCTGCGGTAGAACGCGAGTCCGCTCAGCCCGCGGTCGAGGATCAGTGCCAGCAGCAACGCGAAGCCGAGTTGCAGCGGCACCGACACCACGACGTAGATCAGGGTCACCTTCACCGACGCCCAGAACTGGTCGTCGTGGATCATCCGCTGGAAGTTCTCCAGCCCGGTCCACTCCGGCGGGTTGAGGATGTCGTAGTTCGTGAACGCCAGATAGAGCGACGCGAACAGCGGCACCGCGGTGATCAGCAGGAAGCCCAGCTGCCAGGGGATCAAGAAGACGTGCGCTGCCCTCCCCTGACGGTTGAGGTGGAACGCCGACCGTGACCTCATGCGGCCCGCTTGATCCCGGCGTTCACGTCATCGAGCAACTTCTTCGCGCCGTCCGGGACACTCGTCTTGCCGAGCGCGATCTCCTCGCAGATCCGTGTCATCGTCGTACGCCAGGTGCTCGATCCGGGCGGTGCCTCGTAGCGCGGCTTGCGCTCGGCGGCCCGCTCCTTCTCGACGACGGCCAGCATCTCCTTCTCGTCCGGGCTCGCGAACGCCTTCGCCTGCTCGGCCACCTTCGGATTCGTCGGTGCGCCCATGGTCAGGCGGACGGTCTTCAGCATCTCGGGGTTGTTCGCGTTGTAGTCGAGCACCTTGCCGGCCGCCTCGAGGTTGCCGTCGTCGATCCGCTGGTAGATCGCCATCCGCGGGAAGTACAGGTACTTGTGACCCGCCTCCGCGGTCGGCGCGATCGGCGCCGCACGCAGCCGGAACTTCTCCTTCGGGAACATCTTCGCGTCGTCGATGATGTGGTTGGAGTTGCCGAAGTTCACCAGGACCTTCTTCCCCACCTGGGCCCAGTCCGGGCCCATCCCCTCCTGCTCGCTGAGCGACAGCGCGCCGCCGGCCTTGCGCAGCTTCTCCCACCAGTCGAGCCAGCTCGCCAGGCCGTCGACGGTGAACCCGGCCTGACCGTCCTGGGTCCACAGCTGCTCGCCTCGCTGCCGCAGCCACGCCTCGAACGTCAGGTCGTGGTCCGGTGCGTACGGCGTACCTTTCCGCTGGCCGGGGTTGTTCTTGCTGTAGGCAACCAGCAGCTCAGCGAGGCTGTCCCAGGTCCAGCCCGCTCCCTCGGCCGGGATCGTCACCCCGTCGGCCTTGGTGACGGTCTCGTTGTAGCGGATCACCGGCGTGAAGATCGCGAACGGCAACGTGTTCAGCTCGCCGGCCAGCTTGAACGTCTCCTGGTCCTCCTTGCTGTAGTCACCCCAGTTCAGCGTCGGGATGTCGTCCAGCTTCCGGTACAACTTGCTCTTGTGGTAGGTCATCACCTGCGGCGACGCGATCCAGAAGATGTCCGGTACGTCGCGCGCCGCGATCTGGGTCGTCATCCGCTCCTGGAACGCGGTGTACTCCGCGAACTCCGGCTCGATCGCGATCGACGGGTTCGCCGTACTGAACTGCTTCAGCGCCTTGGTGTAGTTCTGCTGCCGGATGTTGTTGCCCCACCACGCATAGCGCAGCGTCACGTTCCCGCCATCACCTGACGGCCCACCGCCACTCCCACTACACCCGGCCACCGCAGCCGCCGAGAGTCCTGTGGCCAGTGACAGCTTGAGAAATCCTCGACGATCCATCTCGCTCTCCTCACACACAGACCAGAACTTCGAACAACCCGATCTCCGGTACTCGCACCCAGCCGTCGGTCACCGGCAGGTGTTCACCGGACCGCAGCGCTTCGACTTCCCGCACGCCGTCCGGCAGCCGCAGCCGCGCCGGACCGACGGGGACGGGTGGAGCGAACCGCTGGTCGGTATCCCCCGATCTGTTCAGCAGATGCACGACCGTCCCGGCCGCGGACCGGCCGACCACGATCTCGATCTGCTCCGGCAGGTCCGTCGCCATTGACGGCCCTCCGGTCCCGATCACCTCGTCGACAAAGAGATCCCGGTGCACACCCAGCCCGACCTCCCGGTACGAACGCCCGATGGTCCAAGGGAACAACACGGTGTTGCCACGCTTCAGGACTCCCGGATGCTCGAGCTGCACCTGCCCATGACACTTCTCCGGCGGCCCGTACGGCGCCCTGGACAGCGCAAGCAAACCGACCTCAGCACCAGTTGGCGGCTCCACGACCTGAAACGCACCGAACACCGGCACCCCGCCCTGGAGATGCAACCCCCGTGTAGCTGCTTCGGTCTCGTAGCTCGCCAACCGCCTCACCGGCAGCCGCGCCACCTGAGTGGCGCCCGTGGCGACGATCCCGCCGACGTAGCTCCCGAGATCAATGGGTCCGAGATCCGGAAGGACCACCACCCGATAACGGCTCAGGTCGGCATCGAGGAGCCGCTCCTCCGGCAACACATCGAACGGCACGTGACGCTGGAGCAACGACAGGTAGAGTCCCTGGAACTCGGACGTCGAGCCTTCCCTCGGCCTGACCAGCAAGGTCTCGGCGGCCGGCACGAGGTCCCGATAGACGTCCTGGTGATCGCGATGGAACCTGGTCAGCTCCCCCGCGACCTGCAGGCACGCATACGGATTGTCCGACGGCGTCCCCATGATGTACGTCGACGGATTCGCGCCACGAGCGATTGCCTGGAGCAAATACTGCGCGAAGTGATGAGGGTCCTCGCTCGCCATCCGGTACGGCATGTCCACGAATCCGACCGAGTTCGTCAGCACCGGGACCGTCGGGCGGTAGGTCTTCGCGGCACTCACGGCCTCACTGGTGCGGTGGTGCCACAGGCGACGGCCGACGGCGTTGTTCGCCTCGTGGAACACGATGTCGGCCTGGTCACCGAGCACGAGCGGCGCCTCGGGCCGGCGTGCCGCGAGGTGATCCCGGATCCGCTGTGTCAGGTCGGCGAGCACTGCTGCCGAGAACAGTCGCCAGTTCTCGTAGCCTGGTGAATCCCGGCCGTCCGGCAGCGGCGCGTCGTACCGCTCCTGGCAGGACACGCAGTGGCAGACGCCGTGGTACACGCGGCTGTAGTCGACCTCGTTGAACGACATCCAGTTGCAGAAGAAACCGTCGAGCGGGTAACGATCGAGGAGCTCGTCGAGGACCTCGAACAGCTTCACCTGGTAGTAGTCGCCGCTCGGGCAGACGCTGGTCAGGCCGTTGTAGACCTGGCGCGCGCCCTGCGGTCCGACGAAACACCAGTCCGGGTGGGCCTCGGCCCGGCGGTGGTCGATCTTGGAGAAGTCCATCCGGCCCATCACCCGGATCCCGCGGCGCGCGGCCGCCTTCACGGCGTCGCCGACCAGGTCGCCGGACGGACGCTCGGCCAGGTGCGGGTTGCGGGTCTGGAAGTCGAGGTCGGTCGGGTAGTTCGACAGGATCCCGCCGACGCTCAGCAGCCAGGTGTTGGCGCCGAACTCCTCCAGATAGTCGAGTACCTTCTCCACGTCCAGCCCGGCGTCGATCTCGCGCAAGTTGGTCTGGAACATCCGGAACGGGTCGTGCCACCACAGCCTCATGTCGACCCCCGGCGCAGCGTGCGGTAGAGCGCGGAGTGGTCGAGGTCGCCGTCGCCGTCCGCGATGGCGGCGTTCATCAACTGCTGGGCCGCGGCGGTGTTGGGCAGGGCCAGGTCGAGCTCGGCGGCGGCCTGGACGGCGAGGCCGAGATCCTTGCGGTGCAAGCGGATCCGGAACCCCGGCTCGAAGGTCTGCTTCACCATCCGCTCGCCGTGCAACTCGAGGATCCGGGAGCTCGCGAAGCCGCCCATCAAGGCCTCGCGGACGACGGCCGGATCCGCTCCGGCGGCCTGGGCGAACAGCAGCGCCTCGGCCACGGCCTCGATGGTCAGAGCGACGACGATCTGGTTCGCGACCTTCGCGGTCTGGCCGGCGCCGGAGCCGCCGATCAACGTGATGTTCTTGCC
This sequence comes from Kribbella sp. NPDC049227, assembly GCF_043197265.1. NCBI lineage: Bacteria > Bacillati > Actinomycetota > Actinomycetes > Propionibacteriales > Kribbellaceae > Kribbella > Kribbella sp. NPDC049227. The sequence continues at coordinate 95,908 of NZ_JBICST010000002.1, read as the reverse complement.
GAGCGTCGCGAAGATCGGGCGGGCTCGCTCGAACACCTCCGGCCGCCCGCCGACCATGATCGTCAGCGTCGCGTCCCGCGCACCGACCTCCCCACCTGAGACCGGTGCGTCGAGGTAGGCGCAGCCCAGTTCTTCGATCCGCGCCGCGAACCCGACGGTCGCGGTCGGCGAGATCGAACTCATGTCGATCACCAGCGAGCCCTCCTGCAGTCCCGCGGCGACCCCGGCCGGCGCGAAGAGCGCGGACTCGACATCCGGCGTGTCCGGGACCATCAGGATCACGATGTCGGACCGCTCCGCGACTTCCTGGCCTGACCCGCACACCTGCGCCCCGACATCGGTCCGGCCGCGGTGGACGAACAGCTCGTGGCCAGCAGCAATCAGATTGTCGACCATCGGACGACCCATCACGCCGAGCCCGATGAACCCGATCCTCATGCGTCGCCCCAATCCACGTGCACGACCTCCAGCAGGCCCGCGGTCGGGATCACGATCTCCGCGCGACCGTCCACGACCGTCGGCTCGACATCCACGCCAGCGACCAGCAGGCGCACCTTCACCGGCCGATCCGGTACGGCGATCGACACACGCTGGGGCGGTAGCGGGAGGGTCTCGCGGATCGGGCCGCGCATCGCCATCGGGTTCGTCAGGTTGACCAAGGCAACGGCCACGCCGGTGTCACCGCGATGGACCGCGACGTCGACCAGGCCTGCGCCCTCGACGGTCACCTCCGGCGCCTTGCCGAGCGCCCAGCCGACGGCGTTCGCGATCAGCCGGCCGTGGTCGGATTGGAGCGCCTCCCAGAAGATCGCGCCGAGGTTGAACGGGAAGTAGACGGTCCGGCCGCCGTTCGCGTTCTCGGTGCAGATCGCCGCGGGCCGGTCCGGCGCTTCCCGCGGGTACACCTCCTCCATCGGCAGATCGGGAAAGTCGGGAATGAACCTCCACGGAACGACCCCGGTCGCCTCGACGCCCAGGATGTTGGTGCCACCAATGATGCGGGTCGTTCCCTCGAAGCCCGCGTTCAGTGGATGCTCGTCCATCAGCGCGATGTAGTTGTTCTTCACCGCACGACTCGACTCGCTCAACCGGACACCCAGCACGTCGCCAAGTCCGAAGTCCTCCCGCGCTTTCCCATGCTCGTCGTACAAGGAGCTCTGGTACGACGCGACGATTGAACCGCCCTGGGCGACGTACTCACGCAGCACTGCGCACTGGTCGTCGCTGAGTTGCTCGGCGTTGGCGAGGACGACGAGCTTGAACGGGCTGAGCCGTTCGGCGGACAGGAGTTGGTCGGAGACGAACTCGAACGGGACGCGCGCCTCGACCAGCGCCTGGTAGAAGCCGTCCTCGTGATCGTGATCGCCGGCGTGGAGTTGGCCCGTGCGGGTCGGGTCGAGCAGGGCCACCTCGGCGGTGATGCGCAGGTCGCGCAGTACCGGCTCGACGGTCGCGTGCAGGTTGAAGGCGTCGACAATCGGCTGCACCCAGCGGTGGTCCGGCACGCTCGCGTTGAACTTGGTGAACCAGGGCAGCGCGCCGTGGGCGAACCCGTCGACGATCCAGGTCTTCACCTCTTCGCCCGGTGCGACCGAGTCCTTCCAGCGGTACTGGTGCTCCGGGCCGACCGAGGTGATCAGGCGAACCGGACGATCCGGGAAGACGCCGCGGTTGCGCTTGCCGTTGCGGCCCGCGGCCCAGGGCGCCTCGATCCCGTGCCGGCCTTGTTTGTCGATGATGAACAGCGGCGCGAGTGGTTCGGCCAGATCGCGGGCCAGGTCGCGCGCGGCGAGTGCACCCAGGTTCGGGACGAAGCGTGCATGCGGGCGGAGATCGCGAACCGCCTGGTCCCAGATGCCCACGAGTTCACCGAGTCGCCGGTGGCGCCAGTCGACGTACTCCGGCCAGCCCTCGGCGTACTCGGCGGCGGGCAACTCTAGTCCGGTCTCGTCGCGGAACGACTTGCGGGCGGCCTCGCTGTAGGAGATGCCGTAGTACCCCTCCCACCGGTTCGCGAAGACCGCGTCGACGCCGTAGTCGCGGACGATCTCGCGGATCACCTCGGTGATGAAGTCGCGGTGGTACGACGTGAACGCGCAGGTCAGCCAGATGCCGGGATAGGCCCAGTGCTCGATCGGGTTGCCGTCGCGATCGCGGGCGAGCCACTCCGGATGGGCCTCGGCGGCGTCGGCGTGGATCGCGTGCGGGTCGACGCGCGCCATCACGCTCATGCCGAGGCTGCGGGCGCCCTCGACCAGGGCGCCGAACGGGTCGGTGTCGCCGAGGTACTTGCTGCGGTGGTGGTACTCGAGCCGCGTCGGGTAGTAGGCGACGTACCCGCCGGCGCTGATGCAGGTCGCGTTCGACTTGCTGTCGCGCATCAACTGCAACCAGAAGTCCGCGTCGAAGTGCGCGGGATCGTCCTCGGCCAACGTGATCTGGGCCCACCGCGTGGCCGCCAACGGCCAGTCCGGATCGGAATCGGCGGCTGGGGCCTGCTGCTCGGGCTCGGTGTGCATCGCGCCTCCGGAGTGGTCGGGTTCTAAGATTGTCAGACAAGAGTGCACGACTGGCAAGAGCTGGTGTTAGCCTTTCGCCATGGAGTACCGGGGTCACGAGTTGAGCGCGAACGTCTCGATGCTGTTCACGGAGCTGCCCTATCCGGACCGGTACGCCGCTTCCGCGCAGGCCGGATTCCGCGTCGTCGAGTCCTGGTGGCCGTTCGCCGTACCCGATCCGTCCGCGGCCGAGATCGACGACTTTGTGCGGATGGTCGAGTCCGCCGGAGTGTCGCTGGGTGCGTTGAACTTCTACGGCGGCGACATCCCTGGCGGGGAACGCGGCGTCGCCTCGCATCCCGATCGGCAGGATCAGCTCGCGGCCAACGTCCGAGCCGTCGTGGCGATCGCGGAACGGACGGGGTGCCGGTTGTTCAACCTGCTCTACGGTCAGCTCGACGATCGCTGGTTGCCCTCGGAGCAGGCCGCGACTGCGGAGGACGCGATCCGGTCGGCGGCGTCGGGCGTGGCCGAGATCGGCGGGACGGTGCTCATCGAGCCACTCACCAAGGGGTTGAACGGCCGCTATCCGTTGTGCACCGCGGACGACGTACTCGCTCTGCTCGATGGTCGATTGCAGGATGTCGACAATCTGTCGATGCTGTTCGACACGTTCCACCTGGGCAGCAACGGGGTCGATCTCCTCGCGACCGCATCAACGGTCGGCGTCGCGCACGTACAGCTGGCGGACAGTCCGGGGCGCGGGGAGCCGGGATCAGGTTCGCTGCCGATCGACGAGACGTTGGATGCGTTGAAGGCCGCGGGCTACCAGGGTGTCGCGGCCTGCGAGTACAAGCCGACAACCGACACCGTCGCCAGCCTGGCTTGGATCTAAAGGCTTTCGCCGGCAGCTGCGCGGAGTGCGTCCGCGACGGCGGCGACCGCCGGCGTCTGGGTACGTCGCGTCAGCAGGAAGACCTCACGGCCGACCGAGCCCTCAGCCGGAAGCTTGACCGCGACTCCTGGTGGCGCGCCGTGGCCGAGGACCAGGTCCGGCAGGAGCGCGCCAGCACCCGTCGTACGCACCAACTCGAGCAGGATCAGGAAGTCGTCCGAGCTGTAGCGCAGATCCGGTTCGAACCCGCCGAGCTCCCGGCAGACCCGCACCTGCATCTCGCGATGGCCCGTGCCGGGTTGGCAGGACGCCCACGGAACGTCGGCCAGGCGCGCGATCGACACTCGGTCGGCGGCAGCCTCGGGATGATCTTCGGGCAGCACGACGCGGATCTTTTCGCGCAGCAAACGCTCGCGAACCAAGTCGGCATGCACGGCCCGCGGCTGACCGTCGTACTCGTCGCCGACCACCACGTCCAACTGCTGCAGCCTGAGCGCCGGCGCGGCCTGCTCCACCTCGGTCTCAGCGGCCTCGATCCGGATCTCACGGTGGCTAGCAGCCAAGGCCCGCACCGCCGGAGCCACGATGCGCAGGAACGCGGACTGGAAGGACGCGACCCGAACAACCCCGGCCACCCGGCCCGCCGCGACCGCAGCCAACTCCGCCTCTGCCGCCTCCACGCCCTCGAGCAGCGACGACGCATGCCGGACCAGGACCTGACCGGCCGCGGTCAACCGGAGGTTGCGCCCGATGCGTTCGAGCAGCGGAGTCCCTGCCTCCCGCTCCAGCACGGACAGCTGCTGCGAGATGGCACTGGGCGTGTACCCGAGGGCGCGGGCCGCTCCGTGCACGGTGCCGCGGCCGTGGACTTCCCGCAGGAGTCGGAGGCGATGCAGGTCCAGCATCCGTTCAGAATAGCTACACGATGCTGTCCATGAAGCCGCGATGGACGTGAACAATCGATTGGCCTGACCATCGATGCCGTGGGCGCCCTCTTCTGTCTTCTCTCCGCCGCCGGGTTCGGGGCGATGGCCGTGTTCGGCAAGCTGTCGTACGACGCCGGTGTGTCGGTCGAAGGGCTGTTACTGGTCCGCTTCGGTCTCGCGGGTGCCGTGCTGCTGGCGATCGCGCTGGCCCGCGGCGCACTGCGCAACCTCCCCCGCCGGGCCGTGCTCGCCGGTCTGGGGATGGGCGTGTTCGGCTATGCGGCACAGGCCGGTCTGTACTTCTCCGCGCTGGCCCGGATCGACGCGTCGCTGGTGGCGCTGATCCTGTACGTCTACCCGGTGCTGGTCATGGCCGGCGCCGTCGTACTGCGACGAGAGCGCGCATCGCGGCGGAGAGTGTGGGCTCTTGGCCTGGCGCTCGCCGGGATCGGGCTGGTGCTCAGTGGCGCGGCGACTGGCCGGTTCGACGTGGTCGGCGCGCTGCTGGCGCTGGGCGCGGCGATTGTCTACACCGGCTACATCCTGGTTGGTGATCGGGTCGAGATCTCCCCGCTCGCGCTTGCCGCGTTGGTCTGCAGCGGGGCGTTCGGCACGTTCCTGCTGACGGGGCTCGTGCGGGGCGGCACCGATCTCGGCTTCGCGCCGGCCGGATGGCTGTGGCTAGGCGCGCTGGCGCTCGTCAGCACGGTCGCGGCGATCCTGTTGTTCTTCGCCGGGATGGCCCGGGTCGGCCCGTCGGTCGCGTCGATCCTGTCGATCCTCGAGCCGGTGGTGACGGTGGTCGCGGCGGCCGTGGTGTTCGGCGAGGTGCTCACGCCGATCCAGTGGCTCGGCGGCGCGCTCGTGCTGTCCGCCGTACTGATCGTCCAGTGGCCCAGCCGATCCTCAACTCAGCCCGGGCGTCGGTCCTCGGCCCAAGCCGGGCGTCGGTCGTCTGCTCAGGCCGGGCACGGGTCATCCGCTCGGGCTGGGCACCGGTCGTCTGCTCAGGCTGGGCGGCAGACTGGGGCCGTGGGGAGGTCGGCGTTGGCTCGGGTCGCCGCGTTGAGGTTCTTCGGAGCCGAGGACCAGGCTGTGACCCAGAGCTCCTGCGCGTGTTCCGAGCCGAAGTCGCCTGCCGCGTGAGCGGCCATCATCGACAGGTGGTGGGCCCAGTCGGCGGCGGCCGCGCGGTCGGCGGTCGCTACCCGGCCAAGCACGGCCATTCGCTGTTTACACGCCGCCGCCGTACTCCCGGTAAGTTTCGCGCAGCCACCAGCGGACCTGGCCTGCGCGGTCACGGCGGAATTCAGCGCGGCGATATCCGCCGGTCCGGCCAGGCGCGTCCGCTTCCAGATCGCTTTCGTGACCTCTGCGGAATTCTTGCCGCTCAGCAAATCGGTCCTGGCCTGAACGTGTTCGCGCCAATGCCCGGCCGCCGTCCGAGCCGCGGCGACCACGGCCTCAGTCGTCCGGATCTCCGCAGTACAAGCATCGGCGGGCGCACTGCTGGTGACATTCGGCGCCGGCTCGGACACGCTCGCTGTCGGTGCCGGATGGCTTGCATTGTGTGCAGCATGATCCGCAGTGGGTGGAGGCTGAACCGCTGCCTTGTCACCCGACCCGAGTAGCGCGATCGCCACGCCCGCGGCGGCGATGACCACCGCGATCACCCCAACGGCGACCAGCAGCATCGGCCGCCGTTGCCGGTGTATTGCCCGTCTGGCTCGTGACATATTTCAAGTCCCCCAACTTGAACAATCGACCGTCCGGGCCAAAATGCTGCCATGGCACGCGGGAATGCGCGAACGATGCACTGTACGCGGCGGTAGTCGTGCATTCTGTACTCCGGCCGGAATTGCGCAAGTCACGGATCGGATCGGTCCGGACACACCGTGCCGACAATCGTTGCCGGATCTTTCGCCGGATTCGCGGCGTACGGCGGCAGACTGGATGACATGAACCGGCGGATGGCGTGGGCGGGAGTCGCCGCACTCGCGACGACGGCCGCCGTCGCATGTACCAGCGACGACGATGCGGCATCCCCTGCGTCCACTCCGAGTGTGGCCACCTCAACCCCGGCCACGCCATCCGCTGTTCCCTCGCCCACTCGCTCCTCCGCGGCGCCAACGCCCACCCCGACGGCGACGGCCCATCCCGTCTCTCTGCAGGCGCTCATCGCGAAGAAGTACGACGGCCGCAACCTGCGCCTCGTCCGCGTGCTGGGACGCAATGCCGCCTACACGCGCTACCACGTGACGTATTCCAGCGGCCGGCTGACGATCTCCGGGATCATGAACGTGCCGACCACGGCTGGACCACACCCGGCCCTCGTCCTGAACCACGGCTACATCGACCCGGCCATCTACACCAACGGCCGCGGCCTGATGCGCGAGCAGGACTACCTCGCGCGCCGCGGGTACGTCGTACTGCACACCGACTACCGCAACCACGCCCAGTCGACGGACGACCCACGAGCCGAACTCAACCTGCGCCTCGGCTACACCGAGGACGTGATCAATGCGGTCCTCGCGCTCCGGACCTCGCAGTACGTCGCTCCAGAGCGGATCGGACTGCTCGGCCGGTCGATGGGCGGCGGGATCACCTACAACGTGCTGGTCGCGCAACCCGGGCTGGTCAAGGCCGGCGTCGTCTTCGCACCCGTCAGCTCCGATACTGTCGACAACTTCAACCGCTGGACCCGGGACGAGCGGCCGGTCGCCACGGCGATCGTGCGCACGTACGGCGAACCGGCGCGGAACCCGACGTTCTGGCGCAACGTGTCACCGGTGAATTTCTTCGATCGGGTCACCGAACCGGTCCTGATCCACCACGGCACGTCGGACTCGACCTGCCCGATCTCCTGGTCACGCGAGACTCTCGCCGCGCTGAAGGCCGCCGGCAAGGACGCCACGATGTACACCTACCCCGGCGAGGAACACGCCTTCGGTCCGGCCTGGCCGACCTCGATGGCCCGTACGGTCGCATTCCTCAAACAGCACGGCGTTTGAGCGCGCTGACGGCGTACATCGTCAGCGACATGTGGAAGGCGCCTCGGTCGGCTGCTTCGCTGAGGGATCGGGAGAACGCGTCCGCCTCGGCCGGAGTGATCACGCCGGCCTGGGCGGCGGTGAGATGCATCATCGCGATGAAGCCCTGGCGTGCACCTTCCTGCGCTTCGATCCAGGTGGACGCGGTCTCGCCGGTGATCTCCAGGCCGGCTTGGGCCAGCAGGCCGCGGAGTTGTCTTCCGGAGAACGGGTTGGCGGACTCGGACAGGAAGTAGTCGACCATCCGTTGCAGTACGTCGGGATCGGCCGGGTCGATGATGGCTGTCGCCCAGTCCGTGTCGATCAGCGCGATCCGCCCGCCGGGACGGAGTACGCGCGTCATCTCCCGCACCACCGCGGTCGGATTGTCGACGTGCTGCAGAACCCGCTCACAACGGAGAACATCCACCGACTCATCCGCGAACGGCAGCGCCTCCGCATGACCATCGACGTACTCCACCTGCGCACCACCGGACCGAGGTACCGCCTCGGCCTCTCGGACTGCGTCGGACCCTCGCGTCGCCTCGGCCCCTCGTACTGCGTCGGACCCTCGCGTAGCCTCGGCCCCTCGGGTTGCCTCGGCTCGGTGGGTTGCCTCGGTGCGGAGGCCGGGGCTCGGCTCGACGCCGATCGCGTGGCCGTCCGGTCCGATCAACTCCGCGAAGGCGACCACGTCCTCGCCCGTGCCCGAGCCGACGTCGACCGCCGTCTCCCCCGGTGCCGGTGCCAACTGCTGGAGCGCCCACGTCTTCAGCGCCTTCACGGCCGGCCGCGACGCCATCTGGTCGAGGATGAACGCCTGCCGCTCGACGTTCTGCTCCGCGACGTGCGTGAGCTTGAAGCTCCCCCGCGTCCCGTCGACCACGGGCTCGTCCGGCACCTGCGTCTCGGTCATCTGCTCTCCCCCTTCAGTACGCCGAGACTAGCGCCGGACGAGCCCGCCCCCGAAGCCCTTTCCCTCAAGGCCGTTGAGGACACGGCCCTTTAGGGCAACGGCTCCCATTCATCGTTGGTCATCCGGAGGATCGCCCACCCCACCGCGGCGAACCCGGCGGCCTGCAGACCCCAGCCGAACAGATCCAGCGTGTGGCTCGGCACAATGATCGCCGCGACGAAGTGGATCGGCTGCGACACCATCACCGCCACCGCGGCCCACCGAGCCACGATCCGCGACCGCCACATCGCGATCCCCAGCACAACCGTCCCGACCACGTGCCCAAAGACGAAGATCGCACCCGCCAGATTCATCGATCCGTGCGTCACGTCGACCGCCTTGGTGATCGACCCGACGTCCAGCCCCGCCGTTCCAGCCGACCAGGTGAACAGATCACTGGACGCAGTCCACGGCAGCGCCAGATACCCCGGTACGACGAGGAAGAGTGCGATCGCGGTCAGCCACGGAGCCCGTCGACGGGTGAGCCGGCCGACAGCGTAGGCACCCGGCACCAGCGTCAGGATCCCGATGAAGCCGAGCCAGATCACCATCGAGCTTCGATCCAGATTGTCGACAATCTTCGTGACGATCGTCGACACGTCGTCCACCGTGTCGTACGGCAGGAAGTACCGCAGCAGAGCGATCGCGGCCGGCCCGACCGGCAGGATTAGAGCCGTGACCCACCGCGAGACGGGACGTACGTCGGCGCCCGTCGTACGCGTCATCGTCTGGCTCATCACGCACCCACCAGCTCACGCGACGGCAGCAGCACCGCGATCACACCGAAGATCGTCAGTGCTACGCCAATCCCCGCGGCGGCGATTGCCGGCGCCGGAACGTCGGACGCGAAGAACGCCGGTACGGCGAACAGCGCCGACGCGATCCGCAGCGTGATCAGCGGCGCCAGCGCCCACCGCCTCCCCCGCCAGGCGAACCCGACCAGCACGAGGCTGACCAGGCCGACCACGGCCGCACCGACCGCGATCTCCATCGGCGGGTGCTCCCCATCGGTCAGCAGTGGCGTGAACAGATCCACCACCGACAGCAGCCCGAGCACAACCAGCCCGGCCTTGTTCCTTCCAGACATCTCGCTACCCCCTCAACAGGTTCTGACCGCTCCACCGTCACGTGGGGGCCGGTCGCTGCGCTTGGGGTCGCCGTCCCAGCGGTCCAGGCATCTCCCCGGCCGATCCGGGATCGCGTTCCCGAGACGCCAGGACATCTCCGGGCGCACACTGCCGGTATGACCGCATCCAGCACCCCGTCGAAGCGCTTGCTCGCCGGCGGTCTGGGCGCGTTCGCCGTCGCCGAGGTCGTCGCCGGGCTGGCGATTGCCGCCGCGATCGGCTTGAGCTGGCCGGAACTCGTGGACGCATTCGTGGTGACGAACGGCCTCATGGGCCTGACCTTCGGACTCTGCGGTGCAGTGATCGCCTGGCACCGCCCGTCGAACCCGATCGGCTGGCTCTTCATCGCCGACGGCATCGGCCACGCCACCACCGCATTCGCCGGGCCGCTCGCCGTAGCGCTCCCGGACGGGAGCACGATTCAACGCCTGACCGTCACCGTCGCTCTGGCCGCATGGCCATGGTCGATCGGCCTGTTCCTCCCGCTCGCCCTGCTGCTGTTCCCGACCGGCCACCTGCTCTCACCCCGGTGGCGCTGGGCCGCGATCGGCATCATCGCCACCGCACCACTGTTCGTGCTCGAGATGGTCGGCAGCGGCGACTCCCTCTCCCCCGGCATGGCGAGCGGCTATCTCATCCTCCCGTCGTACGACGCTCTCCAGCCGCTCTGGACCGCGACCGAACTGCGCAACCTGGTCGCGTTGCTGCTCGCCGTCGCCTGTCTCTTCGTCCGCTATCGCCGCGCCGACGAAATGGGCCGCCGGCAACTCTTGTGGTTGCTGCTGGCCTCCGTCATCGCGATCCTCTTCGTCACCCCGTGGTCCTTCGTCGCCGGGACGCCGATCTTCGTATTGTTGACAATTCCGCTCATCCCGATCGCCGTCGCGGTCGCGATCGTGCGGTACCAACTGCTCGACATCCGGCTCGTCGTCTCCCGCGCACTGACCTGGGCGCTGCTGTCCTTGGTTGCCATCGGCGCCTATTCCGCCCTGGCCGCGCTCCTCGGCACGTTGATCTCGTCGCACGTCGGCCGATCCGCCGCGATCACCGTGGTCCTCGCGCTGATCCTCGCGCCGATCCTTCCCCGTCTCCAACTCCTCGTCGACCGCGCCCTGTACGGCGATCGCCGCGACCCCGCCCGCGTCGCATCTCGCGTCGGCGAACAACTCTCCGCCGGAGCCCGAACCGCCACCCGCGCCGGCGACCAACTCTCCGCCAGGGCCCGAACCTCCGCCCGCGTCGGCGAGCAACTGACGGCCGGCCTCCCCGGCGTAGTCGCCGCCGTCCGCACCGCTCTCCGCTTCCCGTACGTCGGTCTGATTGTCGACAACACGACTGTCGCCACGGACGGCACGCCACCGCAGACCGTCGTACCGCTGGAACTCGAGTACGGCGGCCGGGTCGTCGGAGTGCTCGAGGTCGGCTTGCGATCCGGCGAGTCCACGGTGTCGTCGACGGACCGCGACGTCCTCGCGCTGGTCGCCGTACCGCTCGCCGCTGCCGTGCATGCAACCCGATTGTCGACAGAACTCCAGTCGTCCCGGGAGAAACTGGTCTCCGCACGAGAAGAAGAGCGCCGGCGAATCCGCCGCGATCTGCATGACGGCCTCGGCCCCACGCTGACCGGCGTCGCGTTCACCGCGGACGCCGCCGCCAATCTGGTGTCGACTGATCCGGTCAAGGCGGGTGACCTCCTGGCAACCCTGCGCGCCGACACGCGTACCGCGATCGCCGACGTACGTAGGCTTGTTGACAATTTGCGACCACCCGCGCTGGACGAACTCGGCCTGGTCGGAGCGCTGCGACAGCGAGCAGACCAATTGTCCTTCCGTGCAGACGGCGCGTCCGTCCAGGTGGAGGTTTCGGCTGACGGACTGCCGGCACTGCCCGCGGCTCTGGAGGTCGCTGCCTATCGGATCGCTACCGAAGCGCTGAACAACGTCGTCAAGCACTCGCACGCGACCACCGCCGTACTCGCTCTACGCTGCGGCCCCGACCTGGAAGTCGAAGTCACCGACAACGGCCCACCCAACGGCGCCTGGCGCCCAGGCGTAGGCCTCCAAGCCATGCACGACCGAGCCACCGAACTAGGCGGCCACCTGGAAGCCGGCCCAACCCCCACCGGCGGCAAAGTCCAAGCCCACTTCCCCTTGGACCCCAGATGATGCCCCCACTCGCCCACCGCCACCTGAAACCGCCCCACTCAGGCTCCCGTCGCCGAGACCGCCTTCGCCTGGAGCAATCACGACCCCAGTCCCCACCCAAGGTTCACCTGGTGCAAAACACAACCCGCTCCACCTCCCCACCCCAACCTTCGCCTGGAGCAGACACGACCCGTTCCGCCACCCCGGGCCGCCCTTCGCCTCGAGCAGACGCGACCCCGTTTCACCCGCCCCAGCCCGCCCTTCACCTGGAGCAAACCCGACCCCGCTCCACCACCCCCGGCCCGACCTGCGCCCGAAGCAAACCCGACCCGTTCCACCACCCCGGGCCGCCCTTCGCCTCGAGCAAACGCAACCCGTTTCACCCGCCCCAGCCCGACCTTCACCTGGAGCAAACCCGACCCCGCTCCACCACACCGACCCGACGTTCGCCCCGGAGCAAACACGACCCCGCTCCACCACGCCCGCCCATCGCTCGCCTGGAGCAGACACGACCCGTTCGGCCGCCTCGGCCTGATCTTCGTCTGGAGCTGATATGACGCCACCCGCCGACCAGCTTTCGCCTGGCGCCGAGATCATCCGGGTTGTGCTGGCCGACGACCATCCGGTTGTTCGCGCTGGGCTCGCCGCCTTGCTCACGTCGTTGCCGGGCATCGAGGTGGTCGGTGTTGCCAAGACCGGACGAGAGGCAATCCGTGAGGTCATCACCACCCGGCCACACGTCGCCGTACTGGATTTGCAGATGCCCGACCTCGACGGATTCGCCGCGACCCGCGAACTGGTCCGGTCCGCGCCGGAGGTCGCCGTACTCGTGTTGACAATGTTCGAGGACGACGACTCGGTGTTCGCCGCCATGCGCGCCGGCGCCCGCGGCTACCTCGTCAAAGGCGCCGAACAGGAAGAGATCGCGCGCGCAATCCGCGCAGTCGCCGCCGGCGAGGCGATCTTCGGCCCCGGCATCGCCCGCCGAGTCCTCGGCTTCTTCTCCGCCCCACCACCCACCGCCGACCCGTTCCCCGAACTCACCACCCGCGAACGCGAGATCCTCGACCTGCTAGCGGCCGGCCTCTCCAACCCCGCCATCGCCACCCGCCTGGACCTGGCCCCCAAAACCGTCGCCAACAACGTCTCCGCCATCTTCACCAAACTAGGCATAGCCGACCGCTCCACCGCCATAATCCATGCCCGCAACGCCGGCCTAGGCACAGACCACTCCTGAGCGTCTACCGGACAGCGTTCAGGTAGCGGTTGCCGATTGTTTGCAAGTGGTCGATCAAGGCAGGTGGACCGTCGACGTGGAACTCGAGGCCGAGCATGCCGATGTAGACGGCAAGGATCTCCAACGACTCAGCGCCAGTGACGAGGACGCTGGTGTTCTCGTCAACCGACTCCACAATCCCAACGGCAGCATGGATCCGGGACAGGACTTCCTGCGCGGGAGCAAAAACCGTGATCCGGGCATGCACCTTCCATCCGGTCGTCGCGACGTCCCGGAGTACGAACTCGGTGTAGTCGTCACCCGGCATCGGCCGAGGCTTGTAGCGCCGACCTGTTGCCATCCGCAACGACATCCAGTCGACCCGGTACGTGCGCCATACGTCGGAATCGTCCCGAGCGACGAGGTACCAGTACCGCTGCCAGCTCACCAGCCGATACGGCTCAACGAGAATCGGCAGCTCGCTCCCGACCCCCGACCCAGGGCCACGAATCGGCACATCCACAGGGATCTCGTAGTCGAAGCGCAGGTAATGCTCATCCCGAATGCAGGCCGCGATAGCCGTCAGCACCCCGGGATCGATCTCCGGATCCGCCACGTTGGAGCCAGTGTTGTCCGGACCCTTCTCCATCGTGCTGCTGATCGCCTTCACCTGCCGCTGGAGCCGATGCGGCAGCACCTGCTCCAGCTTCGTCAACGCCCGCGCGCTGCTCTCCGCCATTCCGACAACACCAGCCCCCGTCCGCAACCCGACAGCGACCGCCACCGCCTCCTCGTCATCCAGCAGCAACGGCGGCAGCTTGGCACCAACGCCCAACTGATAGTGCCCGGCCGCACCACGCGTCGCATCGACCGGATACCCGAGCTCGCGAAGCCGGTCGATGTCGTTGCGGATCGTCCGCGTCGTCACCTCCAACCGCTCGGCCAACTCCGCGCCGGTCCAGGCCGGCCGAGCCTGCAGCAACGCCAGGAGAGACAGCAACCGCGACGAGGTTTCGAGCATGCAGAAAATCATCGCACAAACAGGAACGTAATGTTCCTATATGGATCCTACGGTGAAGCCATGAACACGAACGAGAGCATCCGGCCCTTCACCGTCGACATCGCCCAGGCTGACCTGGACGATCTGCTCGCCCGCCTCGCGCGGACGCGGCTGCCCGAGCCGGCCCCCGGCGACAACTGGGACCTCGGCACCCCGAACCACTACCTCCGCGAGATGGTCGACCACTGGCAGCACGGGTTCGACTGGCGCGAGCAGGAAGCGCGGATGAACGAGTTCCCGCACTACCTGACCGAGATCGACGGCCAGACCGTCCACTTCATCCACGTGCCGTCCAAGGTCGAGGGCGCGACGCCGTTGCTGTTGCTGCACACCTACCCGGGGTCGTTCGTCGACTTCCTCGACATGATCGGCCCGCTCACCGATCCGGTCGCGTACGGCGGCTCGGCCGACGACGCCTTCTCCGTCGTCGTACCGTCGATGCCCGGCTTCGGCTTCAGTGCGCCGCTCGTCGACCGGGGCTGGACGATGGCGCGAGTGGCGAGGACCTACGACACCTTGATGCGCCGGCTCGGCTACTCGTCGTACGGCACCCATGGCTCCGACGGCGGGGCGATGGTGTCCCGCGAGCTCGGCCTGTTGAACCCGGAAGGCTTCCTCGGTCTGCACGTGCTGCAGCTGTTCTCGTTCCCGTCCGGCGACCCGGCCGAGTTCGAGAAGTTCACGCCCGAGGACTACGCGGCGCTCGAGCACCTGAAGTGGTTCCAGTCGGTCGGCGGGTACAACGCGATCAACGCGACCCGGCCGCAGACCGTTGCCGTCGGCATCTCCGACTCACCGGTCGGGCAACTCGCCTGGAACGAGCTCTTCAACAACTTCGGCAACGGCACCAGCCTGGTCTCCCGCGACCAGATCCTGACCGAGGTCTCCCTGTACTGGTTCACCAACTCCTCCGCCGCGGCCGGCCGCTACCACTACGAAGAGGCGCACGCCGGCACCGAACCCCAGCTCAACCACGCCCCCACCGGCGTCGCCGTCTTCACCGACGACTTCAAGACCATCCGTGCGCTGGCCGAGCGCGACAACACCAACATCGTCCACTGGTCGAACTTCGACAAAGGCGGCCACTACGCCTCCCTCGAGTGCCCCGACGACGTCACCAACGACCTCCGCACCTTCTTCCGCAACCTCTGACCAACGTCCTCCAGCCGGCTCACCCTCATGGGTGGGCCGGCCAGCTCGTCCTGCACAGATCCCGGCAGATAAAGGTCCGCGCCCACCCGGCCGCTCCGCGACGTACCAAGGCGGCGACGGTCTCCTGGCCATCCGCGTCCGATCCGCTGGCCGGCCGCCGTACGAGGGGAGCCCGGAGTGCTCGCGCACTCCGGGCTCCTTTGGGCTCCACCCAGCTGGAGGGAGGTCCGGGCAGAGCTTCCTATCACGGGCCCGCAACCGGCGAGGACCACTGAACCCGAACCACCCCCACCAACGTCATCCCCAAACTCCGTCTCCGACGCTACGCCGCACCATCCACCCCGACAACGACTCACCCCTGTCGCAGAGGACGTTCAAACGCTCGCTCTCTGCTAGTGCGTCGTGAGAAACGCCGCGAGTTCCCGTTCCCGGTCATCGAACGTCGGTCGGTCCACCTCGATCGAATCGCCTTCCAGCGTCAGGGTCACCGTTCCCGGATTCTTCCGCCGCCGAATCCAATCCCCCAGTACGGCGACCACGGTCTGCTCCGCGCCCGCGCCCATCAACGCGACCGCGATCGCCACCGTTCCGTCTGACGGCTCAACAACGTCCTGCGTGGGGAGCTCCTCCCCCGCGAACTCCTTCCGCAACTGCTGGAGGGCCTTCACACACTTCTTCTCGTCCACCCCGTGCCCAGCCGTCGCCCGCACCTCGACCCAGCGCCCTTCGCCCATCCCAGCTCCTCCAACGGTTGCGTCCGGCCCCATTCCACGGCCTGTGGATAACTTCGGCGTCGCGTGCTTCCCGACTCCTATCCTGATGAAGACGTCCCCCAACCGGAAGGATTTCAATGCCTTTCAACGAAGCGCCGCACATCCTCCCCGACGGAGCCCACGTCTGGGTACAGCCCACCGCCGAGGCGTCGACGTACCTCCCAGACCTGCTCAGCCTCTTCCGTGCCGGCAGCACCGAGCCCTTCGTGTTCGGCGACGAAGGCCAGCCCGAGGCCGCCATCATCCCCGTCGAGATCTGGCGCGCCCTGGTAGCCGTGGCCACCGACGAAGACGGCTACGACCTCAGCCACCTTCTCGTCCAGGCTCGCCCCGAGGTTCACTGAGGCGTCAACTGAACGCCTGCGCCGCCCGGTGGAAGCGATCGCCGACCGCACGAACCGCCTCGGCCAACTCGGGCGCATCCAGTACTTCGAAGTCCGCGTCCAACAGGCCCAACCACAACGCCAACTGATGCGGATCATCTGACCCCAACTCGACGATGCACGTGTTGTCGTCAACCACCTCAGGCTCGATCGGGATCGGCATCCGATTCTGCACGTACAGACTCGACGCCTCGACCCGAATCCGCGCCCGGTAATGCCACGACGCCTCTCCCACAGAACGCCGTACGAACTCCCCTGCATCCTCGGGCAACTCCCGCGGCACGAACCTGGGCCCGTTGGGCACCCTGAGGTGCATCCGATCCACCCGGAACGTCCGCCACCCCTCCCGCCCGTTGTCCCAAGCAACCAAATACCACCGCCGCCCCCAAGCCACCAACCGATGTGGCTCCACCACCCGAGGCGGCTGTACGTCGCCCTGCTCCTCGGCCTCACCACTACGCGGCTCGTCACCCCAAACCCCGCCGTCCGACCCGCCGGCGTAGTCGAACCGCAACAGCTCCCGATCCCGAATCGCCGACGCGATCGCCGTCAACACCTCAGCATCGACCCGCGACCCGCCGCCCCCACCCACAGCAACCGTCGCCCCCGCCACCGCCCGCACCCGATGCCGCAACCGCGACGGCAACACCTGCTCCAACTTCACCAACGCCCGTACCGACGTCTCCTCAATCCCCGCCACACCCCCAGCCGCCGCAGTCCGCAACCCCACCGCAACAGCCACCGCCTCCTCGTCATCCAACAACAACGGCGGCAACTCCCCACCAGCCCCCAACCGATACCCACCCGCCACCCCCGGCCGCCCCTCAACCGGATACCCCAGCACCCGCAACCGCTCGACGTCCGTCCGCAAAGTCCGCGTAGAAACCCCCAACCTCCCCGCCAACTCCACCCCCGCCCAATCCCGCCGAACCTGCAACAACGAAAGCAACCGCAACAACCGAGCCGACGTCTCCAACATGACCACATCGTCCCACCGATCGCGGAAGATTCCGTTCCGCGATAGCCGCGACGGTCAGAACCGAAGCTCCGAGATCTCCGTCAAATCGATCCCGTACCGCGCATACACCTTGACCGTGTTCTCCCCGGTCAACTGCTCCTCCGCGACCCCGAGCAAGGCCGCCACCCCGACAACATGCTCCCGAGACTGCCCCTCGATCTCCAGGTACGGCGGGATCCGCGGCCACCAGTCGATCTCCAACTGAGCACCATCGAGCTCGAAGCTCACCCGCCGATTCTCCTGGTACGACTTCGGCTCGAACCCGATCCGCCCCAACAACTCGTTCGTCGCCTCGAAGTCACCAACCTCGACCTCGGTCTCAGTCGTCCCGTCGATCCCGTCGTGCGCGATCTCCTTCACGGTCAACGTCACCGCGGTACCCGTGTCCCGCAACCGAATCCACCGCGACTCGTCCCCCGCCGCAATGTCATAGACATACCGCCGCATCAGCCGATCCCCCACCCGCCGCCCACCCAGCCGAAGAATCCTCCCCGCGAGTGCATCCGGCTCAACATCCAGCACCTTCGCCTCAAACTCGATGGGCACGCGGCCTATCCCTCTCTACCGATGGAGTGGCTGAGCAAGGTCACGCCTTCTCGGGCGCCTGCCCCCGGACGTCGTCGGGTGGAAACCTCGACGCCGAGCCGCTCAACTTCCGCAGGGCGGCATCCCCCAGATCGATCTTGAGTACGTCGGCCAATCGCACGAGATACAGGAGTACGTCGGCCATCTCCTCACCAACTCGACTCCGAAGCGGCTCGTCCTGGACCCGCGCAGCCGCCGATTCCGCCGGCAACCACTGAAACAGCTCAGCAAGCTCACCCACCTCACCGACCAGAGCAAGAATCAGCGACTTCGGATCATGGAACTGAGCCCAGTCCCGCTCCTCGGTGAAGGCCCGCATGCGATCACGCAGCTCAATCAGATCAGACACGCCGCGAGCATCCCACGGATCTCACTCCGCCCGCGCAGTGGATAGATCGTGGGGCGAAGCCTGCCGATCCTCGCTCAGGATCTCGCAGACGCAGGCCTGAACAAGGTCGAAGTCCTGGTCGAGCACCACCTACCACTGACCTCGAAGCGCGGTGCGCTCACACACTCGCTGGTCTCTGGGCGATGGGCCGGTCCCCGTGGCCGCGCCCATCGTCACCCCGAATGGACCGCCCGGTGCCATACCCGGTGGGTGGACTGCGAGGAGTTGCTGTCAGCCAGGCACGATTCTTGGGCGGCGCCACCGCGATGCATTGCCATATCGCGCCCGCAAGCAGCTGATGGTGGCGAGTCGCCGGTTGTCGTCAGGCATCACGGAACCCGCAGTCGGCCCGGATCACCGCGTTCCCGCGGGGTGATGGCTGGGTGAGCCAGAACACCTTCGCGCAATTGATACGCGAGCTCGGACTGGCCGCCAGCTGTCGGAGGCCAACGAACAGATCCTCGCGGCACGGACGTGGTCCCGTCCAGACAGCCCAACGACGTCCTCAACGGGTCAAGGCCGGGCTTTCCCGGGCTGGCCGGCCTTGACGCCGGACTGCGAGACGAGTGTCGAGCTGGTCGGAACGGGCGGTGGTCAGCCACTCGCCGACGCAACACGCCATCGACGACCAGCGGCCGCTCATGTTGGATGATGAGCAGGATTCGATCTGAAGTCTGCTCAGGGGGCACACAAGAGATGTCGACCAGCGGTAGCGGCCAGTCGTCCCGATCCGAGTCACCAGGACCAAGGCGCAAATCGCTTGAAGTCTGCGCCGGCGCGGGTGGCCTGGCACTCGGGCTCGAGCAGGCCGGATTCGACCCGGTACTGCTCATCGATAATCGTCCGGTAGCGTGTGAAACACTCCGACTCAATCGGCCGATCTGGGATGTTCACGAAATGGACCTCCTGGAGTTCGATCCCGTCGAACACCCACAGGTCTATGACATCGATCTCCTTTCAGCGGGTCTGCCAAGGGTCGAGGCAACGGCGAGTGGCCGTCGTGCTCAGGGCAGCGATGTGGAACTACATTTGATCAAGGCCACCATTCTTCTGATGCATGCTGTGCAGCCCGGCGCGCTCCTCGTAGAGAATGTCCCTGATCTGGTGACGAAGGAGACATATGCGCCGATTCGCGAGTTCGTCGGGATCGAACTCGCCCACTTGGGGTACCGACATCGGTGGTTCGTGCTCAATGCAGCTAACTACGGCGTGCCGCAAGATCGAAAACAAGGAGTGCTCGTCGCCTTCCGTGACGACCGGCTCGAGGCGTTCAGTGAACCTCCACGAGATCTGTCGCCTCCGATCACGGTCGGAAGAGCACTTGAGCAGTCCATGGCCGAACGCGGATGGGAGCAGGCGCGCGTCTGGGCTGCGCAGGCGAACCGGATCGCACCGACACTTGTGGGCGGATCATGGAAGCGAGGTGGGGCTGATCTTGGCCCGACTGGCACCAAGAATGCCTGGGAGAAGATGGGTGTCGACGGCGGCACGGTGGCAGACAAGGTTCCGGACCAGGACTTTCACTGGGATCCTGACAGTGGCCGCGAAAGCATGGTCAGGCTGACAGTCGAGCAGGCGGCCCTGCTTCAGGGGTTTCCGGAGGACTGGCGGTTCGCCGGCCGCAAGACCGCACGCTATCGTCAGGTCGGCAATGCGTCGCCACCGCCTGTGGGACGCGCACTGGGCCTGGCCATCGGGGACGCCCTCGATGCGTGTTGATGGATTGCGACGTCCGTGGAGGAGCTAAAATCCCACGCCATGACGCATGTCCAGCCGGAGCTCTTCTCCATCGCCGAGCCACAGATGGTGGACCTGTTTGCCGGCCCCGGTGGTCTGGATGTGGCCGCTCGGTGGCTGGGTGTCACCGCTCACGGGATCGAGTGGGATGCAAATGCGTGTGCAACGCGCGAGGCTGCGGACTTGGCTACGACGTGGGCTGACGTTCGTGAGTACGGCCCGAAGGACTTCCCTACGGCGTCATTGCTGACAGGCGGTCCTCCATGTCAGACATACACAGTGGCGGGATCAGGCGCAGGGCGTCGAGCTCTCGATCGAGTGCTGGAGCTTGTGCGCCGCATGGCAGATGGTCACGAGGTCACCCATCGCGTCGCCGAACTGGACGATGAGCGCACCGGCCTGGTTCTGGAACCTCTTCGTTGGGCGCTCGAGGCGGCCGACCGAGGGACTGCGTACGAAGCGATCGTCCTCGAGCAGGTCCCAGCGGTTCTGCCGGTTTGGGTTGCCGTCGCCGATGCCCTGAAGACCGTGGGATATAAAACTGCCTGCGGCATTCTGCACACAGAGGAATTCGGGGTGCCCCAGACGCGTCGCAGGGCGATTCTCATCGCGCGACTGGACCACAAACCGGAGCTCCCCAAGCCGACGCATCGTCGGTATCGGAAAGGAATCGCGCGCACGGAAGGCAGTCCCCAATTACGACCGTGGCAGACCATCGGCGATGCTCTCGGACGAAATAGCCCGTTCGTAGTGATATCCAACTATGGCACCGGTGGCGATCCGAGGGCGCGAGGCAGGCGTCGATCTGATGAGCCCGCAGCGACTGTCACAGGCAAAATCTCACGAAACCGTGTCATGACCGAGACCGGAGAATCAGGCAGATTCACCGTGCAGGAGGCCGGCCGTCTGCAGACGTTCCCTCCCGACTATCCCTGGTCTGGTAACGACATATCCCAACAGATCGGCAATGCGATCCCCCCGCGACTCGCTGCACACGTCTTGGCCGCAGCGCTCGATCGAGAGATCGACGAGGCAGCGCTGGACGAGGCGGTTCGTGCGCACTGGCGGTCGGCGGTTGAAGCGCCTTTGGCACGGGCTATTTGAGCCTCGGATGCATATTCCGATCGCGGCCTGGCATCAGGCTTCGGTCGGAGCCGAGTGTCGTGGCCTATCGCGCACCGGCGCTTCAGCCAGAAGCTGCTCGAACAGCGGAACGAGCGCGGCGATCGCATCTTTGCCAACGCTTCCGTCATCGGGCCCGTCGGGTAGACGATCCCATGGGACGGGCGGCATGTCCGCAGCGTCGCTGATCCAATCCTGAAGGGCAGCCGTGTCGACGAAGTCTTCCGGAGCCAGCGCGTCATACACCAAGGTGCTCCCCGCAGCGTTGACCGCGGACGACAGAGCGTTGATCCGGTCTCCGAGACGGGACACGTCCTGCAGCGCGAGTTGCTCGAGCACCGCGAGCATGGCCAACGCCGTCGGACGATGATCGATGACGTCCAGACGCATCGTCGTATTCAGGACGTCCGGCACGCGACAGGCAATCTCCGCCGTGCCATAATCCGAGGCGTTCCGAAACAATTCGGCAGCCCACCACAGTCTGGCGAACGCCTGCGTGTAGTGCGGGCCGCAGAACCGACTGGAAGCCGCCAACTCGGCGCCGCCATGTCGCCAGATCACGTAGTCCGGACACACGACCATCGCGAGGTAGTTCCAACGGCGGCTGTCCGCAGCTTCGGCCCTCGACATCCGCAGGGTCGCGTGAAGCCGCGGCGCGAGCCACTCGTCCGCTCTCACCCTCCTCCCGTCGAACCGTCGCATGGCTTCGACGAAAAGATCGCGCACCGGCTCGGCGCGCCACCGAGTGTCAACATCGGAAAGCATGGTGGCCGAGTTGAGAAGGGCGACGCGCGGGGAGCTCTGCTCTCCTGACTGTATTCCGCGGCTCAGGTATTTCGTCACGATCGCATCCGGGAGCAGACCCAACGTGCTCGGGACCTCGGAAGACTTCATCCGATTCATCGACCTTGACCCTCTTCGGTGCGGACAACGGAACGAACGGCAACCGTCAGCTTCTTCACAGCCTGGCTTCGCTTGCCTGCCGCATATTGAACCGATGTCTGTAGCTCAGACCAGCCGAATCCCTTCGCGCGGCGCTCACTGATCTCGTACAGCGCATCGTGCGGTGGATAACCGGGCATGACGTCGGGCAACATCATCTGGAGGACCCGACCACGCCATCCTGCCGGCATACGCGGCGTCCCATCCTCATCGACATCAAGATCCGCCACTGCTGCGTGGAACATTGCAGTCCAGGCATCCTGCGCGATCTGACTCGCTGTGATGTCTCTCAGAACCTTCTCGACGGGCGTTCCGCCCGTGCGATTGAGCAGGTCCACCAGACCTTCGACAGCACGAGTGTTGAGATATACCGTCGGGATCTCACTGGTCGTGTCCACGATCCAGGCGGAGTCCTTAAAAGGGCGGAGCCACTCATGTGGCCCTTGGAGGAAGTCGATCTGGACGATCTCCAGCTCGCGTTGACGCACGGGAACCATCGCCTTCAAGTCAATGAACCAGGTCTCGGTGGTCTGCCCGATCAAGCGTCCGTCGATGCCATCCACGGTCGCCGAGATGTTGAGCGACAGGTTTGCCCGGGTCAGATGCCGTGAGTGGTCAAGGTCGACGGCGCCTGACCAGCTTCCGTCGGCTTCGCGAGTGAGACGGGCCGTCGTACGCGCGTTGGTCGCCTTCTCCGTGAGCACAGCCAAGCAGACGATGTCGCTCCACGGTCCATCGACGAACTCTGCCTCCGGAAGGAAGGCCTTCAGGCGGAGTGAAGCGGTGTCCCAGTCCGCGCGACCGGTCTGGTGGAGGGCGACCGTCCGTTCGGCCCTCGAGATCTTGGTAAACGGGAGCTCCGCGCCGTCGACCGTTACCGAGACGACGTCGAGCGCCAGATCTCCGAACAGGGTCGGATACGGAAACACAGGCTTCATCCCAGGCCCCCCCGGGTCTTCTGAACCTCGATGACCAAGCGAGCGAGCCCGCCCTGCACCGGATGCGTCGAGGGGTCGGTGATTCCGACGAATGTCGCAGCACGCACGCCCGCGGCAATCACGAGATTCTCGTTCTCCACTGTGCAATTCTGGGATGCGGCGAGCGATTTCCAGGCGACCATCGGTCGGCCGCCGGACCTGACGTCGAACTTCGCAACCGGCGTCAACAGCCAAGGGTCATCAGCAACTGGCAACCTCAGGTCGACCCTGACCTGCCAGCCACCTGTGTCCTCGACATGCGCGCTGACATTGTGGACCGTGGCGACACTTTGTGCCCGCCGGCCGCCCGCCGATGCACCGCTGAGTCGCAACAGCTCACGAAGAACGGCGGGACCGCCATGTGACTCGACCTCGCGCCGACCAACGAGCTGTCGAACTGCGCGATCGATCTCGGATCGGAACTCGCGAAGTCGGCTGAGTGCTCCCCGCTCGTACGACGATGTGAGTTCCTCTGTTCGATCCCATCTGTCATGATCAGGCGGTTCGGATGCCCGCAAGAAGCGCTCAGCCACTGCCACATCGGGGTCCGTTCGTCCAGTGGCGAATCCCGCCAAAAGGACCGCCTGAAACGATATCGCGCCCAACGGTAAATCGCGCGGCCGCAGTTCGTTGACAGTCATCCGCGTACCCCGCATACAGACGACGCGATTGACACCCTCCGCGCCCTCCGCCGTCGGAGTCAGCAAGAGCACTGCGGAATGTTTCGTGGGTTCCTCCCCCGCCTTGATGACGTTCCTCAAGGAGGGGACGACGAGCGGAACCTCGATCTGCGCTACTTGATCGCTCGATCTGAGCTCCGCGACTGTGTTCCCGTCGAGGTACGCCTGTAGCGCACGACTCAGGACCGGGTGGTGCGCATGCGGGTCGACGCGCTCCTCAGGTATGAACACCTGGCCGTTCCGCAGCGTCATGACTCGGGCCTCGAGCATCGGATGTGCGGCGCGGCCTGACACCATCGCCGCCCAGAATCCATCGGCAAGCGCGCGCACTAGCTTGTCATGCATCTCCTGCAGGGTCTCCGCATCACCCGAAGCGTCATGCGCGCCGACGATCAGGAATGAGGTGCCGGGTGCGTCATACGGTCGCTCCAAACGAAGATCGCGCACCGTCTGCTCGTCGGCCCACCAAGAGCGTGACACGTTCTCATGGCCCGGCTCGGTGTCGGGCTCACCGAACCATCCAGGCCCCGCGAAGGCTTCCCCGCCGATCTCATGCCATGGAAGGTCCACACGGCCGATGACCCGGCGGTGTGTTCGCCCTTCATGCGGAAGCGAGAGCGTCGAATTGATCATCACGAGGCCGAAGCGGCTCGTGCCCCAGAGCGTCGCCTTTCCCAGGCCGTAGGAGCCGCCGGCCCGGGCACCGGGCTGCTTGTGGCTGTCGAGCTGACGGCGCACGACGGCAGCGAAGCGCCCATCACCGTATTCGGGACCCGTGAGGCCGGCGGCGTTATAGTCGTCGATCCTGAGAAGGACAAGTGTTCCACTCTCGGAGAGCTCGTCGAGCGCGACACGAAGACTTCGGGACACCTTCTGATCCGTTGCTGCGGCACTCTCGTAGTGCCTGAGCAAATCCTGCCAGTTCAGCGCGGCGAGGAAGGAGCTGAGCGACTCACCGCTGAGGGAGTGCAGGGTGTAGCGGACACTCACCGGCTGGGACAGGTCATGGCACTCGTCCAGAGAGTTCTGTGTCGCCTCTCTTGCCAAGACAGACAAGTCGGCGTCGAATGCGAAGGCCGCTGCGTTGCCGTATTCCCGCCCTCCATCCAAATGGGCGGGACGGTGGCGCCAGTGTCTCGGCAGGCCCATCACGACATCTTCCGTGCGGTTGTAGATCGATGCCGGATCGGTCCCCAGAGCCTCGGCAATCGCGCGCTTGGTCTCCTCGCGAGGTTCTGCGCGCCCGGTGATCCATGCCGAGACGGCCGCTCTCGTCAGGTCCAACTGAACCGCGAGATCCGCCTGAGTCATCCCGGCACGCCGTAGCTGCCGACCCAGCCACGGCCCGAACGCCTCGGCTTGCTTGTCGCCCATCGCCACCCCTCGATCACGGCCGTGATTGCCCTCATCAAATTATGATTGACAACCTCCGTTGCGTCAAATTAGCGTAGACACCACTACGTTCGGAAGTCGTCTTCGCAGGATCCGGGCAAGGTTTCTCCAGGAATCTTGCCGAATCCTGTAACGAAAAGTAGTCGCCGAACGGTTGTACATGCGTCGGTTGCGAGCCATGCTCATCGTTCGCGACTGCTCAGAGCTGGGGGGAACATCATGAGTGGCTCACTGTCGGCATGCCCGGCGGCAGAGGTTTGGCTGTGACGGCCGCGGACGGTCCGGTCCTCGAACGCGTGCGGGCGTTGACGCTTGACGCGCTCGCGACCTACGCCGTTAGCCCGCGGCGCGTAGAGGAAGACGCGAACGGAGAGCGTCGCATTCACCAAGGCGGCTACGGCGACCGTCAACTGTTCGAACTGATTCAGAACGCCGCCGACGAGCTGGTCGCTCCGGCCGATCACGGCGGCCGCATCCACGCGATTCTCACCGCGGACAACCTGTACTGCGCAAACGAGGGGGCTCCGATCACTGCCGATGGCGCGGAGACGATTCTTCGGATGGGGGTCTCGAAGAAACGCGGTGGTCAGATCGGACGATTCGGCGTCGGCGTGAAGTCGGTCCTCTCGGTGACGCGTGCGCCGCAGTTCTTCAGCCGGTCAGGCGCCTTCGGGTTCGACGCCGACTGGTCGACGACCGAGATCCTGCACGCGGTCAACCACGGAGGTCTCACGAGAGGTGAGCCGCCGTTCGAACGACTGGACGAGGTACCGGTCCTCCGATTGGCGCGACCTCTCGACGAACAGTCGGAGCGTGCCGCCGATCCGATTCTCGATGATCTGCTGCAGTGGGCGACGACGGTCGTACGACTCCCGTTGCTTCCCGGATGCGCAGCTGCTCTCAGTTGCGACATTCACCAATCGCCAGGCCGACACGACCGCACCGTCCGCGAGTTCCCTCACCTGTTCCAGCTCTTCTCGAACCACGTCGGGACGGTGCTTCTGGACGATCGCAGGGTCATGCCGACAGTGCGCCGCGAGATCACTCTGACCCACGACGGTGTCAATCACACGATCCATGAATCGCGCAGCGGGGCCAAAGCGATCACCGAACAGCATCGAGTTTTCGTACGTGCCCATCAAGTCTCTGACGCATCGCGCGTACTCGCCGGAGAACTGCACGCGCGCGGCACCATCGATGTCTCCTGGGCGGTGCCGGAGTACCACCTGGTCCGAAGCGAATCCGGCCGAGTCGTGTTTCAGGTGCCCAACGAGCGCGGCGTCTTCTGGTCTTTCTTCCCGACAAAGTACTCGACCACGTTGAGCGGCGCGCTCAACGCAGCCTGGAAGACGAATGAAGATCGCCAGAACCTCCTCGACAGCAGCAGCCTGAACTCCGAGCTTCTCGATGTCGCAGCCGCTCTGATCGTCGATTCCCTTCCGGAGCTGGTGGTGCCGGAGGATCCGGCGGCCTACCTGCCGCTGCTTCCTGGCCGCTCGAAGGAGTCTCCGAATTGGGCGTGCGCCTACCTCACCGAAGAGGTCTGGAAGCGCGCCGCTTGCAGTCCTTCATTGCCGGATCAAGACGGTCGACTGTGTATGCCGACCAAGTTGCGGATTCACCCTGAACGGCTAGGCTCAGCGGTCCTCTCGCTCTGGAGGGCCTATCCGGAGCGCCCGCGCGACTGGGTCCACCATTCCGTCGATTCGCAACCGATTCGCCGAGGCAAGATGCACCATATTCTCGAGGCGGCGTCTCACCGTGAGCCTGAATCGATTCGAGCCTGGCTCGAGGCGCTGGTCGAGGATGAGTCTCCCGCGGCGTCAGCTGCAGCGATCCGAGTTCTGTCACATCTCCTTGATCACGAGCTCGCGCCGGTCGACGCCGCCCATCAAGCCCTGGCGGATGAGGCTCGAATGGCGCGCATCGTTCTCACCGAGGAGCACGGCCTCGTGGCAGCGGTCCCAGGTCGTGTCTTCCGACGGACGGCGGAAGATGGGCTGAGGGACGATCTGACGTATGTCGACCAACAGATCGCCGGCGACCCGACCATGCTTCGGCATCTGGATCGACTCGCGATTCGCGATGCGGACAATCAAGGCCGCTTCCACAGCGTGCTCGATCAGGGTTTCAAGGGATACACCGACGACTCATGGAGCCGCTTCTGGGAACTCGTACGGGTCGCAGGTGGGACGAGTCAGACCTCGGTCATTCGAAGCAAGGTTTCGGATCCGGCGATGACCATCCGTGTGAAGACGATGGCGGGCGTCTTCAGACCCATGAAGCATTGTCTGCTGCCAGGCCCGGTCGTCCCGAGCGACGGCTCGCGAGATGCGCGGCTCACCGTCGACATCGCCTTCCATACCGACGATCTGTCGGTTCTCCGGGAGCTGGGGATGACGGACCGGCCAACCACGGGGTACCGCCCGGAGGAAGACGACTGGTTCGCGGATTACCACCGGGACGCCTATGACACCTACTGCGGGGAGCTGGAAAGCACGGCTTCTCGGGTACAACTTCACACGGTCAGATTGGAAGGATCGCCAACCGCCGGGCCCCTGCACCTCTTCATCGACTTGTCCGATGAAGGCAAGGCGGCCTTTCTCGCCACGATGCCAGAGGACGGCTTGGTCGAGAACTGGACTCGTCAGATCGGTCGATCCGTCAACACTCGCACGGCGGTCGAGTCACCCATCAGGTGGCTGTTGCGAGGCCATGGAACAGTCAAGACCTCAAAAGGCTTGACCCCGACAGTCGACGCTGTCGGCCCACAACTTGCAGATTACGCAGCTGTTCTGCCGGTTGCCGAGATCAGTGCCATCAAAGCACGTCGTCTGGGCTTGCCCGACCGTGCGGAGCAGGTTGGTCCAGAGCGCTGGTCGAACCTGCTGGAGATGGCCAAGACCAGTACGGACGACACATTCGTAGGTCGGACCTATGCGCTCTTGATTCGCGTCGCGCCGGACGTCGTCAATGCTGAGGTCGACGTTCGATGCCGGGTTGGCGATGGGTGGGAACAACGACCGGACAGCGACATCGCAGTTGCTTTCACGCAGGATCAGTACGCCGAGTTGATCCGCGAACGGCACCCGGCGCTCCTGGTCTCTGCAGCGGAGGACATCGAGCAAGCCGAGTACATGATTCGGGAGTGGGGCATGCGCCGCGTCGCCGAGGTCGTCGAGCGGCGGGTGCGGTACGTCGCGAGCGGCCCAGGGGTATTGCTCACCGACGAATATCCACCACTGCGGCAACTCTTCGGCACACGGGTTGCCGGCCTCCAACTGCAGCACTGTAGTGAACTGGAGGAAGTGGTCCGTACGGCGGATGGCACCCGGACGGCCACACTCCGCGCGGTCAGGCAGGAGAGCACGCTCCTCGTTGTAGATGGCGCTTCTCACGACGAGACACTGGCGCTCGCAGATCAGGAGTTCGGCTGGCTCCTGGGACCGGACGGCTGCCGGCGGCTGATCGATGCACAGCTTCGACAAGAGCAGGACCAAGTCATGCAAGCACGCGTTCGCTCCATCCGTGCAAGCGACAGCGTGATCGAGAAGATCGCATTATTGATCGACGCCGAAGACCTGAGGAATGGTCTGCCGGACGGTCTGGTGGACAGCGAGATCGCCGAGACGGGCCACGAGCCCGATGGACGCCGACTGGCCGAGATGGCCTACAACGCCCATGACGACAGCATTCTTCGCGTACACAGCAAGGACATCGCGGCGTTGTTCCCCAAGGCGCCTTCTCGATTCGACGGGGGATCCTCGGCCCTCGGATTCGTGGCTTCCCTGGGATTTCCCGACACCTTCGCCGGTGCGTCGATCCCTTCGCTGCCGATGCGGTTGGAGGCCGAGGGACCAACTGAGTTCCCTGGGCTCCACGACTATCAAGAGCTGATCTCCACAAGGCTGACCGCATTGCTTCGACAGAATACTCCTCAGCGGGCGATGTTGAGTCTGCCCACCGGTGCCGGCAAGACAAGGGTCGCCTCAGAGGGAGTCATCCGGTGGATCCGGGAGTCTGGAGTACCTACGGGACCCATCGTTTGGATCGCACAGACGAACGAGCTGTGCGAGCAAGCCGTGCAATCATGGAAGTTCGTTTGGGAGAAAGTGGGACCGAAGCAGCCGCTGGTGATTGATCGCTTGTGGCACTCCAACTCGGCCACGCCGGTGAGCAGCCGACCGCATCTCGTGGTCGCCACCGATGCGAAGCTTCGAGTCTGCTTGGCGACCGAGGAGTACCGATGGCTGCGCGATGCGAGCCTCGTACTCGTCGACGAGGCACATGTCGCGATCTCGCCGACATACACGATGATACTGGAGCATCTCGGACTCACTCATCGCGAGTCTCGCTGCCATCTCATCGGACTGACAGCGACCCCGTATCGCAACGATGTGGACCTGACTCGACGTCTGGTTCAACGGTTTGGCGACCGCCGACTCGACGATGGGATCTTTGCAGGCGAGCCCATTCCGAGCTTGCAACAGCTCGGCGTGCTCTCGCAGGTCGAGCACAGGGAACTGGTAGGGGCCGAGATGCAGCTCTCCACGGACGAGCTGGCAACTGTTGCCGAGTTCAACGGGTTCCTCCCGAAGGGAGCCGAACAACGCTTGGCGGAGAACGAGAAGCGCAATCACCTCCTCATCGAGGAGATATCTGCTCTCCCGAGCGATTGGCCTGTCCTCGTCTTCGCCACATCCGTCCAGCACGCGAAGTTCCTCGCCGCCAAGTTGGGCGATCGCGGCATCCGCGCGGCCGCAATCGACTCGGCAACTCCTGCCGCCGAACGTCGCCAACGCGTCAATGCCTTCCGCGACGGCAGCATCCGGGTCATCACCAACTATGGGGTGCTCTCGCAGGGCTTCGATGCCCCCGCGACGCGCGCCGTCGTCATCGCCCGCCCGGTGTTCAGCGCCAACATCTATCAGCAGATGGTCGGGCGTGGGCTTCGTGGTCTGCGAAACGGCGGAAAGGACAGCTGCCTGATTCTCGACGTCCGTGACAACATCACGAACTTCCACAAGGAGCTGGCGTTCAACGAATTCGAGCATCTCTGGGACGGGAGTGCTCTGTGACGACGGACCACCCCGTCGACTTGACGGCACAACAATTGTCAGTTGTGAAACAGCCCTGGGATGCGCGGACCCTGGTCACCGCAGGGGCGGGAGCGGGCAAGACCACCACGCTCACACACCGCTTGGAGTACCTCACGAGTCAAGAGGGACTCAATGCCGTCGAGGTGTTGGTGTTGAGCTTCTCCAGAGCAGCAGTCCGTGAACTGCGGGAGCGAGTTGATCATTTGGCCACTCGCGCTCGTCTTGTTCGCGCGCAGACCTTCGATGGCTGGGCAGCGGCACTACTGCGACAGACGGGGACGCCACGCGATGACCTCCTGGGCATCAGCTTCGACGGAAGAATCGACCTGGCCACCCAGGCGATCGAAGGCGGACTAGTAGAGCAGCTGGAGGCCGGTGTCCCTTCCCACATCGTCATCGACGAGGTGCAGGATCTCGTCGGCGTTCGACGGGAGATGGTGGAGGCGCTGCTGGACCGGTTCTCCGACGGCTGCGGATTCACCGTCGTCGGAGACATGGCGCAGTCGATCTACGGGTTCCAGATGCGCGATGCGGAGGCTCGCCTGCAAGAGACCAACCGATTCTTCGACTGGGTCCGACGCTCGTTTCCTGATGATCTCATCGAGATTGTCCTGTCAGAGAACTTCCGGGCGAAGACGCCAGAGGCGCGTCTGGCGTTGCCGTACGGGCACCGACTGCAGCGTCTACCGAGTGATCGAATCGGTGCCGATCGTGAGGGTGGCGCCATATACGCTGAGCTGCGCTCTACGCTTCTCTCGGTACCCGACTTCGGTAGCCTCGACGACCGATTCGCTGTGGACTCATTGCGTTCGTTCGATGGCACCACAGCAATGCTCTGTCGAGAGAACGGCCAAGTCCTGGATCTATCCGAAGCGTTGAACTCTCACAACGTGCCTCACCGGATCCAACGGTCGACCAGAGAACGGCCTGCCCCTGCGTGGATCGCCGAGTTGTTCCTCGCAACAGGCGCAGCCGACATCTCGGAGGATCGGTTCGGCGAGATCACCTCGAATCTGATGACACCGATCGGAGCAGACGTGAGCCGGACGTGGCGCGCGTTGCGCCGTGTCGCCGCTGCGCCTCGCAATCAATTGAGTCTCCTATCCCTTCGGGAGGCGGTCGCTGACGGCCGGGTGCCCGATGAGCTTTGCGCGCCACCACAACACAAGCTGATCCTCTCCTCCGCGCACAGGGCCAAAGGGCTCGAGTTCGATCGCGTCGTCGTCATCGATCCGGGGGAGCTGCGACCACCAGGGCCGGATTCGGACCCCACCGCCGAAGCGCGCTTGCTGTATGTCGCGATGACGCGAGCCAGATGTGACATGTACCGAATGTCGAGACGAAGGCCATGGTTTCTGCGCAGAGGCGATCACCTCTGGCGACCTGTGGATAGATGGTACGGCAGCGGCCGGGAGAGATGGATGCGCAGCGCCTTGGAATCCACCGAACGCGATGTCTCCCACGTACGCCCGGCCTACAGCAGGGAGATTGCGGACGCGGCAGAAGTCCAACGGTATCTTCTGACCAGCGTTCGTTCAGGAGACGAGATCGAGGTCCGCAAGCTCCACGATCTCCCGATGTCGGACGTCGAGGCGCCTGAGTACGGGATCTTTCACGGCACTCAACAGATCGGCGATACATCGGTCCGATTCAGGGCAGATCTCTGGAGAGTCCTCAAGCGCGGCCCGACCTTTGAGATCCGGGATTGGCCTGACCGTGTCACCGGTCTTCGCATCGACTGCCTAGAGACCGTCGTCGGACATCCCGGCGTCACGGAGCAACTCCACATGGGCGACTCCGGAGTCTGGCTGGCTCCGCGGTTGTCAGGACTGGGCCGGTTGGTCTGGCCCGACAACGCCTCATCGAGGAAACCCGAGGATCACTGATGACGTCACCGCATGGATCGCACTACGCGCTCCGCAGGGACCTGCGAACCGCGCTGCGACAGGATTTGCTCGGTCCGTTCGACGGTCCGGATGAGGTTTTGGTCAGTGACGCCCCGGTCACCGCATATCCAATCGGCGTTCTGTTTCCCCAGTCGGCCGATGGACGCGAGCGCACCGCTGAGACAGATGAGACTGTCGATGCCCCTCCGGATGTCGTCAGCCGCGACGATTCGGAGCAGGGTACAGCCGATCTCGGCGTCTCGTTCGCAAACCAGCGCAAGCCGTCTTCCATCGGACTCACCTTTGCAATCGACACCCGCTTGGCTTCGACCTTGTTGGCGTCGGTCCGCGGGGCTGTCTACGTCCCCGAAGATGAAAACGGCCATCCCATCGAGCCGCGTCGAAGCGAAGCTCGCACTGTCGGACAGCAGCGCGAGAGGTGGCGGCGATCTCCGATCGAGTTCGAGAACCTCGCCATCGACGTGACTGCCGCCGGCGTTCAGCAACCGCGACTGATCCACCCAGGGCTTGAGCTGCGGGTACTGGTCCGACCGGCTCACAACGAGATAGCGACGATCACGGTCACCCTGGTGAACGTGCTGCGCGCCAACGAGTTCGACCTACAAGATGCCTACTGCTTCTTTCAGCCCGAAGTCCTGGTATCCGGTCTGCCAGGCACCGAGCCCTTCGTCGACCGCGCTTCCGACTTGGACGCAGTGGACGACGATGAGGCACTGAGCAGGCTCATCCACCGCCACGCTCCGCGCTTCGCCACCGGACACGGATGCTCGGTGCACTGGGCATGGGAGGCACCGGCAATCCACACCGCGATCCCTACCAGACCGACAGTATCGGCCGTCCGCACTGAGTTCATCCCAACCCACGAAGTGCTCCTCACCGACTCGAATCCCGATATCGACGACGAGGCACTTGGCATGGTTCGCCTGGGACATTCAGAGCGCGCCACGGTCGTGGAAGGCCTACGGCATCTTCTCGACAGCTACGACGAGTGGATCATCGCGAAGACCAGTGAGTTGTCCGAACTCGCCGGTTCAGTGCACGCTCCGGCCGCGGAACAGCAAGTCCGGCTTTGCAGAGCCGCTCATGCCAGGATGGGACGCGGCGTTCGCCTTCTCGCAGACGAGCGTCAACCAGAGATCTTTGAAGCCTTCCGCCTGGCAAATCAAGCGATGGCACAACAGCGCGGCCGTACAGCGTGGATCAAGAACGGGCGCAGTGGTACGCCGGACCTCGACAGCGCACGCTGGCGCCCCTTTCAGATTGCATTCGTCCTACTCTGCCTGGAAGGGATTGTCGACTCGAGCCACGACGATCGAGACATAGCCGATTTGTTGTGGTTCCCGACCGGCGGAGGAAAGACCGAAGCATACCTCGGGCTCATCGCATTTACGGTCTTTCTTCGACGTTTGCGTGACAAGGTCAACGGGGCCGGGGTCACCGTCCTCATGCGATACACGCTTCGATTGCTCACCCTCCAGCAGTTCGAACGCGCGGCCGCGCTGATTTGCGCCATGGAAAGTCTGCGAGCCAGGCATCACGCTCGCCTGGGAGAGAAACCAATCTCGATCGGAATGTGGGTTGGAGCCTCAGCGACACCCAACCGCCTCGAACGCGCCGAAGAGCGCCTCGCCGAACTGGCCAACAATCCGGGCAAGTCGTTGACCAAGGAGAATCCCGTCCAGCTTCAAGCGTGTCCCTGGTGCGGAGCCCCGCTCCAACCGCAGGACTATGAGGTCCGACTCGATTCGCGTCGCATGCTTGTGCGATGCCCAGGTGCCGACTGCGAGTTCCGGAACGGCTCGGGGCTGCCGGTGCATCTCGTCGACGAGGCGGTCTACGATGCGCACCCCACTCTTGTCGTAGCCACCGTCGACAAGTTCGCTTCCATGCCTTGGCGTCCGGAAACAGGGGCGCTGTTCAACCGCGATCTGGCCGATATAGTCCGGCCGCCTGAACTGATCGTCCAAGACGAGCTTCACTTGATCTCTGGCCCGCTGGGAACGCTGACGGGACTTTACGAGACAGCGATAGACATACTCGCGGATCGGCCGAAGGTCATCGCCTCCACGGCGACGATTCGTCGGGCATCGCATCAAGTCAAAGGACTATTCGACCGAAAGGTTGCACAGTTCCCGCCAGCTGGACTCGACTCCCGGGATTCGTGGTTCGCGGTGGAGACAGCCAGGGCAGACAAAGCATCTCGTCGGTACATCGGCTTGTTGACGCCCAGCACCAGCCAGGCAACTCTCTTGGTGCGCACGTACGCAAACCTCCTTGACGCCGTGGCCAACGCCGACACTCCAGCATCCGTGACGGACGCTTACTGGACCTTGGTCGGATACTTCAATAGTCTCCGCCTCCTCTCTGCAGCCGAACTCCAGGTGCGCGATGACGTGCAAGATCGTTTGGAGATGCTCGCCGCTCGACGGGATCTTGCGAGACCTCGCGAGGCATCGTCGCTGGTCGAACTCAGCAGCCGAGCCAACTCCAGCGACATCCCTCGGCACCTCAAGCAGCTCGACCTTGCGCTCCCGCACCGGGACACTCTGGACGTTCTGCTCGCCACGAACATGATCTCGGTGGGCGTGGACATCGATCGACTCGGTCTCATGGCAATCATGGGGCAGCCTCAAACGACTGCGGAGTACATCCAGGCATCCAGTCGCGTCGGCCGGCGACACCCTGGGCTGATCGCAGTCATGCTGAACTCGACTCGGTCTCGCGATCGCTCTCACTACGAGAATTTCCCCGCTTTCCACTCGGCGCTGTATCGAGACGTCGAGTCGACGAGCGTGACGCCGTTCTCGACTCGGGCACGAGATCGCGGACTGCATGCAGTGATCGTCGCATTGACGCGCTTGATGATTCCGGCCGCATCCGCCAACTCGAGTGCTGCGCACATCGAGGAGTTCGCGGATGAGGTCAA
Source organism: Kribbella sp. NPDC049227 (assembly GCF_043197265.1). Classification (NCBI taxonomy): domain Bacteria; kingdom Bacillati; phylum Actinomycetota; class Actinomycetes; order Propionibacteriales; family Kribbellaceae; genus Kribbella; species Kribbella sp. NPDC049227. Next base: position 60,977 of record NZ_JBICST010000002.1, on the reverse strand, counting down.
CTCGATAGTGCGACCGCGATTCCTGGCTCGAGTCGAGGCAATCGACCCCGGAGAGCTGGAAACCACCACCGAAGAGTTCGACAACTTCCTGGCGTCCTGGAGACTGACCGCACAAGAGCACCCGGACCTCGTCTTCGAATCACCGCGGTTGGGTCGCCGTGCGGCACTGTTGAGCAGCTTCGACGGCACCGACGACGTGCATGACGACGGCGCGGGTTGGTCTACGTTGTGGAGCCTCCGCGATGTCGATGCCGAGTCGGCACTCTTTCTCGAACACAATCGTCAGGAGCGGTCATGACACCTCGCCCGCAACCCAGGCGCCGTCGGAACGTCAGTGGGCCGCAGCTGCATGGGCCACGCAAGCTGGGCGCCGTGCGGCGATCACAACTCATTACGACCTACGGCGTCGGCGCCATGATCGCGATAGACAACGAATCCTTCATCGTAGGCGGGCTCGACTCCTGGGACGTGACAACAGCGCCCGAAATCTTCGAGCGGCGCCTGGCCAATCTGCTCGGCGTGACCTCGTTTCGGCTCCCGCCTGCGCCGGATCCAGATCGCGGTCTCGACGGCGTCCGGGGTATCCGCTTTCCCGATTACTACTCCTGTCCGGAATGTGAGGTTCTGCAGTCGTTCCATCGATTCAACTCTCCCGCCGGAACGGCAAGGTGCTCTGACTGCCAGGAGGACCTTGTGCCATCGCGCTTCGTGCTGGGCTGCGACAACGGACACATCGAGGACTTCCCCTACTGGAAGTGGATTCACCGGGACAATCAACACTCTGGTGGTCTCTGCGACGGCACATTGTCCATCCACACCAGTGCGGACAGTGCCTCGCTACGATCAGTCATCATCAGCTGTAGCTGCGGCGTTCTCCCTGTATCGATGGAGGGAGCGTTTCGCGGCAAGTCTCTGATGGAGCTCGGCATCTTGTGCGGCGGTCACCGGCCCTGGTTGCGTTACGCGCCGCCACAAGCGTGCGCTGCCCGACCGAGAACGATGCAGCGCGGTTCCTCCTCCACCTGGCATCCAATCATGCGAAGTGCCCTGTCGATTCCACCGTGGGGTGAAGGCATACACAGCCTGATCGAGAGGCATCGCCTTTTCGGCGCCTCCGAAGAGAACCTCCGCTGGTTTTTCAGCCGCCGGCCAGGTCTGCTTGCCAGCCTGGATGCGGAACTTTCTGATGTCGTTCAGGTGGTGCAATCGCTCGACGTGGAGAATCACGAAGCCGGAGAATCCACCGATAGCGGGCAGATTTCAGCGGGTTCGCTGCGGCAGGAGGAGTACAGGCGACTCGTCCAGGGCCACCGAGCAACGTACGGTCCGGAGTGGCAGTCGTTCGTCTGCGAGCGACCCGAAGGCGACTCTTCCCGCGTCCAAAAAATGGGCATTCAGACGAGCATGCTGGTCAAGCGGCTCCGTGAAGTGCGTGCACTCGCAGGTTTCTCCCGCGGCGCAATTCCAACGGAGGCAGACTCCGAGGAGCGTTGTGCGCCGTTGTCGCTGGTGCCCGACATCGACTGGCTGCCTGCAATGGAGGTGAGCGGCGAAGGGGTGTTCCTATGCCTCGACGAGGAGCGACTTGAGGCCTGGGAGACCCTCCCGACTGTGCTCGCTCGTAGCGAGGCCATCCGAACAAGCCATCTCGATTTGCTCGGCGAACGGGCAGCCGGACGGCATGCCCCCGAGTCCCCGGTGTCTCCGCGGTTGGTATTGCTCCATACCCTCGCGCACCTGCTCATCAACGAGTGGAGCCTGGACGGAGGATATCCTGCCTCGGCTCTGCGTGAGCGTCTGTACGCTGACACAGAGATGGCGGGGGTCCTCATCTACACGGCGACCAGCGATTCGGCGGGTAGCCTCGGCGGCGTCGTCGCCCAGGGCGAGATCGCTCGTCTGGCAAGATCGCTCCGCTCCGCCTTAGAGCGCGCGAGCTGGTGCTCCAACGACCCTCTCTGCATGGAATCCGAGGGTAGTGGATCCGACAACCTGAACCTTGCTGCTTGCCATGCCTGCGTTCTCCTGCCCGAGACAAGTTGTGAAGTCGGCAACTCCTTCTTGGATCGAGCGCTGTTGATCGGAGATCCGCTCGGAGTGGTACCGGCCTATTTCTCCTCGTACTGATCTGCCGGCTGATCAACGTTGTCGCTGTTCGGCCCTGGCCGACGCTGTTCGACGACCGCACGGATGCGTTCCGCGGCTGCTGCCACGTCGTCGTGCTCCCAGATGCGAATACTGGCCCAACCGGCTTCCGTCAGTCGACTGTCTGTATTCGCATCCCTGCGACGGTTGCCTTCGATCTTGGTCCGCCAAAACGACGCGTTGTTCTTCGGCCAGGTCGCGTGCTCCGGGCATCCATGCCAGAAACACCCGTCGACGAAGACAGCGACTCGCGCCGGCCCGAATACGATGTCAGCCTCACGTCGAACGTTGCTCAACGGCCGACGGTGGACCCGATACCGCAATCCTGCGCTATGCAGGGCACGGCGCAGCTCTATCTCGACCTGCGTGTCTCGGGCCTTCTGTCGACTCATCCGCGAGCGGACGCTCGGCGTTGTCTCCATCGGATCCACATCCGGCATTGTCTCAGACGGCGTCGACGCCCTCGCCGTTCTTGTTGGTCATCAGACGATGAACGAGCTCGGAGCTCCATGCCACGACACATACAGTCGCTCACGGGCGCGTGTGCAGGCCACGAACAAGAGACAGCGCTCGCGCTGCAAGTCCTGTAGGTGAGTCGCATGGTCGTCGTCTGCCGGCGTGATCGCTGATGCCGGAGGAACCTGACTGTCTGACACTCCGATGGCCGCAACGCATCGAAACTCGAGGCCCTTCATTCGATGCATCGTGCCCACCGCAACGCCGGAAGGTCTCGGACCGGGGTTCATAAGCGAATAGGCCTTGATGTCGGCGTTCCGCAACTCGGCGGTCACATCGTCGGCCACGGCGTTCGATCGCGCAGCGATCCCGATCTCGCTCGGCCTCACCCCCGCCTCCAGCCAGTGTCGCAACTTGTCGACCAGAGCGCGACGCTCCGCCGTACGATCGCCGAACCCTACAAGCTCCGGACTCTCCCCATGCGTCTCACAACGATAACCGGCGACCGAATCCATGCCGCCATCCATGTCGTCGATTGACTGATCACTCAAAATTCGCAGGCTCCAGGCGAGAATCTCAGCGGTGGTGCGGTAGTTGATGGTCAGGCGAGCCGATCTGCCGGAGACGTACACAGAGACGTCCTTGAGGCTGATGCGGTGCTGATAGATGCGCTGGTGACTGTCGCCTGCGATGAAGATGTCATCCGGTGCGACTCCGACCGCAGCACGGAGCAGTCGCCACTGATCCGGACTGAGATCTTGTGCCTCGTCGACGATCACGTGTCTGAACAGCGGATCCCCAGCAGCCAGCTGTGCCGCGGCTTCGGCCCGGACAGTTTCGTGTGTCCACATACCGGCCGCCAGCAAACCCCGCTGGAACCTCAGGACCGCCTCCCAGACGCCAGCTCGCTGCCGGCGACTGAGTGGCCGACCACGGCCGACCCGCCTCGCGGCCAGATACTCCTCCAGGTCTCCGAGCTGCTGGGCCAGGATCACCTGCCGCCACTCCTCTGAGAGGAAAGTCGCGGAGAGTGGCAATCGCAGTTCCCTTCCGATCGCTTGCCAACGCCGCAACTCGTCACGTGATGACAGCATCCGCGGCGCCCCCAGCTTTCTGCGCACGACGTGATGTGCGAGCTGATCGACATGCTGGACAGTGATCCGATCCCTAACCTGCAGATCGTCCACCAGAAGATCCAGAGTTGCCTGCAGTGTCGTCGCCAGCGTCGACGTAAAGGTCGTGACAAGCACCCGCCCAGCGCCCCGGCGAGCCAGCTCGCGTGCTCGATGCAACGCAACCACTGTCTTGCCCGTCCCGGGACCACCCGTGACCCGAGCGGGACCGCTGTAAGACGCGGTCACGAGACGACGCTGCGATGGATGGAGATACACCCTCCAGAACTCAAGCGGTCGACGGAGTACCGCAAGCAACTCCTCGGCCCCGTCGACCAAGAGCACCCGTTCCGATGTCCGCTCGACCGCCGCGATGACGTCATCGGGATCGATCGCATCCGGCTCCGGCGGTGGACCGAGTTCACTCCAGACTTCTTCGGGCGTCAGTCCCGCAGCCAGTCCGTACAGCGCCTCCCACTGATGCTGAGGGAGGAAGGTACGGGCCGCCTCGAGCTGTGCGACATCAGTCAGCACACTCGCAAACTCGCGGATTTCCTGATCCACACCGAGTTTGAGCAGGTCACCGCTCTTGATGTGCGCGAACAGACGGAGGCCCACATGGCCTGCCGCTTCCTTGAGCTGTGGGAGCGTCTTGTCGATGGCTTCGACATCTCGGATCTCAATCCGCCCAGTCACGCCGTTCACCGAGGCACGTCGGCGCTGCGCCCAGGCGTATGCGTCGTCGTGAGGTAGCACCTTCAGCAGCGTGTACGTGTCACCCTGATCGGGAGCCAGCACAATGCCCCGGTATGACTGGTCGATTCGAATTGACCTGAAGCGGTCGTCTCTGACGTTTGCAATCTTCTCCAGATGGACGCCCGCATGCGTTGCTGCCTCGAACTTCGTAAAGACATCGGTGATCCGATCCTGAACTCGTCGTTCCAGCCGAGCGAAATCACGGAGAAACTCCCTGTCGATCCCCAGCCTCGGCATCTGTACTCTCGCTCCTCCGCCTCGAATGTTCGCGTACGGCCAACCTACCGGTCTCGCACTCATCGCTGTACGCCTTGCGCGTCGGCGGAGAGTGCACCCGGTCACCGAGCCAGAACTCAGGCTGAGACCGAGCAGATTCCTCTGTTGGAAGGATTAGCCGCATCGCGCTGGGAGTGGGGTGGGGACTTGATCAGCTTAGGTCAACGGGACTGAACGTCCGTCGGATTGTGCTTGAGAGCATGGACTTCAGGTCCACCACGGGATGCGCAACCGAGGAGATCATCGCCTGGTGGTTCGCCAGGAACCGTGGCAAGACGGTGCTCGCGATCGGGGTGAACGGCGGCTTGAAGTGCGACTGGCCTGGCTCTAACCGGCGGTCGCACTGAAGATGCTCGACGAACGCACTCCCCTCGGAAGTCAGCCCACCTGTATTCGCGCTAGCGGGTTAGGTCGGCGGTGAATTGGTAGGCGTCGCCTCTGTAGTGGTTGGTGCCTGAGAGGAGGGGGGTGGTGGTGTCTTGCGCGTAGGCGATTTCGGTGGCTACCAGGATGGCGCCGTTGGTGGGGAGGTTGAGGAGTTGGGCGAGGGGGGCGTCGGCGTTTTGGGCCTGGACTGTGTAGCGGGAGTAGGAGAACTCGATGCCGTGGGTGGAGAAGAGTTCGTAGAGGGATGCGTTGGTCAGGTCGGCGGTGGGTAGCCAGGGGGCGATGGCTACCGGGATGACGAGGTCCTCGACGGTGACGGGGCGGCCGTCCATGCCGCGGAGGCGGCGGATCGATACGACGGGGGCGGTGGGGGCCAGGTGGAGACGGTGGGCCTCGTCGAGGGTGGCTGGGCGTTCGCGGTGGTCGAGGATCTGCGAGCTGGGGCGGAAGCCCAGTTCGTGAGCCATCTCCGTGAAGGACTGGAGCCGGCTCGGGGGCTCACGGAGTACGAGATCGCGTACGTACCAGCCTCGTTGGGGTGACGGCACGATCAGGCCCTCGTCGGAGGCGGCTTGGAAGCCGGCCCGGACGGTCATGCGGCTGAGGCCGGTCTCGATCGCGAACTGCCGTTCGCTCGGCAGCCGGCTGCCGCTCGGGTAGCGCCCGCGCACGATCCCCTCTTGGATCCGCTTCTTGACCCGTTCGACCGCGGGCTCTGCTGCTGTCACGGCCGTCACTATACCAGTTTTACGCCTATGTCCGCTCACATTCAGCAACTGGTTGGGACTGGCATAACTGGTTTCGGAGTCGTAGGGTGGCCGGAAGTCACGGGAACGGACGAAGGAGTCACGATGGTCACCAGGCGAACGGTGTTGAAGTCGGGAGCCGCACTCGGCCTGTTCACGCTGGCTGGTTGCGCGCCGCAGGGCACCAAGGCGAGCAGCGCCCCGACCACACCCGCCAAGTCGATCGATGTCGCCAAGGCCGGCACGGTGACGCTGTCGATGCTGGACTTCTGGGGCGGTGACTCCGCCAAGTGGGTGGCCAACGCGGTGAAGGCATACCAGCAGAAGTACCCGAACGTGACGATCAAGCGCACCTCCGTCGACTGGGGTCAGCTGACCCAGACGGCCAACCTGCGGTTGAAGGAGAAGAACCCGCCGGACATCATCACGGTCAACAACGGGTGGCAGTCCCTGGGCACGCTGTCCAAGGCCGGGCTCGTCCTCAACCTGGACGGCTACTCGAAGTCGTTCGGCTGGGACAGATTTCCGAGCACGATCCTGCGTCAGACCCAGTTCACAACTGACGGCACTGAGATGGGCTCGGGATCGTTGTTCGCCACGCCGGTCGCCAGTTCGTCGCTGATCGGCCTCTACTACAACAAGGCGGTCCTGGAGCGCGTGGGTGCCACGGTGCCCACCGACCTCGCGTCGTTCGAGGATGCCTGTACGAAGGCCAAGGCCGCGGGCGTTGTGCCGATCGGCTACGGGTCCCAGGACAAGGGGTCGTCGACGGCGATCCTGCTGGCCCTGCAGGACCTGTTCGGCGACCAGAAGAAGATCAACGACTTCGTCTACTCGACCGGGTCGGTGAAGGCCGACGAGATCGGTCTGAAGGACGCGGCGGAGCGGCTGAAGTCGTACCAGGACAAGGGCTGGCTGACGCCGAACCATGCCGGCATCCAGTTCGCCGACGCCGGCGATGCCTTCCTCAAGGGAAAGTCTGCGTTCCGCTTCGAGTACACGGGAACGTTGGCCTTCCAGAGCGCCCAGAAGCAGGAGTACGGCTACGTGCAGCTCCCGCAGGTCACGGGTGGGAAGGTCGTCGGTACGGGCGCGTCCACCGCCGTCGCGCTCGGTTCGAAGTGCAAGAACCCGGATGTCGCCGCGTCGTTCCTCGACTTCCTCGCCGGCCCACAGACCGCGCAGTACGTCGTCGAGAACGGCTTCCTGCCGCTCCTGAACGACGTCAAGGCGCCGGCGGACAACCCCGAGTTCGGTACGGAGATCACCGGTCAGCGGTCGCTGGACAAGGACAACGGCTACGTCCCGTACTTCGACTGGGCCACACCCTCGATGCTGGACACCCTTGGTGGACAGGTCCAGCAGTTGCTGGCCGGCCGGAGTACACCCGACGCACTGGTGAAGGCGGTTCAGGCCGACTACGACAAGTTCCAGGCCGCCCGATGACTGTTCAGACTTCGCGTCTGAGCGTCCGGGCCAGGCCAAGGACGCGAGCCGTCTCGAGACAGACCCGCAAGCGGCGCTGGATCGGGCTGCTCTTCCTGTCCCCCGCCCTCCTGCTGTACGGCGCGATCGTCCTCGTGCCGTTGATCCAGACGGTGAACTACTCCTTCTACAAGTGGGACGGAGTCAGCGAGCCGACCTGGATGGGACTGCAGAACTACCTGGAGTTCGGACGTGACCCGCGGATGTACGCCGCCTTCGGGCACGTACTGGTGCTCATCGTCATGTTCGGTCTGATCCCGCTCGGCCTCGGGCTGATCAGTGCCGCCCTGCTCAGCCGGGCGAAGATCCGCGGCGAGGGCATCTACCGCTGGTTCCTCTTTCTCCCGCAGGTGTTGACGAGTGTCGTCGTGGCGATCATCTGGAAGCGCATCTACGCGCCCGACGGCCCGCTGAACACTGTGTTGCGCTGGGTCGGCCTAGGGCAACTCACCCGCAACTGGCTGGGCGATTTCACCTGGGCCCTTCCGTCGCTCGGCATGATCGGGGTCTGGGGTGGCTTCGGATTCACCATGGTGCTGTTCCTGGCCGGCATCCTCGCCATTCCGGACGAGCTCTACGAGGCAGCACGGTTGGACGGATCGACACGGTGGCAGGAGTTCTGGCTCATCACGCTCCCCAGCCTGCGCGGACAAATGGCCATCGCATTGACCCTGACCATTACCGGTGCACTGCGGACCTTCGACATGGTCTACATCACCACCCAGGGCGGCCCCGGGGACGCGACGACCACCCCGGCGTTGCTCCTGTACCAGTTGGCGTTCGTCAATCCCGATGTGGGCAAGGCGTCCGCCACTGGCGTCGTACTCGCTCTTCTGTGCCTCGGGATCGCGGTCGGCATCACGCGGATGATGGAGAACAAAGACCGATGATCTCCAGGTACGAGCGTCTCTCGAACTACGTGATCGTCATCGTGCTGACAGTCGCGGTGCTCTTCCCCGTCGCCTGGTTCGTGCTGACCTCCGTCAGCCCCAACACGTCGGGTGCACTCGACCTGTCCAGGATCTCGTTGGGCAACTTCAGCGCGGCCTGGCGGGACGGGAACCTCGCGCACTCCATGTACGCGTCCCTCGTCATCACGGTGTCCGCTGTCGTCGGACAGACCCTGCTCGCGATCCTTTCCGGCTACGCGTTCGGCGTCCTCGGGGTGGTCGGCGAGCGGTTCCTGTTCCCGGTCGTTCTGCTGGGGATGATGGTCTCGACCGAGGTGATCGTGATCCCGCTGTACTACGAGTTCCAGCGCGTCGGCCTGACCAACTCCTGGCTGGGACTGGTCATCATCCAGCTCGGGATGGGGGTTCCGTTCGGGACCTACTGGATGCGGGCCACCTTCAGAGCGCTGCCTCGCTCGGTGATGGACTCGGCGGCCGTCGACGGCGCGGGCGTGTGGAGCACCTTGTGGCGCATCCTCGTCCCGATGGCCCGTCCCGCGGTCCTGACCTTGGTCATCTTGTCCTTCATGTGGACCTGGAACGACTTCTTCCTGTCCCTGATCTTCCTCGGCGATCCCGAGAAGCAGACCGCGACCGTTGCCCTGGGCGCCTTTCAGGGCCGGCATGTCCTGCAGGTGAACCTGATGGCGGCCGGCTCCCTGATCGTCTCGTTGCCGGTCGTGGCTCTGTACCTGTTCTTCCAGCGTGAGTTCATCAGCGGCGTCATGGCCGGCGCGGTCAAGGAGTGACGTGGCGACACCTATCACCGTGATGCCCTCGGCCGCCGAGATCGGCGAGGTTGTCGCGCAGCAGATTCTCGACGGCCTCGCTGCGACGGATCGGTACGTCGTCGGCTTTCCGGCCGGTCGCAGTGCGACTCCGGTGGCTGCTGCCTTGGATCGACTCGCGCATCAGGGCGGAGTCCGTGTCGACAATCTGCGGATCGTGATGATGGACGAGTACGTCACAGGACAATCCGGAGAGTGGAAGCTCCTCTCCCCGCTCACCCCGCACAGCTGCATCGGATGGGCCCGGCGAAATCTCCTGGAGCCTCTCGGCGACCTCGGCCTGAGATCGACCAGTCTCATCGCCCCCGACCCCAACGAGCCCGCTGCCTTCGAGAAGGAACTCATCGATGGAGGTGGCATCGACGTGTTCCTGCTGGCCAGCGGCCAGGGTGACGGTCACGTCGCGCTGAACGGTCCGGGTACGCCGCGGAACGCACCCACCCGCGTCGTCGAGTTGCCGGAGTCGACCCGCAGGGACAACGTGTCCACCTTCCCGAGTCTGCGGTCGCTCGACGACGTCCCGTCGTACGGCGTCACGATCGGTACCGCGGAACTCGCGGCGCTCTCGCGCTCGGTGGTGATGCTCCTGTGGGGACCGAACAAGGCGTACGCCTTCGACCGGATCCGCCGGGCCGACAGCTACGACCCGGAGTGGCCGGCGACCATCGTGCACGACTGCCACAACGCCCGCATCTACGCAGATGAACAAGCCGCACAGTCAGAACGAGAAGGGGTCTCATAGGACATGGCTCGAATCAAGATGGCCTACATCGGCGGAGGATCCTCCAGAGCGGCCGGCACCATGGCCTCGTTCCTGTGGCACGGGCCCGAGTTCGCGGGGTCCGAGGTCGTGCTGATCGACAAGGACCCGGAGCGTCTGGCGACCGTCCTCAGGATCGCCGAGAAGCTCGCGGCGGAAGGCGGTGACGGGATCACCGTCACTGCGACCACAGACCAGCGCGCTGGATTGGCCGAGGTCGACGCCGTGCTGACCAGCTACCGTCCCGGGAACTTCGCCGCCCGCGCGCTCGACGAACGCATTCCGATCAAGCACGGCGTCATCGGTCAGGAGACGCAGGGTCCTGGTGGGTTCTTCATGGCGCTGCGCTCGATCAACGACATGCGCACCATCACCGACGACCTGCAGGCAGTTGCCCCGGACGCGGTGATCTTCAACTACACCAACCCCGTGAACATCGTGTCCCAGGCAGTTGCCGACCACACGACCGTACCTATCTACTCGATGTGCGAGGGGCCGATCGTGTTCCCGCCCGTCGTGCTCAGGGCCGCCGGGCTCGACCCCGAGCGAGCCAAGGTCACCATGGCCGGCGTGAACCACAACTGCTGGAGCTACGAGCACCTGTACGACGGGGAAGACGTCATGCCGCTGCTCGACGCGGCGTGGGAACGCCGCAAGGACGACCCGACCCTGGATGCGAACTCCAAGCGGGCACTGCACCTCGCCGTGGTCATGCGGTCCATTCCGTCGGACTACTTCAACTACTACTACTTCCGGAACGAGGTGTTCAGGGATCAGCAGGCCGCGCCGAGGACCCGGTCGGAAGTGATCATGGACGCGGTTCCGGGGTACTGGGATCACTACCGCGAACAGGCTGAGTCCAGCCATCCCCACCTCGACCCGGCCCGGTCGCGGGGCGGGATCCACGAACTCGAACTGGCCATCGACGTGATGAGTGCCTACTACAACGACACGGGTGCGCGGCTGCCCGTCAACCTTCCGAATGTCGACAATGCACTGCCGGGCTTCGACGCGGAGACCGTCGTCGAGGTCTACTGCACTGTGGATCGCAAGGGTTGCCACATCGAGCCGCAGCAGCCGCTGCCACTCGCCGTCCGCGGCATCACGCGTCAACTCGCCGACTACCAGATGCTGGCCGCCAAGGCTGCCTGGGAAGGCACCCGGGCCGATGCGATCCGCGCACTGGTCGCGAACCCGCTGGTGCCCGACCTGTCCGTAGCCGAGAACCTGTACGACGAGATGGCCGCGGCGCATGCGGCGTACCTGCCGGAAAGACTTCTTCAGTGAGTGATGTCTTTCTCGCTGTCGATGCCGGGAACACCAAGACCTGGGCGGGGTTGACGACGGCCGATGGTGACCTCGTCGGCCTGGCCCGTGGCGGCGTCGGCGACATCTACGCGCCGGCCGGGGCCGAGGCGGCGAAGGCTGTCGTCCTTGGCCTGGTCGACGACGTACTCGAGTCGGCAGGACTCCGGGCATCCGACATCAAGCACGCGGCGTTCCGGTTGGCGGGTGTCGATTGGCCGGGTGACGAACGATTCTGGAGTGCGACTCTAGAGCCACGCTTCAGTGACCTCAGCATCAAGAACGACGGGTTCGCCCTGATCCGGTGCGGGCGGCTCGATGGGCAGGGGATCTCCGTCGTACTGGGTACTGGCGCCGCGCTGGCGGGCAGAGGTCCGGTGAAAGAGTGGGCGCTGTCGTGGTGGCTGCAGCATCCGCTCGGCGGCGCCGGCCTGGTCGGCGAGGCGCTGAGAGCTGTGTATCTGGCGGAGCTCGGGCTGGGCGAGTCGACGAAGCTCACCGCCGTACTGCCTGCGTTGTTCGGTGCCTCGACGCCGGAGGAGATGCTCGAGCTGACCACCAAGCGGGACAACACGTTCAACTTCGCGACGTTGGCGGCGCATGCTCCGTCGGTCCTGGCGCTGATCGACGACGATCCCGTAGTGGCGGAACTGGTGGACACGCAGGCGTCGCGCCTCGCCGACTACATCGTCAGCCTGGCCAGCAGTTGCGGACTCGACGAGCCCGTGACTGTCGTTGCCGGCGGCGGCCTCCTCCGGGAGCCGGGCGCGCCCGTGTTCGCGGCGCTCCGTCGTACCTGCGAGAGTCGCGAGCTCAACCTCGACCTCCAGCACACGCAGGACCCCGCGCTCGTGGGCGCACTTCTGGACGCGTTGGCTGAAGGTGGGGCTCAGCCGACCGACGCGGTGAGGAGCAGGTTGTCGGAGGCGACGCGCGCCCACGGGTGACTCAGAAGCTCTGGTGATGGGACTGAGCTGATTCTTTTGTTGGAAGTCTTAGCGGGCGCGCGGGAGGGTGGAGGCATGGACTTTACTCAGCTTGGACGTACGGGACTGAACGTCAGTCGAATCGTGTTGGGGACCATGAACTTCGGGCCTCACACCGAGGTGGCGGATGCGCACGCGATCATGGACGCGGCGCACGAGAAGGGGATCAACTTCTTCGACACCGCCAACGGGTACGGGCGGGCGATCTACCCGGGGCGGACCGAAGAGATCATCGGTGAGTGGTTCGCCAAGGACCCGGGGAACCGGCACAAGACGGTGCTGGCGACCAAGGTCTACGGAGACATGGGCGACGGGTGGCCCAACGAGGGGAAGCTGTCGGCGCTGAACATCCGGCGGGCGCTGGACGCGTCGCTGAAGCGGCTGCAGACCGACTACGTGGATCTGTACCAGTTCCACCACGTGGACCGGAACACCCCGTGGGACGAGATCTGGCAGGCGATCGAGGTCGCCATCCAGCAGGGCAAGATCCTGTACGCCGGGTCCTCCAACTTCGCGGGATGGCACATCGCGCAGGCTCAGGAAGCGGCGGCGCGGCGCAACTACGTCGGCCTGGTCAGCGAGCAGTCGATCTACAACCTGCTCGTGCGTGACGTCGAGCGCGAGGTGCTGCCGGCGGCGCAGGAGTACGGCCTCGGCGTGATCCCGTGGTCGCCGCTGCAGGGCGGTCTGCTCGGCGGCGTCATCCGCAAGGAGAACGAGGGCGTACGTCGTCTCGAGGGTCGCGCCAAGGAGACCCTGGAGAGGCTGCGGCCGCAGATCGAGCAGTACGAGGCCTTCGCCGACGAGCTCGGCCACGAGCCGGGCGAGGTCGCACTCGCGTGGCTGCTGCACCAGCCCGCCGTCACCGGCCCGATCGTCGGACCGCGCACGATGGAGCAGCTCGAGTCCGCCGTACGCGCCGTCGACGTCAAACTCGACGAGAAGGCCCTGGCCCGCCTCGACGAAATCTTCCCGGGCTACAAGACCGCCCCGGAAGACTACGCCTGGTAACCCGCACCCGGCCTGCCTCTCGTGGGCAGACCCACCTGCCTCTGGTGGGCAGACCCACCGCAACAGTCGGCCGCCGTACTCCAGGTACGGCGGCCGTCCGCGGACGAGGTCTGATGGGTTGACCCAGCAGATTGTGGGTTCACCCACGGCAGGCGACTGGCCAACCCACAGTCCCGTGGGTCGGCCCACCAGCGGGGAGCCGGGGTGGCGGGGTGGGGCGGAGGACCGGGCGTACGGCGTGGGCGGTTAGTTGTGGACGGCTGTGGTGGGGAGCATGCCTATCAGGGCGTCGGCGGCGAGGGAGGCGGCGGGGCTGGTGGGCATGGCTACTGAGACTTGCCAGTCGGCGGCGCTGCCGGGAGTGAGGGGGACGGTGATGTGGTCGCCTCGTTTGGCGGCGATGCGTTCGGGGACCAGGGCTACCCCGAGGTTGTGGGCGACCAGGGCGAGGAGCGTGTGTACGTCGTTCACCTCGATGGTCACCGGGTGCGCGACGCCCGCGCTGGCGAAGGCGCGATCGGAGATGGCGCGGGCTCCCCAGGTCGGGTCGAAGTCGACGAACGACTCCCCCACCAGATCGTCCAGGGACACCGCGGTCGCCGGAGCCAGCCGGTGGTCGGGGGCGCAAACGAGGACCATCGACTCGGTCGACAGCGGGCGGAGGTCGAGGCCGTCGACCGGGTCGCCGGCGGTGGCGACGAACGCGATGTCGAGCCGGCCGGAGGCGAGTTCGTCGAGCATCGGGGTGGAGCCGCCCTGGCGGACCTCGATCTCGACGCCCGGGTACGCGGAGCGGAACTTGGCCAGCAGAGCCGGTACGTCGACGACCCCGAGGCACTGCTCGAGCCCGACGGTCAGGTGACCGCGGAGCAGCCCCTGGACCGCGGCGACCGCGTCCTTGGCGGCCTCGGCGGCGGCGAGCGTACGGCGGCCTTCGCACAGGAGGGCACGCCCGGCCTCGGTGAGCTCGACGCTGCGGGTGTTGCGGAGGAAGAGCGGAGCGCGAAGCTCGCGCTCGAGCGCACGGATGGAGGCGGACAGGCCGGACTGCGAGATCGACATCGCCTCGGCCGCGCGGGTGAAGTGCTTCTGCTCGGCCACCGCCACGAAGTGTTCCAAGTGCCTCAGCTCCATGACTCAGAAGTCTAGTCGATCGAACCAACGCGATTCACCTGTCCCAACTCTCAGGACAGTGCGCAGGTGGGATCGAGGTGCCCGGGCCGGGGTCGCTAGGGTGTGTCTATGGCGGATGAGGAGTTTCGGGTTGAGGTCGTGCTCGGGAGCGAGGAGCACGGGTTGACGTTGTGGGAGCGGTTCCGGGCGCACAATCTGGACGACGACGCGCGGAAGCGGCTCGGCAGTCAGGTGACGGTGACTCGTGACGGGAACCGGATGCTGCTGTACACGCACACGCTCGAGGACGCCCAGGAGGCCGAGCGGGCCGCCAAGGATCTCGTTGCCCACGACAACCTCATCGCCGAGTACACGGTGACGCGGTGGAATCCGGCCGAGCAGGACTGGACCGATCCGAGCGTCCCGGTCGGCGAGCACGACGCGGCCACTGACGCCGCGAAGAACAAGGGTATGGAGGTGCCGGATCCCCGGTACGTCGTGGTGCAGGCGTACAAGCCGGAGTTCCTCCGCGACCTCGGGCTGTAGAACAGCTACGGGGTCCCGTGGCCGACCCACCCGAGCAGTCGCAGCTCCGGCTCGTGACGAGGACCGAGGTGGCCGCCGTCGACCTTGATCAGTTCGGCGGCGGGCAACCGGCGTACGAGCCACTCCCCGTGCGCGACGGGGACCGTGGTGTCGTCGCGCGCGACCATGACCTGTGTCGAGGCCCGCACGTCCTCGAGGGCGAACCCCCACTCGTCGACCATGCTCAGAGAGTCGTCGATGTACCCCGCCGAGCCTTGCCGTCCGGCTTCGTACGACGCTTCCAGCACGATCGAGCGGTAGTCGGCCGGTACGCCTGGCACGCCAACCTCCAGCCAGGCCCGGAAGTCGCGCCATCTGGGTTCGAGCGCAGCGGCTCCGTCGACGGCCAGCTGCCATTCCCGCCACTCGTCCTCGGCCATGCCCGCAGCGAAGTCGAGCCCGTCGGCTGAGAACGGTGCAGGCCCGGCAACAACGCCACACCGCATCACTCGATCCGGGAGCAGAGCAGTCGCTGCCAACGCGCCCGGCCCGCCACCGGACACCCCCGCGACCCCGAACAGGTCCAGGTCAAGAGCATCCGCAATCGCACGTACGTCGTCCGCCACGTCAGCAGCCCGGCGACCCGGCACCCGCGTGGACAGCCCGTAGCCCGGCCGATCGTAGGTCACGACGCGAAGCCGATGATCCAGATAGCTGTCGCCAGGATGCCGAAGAAACCGGCTCCCCGGTGTCCCGTGCAGCCAGAACACCGGAGCACCCTCGGGATCACCCCACACGCACACCTCGAGCTTTCGACCGTCCGGCGCGCTCACCGTCTGCCCAGCCATACGCCCCTCCCCTCGTCACGAGAGTAGTTCGAAATTCACCAGCCAGGGAGATAGCCGGTCTCCTCGCGGATTCGCGTCGCGGCCGCAGCGTGGATGGCGGCCTCGTCGTCCCGGCCCAGAGCGGTATCGCAGCGAGCGAGCAGATCGTGGGCGTGGTAGGTGCCGACGCAGTACTCGACGGCCTCGAGTTCGATGAGAGCCGCGGAGGCCAGTTCGTGGGCGAGCGCCGTACGTCCCTCGCGGAAGGTGCATTCGGCCAGCCAGTAGTGGACGTCGGCGAGGATCGTGCCGTAGCCCGACTTGCCGGCCGCGGTGTCGACCTGTTCGAAGGACGAGCGGGCCGCCGCGTAGTCGGCGTCGTGCAGGTGGATCTCGCCGATCACGAGCCGGCTGAAGCATTCGTGGTAGTTGGAGGAGACCTCGAGGCTGTCCCCGAGCGCGTCCGACGCGTGCTGGAGCGCCGTCGCGTGGTCGTGCAGCCGCCGGTGGAACTCGGCCAGCTGGAGCTTCCACGCGATCAGGTCCAGGCGGCTGCCGTGCGGCGGCGAGGCCAGGTCGGCCGCCGCT
Source organism: Kribbella sp. NPDC049227 (assembly GCF_043197265.1). Classification (NCBI taxonomy): domain Bacteria; kingdom Bacillati; phylum Actinomycetota; class Actinomycetes; order Propionibacteriales; family Kribbellaceae; genus Kribbella; species Kribbella sp. NPDC049227. Next base: position 44,761 of record NZ_JBICST010000002.1, on the reverse strand, counting down.
TCGTCGTACCTGCCGAGATCGAGGTACGCCGCCGCCCGGTTGACCCGCACCACCGGGGAGTCGCCGGCCGCGGTCAGGGCCAGGCACTCGGTCGCGCACTCGATGGTGTCCCGGAACCGCCCGAGATGCAGATAGTTGAGGGACTGATTCAGCAACGCTGTCGGCAGGCGATCGACCTCACCGATGGAACGGAACAGCTCGATCCCGGCCGCGAGCAGTTCCGCGGACTTCCGCAACTGGCCCTGATCGTTGGAGGCGAGACCGAGGTTGCACAGCAACGCCGCCTCGCCGAGGACGAACCCACCCGATCGGTACAGCTCGATCGCCTTCTCACCGTGCACGGTCGCGCTCTCGGCGTCGCCGGTGATCCGCGCCAGCACTCCGAGGGCGTGCTCCATCGCGCCACGAGCCAGTGGGGCTTGCGGCGCGGACGTGACGCCGAGCTCGACCAGCTTGCGCCACAGGTCGGTCAGGCTGTGCTGGTAGACATACGGCCGCAGGATGTCGGCGAGCAGCCAGGCCGTGTCGGACGGCCCCACGACGAGAGCGCGCGTGGCGACGGCCTCGATGTTCACGAGCTCGGACTCGAGCCAGTCCGTCGGATCGTCGACCGGCACCCGCTGGTACGACGTGACCGGCAACCGGACCGCAGCCGGTGACAACACGTGCACCGCGAAGTCTGCCGTCCCGATGTACCAAGCACACAAGGCGTTCCAGGCCTCGAGCTCCGGAGTCGCCAGGTGGACGCCGTACTCCTTGACGAGGTCGTGCATGACGTAGCGGCGGCGACCGACCGGCTGGAGCAGGCCGGCGGATTCCAGGCGGGTCAGGACGACGGCGTACTGGGGACCGATGAGGGCTTCGGCGGCGCCTTCGCCGAATTCGGGACCGGGGAAGAGCGACAGGAGACGGAAACCGCGTTGGATGGCGGGGTCCAAGAGGTCGTACGACGTGGTGAACGCGGCGCTGACCGCGGTGTCATCGTCGATGGTGAGGAGCGAGAGTGTGCCGGCGGCACGCATGCGGGAGACGAGGCCGGGCACGGATCCGTGGGTCGCGACGGCGCCCGCGATGCGGAGGGCGAGCGGCAGACCGGCGCACATCGAGACGAGTTCGGCAACCGCGTCCTGCAGATCGTCGTCGGCGGCGTCAGCGTCGGGACGGCCGAGGAGCGAGGTGACGAGGGACGCGCCGTCGTCGGGCGCCAACGTGGCGACGCTGAGGCTGGTCGCGCCTTCGAGGGCGACCAGGCCGCCGAGCGTACTGCGACTGGTGATGAGTACTGCGCTGCCCGGCGTACCGGGCAGCAGCGGGCGAACCTGAGTGGCGTCGCGGGCGTCGTCGAGGACGAGGAGGACGCGGCGGCCGGCGAGACGGGCGCGGAACGCCGCGGCGCGAGCGTCGAGATCGTCAGGAATCGCCCTCGGATCGTCGCCGGAGGATCGCAGCAAGTCGACGAGTACGTCGTCCGGCCGGCGCGGCTGATCCGACGCCCCACGCAACCGCACGAACCACAACCCGTCGGTGAAGGACGACGCCAACTGATGCGCGACCCGGACCGCGAGCGCGGTCTTGCCGACGCCTGGGGTGCCGGTCAGTACGACGATCGGAACGCCGCTGGTCTGAGCCGCGAGCTTCACGACCTCGTCGACGAGGTCGTCGCGGCCGACGAGGCTGCGGATGTCGAGCGGGAGCTGGTTCTGCCGGCTCCACTCCCCCGGCGCCTCCGATGGAGGCGACGGCGCATCGAGGGTCGAAGTCAGGATCGACTGCCGGAGTTCGCGCAGCTCGTCGCCCGGGTCGAGGCCGAACTGGTCCACGAGCCGGGCCGCGATCTCGTCGTACGCCGCCAACGCCTCGGCCTGCCGTCCGCAGCGGTAGAGCGCGATCATCAGCTGCGCGCTGAACCGTTCGCGCAGCGGCTCCCTGGCGCTCGACGCCCGCAGCTCGGGCAGCAGATCGGTGTGGTCGCCCTGCGCCAATCGCGCGTCGTAGTACTGCTCGAGCGCGGTCAGCCGCTCCTCGACGAGTCCGACGGCGTAGTGGTGCTCGACCGCGAGCGGATCACCCCGCCACTGGTCCAGCGCTCGCTGGAGGTGCTCGACCGTCCGGGCCGGCTCCTCGGCGGCCTTCGCGAGATAGGAGCGGAAGGCAACGAGATCGGCGGCCTCGGCGTCCAGCAGGTACCCGCCGGGACGGGTCTGCAGGACGTCCGCGCCGACGATGGCGCGCAACCGGCGTACGTAGGTGTGGATCGAGGAGGTCGGGTTCGCGGGCAGGGTCTCGTCGGCCCACAGCCGGTCGATCAGCTCGCCGACCGGGACGACCCGATGCGGCCGCAGCAGCAAGGTGGTGAGGAGCGTGCAGAGCCGCGGCGCAGGCGTCGGGACCGGGCGACCGTCGACGACGATCTCGAGCGGACCGAGGATGCGGAACTCCATCGGCCTAGTGTCCCGTAAGCGATGTGGCTTGGCGCTATCGGGACACTAGGCTGTCAGCATGCGGATCGAGCTGCGGCCTGTGGATGAAGGCGATCTTGACCTGTTCCGGCGATTCGCGGTGGAGCCGTGGCTGATCGGGCTCGACTGGACCGGGTTCCGCGACGCGCAGGCGTCGGCACGGCGGTACGCCGAGGACGGATTCCTCGGCACGGACGACGGGCGGCTGATGGTCCGCGCGGACGACGAGACCGCCGGGTTGGTGAGCTGGCGATCGGGGTCGTTCGAGGGCAGGACGAAGTACTGGGAGATCGGGATCGCTTTGTTGCCCGAGCACCGCGGTCGTGGGATCGGATGGCGAGCGCAGGCGATCCTGACCGACTACCTGTTCTTCCACACGCCGGTGATGCGCATCCAAGCGGCGACGCATCCGGAGAACGTGGCTGAGCAGAAGTCCTTGGAAAAGGCGGGTTTCCGGCTCGAGGGCGTGATCCGCGCGTGCGAGTTCAGGGCTGGAAAGTACCAGGACGGGTACTTGTACAGCAGGTTGCGGGACGACCCGGGACCGGTGGTCGACAACAGTTCGGTGACGGCCCCGGCGGACCGTCCGGTCGGCGGACCCTCGGCGTATTAGCGTTTCCGGCGTTGCGTTGCCGCTTCGAGCGGCGTGGTTCTGCGACTCTGAACAGTGCTGAGGGAGAGGGGAATCATGTCGCGTCGACGTGGTCTGGTGGCCGGTGCGGTCGTTCTGACGTTCGTACTCGTCGGGTGTTCCGACGTGGCCGCGAGCGAAACCAGCCCGTCCGACACGCCGTCCTCCGCCACCAGTACGTCCAGTACGCCGAGCACGACGCCTTCCGCCACACCGACTCCGACGCCGACGGTCAAGCCCACGCCGAAGCCGAAGAAGGTGAAGCAGAAGCCGCAGTACTACGCGCTGCGGGTGGAGAAGCAGCTCGACAAGCTCGGGTACCCGGTGGGCGACGTCGACGGCGACATCACCGCGCGCGCCAAGCAAGCACTGTGCGCGTGGCGTGAGACCCACGGGCTGCCGGTCAACCGCGCCGGGCTCAACCTGACCGACGCGTACTCGGTGCTCAACGCAACCAAGGCCCCGGTGCCGACGCGTGCCCCCGGCATCTATGTCAACAAGACCTGCCAGGTCCTGTACCAGATCGTCGGGAAGACCTACAAGCGGATCGTCTGGGTGTCGACCGGCGGCCCCGGCTACGAGACCCCGAACCGCACCGGCAAGGTCTGGCGCAAATGGGCCGGCGCGCACGAGAGCAGCCTGTACGACGACGCGTACATGTACGACTCCCTCTACTTCCTCCGCGACCGCCCCGGCATCGCCCTGCACGGCTCCCGCGTCAACTCCCTGGTCAAGCCCTACCCCGCCAGCCACCGCTGCGTCCGAGTCCTCCGCCCCGAAATCCACCAGATCTTCCAAGAAACCCCCATCGGCACCAAGGTCCAGGTCTACGGCGAGTACTAGCTAGGAGTGCCTCGGGAGGCGTTCGACGTGGGGGCGGGGGGTGCCGTCGTAGAGGTTCGGGGGGAGGCCGGTGAGGAGTTCGGGGAGGTGGAAGGACTGGAAGAGGGTCAGGTCGAAGAAGGCGACGGCGTGGACGATACCGGCCGCGGTGAGGGCCAGGACCTGGATCTGGAAGGCTCGGTGGACGTTGTCGTTCGGGTCTCGCATGTAGACGGCGAAGGCGGGTTGGTGGTTGGCCTGGATCGGGACCATCAACTGGTCGCCAGGCCCCTTCGCCGGGCAGTGGGTGGAGATGAGGCGGCCGATGTTGCGCGGACCGCGGAACCATGAGGTGAACGGCGGCATCTCCCAGACCGCGTCGTCCGCGAAGAACGTGACGATCGCAGGTACGTCGTACTGCTCGAACGCCTCGCGGTAGCGAGCCAGCAGAGCGTCGTCGGTCACCGACGACATCGGAGCGTGGAGCCGCGGGAGCTCGACCGGGCCGAGCAGGTCGGTGACCTGGCTGAGCGGCCAGCCTTCCAGGTTGTGCAGCAGCGCGGCCGCTCGTTGGCGGGCGGGGAGGTGCTGGAGCGCGGCGATGTAGCCGAGGTCGATCGGGTGGTCGTCGGCGAGGTCGCTCGGGATGGGTTCGAGCCAGAGGACTTCGGAGCGTTGGTGCAGCTCGCCTGCCGGGTCGTCGCTCGCGGCGGCGAGGTCGGTGGGGAGCGGGCGGCTACCCGCTCGGGTCAGGCACTCGCGGGTGGCGCGTTCGTACGACCCCCGCGCGGACTCGGCGATCTCGACGGCCTCGGTGATGGAGGCGAGCATCCGGTAGCAGTGCGAGACCAGCCCGCGCTGCTGTGCGTCGGCGCCGGTTCTCGCTCCGCTGTAGCCGTCCATCAGACCCAGACCTCACTCCACAGGCCAGTTTCGCCGCTCGGTCTGCTGGCTGTCGAGGTATCCGGCCAGTCCGAGCGCAGTCAGATCCTGATGATGCGGTACGGCGAGCTGCGCACCGATCGGCAGACCCGCGGCCGACCAGCCGACGTTCACTGTGGTCGCCGGGTGCGCTGACATGTTGTACGGAACCGTGAAGGCGATGTGTTCGAACGGCTTCGCCGGATCGTCGGTCGGGTACGCCAGCTCGGCCGGAAAGGCCGTGATCGGAGCCACCGGCGACAAGATGACGTCGTACGACGTGAAGACCGCGGTGACCGCGGCCGCCATCGCACCCATCTGGCTGTACCCGTGGAAGACGTCGAAGCCGGATAGTTCGCCCGCCGTGGACACCCAGGAGCGGATCTGCGGGAGGACCTTGGCGCGACGATCCTCGGGCAGGGCGGCGATGTCCGCCGCCGAGCGGACCCGCCAGAAGCGGTCCAGGCCGTCGAGCATCTCGCGGGTGATGATCGGGCCGATCGGTTCGACGGTGGCGCCGGCCTTCTCGAGTACGGCGGCCGCCGCCGAGACCGCTGCGATGACCTCGGGGTCGACGGGCAGTCCGAGACCGGCATCCAGCAGGAGCGCGACGCGAAGGCCGTCGGAGAGAGCGCTCTCTGTGGAGCTCTCCGGGGTCGAGGGGAACGATGTGTGGTCGCGCGGGTCGTACCCGGACATGACGGACAACGCCAGCGCCGCGTCTCGCGCCGTACGTGTCAGCGGGCCGATCGCCCGGCCGGGGTACGGGTTGCCGACCGCGATCCGGCCGTGCGTGGGCTTGAGGCCGACGACGCCGCACCAGCCGGCGGGCAAGCGGATCGATCCGCCGATGTCGGTGCCGATGTGGATCGGACCGTAGCCCGCCGCCGCGGCCGCCGCGGCGCCGGCGCTCGAACCGCCGGCCGTCCTCGACACGTCCCACGGGTTGCGGGTCAGGTGATGGAAGGTGGAGACGCCGGACGAGAGCATCCCGTACTCCGGCATCGTCGTCTTGCTGAAGATGACCGCCCCCGCCGCCCGCAGGCGTGCTGCCGCCGGTGCGTCTTCCGTGGCCGGGATCAGCTCGGTCGCCGCCGTGCCTTGCGGAACCGGGGTGCCGCGGGTGGCGATGTTCTCCTTGACGGTGACCGGTACGCCGTCCAGCGGTCCGGCAGTGCCGTCACGCCAGCGGCCCTCGGACTCCTGTGCCGCGGCGCGGGCGCCGTCCGGGTCGAGCGCGTACGTCGCGCAGATCCGTGGCTCGAGCTCCTCGACCCGTGCGAGCACGTCCTCGATCACCTCGACCGGTGAGAGCGCACCTTCGCGGTACTTCGACACCAGTTCGGTGGCAGTCAGGTCAGCGAGAGTCATACGTGCTCCTCAGTTCGGCGGGTCGAAGCGGCCATCGACTGCGGTCCAGCCGCCGTCCACGGCCAGGACGCTGCCGGTGACGAAGCTGGCGGCGTCGGAGGCGAGGTAGACGACCGCGCCGGCGAGTTCCTCCGGCCCGGCCCAGCGGCCGAGCGCTCCCTTCTGCGCGTAGGCGTCGTACCAGGCCTGGTTCGCCTTGATCTGGGCGGTGAGCGGTGTCTCGACGACGCCGGGAGCGATCGCATTCACCCGTACGCCGCGTGGGCCGAGCTCGGCCGCCGCGGTCCTCAGCAGCTGGACGAGGCCGGCCTTGGTTGCCGCGTACACCGATTGGCCCGGCTCGACCGTCGTACCGCGGATCGAACTGAACCCGATGATGCTGCCGCTCCCCCGCTCCGCCATCTGCTTGCCGAAGGCACGCAGAAGCTGGAACGACGCCCGCAGGTTCAGCGCCACGACGCGGTCGAACTCCTCACCGGTGTAGTCGAGGATCCGCTTGCGGACGTTGGTCGCCGCGGTGAAGACCAGCACGTCGACGTTCCCGAGCTCGGCGACCGCCCGCGTGATCGCGTCGTCGTCCAGCACGTCCAGCTCGTAGGCCACGAGCTGGGAACTGTTGCCTTGGGCCACGGTTTGTTCGGCGGCGGGGAGGTCGCGGTCGGCGCAGGTGACGCGGGCGCCGTGGGCGGCGAGAGCGAGTGCACTCTCCCTGCCGATCCCACTCCCGCTGCCGATGACGAGGACGTGCTTGCCGTCCAGACGGAAGAGGTTCGCATAGTCGGTCACGGGCGGGTTCACCTCTCAGGGGCGCGGGCGGATGATGGCCATCCGGGTCGTGGTCAGTTCCTCGATCGCGAAGCGCGGTCCCTCGCGACCAATGCCGGAGTCCTTCACCCCGCCGTACGGCATCACGTCGGAGCGGAAGCCGGGCACCTCGTTGATCACCACGCCGCCGACGTCGAGCCGGTCGATCGCTGTGAATGCGGTGTCGAGCGAGGACGTGAAGACGCTTGCATGCAGCCCGTAGCGCGAGTCGTTCACCGTCCGGAAGGCGGTGTCGAGATCGGGCACCGACCGTACGGCGATCACCGGCCCGAAGATCTCCTCGTCCCAAGCCAGCTGCCCAGCCGGCACATCCGTCAACACCGTCGGACCGAGAGCCGCGGTGGTGGCGTCGGCGCTCGGGTAGGCGACGGCGGCGCCTGCGGTGAGAGATTGGGCGATCCAGGTGCGGACGCGGTCGGTGGACTTGGGGTCGATGAGGGCGGAGACGCGAGTGTTGGGGTCGCGGGGGTCGCCGACCACGACCGAGGGGAGGCGGGCGTTGAGCTTGTCGAGGAGGGCGGTGTGGACGGAGTCGACGGCGATGACGCGTTGGACCGAGATGCAGGCTTGGCCGGACGCGTAGTAGCCGCCGCGGATGATGGCGTCGGCGGCCGCATCCAGGTCAGCGTCGGCGGCGACTACGAGTGCCGAGTTGGACCCGAGTTCAAGGAGCACCTTGGTCGGCGCGGCATCACGCGCGATCTGATGACCGACCGCGGCCGAACCTGTGAAGGAGACAGCACCGACCCGGCTGTCTGTGGTGAGCGTCGCGCCAACGTCCGCTCCCCCGGTGACCAGTTGCACCGCGCTCTCCGGCGCGCCCGCCTCGAGCAGCGCGGAGCGCATGAGATGCACGAGCCACAACGTCGCGAGTGGAGTCTGCGGCGCCGGCTTGACGATGATCGGGCAGCCGGCAGCGAACGCGGGAGCGATCTTGTGGGCCGCCAGCAACAAGGGATAGTTGAACCCGGTGATCCCGACGACCACCCCGATCGGCTTCCGGACCCAGAACCCGACCAGCCCGTCCCCACTCGGCAGCAGATCCAGCGGCACGGTCTCCCCATGCAACCGAGCGACTTCCTCGGCCGACGTCTCCAACGTCAGCAGCGTCCGATCGATCTCGACCCGGCAGTCGACCAGCGGCTTCCCGGTCTCCAGGATGAGCAGGTCAACGAAGGCGTCGCGCTCGGCCAGGACCGCGGAATGCACGCTCTGCAAGACTCTCCGGCGCAGGTACGACGGCAGCCGGCCGACGGTCTCGCGGACGCCGAGGGCGTGTTCGAGGGCTTGGCGGGCCAGTTCGACGTTCCCCACTGGCGCGTCGGCGACGGTGGAACCGTCGTACGGGAAGATCACCGGGGCGGTGGACGGAGCCTCGATCCAGGTCTCACCGATCGGCAGGCCGGCTGGCAGTTTCACGCTGGTTCTCCCTTCGGCGCGAGCAGGTCGGACGTGGTTGCACCGGAGAGCGCCCGCTGGAGGGTCGGGATGGCCGAGACGAGGCGCTGGGTGTAGGCGTGCTGAGGGGCGGCGTACACGTCGCCCGTGTAGCCGGTCTCGACGATCTGGCCGGCATGCATCACAGCGACGCGATCGCAGACGTGCTTGACCACGGACAGGTCGTGGGAGACGAACACGAGGGTGAGGTCGAGTTCGTCGACCAGGTCCGAGATGAGGTTGAGCACCTGCGCGCGGACCGAGACGTCGAGAGCGCTCACCGGTTCGTCGGCGATCAGGATCCGAGGCCGCGGCGCGAGGGCCCGCGCGATCGAGATGCGCTGACGTTGGCCGCCGGAGAACTGATGCGGGTAGCGGTCACCCGCATCCGCGGACAAGCCGACCGCCTCCAGCAGTTCGCGAACGCGTTCTCCGGAGGCCGGATGTCCTTGGACGACGAGTGGTTCGGCGATGATGTCGCGGACCCGCATCCGCGGGTCGAGCGAGCTCATCGGGTCCTGGAAGACGAGTTGGAGGTTCTCGCGGAGGAACCGCAGCCGGCGTTCCGGGAGACGGGTGATGTCGGTGCCTTCGACAACGACACGACCTGAGGTGGGCTGGTCGAGGGCGGCGATGATGCGGAGCAGGGTGGACTTGCCGCAGCCGGATTCGCCGACGATGCCGAATCGCTCGCCCTGCTTGACATCCAGGCTGACGCCCCGGAGTGCCTGCACGACCGGTGCCGGACGCAACAAGGACGTGCGTGGACGGGGATAGTTGCGGACAACATCGACCACCTGGATAGCGGGCGCCGGCTCGGGCACGTGTTCAGGCATGCGCGCCTCCCGCGGGGAGTCGGGGGCTCGACACAGGCTCGGCCGGATGGTGGCAGGCGAAGCCGTCCGCGATGGGCCCGGTCCAGTCCGGCGTACTGGCGCAGATGTCGGTGGCGTGAGGGCAGCGGGTGCGGAAGACGCAGCCGGTGGGGAACTGGCCGGCAGCTGGAACGTTGCCGCGGATGGTGGGGAGGCGGCGGTCGGCGGTGTCCAGATCCGAGGCGGCGAGGAGGCCCTGGGTGTAGCGGTGGCGAGGGTTGGTGAAGACCTCGCCGACCGGGCCGGATTCGACGACGCGGCCGCCGTACATGACCAGCACGCGTTCGCAGACGGTGGCGACGACGGCGAGGTCGTGGGTGATGAACAGCAACGCCGACGAGCGAGCGACGACGCCCTTGACGATGAGATCCAGGACAAGTGCCTGCACGGTGACGTCCAGTGCGGTCGTCGGTTCGTCGCAGATCAGCAGAGCCGGATCGTTGGCCAGGGCAAGGGCCAGGACGATTCGTTGTCGTTGGCCACCAGACAGCTGGTGTGGGTAGGCCCGCATCAGGTCAGCCGGGAGCTGAACTCGCTCCAGGAGTTCGAGGGCAGCGGCTCGGGCGGCGCCGCGACCGGGCCGCGTCCGGTGGATCAGCATCGCTTCGGCGATCTGGTCGCCGATGCGCATAGTCGGGTTGAGCGCGGTCATCGGTTCCTGGAAGACCATGGCGAGTTCGCGGCCACGGACCCTGGACATCCGGCGTTCGTCCGCGCCGATCAGGTCGTGGTCGACTCCGGTCAGCCGCACCGACCCGGAGGCGACCACGTCCTCGGGCAGCAGACCGAGCACGCTCAAGGCGGTCAGCGACTTTCCAGAGCCCGACTCGCCGATCAGCCCCACCCGCTCCCCCGGCCCCACGGTGAGATCCACATCGGAGACCAGAGTCTTGTCCCAGACCGTCACGGTCAGCCCCTGCACGGTGAGTACGTCGTTCATCGCCGGTCCTCCAGCTTCGGATCGAACCGGTCCCGCAACCCGTCGCCCAGCAGGTTGAACCCGAGTACGGCGATCGCGATCGCCACCCCCGGGAAGATCGCCAGCCGCGGCGCACTGAACAGGAACTCCTGACTCTCCTGCAGCATCCGCCCCCACGACGGAGTCGGCGGCGGCGTACCGAATCCGAGGAACGACAGCGCGGCCTCGGCCAGCACAGCGATCGCGAACGACACCGACGCCTGCACCGTGATCAGACTCGTCACGTTCGGCAGCACATGCCGCACCGCGATCGGCCAAGGCTGCCGTCCCGCGGCCCGCGCGGCCAGCACGTACTCGGTCCGCATCACCTGCAACGCACCACTCCGGATCACCCGCGCGAACGACGGCACCGAAGCGATGCCGATGGCAATCATCGCCGTCAGCGTGCTCGCCCCGAAGACAGCCCCGAACATGATTGCCAGCAGCAACGCCGGGAACGCCAGCACCAGATCGTTGGCCCGCATGATGAACTCGCTCGGCCACCGCCGCACCATGGCGGCGAGAATCCCCAGCGGTACGCCGATCACCGCGGCCACGCCCACCGCGACCACGCCGACGAACAGCGTGGTGCGCGAGCCGACCATGATCTGGCTCAGCACGTCCCGCCCGAACTTGTCGGTCCCGAACCAGTGGTCCCACGACGGCTTCGCCAACCGGATCGACGGGTCGACGAACGTCGCGTCGTACGGCGTCCAGACGAACGACACGAGCGCCATCAGCACGATGACGCCGACGATCACGCCGCCGGCGACCAGACTCGGGTTCAGCCGCCTCATCGCGACCCCACTCGCAGCCGCGGATCCAGGGCGACGTACAGCAGATCGACCAGGAAGTTGACCAGCAGTACGGCGATGACGAGCACCATCACCACGTCCTGGACGAGCAGTAGATCGCGGTTCGACACCCCGTCCAGCAGGAGACTGCCGAGGCCCGGGATCACGAACACCCGCTCCACCACGACAGCACCGATCAGCAGCGTCGCCAGTTGCAACCCGAGGACCGTCACGACCGGCACGGCCGCGTTGCGCAGACCGTGCCGCCACAACGCCTGGAACGGCCGCAGCCCCTTGGCCCGCGCGGTCCGCAGGTAGTCCTCCCGCAGGACGTCGAGCACCGCGCTGCGGACGTACCGCGTCAGCACGGCGCCCTGCACCAGCCCGAGTGCCAAGGCCGGCAGGATCAACTGTTTCAGGAACATGGCCGGGTCCTGGGCCGGCGGCGTCCAGCCGTTCGCCGGCAGCCAGCCGAGCTTCACCGCGAACAGCATGATCAGCAGGATGCCCGCGAGGAACGCCGGTACGGCGACGCCGATCTGCGAAACCGCGGACAGTGCCAGGCCGGAGATCTTCCGGTGCCGCGCCGCCATCAGCGTCCCGGCCGGGACCGCGATCAACAGCGCGATGATCATGCCGGCCACGACCAGCAACAGCGTCACCTGCAACCGGTCGAACACCTGCGGACCGATCTCCGCCTTCGACACGTACGACGTCCCGAGGTCACCGTGCAGCAGTCCGCCGAGCCAGTCGACGTACTGCGTGGTGAGCGGCCGGTCGAGGCCGAACTGCCGGCGCAACTCGGCGACAGCCTGCTCGGAGGCGTTGACGCCGAGGGCGACCCGGGCCGGGTCGCCCGGCAGCACGGCCATGAACGCGAAGACCAGCACCGAGCTCACCGCAAGGCTGACCAAGAGCACACCGGTGCGCTCGATCAGGCGGAGGATCACTCAGGTCACCTCGCCAGCTTCGACAGGTCGAAGTTCTCGGTGATCGCGTTCTGCGGCAGGCCCTTGATGTCCTTGTCCGCGACGATCAGGTTCGGCAGCAGGAACAGCCAGTCGCCGGCGGCCTGCTCGGACAGCCGCCGCGCCGCCTTCTTCATGTTGTCGACCTGCGCGGCCTCGTCACCGGAGTCCGCCGCGGCCAGGTACTGCTGCAGCGTCGGGTCGTCGTACCGGGTGTAGTACGTCGGGTTGAACACGGCACCGAGATCCCGCGGCTCGACGTGCGCGATGATCGACATGTCGTAGTCGGCATTCTTGAAGACCGTGTTCAGCCACGCCGCCGGGAACTCCTGCGGATCGATCCGGACCTTCAGCCCGGCCTGCTCCAGCTGACTCTTCACCACCTGGCCGCAGGACGTTGCGTACGGCAACGTCGGCAGCCGGAGCAGCAGCGTCTTGCCGGCCGCACCGGATGCCTGCAGCATCGACTTCGCCTTGGCCAGGTCGAACGGCGCGATGCTCGTGAGGTCCTCGTACCACGGGTCGGTCGGCGGGACCATGCTGCCGATCAGCTTGCCGCGACCGGCGAAACACGTGTCCAGCAAGGCCTTGTGGTCGACCGCCATCCGGATCGCCTGCCGGGTCCGGATGTCCTTGAACACCGGCCGCGAGTTGTTGAACGACAGCAGCACCTCGCCGTTCGTGGTGCCCTCGATCACCTGGTACTTGTCGTTGCTGGTGAACTGGCTGAGCGCCTCCGGGGCCTGCACCGTGCCGATCACGTTGATCGTGCCGGTGAGCAGCGCGTTGTTCAGCGCGGTCGGATCCTTGAAGTACTTCAGCGTGATCTGGTTGAAGAACGGCTTGGTCCCCCAGTAACCGTCGTTGCGGTCGAGCACGATCGAGTCGCCGCGGTTCCACTTGGAGAACTTGTAGGGCCCGGTGCCGATCGGCTGGGTGGCCAGCGCACTGACGCCGCTCTCCGAGAACATCGCGCCGATCCGGGTCGTCATCCGGAACAGCCAGTCGTTGCTCGGCTTGCTCAACGTCACCTGGAGCTGCGTCGGCGACAACGCCTTCACCCCGGACACGACGTCCATCGCCGCCTTCAGCGAGGTGGTCCACGCGGTCTTGACCCGGTTGATGCTGAACACGGCGTCGGACGCGGTGAACGGCTTGTCGTTGGTGAACTTCGCGTTGTCGACCAGGTCGAACGTGTAGGTCTTGCGGTCCGGCGACACCGTCCACGACTTCGCCAGCGACGGCACGATCTTGCCGGAGTCGTCCTGCTTGACCAGGCTCTCGTACACGTTGCCGAGCAGCGCCTGCGGGATCGCCGCGCCGTCGGTGGTGGTGAAGTCGAGGCTGGCCGGCTCGGCGACCAGACCGATCGACAGCGACTGGTCGCCGCCGGGTGAGCTACCGGACGACGTACTGGATCCGGCTGAGCAGGCGCTCACGGCCAGGATCGCCGCGGCGGCGAACGCGACCGCACGGGTGGGCAGCGCCATCTTGATGAAAGGGGACTTCACGCGAACTCCTCCAGTGCCTCGAGCTGTCGCCGCATTCTGACGATCCCGGTCCGCTCGCGCGACCGCGGCCACGCGGTACGGCGGACTTCGCCGTCCAGCTGTGACTGGTCTGACCAGTGGACTAGGTATCAGTGGGCCACTAGGTTTGTCGGATCACAAGGGTCTGTCAAGGCGATTGGGGTGCACCGGATGACCAAGGGTCCGCAGTTCCAGCCTGTGCAACCGGTGCGCGCCTACCAGCGGATCGTCGAACAGGTCGAGGACGCGCTCGCCCGCGGTGATCTCGCGCCGGGACAGCGCCTGCCGAGTGAGCGCGAACTGGTGGCGCAGTTCGCGGTCAGCCGCTCCACCGTGCGCGAGGCCCTGCGGGTCCTGGAGAGCAACGGCGTCGTACGGTCGCGGCCCGGCGATCCGAACGGGCCGGAGATCCTGCCCTTCTCCCAGTCGGCGCTGCGCAAGCAGATGGTCCGGCTCGCCCGCGTCGACGAGCTGACCCTGGCGGAGCTGATCGGATTCCGGATGATCATGGACGGGGCCGCGATCCAGGTCACGTCCCGCCTGCGGACTCCGGAGCAACTCGCCGACATCGAGGAGACGCTGGTGGCGATGCGGGCCGCCATCGACGTCGACTTCGCGGCGTTCAGCGAGGCGGATCTCGCCTTCCACGACGTGATCGCCCAGGTCAGCCGCAACTCGCTGATCCAGACCTGCAACGAGGTCGTCCGCGGCGTCGTACTGAGCCTGATCTCGGACAAGATCGCCCACGCCTCGAACAGCCGGGCCCTGATGCTCGAGTCGCTGCAGCATCACGCCGAGGTGGTGGAGGCGATCCGCGCGGGTGACGGCCACGCGGCGGCGCGGATCGCCCGGCAGAACATGTACGACTACTACGCCGGGTACGTGCCCGAACCCGAACGGGAAACGCTGCGCGCCCTGATCGAGGACTGAGGCAACTTTTTCTGCCACGTCAGGGAATCTCGTGGCATCCTGGCGGAATCGGTCCACTGGGGGGCACCACGGGATCGATCCACTGCTGGGGGGCACGCGTGACCAAACCTGCGATTCTCACCGTCGACGACGACCCGATGGTTTCGGCAGCCATCTCTCGTGACCTGCGCCGGCGGTACGGCGACGACTACCTCGTGGTCAGGGCGACGTCGGGCAACCAGGCGCTCGCGGCCCTGACCAAGCTCGCCTTGCGTAACCAGCCGATCGCGATGATCGCCACCGACCAGCGGATGCCCGGGATGACCGGCATCGAGTTGCTCGAGCAGGCCCGCGAGCAGGCGCCGACCGCGAAGTACCTGCTCCTCACGGCGTACGCCGACACCGAGGTCGCGATCAGGGCGATCAACGACATCGGCCTGGACTACTACCTGCTGAAGCCGTGGGACCCGCCCGAGGACCAACTGTTCCCGGTGATCGACGACCTGCTCGGCGACTGGCGCCACGCCAACCGCGAGCACACGTCCGACGTACGCGTCGTCGGGCACCGCTGGTCGGATCGCGCGCACGACATCAAGACCTTTCTGGCCCGCAACCACGTTCCCTACAGCTGGTACGACGTCGATCGCGATGCCGAGGCTCTACGGCTGCAGGACCTCGCCGGCGCGGCGGACGCCGACCTGCCGCTCGTGCTCGTCCCCGACGGAGACACGCTCCGCACACCATCCGCGGTCGACCTCGCGTCCGCCCTCGGCCTGCGGACCCGGGCCGAGCAGCCGCTGTACGACGTCTGCATCGTCGGAGGTGGACCCGCCGGACTGGCGGCCGCCGTGTACGCGGCGTCCGAAGGGCTGAGCACCGTGATCGTCGAGCGGGAGGCACCCGGCGGTCAGGCCGGCCTGAGCGCGGCGATCGAGAACTACCTCGGATTCCCGCGCGGGCTGACCGGATCCGACCTGGCGCAGCGGGCCGTCGCCCAGGCGTCCCGCTTCGGCGCCGAGATGGTGCTGGCCCGATCGGTCGTCGGAGTCGAGTCGCGCGGCCCGGTGCACGCCGTACTGCTGGAGGGATCCGGCGAGATCGAGGCCCGCGCGCTGATCGTCGCGACCGGCGTCTCGTACCGGAGCCTGGATGTCGACGGTCTCGCCGACTTCACCGGGCGTGGTGTGTTCTACGGAGCGACTGCGAGCGAGGCCACTCAGTGCCAGGACGAGGACGTGTACATCGTCGGCGCGGCGAATTCGGCGGGTCAGGCGGCACTGAACCTCGCGCGCTACGCCAAGCGGGTCGTGCTGCTGGTGCGTGGGGAGGCGTTGGAGAGCTCGATGTCGCGGTACCTGATCGACAAGATCGCGAAGGTCACGAACATCGAGATCCGCTGCCGCACGGAGGTGGTGGGCTGCCGGGGCGACGGCCATCTCGAAGGGCTGACGCTGGCGGACCGCGCCTCCGGCCGGGTCGAGGAGGTGCAGGCGGGCTGGCTGTTCGTGTTCGTCGGCGCCTCGCCGCGGACCGAGTGGCTCGGACAATCGGTGCTCCGCGACGACAAAGGCTTCGTGATGACCGGTCCGGAGCTGATCGGGCAGGATCGCTGGCAACTCCCCCGACCGCCGTACGCGCTGGAGACCAGCGTGCCGGGTGTCTTCGCGGCGGGCGACGTACGGCTCGACTCGATGAAACGGGTCGCGTCGGCCGTCGGCGAGGGCGCGATGTCGGTCTACCTGGTCCACCGCTACCTGGCGACAGTCTGATGAACGTCGACGATCTGCGCGGCATCGCCCTCTTCGCGGGACTGACCGATGCTCAACTCGGCGAGCTGATCGACGGCAGTACCACGGTGCCGATCGAGCCCGGTGCCGACCTGTTCCACGAAG
Source organism: Kribbella sp. NPDC049227 (assembly GCF_043197265.1). Taxonomy (NCBI): domain Bacteria; kingdom Bacillati; phylum Actinomycetota; class Actinomycetes; order Propionibacteriales; family Kribbellaceae; genus Kribbella; species Kribbella sp. NPDC049227. Next base: position 28,370 of record NZ_JBICST010000002.1, on the reverse strand, counting down.
GTGAGCCGGCGGACTTCTGGTGGGTGCTCGTCGACGGTGCGATCGCGTTGCACCGCAAGATCGGTCGCGAGGACACCGTGATGGGCAAGATGGACGTCCCCGGTCGATGGGCCGGTGGATTCCGCGCCTGGGACGACCACGGCGTCTATCTGGCCAGCGGCCGCGGCATCGCCGAGGGGCGGGTGCTGCGGGTGCCCACAGACGTCCTGCGGGAGCGGATCGACGTGTGGTTCCCGCTCGGCGGGCACCTGATCAAGGGTGTCTACGGGACCGCGCGGGCGATCGAGTCGACAGCTCGGCAGCGGGATGCGCTGATCACGCTCGGGACGCTCGCCGCCGGGCTGGCGCACGAGATCAACAATCCGGCCGCGGCGGCCTCACGGTCGGTCAGCGCTCTCGACACGGCTTGCTCTTCCTTGCTGTCGTCACTGCGCGGTCTCGCGGGGAAAGTGAGTGAGGATCAGTTCGGCCGGCTGGATTCGTTGCGCTTGGAGCTCGGCTCTCGGGCCGCGATCCTTGATCCGGTCGACCTGGCCGACAACGAGAACACCATCTCGGACTGGCTGGCCGATCACGAGGTCGAACGGGACTGGTTGATCGCACCGCCACTGGCTGCCGCGGGGGCCGATGTCGAGTGGTGCGAGCGCGCGGCCGACGTACTGGGTGATGCTCTGGAGCCTGGGTTGGAGTGGGTCGGGAGCACGCTTGCTGCGACGACTCTGCTCGGCGAAGTGAAGGAGTCGACGCGGCGCATCACCGAACTCGTCGCCGCGGTCCGGTCGTACTCGCAGATGGACCGTGGGTCGATCCAGACCATCGACGTGACGGAGGGCATCGAGAGCACGCTGGTCATGCTCGGCCACAAACTCCGCGACGGCACCGAGGTGATCCGGGCGTACGGCGCTGACGTTCCACGGATCGATGCGTTCGCGGGCGAGCTGAACCAGGTCTGGACCAACCTGATCGACAACGCGGTCGACGCGATGGACGGCACCGGGACGCTCCGGATCACGACCCGAACAGACGGAGACCGGATCGTGGTCGAGTTCACCGACACCGGCCCCGGCATGCCACCCGAGGTTGTCGCGCGCGCGTTCGAGCCCTTCTACACCACCAAGGACGTCGGCAAAGGCACCGGCCTAGGCCTGGACATCGCCCAACGCATCATCACCGAACACCACGGCGGCACCATCACCATCACCTCCCACCCAGGCCAAACCACAGTCCAGGTCCGCCTCCCCCACCAACCCATCCCCAGCTGACCCTGCTGCCCGCCGGGCTGCCCAGCCGGGTCGCTGGCGGGTTGTTTGGCCGATGGCGGGACAACTACAAGCCATCGGTGACATAACCCGCTATCGACCCCGGCTGCGCTCGCCCAATCGCCCGGCGGATGCGGGCCAGGAGATCGAGCGGGCGGGCGAGGTCCGGCCAGCTGACCCGGACGACCTGGTAGCCGAGATCCCGGAGACGGTCTTCTCGGACCTTCTCCGCGATCAGGGAGTCCGGGGTGCCGTCGCCGTACTTGATGGCGCCGTCGAATTCGATGACAACACCACACTCCGCCAGCAAGAAATCGACCCGCGCCACCAGAGCACCGTGTTCATCGCGGATCTCGGCCTGCAACGTCGGCACCGGCAAGCCCAGGTCAGCGAGCATGACCCGCAGCCGCGATTCGCCGACTGACTCCGACCGGCCGTCTGCGAACAGAACCGCGCGAATGGCTGTGTTGTTGCCGGGTCGGCTCTCGAAGAGGCTCAAGGCGGCCGCCAACTCTTCGGCCGTGGCGACGCGGCGTCGCAGCGCTTGATCCACCACCGACACCGCAACCGGGTAACTGGTTGCGCGGACGGCCTCCACGACGGCTCGGGCACCGTGAGTCAGCAGTACGCCGTCCTGCTCGACCGACTCGCCGACCGGCGGACGCGCCGCATGCTGACACAGCGTCGAGCCGGAGCGGCCCAGCCCGGACACCCTGGTGACGTGCACACGTCGTAGATCGAGCTCCGAGACCTGGACGCCGTACAACAGGAGTGCCGATTGGTGGCTCACGACGGCGCGACCGGCCAAGCGTTGGTAGACGGCTTTCGCGGCACGTCGGTGCAGCCAGGCCGCACGGTCCCATGCGGCCATCGAGGCGACCTCGGAATTGGGCTGTGCGTATGCGCCCCGGGTGAGCCTGATCCAGCGGCCGGCCGTCACCCGCCGGTGAATGTCCGCATCTGTGTACCCGGCGGCGCACGCGTCTGCTCGCGTAAACCAGTCCCCACGGCCGGCGGCAATGAGCATGAGTTTGGTGTTCATGCCCGAGAACATGCCGCGTTCCCGGGCGCTCGGGCCGGCGAGTTTCGCGGTTGTGGATACCGGCTTGTTTCACCGCTGGCCGGTTACATCACGGCAGCGGTGGAGCAAGCTGTCATTCGCTCAGGTGTCGTGTTCGAGGATTCGGACTCGGGGGACCTTGAGGGTTTTGCGGGCTCTGGTGGTCCAGTCGGAGCACAGGAAGCGGGCGGCGGTCTCCGGCCAGGCGACCACGACGACCTCGCGGCTGTTCGTGGTCTTCACCAGTGTCTTGAGGGCCAGCAGGACCTCGCCGTGGGTGATCGAGACGTTCACCGGGTATCCGCTGGCGGCGCGCAGATGACGCGAACTGTGTTCGATCACCGAGCCGAGGTCGAACAACGGGTCCGCGAGCGTCGTCGTCGTACTGGCTGCCCGGGCTGCCGCCGGACCGGACACGCCGGCCACGTCGTCGAATGTCGACCCGAGCAGCGCCAGCGGGCCGCCGAAACCGCTCTCCGGCTGGCTCGTGACGAGCAGGTGGTAGTCGACGGACTCCTCATACCTTGCGTGCAGGGCGGCAACGCGGCGCGCGTCGCCCTCGCTCATCTCCCGCTCGATGAGCACCACCACGTCGTACGTCATGCGTGGCTCCCTTCGCCGTCACTTCCGTTGTACTCCCGTACCCCTGCATGCCAAAGAACCGGGTACGGCAACGTCACAGAATTGTCAGAACCGTCACAGGGTTCTCTCAGGAAGCAGCGGCCCGATCAGCTCGGGAGCGGCGCGTGCGCTCGCGTGTCGGGGGCCAGCGCGCTCAGGAGCTGCGGAGCGTCGATCAGGGTGTGAGCGGCGGAATCGAGCATGTGCGGGTGCAACGCGTAGACCTGCGCGCCGTGGCGAGGCGTAATGTCGCCCGTCAGAACGGCGGCGAAGTCGGACCGGTTCGCGGCGTCCTCATCCCATGGCCGGTCGGGCTCAAGACGGGCCGTCAAGCGACGGGCGAATCCGGCCGGATCCTCGGCGGGATCACGCACGTACCCGACGACCGAGCCATCGGCACACCGTACGACGACCTCGTCGGAGCGGGCCGCGGCATGCCAGCAGCAGACCTCCCACAGACTCACCCGGTCGCCCGAGCCGTGCACGTCCTCCAGCGTCGCCGCCATCAGTGCGATGTGACCGCCGTACCGCGCGATGTTGTGCCCGTAGCCGGCCGCGCCGAGGTTCACGTCGTACCAGCGCAGCTCCTTGGTGTGCAGGTCGACGCCGAACGGCAGCAGGATCTTCGCCGGTCCGGCGAGATCGAAGCGTTCCTCGACCGCGGCCGGGTCGAACAGGCCGGTCGGTTGCCGCATCACCCCGACGAACCCGCGCTCGAGTTCGTCGAACGGTACGTCGTTGTAGCTGAACACCACCGGCAGCACATACCGCCCGCCGACCCGCCGCACCGCGCGCAGGTCGAGATCCACGAACTCCGTCGAACCGCCGGGCGCCGGCGCGGAGGTGAGGTCGCCGGAGTGCACCAACGCGTCCTGGTCGAACCGCAGGCGCGTGTAGTCGCACAGCCCGACGAAGGTCCATTCCTCGTCGAAGACCGCCACCGACAGATCGAGATCCACGCGCCGGCCGGGCGGCTCGACCCAGTGCAGGAACAGCCGCAGCAACTCGTCCGGCGGGATCGGCACCGCGCTCCCCCGGGTCATCCGCCGCAACGTCGACGACGCGTTCCGCTCCGAACCAGGGGCCGCCAGCCGCGCCAGCTCCTCGTCCAGGAACACCCGTCGCAGCCGCGGCAGAGCCGTTGCCCGGCGCAACATTTCACCCACGAGTACGTCGGTCAGCGCGGACGCCGTGTCGGCGGGCAGCGGTTCGCGCTCGTCCACCGACGTCCAGATCCGCGCCGTCCCGCCCCGGGGGAAGAACAGCCGCAGATCGCCCGGCGGCGTGCGGACCTGGCCGATCGCGGCCGTGATCACCACCGGCGACACGTCCGAGACGGCCGTCGTCAGCGCGTCCACCAACGCGCCATGCTGATCAGGCGGCAGCGCGCGCGCCAACTGGACCAGGCGCCGCACCAACTCGCCCGGCCGTTGACGCAGCAGGTCTAGCACATGGCCTGGCCGCCCGTCCGCGAACGCACCCTCGACCCGAGAGGCGAACGTGCTCGTCGCGAGCCGCTTGCCCTCGAGCCGCACGAACGGATGCTGCGAAGCCTCGCCCAGCACCGCCCGCCCCGCCGCCGTACCCAGATCCAGATCGGTACGCCGCAGGATCGCGAACGCCAGCGCCGCCACCGGGTGACGGGTCGCGAACTCGAACAGATGCAAGCCCTCCGCCATCCGCTTCCAGGCGCGCTCGTGCCGGAGCATGTCCTCGACCAGGTGCTCGGCCGGCAACCGGTCCAGCCGCGCGAGCACCAGCCGTCGCGTTGCCCGAGGCAACGATTGCCGTCGGGCCGGCGGCGTGCGCAACCCCGGATCGGCATCCATCAGCGCGTGCAACACCCGCAGTACGTCGGTTGCCGTGCCGGCCCGATCGATCAGGTCAGGATGGTCGGCGAGGAAGTGTGCGATGACCAGCGCCCGGGTCTCCCGGACCGGGATGTCGTCCGGCAGCCAGGACGGTTCCGCACCGGACAACAGCACCTGCAGGTCCGCGCGATCCGCGGCGGACAGCGGGGAGCGTCGTACCAGCAGGTCGTCGACCGTCGTCCGCACAGAGTCGGACTGCGCGAGCGACAGGACACGCAGGCGATCCGAGCGCACATGGGCCGGCTGCACCTCGTGGAAGGAAGGCTTGAGGAATGGGTCGAGCGGATCGATCCGGCGCAGGCACAGCGGGCAAGCGCTCAGCTCGGAGCCGTCCCAGCAGGTCCGGCAGACCAGGTGGGCGCAGGGCGAGACGGCATGCACCGACTTCGTGTCTCCGCACAAGACACACGGCTGCTCCGGCTCCTGCAGCAGCCGCGCGAAGACGCGGTTCACATAGAAGGTCTCGGTGTTGCCCGGCACGCTCTCGGGGAAGCCGCGGAACAGCGGCACATGCTCGGCGTTGTGACCGGACTCCGCGTCGAGTAGGTCCAGCAGCCTGCCGCCGAATCCCGCAAGCGCAGGGGCCGACAGCGACGCGCAGTACCTGTACAGACCGACGGACAGGAGGAAGCCGCGCTGGATCAGGTCGGCCTGCAATGCGGACAACCCGGCCTGGATGGTGAGCGGTCGGCGCAGCCATTGCCACGCGGAGCGGCGTACCGGAGGGGTCAGTGCCGTGGTGTCGACGAGCCGACGGCGGCGGAGCAGGACAGCTGCCTGGTTCTCCTCCGAGGCGTGCTCCGGCATCGCGGCCTCCCCGCTGGCTGGGCGTCTGGTCTGTCATGGGCGTAGCGGACGACAAGGCCAGGGGCGGAGAGCGGACGCGCTACATGGCCTGGTGAAGGAGAAGGAAGCACGTCCTGGAGCCGCCCCTGGCAACAAGAACGCTACCGGTCGCCACCGACAGTTTCCGCCGGGCGGTCGGGGACCTCAGAAGGTCCGCACAAAGAAGAGCTCCGGTACCAGGGTCGGGGCCGCCCCGCCCAGACCCCGGTACCGGAGATCTCCAGAGTAGAACGTTCATCCAAACGCTGCGCCACCGGGATCACAATCTGGCACTGATGCGCCGTGATCAAACCATTGACCCAGGCCGTACACGGTGCAGGGAAACCCTTTCAGTTACAGGCGGCAGGTGTTACGCAACGGATTGTGGTTAGGGTCGTAGGTATGGAGGGCGGGGCGATCGAACGTGCGCGCTGGCGCGATGTGTTCGGACATGCGGAGTTCAGGGCCTTGTTCCTGGCCGGCGTACTGTCCGTCGCAGGCGATCAGCTGGCCCGCGTTGCCTTGTCGGTGCTGGTTTTCGACCGCACCGAGTCCGCCGGGCTGACCGCGCTCACCTATGCCCTGACCTACATCCCCGACCTGCTGTTCGGTCCGTTGCTGGCCGGATTCGCCGATCGGTACCCCCGCCGTACTGTGATGATCGTCACCGACCTGGCCCGAGCGGTCCTGGTTGCGGCGATGGCGGTGAAGGCGTTGCCGTTGCTGGTGGTGATCCTGCTCCTGCTCGGACTGCAGGCGTTCGGGTCGCCGTTCAACGCCGCACGAGCCGCCACGCTCCCCGCCGTACTGCCGGGCGATCACTACGTGCTGGGCAAGGCCGCCAACGACATGGTCGTCCAGTTCAGCCAGGTGCTCGGCTTCGGCACCGGCGGTGTGATCGTCGTAGCCGTCGGAACGTCCGGTGGGCTGCTGCTGGACTCCGCCACCTTCTTACTGTCCGCGGTACTCATCGCTGTCGGCGTACGACGTCGTCCGGCGCCGCCGCGTGCGACAGACGAGTCACACAGCAGCTACTTCAAAGACCTGGCCGCCGGCTTCTCACTCGTCACACGTACGCCGAAGCTCCGCGCACTGGTCATCCTGGCGACGATCGCAGGCTTCTACGTGACGGTGGAGGGCCTGGCAGTCCCCTATGCGAACGAGATCGGCGGTGGGCCGAAGGCAGCCGGTCTGCTGCTGGCTGCCAGCCCCGCCGGCGCCGTGGCAGGCATGTGGCTCATCACTCTGTGGGAGCCGGACAAACGCATGCGGCTGCTCGGACCGCTGGCCGTGCTGGCCTGTGTGCCGCTGATCGCGTGCTTCATGGCGCCCGGTCTGCTGCCCACTGTCGTGTTGTGGGCGGTGTCGGGCATGGCGTCGGCCTATCACCTGCCGACCAGCGCGGCGTTCGTCCAGGCGGTGCCGGACGCCCAGCGTGGTCAGGCCTTCGGCGTCGCGAGCACCGCCCTGAAGAGCAGCCAGGGCCTCGGAATCCTGCTCGCGGGGCTGGTCGCGGACCAGTCCTCACCGTCGGTCGCGCTGGGCGTCATGGGCACCGCGGGAGCGGTCGCGGCCGCGGTGGCGGGCGCCGCCTGGGCACGCGCCCGCCGTTCCCGGTCCGGCGTCGTGGAAATGGGTGCCGGATGAGCCGCCGGAGAATCAGGGGAAATACCTCCGGACCAGCTTCGTAAAATATCGGTTAAGAAATTTCGGTCAGGTCGCGGGAATCACCACTCGTTGCCGGTGGTGAACCATTCGTTGCCGGATCCGCCCGGCCGGTGCAGCCACTCGTTGCCACCCTGCGTGAACCACTCGTTCCCGCCGTGCAACCACTCGTTCCCCCCGCGGAACCACTCGTTGCCGCCCCCGGTGAACCACTCGTTGCCGCCGTGCAGCCACTCGTTCCCGGTGCTGATCTTCGACATGGTGCTGTCCTTCCTTCGCCATCCGTCAGATGGAATAAACTGCGGGTCGGGGATGACCTCACGTGAACAGGCAGTTACTATTCAGGAATAACCGTTCAGGTCTATCCGTGTGAGGCCACCATGATTCTGATCGGTCGGAGCAGGTGGGTGCCACCCCGCCGATGGAAGCTCTGGTCGTTGCCGCGCCCGGCACTGAGCTACGTGCTCGGCGTCGAGGTCGTCGCAGTCGTCATCACCGCCTTGGCTGTGGCCTCGACGGTCTCCGGCGCCCGAACCGGCGTCAGGCCGACCGAGTGGGTCGCCTTCGCGGTACTGGCGGCCGCCTCGGTGCTTCACCTGGAGTCTGCCCGCGGAATCGAGCGCCGACGCGAGATGGCGGCGAACACTTCGCCGTACACCAACCTGAAGAGCCTGTGGGTGTTCGCCGGCCTGTTGCTGCTCCCGCTGAGCCTGGTCGTCGCCCTCGTCGTGGTGTCGTACGGGTACTCGTGGATCCGTGTCTACGGACGGACGATCGCACACCGCAAGGTGTTCTCGGCCTGCACGTTCATCCTCGCCAGTGCAGCCGCGGCCGCAGTGCTCCGCGCCGGCGGTCTGCTGAACGAGCCGCGGGTGCCGACCGGGCCGTGGAGCCTGCTGGTCGTGGTGGCCGCTGCGACCACGTGGTGGCTGGTGAACTTCGCGCTGGTGATCGGTGCGATCCTGCTCTCCTCCCCCGACGCCACCGCCCGTGGCGCACTGGGAGACCTCGCGGATCAGCTCGTCGTGGTGGCCGGGCTGGGCCTCGGTGTGGCAGTTGCCGGGCTGCAGGCGTCGTACCCATGGGTGGTGCCGATCCTGATGGTGACGGTGCTCGCGCTGCACCGCGATCTGCTGCTGCCGCAGTTCCAGCGGGCTGCCGGGACGGACGTGAAGACTGGTCTCGCGACACCGGCGTACTGGGCGAACGCAGTGCCGACGGAGCTGGCGCGGGCGGAGACCATGCGCAGCACGGTCGGTCTGCTGATGCTGGACCTGGACCGGTTCAAGGAGATCAACGACACCTACGGCCACCCGGCCGGGGACCAGGCGCTGCGTGCGGTCGGCGAGAGCGTACGCGCGGAGGTCCGGCAGGGTGACCTGGTCGCACGGGTCGGCGGAGACGAGCTGGCTGTGCTGCTGCCGGGCGCCACCGAGACCGAGGTGCTCGAGGTGGCCGAGCGCATCCGCGACCGGCTCAGCACGCTGAACGTGTCAGTGGACACCAGCAGGGATACCACCGCAGTGATCAGCGGAGTGCCGGCGTCGTTCGGCGCAGCGGTGTATCCGGAGGTGGCCGCCACGATGGACCAGTTGGTACTCGCGGCGGACAACGCACTGCTCACCGCGAAGCGGGACGGACGCAATCGGATCGTCGCGGCCCGCCCGAACCCGCCTGCGGTGACCGACCACTCCGATCAGCCCGTCGGCGACTGAGCCACCCGGATCAGGGCCTTGCCCAGGAGCATGCGTTGCTCCAGAGCGGTGTGAGCGTCGGCCACATGGTCGAGGTCATAGACCTGGTCGATCACGGGCACCAGGTCTCCGGCGACGGCTCGCGCCAGCACGTCCGCACCGGTGACCGTCGTAGTGGTCGAGTCGGCACGCAGATCGACGATCCCCTTCACCGTGATACCCCGGCGCTCCGCCTCGGCCGCGTCGTACGCAGCGAAGCCGCCGCTCGGAGCGCCGTGCGCGGAGAACCAGCCGCCGTCCTTGACGACCGTGAACGCGGTCGCGCCGAGCTCACCGCCGGCGCCTTCGAAGACGATGTCCGCGCCGTTGGTTGCATCGAGGACCAACTTGTCCCAGCCGGGCTTGGAGTAGTCGACCACCACGTCGGCGCCCTGCGCTTTGCTGAGGTCGAGCTTCGCCTGACCGCGGGCCGCTGCGATGACATGTGCGCCGGCCTTGTGCGCTAGCTGGGTCAGCAGCAGACCCATGCCACCCGCGGACGCGGTGACCAGTACCTCCTTGCCCTGCATCGGCGGCGCGAGCTCCTCCAGCATCAGGGCGGTGAAGCCGTCGCCGAAGACGCCGACCGCGGTCTCCAGGTTGAGCCCTGCGGGCGCCTTGATCAGACCGTCCGCGGCCGCGACCACAAGCTCGGCGTGGGCGCCGAAGCCCGCGGCCCGGCCAACCACCGTCTGACCGATCCAGTCGTCCGCCACACCCGGTCCGACCGCGCGTACCCGGCCACCGAGCGAACCACCCGGGACGTACGGCGGTGTCACGTCGAAGAACTGACTGTGCCGGCCACGCCGGATGGCGGTCTCGACGAAGATCATGTCGGCCACCTCGACCTCGACCAGCACCTGACCGGCCGCCGGCACCGGATCCGGCCACTCCTGGGTCCTGATCACCTCGGGCCCGCCGAACTCGGTCACCACTGCTGCACGCATGCTCGCTCCTTCGCTCTGGATGCCTCCGAGCCTGCAACCTCAACATTGGTTCAGGTCAACTCCGGGGTTGTCCACAGGTCGTCGGCGACGGGCGGGAACTTGTCGGTGGTCCGGCGTACTGTGCAGGGCATGTTCGACGCCGTCTTCGTCCCTGCCGACCCGCCGCGCGCGGGCCGGCTGGCGTTGTACGGCGACCTCTCGGCGACTGGCGAGACGGCCGACGGGACCGTGGATCTCGTGCTGCCCAAGGGATCCCAGGTGCGGCGAACCACCGTACCGGCCCGTCTGCTGAGCATCGGCGAGGTGCTCGAGTGGATCGGCCGACCGCTCGAGGGCTCGGTCAGCTGGCACGCGTGGCGGGCCGCGGCGTTCGCGGGGATGGGGTTGATCGCACGCGGTCGACTGGTCCCGGATCGAAGTCCGAGTGGGTACGGCGCGTGGCGGGTGGCGCCGCTGGATCCGCTGGACCGAGGCTGGTTGCGGAACCTGACTGCGGCGATGCCGCCGTACGGGCACGCGTTGCCGATCGAGGGGACGCGACCGGTGCGGTTGGTCGATCCGGAGCCGCTGGTGCGGTCGTTCTGGGACGCTCTGGCCGACACTCTGGTACGGACAGCGGCCGCGCCCGTCGCCGTGCGTCCTGGCGCGGCGGCGTTTGCTGGGGTTGATCCGGTGGAGGTGACCGGAGCGACTGCCTGGTTGGAAGAGACCGCGCTGAGCGAGGAGGCCGGGGCGCGCCTGGTGCTGCGGATCGAGCCGCCTTCGGAGTCGGCCGATGAGTTCCGCGCTGTGCTGCAATTGCGCAGTGGTGTGGATCCGAGCCTGCTGATGGACGTGTCGGACGTGTGGAGTGCGCCGGCGGCCGTGCTGGCTGCTCTTGGGGAGCGTGCGGAGACTGACCTCTTGTTGGCATTGCGGCGCGGTGCTCGGGTCTGGCCGCCGTTGGGTGCAGCGTTGCGGGACGCGGCGCCATCGGAGGTCGGAGTCGATGACGAGGCGTTGGAGGAGTTGACCGAGGGCAGTACGGCGTTGGAGGGCGCTGGGATCGAGGTGCTCTGGCCGACCGAGTTGTTCGCCGGCGAGCTGGCTGTGCGAGGGACTGTCGCGACGCCGACGCCCGGAGCGGTGACCGGGCCTGACTTCAGCTTGACCGATCTGGTCGCGTTCCGTTGGCGACCGACGCTCGACGGACAGGAGTTGACCGAGCAGGAGGTGGCGGCGCTCGCGGAGGCCAAGCGGCCGATGATCCGGATGCGTGGCCGATGGGTCCGGGTCGATCACGACCTGGTCCAGAAGCTGCGGCGTGGTGGGACTCGCAAACTCACCGGAGCCGAAGCGCTCGGCGCTGCGCTGACCGGGACGATCGAGGTGGACGGTGAGCTCGTCGCGTTCGACGCGAATGGTTCGCTGGCCTCGATGATCGCGCGGTTGCGAGCGGCCGAGGAGCCTGCGCCGTTCGTGGAGCCGGCCGGGTTGCAGGCGACGTTGCGCGACTACCAGCGGCGCGGTGTCGCGTGGATGGCGCACCTCGCGGATCTCGGTCTGGGTGGCTGTCTCGCCGACGACATGGGGTTGGGCAAGACGATCCAGGTGATCGCGTTGCACCTCCAGCTACTCGGCCGTGGTCGCGGACCGACGTTGGTGGTCTGTCCGTCGACGCTGCTCGGGACCTGGGAGCGGGAGTTCGCCCGGTTCGCGCCGGACGTGAAGACCCGGCGGTACCACGGCACCGGGCGGAGCCTCAGCGACCTCGCGCCGGACGAGGTGGTGCTCACGACGTACGGCGTGGTGCGGCAGGACCACCGCGTGCTCGGTGAGGTGTTCTGGGGACTGGCGGTCGCGGACGAGGCGCAGCATGCGAAGAACCCGCTGTCGCGGACCGCGCGATCGCTCAGGACGTTGCCGTCGGCAACCAGGATCGCGTTGACCGGGACGCCGGTGGAGAACCGGTTGTCGGAGCTGTGGTCGATCCTGGACTGGTCCGCGCCGGGGCTGCTCGGCACGCTCGACCGGTTCCGCCACGACGTCGCCGTACCGGTGGAGCGGTATCACGACGAGGAGGCGACCGCGCGGCTCGCTCGGGTGACGCGGCCGTTCCTGCTGCGGCGGCGCAAGAGCGATCCCGGGATCGCGCCGGAGTTGCCGCAGAAGACCGAGCACGACGTCGTCGTACCGCTCACGACGGAGCAGGCCACGCTGTACCAGGCTGTCGCGAAGGAGACGCTCGCCAAGATCGAGTCGGCGGAAGGGATCGCGCGGCGCGGTCTGGTGCTCAGCCTGCTGACGCAGTTGAAGCAGGTCTGCAACCACCCGGCCCAGTTCCTGCACGAGCCGGGACCGCTGGAGCGCCGTTCAGGCAAGCTCGCGGCACTGGACGAACTGCTCGACGTGATCCTGGCCGAAGGCGAGTCCGTGCTGATCTTCAGCCAGTACGTCGAGATGTGCCGGCTGATCGAGGCGCATCTGGCCGCGCGACGGGTCCGGACGCTGTTCCTGCACGGTGGGATCGGGGTGCGGAAGCGGGAGCAGATGGTCGAGCAGTTCCAGGCCGGCGAGGCTCAGGTATTCCTGCTGTCCTTGAAGGCGGGTGGGGTCGGGCTGACACTGACGCAGGCGACGCATGTCGTCCACTACGACCGCTGGTGGAATCCGGCGGTCGAGGATCAGGCGACGGACCGGGCCTATCGCATCGGTCAGGATCGGCCGGTTCAGGTGCATCGGCTCGTCACCGAGAACACGTTGGAGGATCGGATCTCGACGGTGATCGCGGCCAAACGCGATCTCGCGGATGCGGTGGTCGGTTCGGGTGAAGCCTGGTTGAGTGAGCTGTCGGATGTGGAGCTGAGCGAACTGGTCGAGCTGTCGACCGGGCCTGTGAAGTCGGGGTCGGCCAGTGCCTACAACCCTTCTGCTGTTGGGAAATCAGCTCCTGGAGCCGGCCCGTCGGCCGCCGGGCCTGGAGTTGGCTCATGAACGAGCGCGTGCCTTGGCAGGGGTGGCGGCGTTCGGGTGAGGACGCAGGGTTACCGGCGGCCAAGGGTCCGGGGAGCCGGCGTCCGTTCGGCGCTACGTGGTGGGGACGGGCGTGGTTGGAGGCGTTGGAGCATCGCGCTCGGTTGGATCCGGGCCGGCTCTCGCGTGGGCGGTCCTACGCGCGGCGCGGGAGTGTGCTGGAGCTGACGGTGTCGCCGGGTTCGGTCGATGCGGTCGTGCAGGGCAGCCGGGTCACGCCGTACCAGGTGACGGTGCGGATCCGCGCGTTCTCCTCGGCCGAGTGGGACGCCGTACTCGAGGTGGTGTCGTCGCAGATCGGCCGGGTGGCGGCGCTGCTGGACGGCGAGCTGCCGCCCGAGGTCGTCGACGACGCGCGTGCCGCTGGGTTGGACCTGTTGCCGGGCGCGGGTGAGGTGCTGACCAACTGCAGTTGCCCGGACTTCGCCGTACCGTGCAAACACTCCGCCGCCGTCTGCTACCTGGTCACGGACGCGCTGGATGACGATCCGTTCGCCCTGCTGCTCCTCCGCGGCCGCCGCAAAGACGAACTCCTCAACACCCTGCGCTCCCGCCGCACCGGCCCGTCCCCCGCCACCCCGCCCCGCACTCCCCCATCCCCAGGCATCCCAGCCATAGCCGCCTTCGCCAAATCCTTCGCGCCCCCCGCCCCCGACCCCGCCACCACCGACGTTTCCGGGAGCGCCATCCGCGATGCCGCCACCGGTGACCGTTCCGGCCGCGCCACCCCCGACCCCACCGATGCTTCCGGCCGCGCCGCCGCGCGCGCCACCTCCGCCAGGTCGGGCCAGGCCACGTCCAGCGCCGGTGCTTCCGGTGGGGTGCCTGTGCCGGTTCCGCCGCGACCGATGGGGTCGCCTGGATCGCCGGCGGCGGTGCAGGCCTTGGATCCACCGCGTTCGTCGGGCGTCGACGTACGCGATCTGATCGCCCTCGCCACAGACGCGGCACGCCGAGCCTGGGAGTTCGCCTCCGGCGACGGGGACGCGGGGTTGCGCCTCACCTCTGACCAGGACCTGGCCCGCCGCGCCTCCCACCTCCTCGGCACGCCGGAGCTAGCCGACCTGGCCCACCGAGCCGGCGTACCAGCGCGTCAACTCACGAGCTGGGCCGTCGCCTGGCGCGAAGGCGGCCCTGGCGGCCTGTCCGCCACTGTCGACACCCCAACCACCATCGACGAAGCCGCCCTGGCCGAAGCAGCCCAAGCCCTCCCCGGCGCCACCATTGAAGCCAACCGCGTCACCGCCGGCAAAACCCAACTCCGCCTCGGCCCCGACGCCCTCTGGTACCGCTTCGACCAACACTTCAACGACTGGACTCTCACCCGCCCACCCTCCCCCGACCCCCAAGACCTCCTCACCGACTGAGGCCCTAGGCTGCACCCCGACGTACGTTCCTGGGGAGGGTCCGACACATGCGCCGAGCCATCACGATCCTGGCCTGCGCACTCACCGCACTGAGCCTGACCGCCTGCAAATCTTCCGACGCGCAACAACAAGTCGCCAACCCGATCGAGCCACCCGGCAGCATCTGCGAACGGGTCCAGCCGACGCTGACCGGCAACTGGAAGGTCGAGGATTCAGAGCCATGGGCCCGCGCCCCGCTCTCCGACAGCTGCTGGCTGATCGACACCGCCCAGTCGAGCCACCGGATCCGGATCGCCCTCTCAGTCCTGTCTGTGACCGCCGCAGAGTACGTCGACTTCCGCAAGGCCGAGGTACAGGATCTGCGCGGTTCCGCCTACGTGACGGCGCCCGTCGACGGCGGAGTCGGCCCGGAGTCGTGGGCCGTGGTCCCAGCCGCGGCCGCACCGTGGATCGTGGTCCGCAGCAACGACCGACTGATCCGGCTGAAACAGAACAGCGACGGCGAGGGCGGGATCGACGAACTCAGGACCGTCGCAAGGGCGATCACCACCGTGCCAGGTGGGCTGCCCGCAGCGAAGGCCGTGATCGAGCGCCCGGAGTGCACACGCGGGACGATGGCCGCGGAGGGAGCGCTGGCTGGCAAGGCGATCGTACGACGAGACAGCGTCGTTGGTGGGTTCGCGTACTGCCAGTGGGGCTCCAGCAACCACGTGGTGTACAGCCGCGCGGGCCGCGTGGGCTCCGATCCCGCCCTGGACTTCATATCCATGCGCAGCGCGGGCATCGCGGCCTCCGTCGGCGTGCATCCCGTGAACGTAGGCACTGAAGGTTGGCAGCAGTCCAACGGCTACCTGGCCTATCGAGTCGGCCAGCAGACCTTCGTCGGCGTCGCCGCAGTTCCGGACATCCCATCAGCCAAGCTCCTGGCTGTTGCGCAGGCCATGGCGCCCGCTTACGGCGGCTGACTCCTACTGGGCCCGCGCGGTGACGAAGGCTTGGGTGAGGCGGGTTATGAGGTCGTAGGGGATGGGGTCGTCGAGGGGGAACTTGAGGGTGCCTTTGCCGGAGCGGTAGGGGGTGATGGCGGCGGACAGAGCGTCGTCCAGGGGTGGGATGGGGTAGAGGGAGATGTGTTCTTTCCATCCGCTGAAGTAGACGAGGGACTTGCCGTCGAGGGTGATGGTCGGGATCTGGTAGCTGATCTTCTCGCCCGCGCCGGGGACGACGGCGTGGATGGTACGGCGTACCTCCTGCAGGATCTCCTGGATGTCGGCCGGGAACGACGCGATGTACTCGTCCACGCTCGTGAACTTCTCCGCCATACCGCCATGGTGCCCGAAGGTCAGGATGGGCGCAGCGGGGTGAACGGCATCGGAGCGGGCGTCGGCGCTGGGTCCCAGGTCTCCGCAAGCGGTGTTGGCCGCCAGTTCCAGGACGCGGGCGGCGGGGTGGCCGGGATCTGCGTGCGACCGGTCAGCCAGCGGAGGTTGAGCCAGGGATCAGCAGTCGCGCGCGGCTCGTGCGGGAACATCCGGGTCAGGACCCGCTCGCAGAGGTCAGGCGGCGGGGTGAGCGAGCAGCCGAGGCCGGTGGTGAGGTCGTGGCCGTGTACGAGCACCTCCACGCACGCCATGCCGGTGAAGCCCTCAGGATCGCCGATTCCCCACGGATGAAACGCACGCACGTCGGACGGGCTCGCGCGAACCACCAACGCGAGGATGCTCCCCGCCGCCTCGACGAAGTCGAGTACGCCGGCAGCCGGGGCAAGTTCCTGCGCCCGCGCGGACCAGCGAACGTACTGCGTCGGCGCACCGACCGCGAGCTGCGACGCCCAGTGCAGCTTTGCCTGCCCGAGGTGCTCGGCGGTCGCGCGGCAGGTCCACTCGATCGACCCGGCCGGCACGTTCCAGTCCGCATCCACAGCTGGGCGCAAGGCTTGGACGAGGCCGTCGACTGCTGACTCGAGGTCGTCCGCGGTGATCATCCGCGACGGCGGAGGTTTGTGTGGGTTTCGAGGGCGGGGATGAGGTGGTCGGCGATCTTGGCATGACCGGCCACCGAGGGGTGGACAAGGTCGGTGCAGTCGTCCTCGGTGATCCAGCCGGTCGAGTCGATGCAGACGACGTTCGGGTCGTCGAGCGACTTGACCGCCGCGGCGATCGTGTCGGCGTGCTTACCGTTGAACGGCGTCAGCGACACGATCGTGGTCTCCGGGTACGCCGATCGCACCCGCGCCACGTAGGCGGCGTACGGCTCCGGCTCCAGCGTCTCGTCGTTGACGCCGAGGTTGAGTACGACGACATCCGGCGCGCTGACCCGTTCAGCGCGTGAGCCGGCGAAGTTCCACCCGAACGACTCCGGCCCCGGCGGCACCTCGCCGTTGCCCGGCTTGATGATCCCCTGGCTACCGAACCCGACCTGGTGGGACGTCGCGCCGAACGCGCGGGCGGTCAGATACGCGTACGTCGTCGTACCGTCGGCACCCTCCGACTCGGAATGCGTACCCAGCGACCGCACTCCCTGCGTGATCGAGTCGCCGTAGAACTCGATCCGCGGACCGCCCGGCCGTCCGCTGAGCCGCACTCTAGAGTTCACGTCTAGCAACAGACCCGCGAACACCACCGCACACTCGAACGGCGGGTTCCACCGGTTGACGTGCTCGTTGACGTCCTTGACCACGACCTCGACCTGATGCCTGCCCGTCGGCGCGGTCAGCTCGATCACCGGGTTCTCGATCAGGTGGAGCACCGGCGCACCGTCGTCGATCGTGATCCACAGGTGCGGCGCAACGGTCAGTCCGGCCGTGTCGAACAGCAACTGCACGCTCTCGCCGGCGAACGAGAACGAGATCCGCGAGCCGGAGTTGACGGTGATCGCCACCCCGGGCTGCTGACCCCACTGGCCTTCCAGGACGATGCGCGGATCTGACGGGGCGACGACCTCGCCTGGTTCGAACGGCACGTCTCACACTCCTCGTGTTGGGTGGCGGTGCAATTCTGCCTGGCCGATCACCAGCCGTCCTTGCGAGCCCGCGCTTCGAACAGCAGGATGCCCGCGGACAGCGCGACGTTCAGCGAGTCCGCCTGGCCGAGCATCGGGATGGACACCGCGCCGAAACCCTGCGCGTGCCACTCGTTCGACAGCCCGCTGCCCTCCGAGCCGACGACGAACGCGGTCGGCCCGTCGTAGTCGACGCCGCGGTAGCTCCCGCCGGCGGCCGGGTCGGCGAGATGGACGCGGAAGTTGTGGCCGCGCAGCCACGCTGCCGCGCTCGCGATGTCGTCGAACTCCAGCACCGGCGTCGACAGGATCGTCCCGCGGCTGGCGGAGTACACGGACGGGTGGCTCGGCCGTGCCCGCCTGCTGGTGAGGATGAGGCAGTCGGCCTTGGCCGCGTCGACGGTGCGGATCAGCGTGCCGAGGTTGCCGGCGTACTCGACTCCGTCCGCGACGAGGACGAGCGATGCCGTGGTGAAGCGGAACGACTGCGGTTTCCACACCGGCAGCCGGGCGATCGAGATCAGGCCGTCGGAGCGGGTCTTGCGGGAGAGCCGGGCAAGCAGCTTCTCCGAGATCCGGTACACCTGGCCGGCGCGCTCGGCGATCCGGCGTGCGGCGTACGTCGTACTGGCCTCAGGGCACCAGTAGAAGGTGTCGATCGTGGTGTCGGTGGCGAGGAGGCGGTCGTGTTCCCAGCCGCCTTCGACCATGATCCGGCCGGGTGAGGCGTCCTTGCGGACGGTGAGCAGGTCGCGAACGCTGGGGTGTTGCGCGCCGATCGGGCGCGCGTGCGGCACAGTCATGTGCGTAACTCCGGTACGGAGAGAACGAGAAAGCTCGCCGGGGACCCTGTGATGGGTTCCGCACCGGCGTGGCGAACGCCCTAAGGCGCCGTGGTATGGACGCGGTCTACCTGGACCGCGTCAACCAATGATGCTTTGGATTCTCTCCACGCCAGGATGGTAGGCAGCCCCCTTCACACCCGTCACCCGGTTTTCACACACCAGTCACCCCAGACCCGAGGCAACCCGGTCCTGGACTCTCGCCACGCCCCACCCAACCGCCGCTCTTGCCCTTGTCCACAGGCCCGAGGCAGCCCGGTTTCGGACCGCCGATGTACCCCGCATAACCGCCGTTTCTGCCCTTGTCCACAGGTCCGAGGTGGCCCGGTTTTGGACTGTCGGTGTGGGTGGTTAGAGTCCTTTCTCTGGTTGCCGGTCGCTCGCGGGGGCGGCGCCACACGGGAGGAGCAGGCGATGGACGCGACGTTGCTGGACGCGGAGGCCGAGGCGGCCGTACTGCGCGTCTACCGTCAGGTGTTCGCCGTGCTCGCCCGCGAGGCCGGCGCGATGATCGTGGACCCCGACCTGCTGGACGTCGACCAGGCAATCCTGGACGCGTTCGCCGAGGCCGGCAGCGACGGCCTGACGGTCGAGCAGGCGACCCTCGCCTGCCGGGCCTACCCACATGACGTGATCGTCCGCCGCTTCGAGGTCCTGCGGCAGTACGGCGCGATCACCAAACTCGTCGACCGTCCGAACGAACTGCGTCACCGAGCCGCATTCGCGCCGTACGTGATGCTGATGTTCCTCCGCCGGATGTCGGTGCAGGGCGGTCAGGGTGAGCTGCACCAGTTGCTCACCCTCGAGGCGCACAGCGTCAGCGATCCCAGCGCGACCGAGGACGAAGGCAGGGCGTCGATCGAGCGCCTGACCAAGGTGTTCCGGCTGCTCGGCAACGAGCTCGCGATCCTGGTTTCGACCAGCACGACCGCACAACTCCGGGAGAACGCACAGCTCGCATGGGGAAATGAGCGCCTCATCGAGCAGGCCGAGAAGGTGCACAGGATCGTCCTGGACCGCTGGCCCAGCCTGCATCGCGCGTGTACGTCGCTGCGGATGGCGCTGGCTGCGTACGCCGACGCCGTGCAACTAGCGGCCGGGCGGCTGGTAGAGAGAGCGGGTACGACGCGCGCACTCGGGCTGCTGCCGATCGAGACCTGGCTGACGTTCACGCGAAGCAGTGAGCCGGACGTGCTCGCGGGCGTGCTGGACGGGCTCCTGTTCGACGCGGCCGCGCCGGACTTCTCGCCCCAGACGATGGTCGAGGCCGTCGAGACGGGACGGCGGAGCGGGACCGCGCGCATGGCGCCACCGCGACCGACCGCGGACGCCGACGCGCCTGAGTCCGCGGCCGCGACGGATCGGGAGGAGCTCCGCGCCGAGGCCGAGCGGGTGCTGGCCGGGCGATCCTCGGTCGACGTCGTCGAAGTCGTGGACGACGCCGGCGACTGGATCACGGCGCGGCGCGTGCTGGCTGAGCTGACGGCAGCGCATCTCCACGACGAGCTTGACTACGAGCTGGTGTGGTCGGACGGGATGCGGATCGACCCCGCAGCTGGGACGCCGTGGGCGACCGAGGGTGTGTTCCGGCGGGTGACGCGGTGAGTGCTCCGTCCGAAGCCGTAGAGCGGCGGCTGTACAACGCATTGTGGTGGGCAAAGGTGCAGTCCGCTGGGCCTCTCGAGGTGTCGCCCGATACGCCCGCCGTGGCCGGCCTGACGCGGGCTGCCTCGCCGGATGGCTCGAGCGTGTGGCTGGTGCCGACGATGCCTTCCGGCGGGGGTCATGCCGTGCTGGACGAGTTGGGCACTCCCCCGGTCGCCGTGGAGCAGCCGAACGAGACAGCGCGGGTGCTCGCGATCTGCGTCGCCTGCTGCTGGACCGACCGCAGCGGACCGGCCTGGCCGGGCTCGACCGGGACGCTTGCCCAGATCAGGTCCGTGTACGCCGGGATGCGGGGCCGCGCCGAGCAGTCGAGTGATCTCACCCTGATCATCGGAAGCCTCCGGCGTCTGCACGCCACGCACTGGCTGCTGTGGAACGAGAAGGCCGGCGAGGTCCGCCTCGGTCCACGCGTCATCACCTGGACCCCCACCGACCAATCCACCCTCCGCGACCTCTGCCGCCACCTACCCGAGCCCCCACCCCCGGTCCTCACCACCAGACCGACAGCCGCCCCAACCCCAGAAGCCCCCCTCCCAGCCGCACCCCCGACACCCGCCACACCCCCGGCCACAGACACCTCCTCCCAGCCGACCGACGCCGCATCCCCGACCACGGACACCGACCCGGCACCTGCGGAGACCGACCTGGCGGACACCTCTCGGACGGAGGTGTCGGATGACTGAGCAGCATGTGTTGTTCGATCCGCTGCTGCAGGATCTGAGCGACCGGTCCCGCGACGAGGTGCTGGCTGCTTTCAGCGCCGTGCAGTACGCCGCGCACCCAGTGGCCGAGGTGCAGCTGGCCGGCCTCCGGGACGTGACGCTACGTCGACATGTCCAGAAGATGCTGAAGCTCATCGGGCGCACTCTGGTCCATGTCGACGGCACGCACTGGACCTCCGGATACGCCGACGACGTCGCCGCAACGCTGACGACGCAGGGCTGGCAGCCCTTGTCCGTGGTGGACCGTGCCGTGCTGGTGCTCGTGCTGATCCACTCCGTCGCGATCCCCCGCAGCGAAGGCATCCTGACCGGCGACAGCTGGAAGTCCGCCCGGCCGACCACAGTCGACGAACTGCGGACCACGAGAATCAGCGGCGAGGAACGGCGGCTCGCGTTGCAACGCCTGCGTGCGGCCGGCCTGATCCAACTGTCCGGCGATCACTCGGGCGGGCCGAGCTACATCCCCGGTCCACAACTCCAACGACTCACACCGGCCGCGCGGCGCCGACTGCAAGATCAGCTGATCCTCGCCGCAGCACCGGCCAGCCCGATCGCCGAAGCCATCCGAGCCCGCAACGGCACGGCGATCGCCGACTCTGACATTCAGCAAGACAGCAGTGTGGAAGAAGGAGCGGTATGAGCGGCGCGGTGGAGGACGGTCCCTTCGACATCCTCGGTTCTAAAGTGCTGCTCGGCGTACAGGTCGTGGACCTGTCGCGGTTGTCGACGCACCCGATTCCGATGGTCGGGCAGGGCCTCGTCACGGTTGCCGGCCAGGGGCCGACCGACTCGAACGGCGCCGGCAAGTCGTCCTGGATCGCCGCGCTCAGCCTGCTGCATGCGGACGACCAATGGCGTCTGACCAGCGGCGCGCCCGGCGCAGCCGAACTCCTGTTCACCGCGGAGGCGGCCGGGCAGGAGGGCAACTGGTCCAACGTCGACCGCGGGTACATCGTCGGAGTCTTCTCCGATCCCGAGCTCACCGATCTCGACGAGCTCGAAGCGGCCGCGATCACCGTGTGGATCCGGATCAACCGCAAGGCGTCGTACATCGATCTGCGCTGGAAGAACGGCCTGCACGTCCCATACGGCGCGACCGAGGCCGAGCGGGCCGCGGGAGCGGACGCGCTGTGGGCCGCCCTGCCGCATTCCAACGGTCGCACTGACTTCCACGCGAACAAGCTGTCCACGGTTCTGTACGGCGGTCAGGTGCGGTGCGTCTCGTTCCTGTCGACGTCGGTGCGATCCAGCCCGACCGCGAACCTGCTCGCCGAGCCGCTCAACGAGCTCGGCCCGGCGCGCATCTTCAACGCGATCGCAACGCTGACCGGACTCGACCACGAGCTCGAGCAGGAGCAGGCGCATCGTTCGGCTGAACACACTCAGCGCGAGGCGACCAAGCAGGCGACGGCCGACCTGCAGCGGTGGGAGCAGGAGATGGCGGCCGTCGAGGCCGGCATCCTCCAGCGCGGCGCGGCCCGTGAGGCATTGGCCGCGGCGAAGGAGTCCTGGCGGGCACGGTGTGCGCGGCACCTCATCGACGGCGACGCGCGCAACAGCGAGATCGTGCAGGAGCTCGCCGTCCTCGATGAGCGGGTCGCGGAGCAGGAGGCGCGGCGCGAGGCGGTCGACCACGAGATCGATGCCTTTGGCAATGAAGAGGTGCTGCTGCGCGACGTCCAACTCACCCGGCAGGAGCGGGACAAGCTGGATGCACGCGACCGAGAGCTCGACCTCGCGCAGCGTTCGGTGCGCGAGCAGCTCGAGCGGCTCGGCCAGGAGCATCGGCGACTGCTGGAGGCGGGGCGTTCTGCGGACGGGCGCGACCTTGCCGCTGCGGCCGACGAGCAGTCCGAGGCGCGCGCCGTACTCGAGGAGCACATCGGACGAGACCACGCGGCGCGGTCCGCGGTCGACCACGCGACGGCCGAGCTGCGTGAAGCCGAGAGCGGTCAGACCGTGTCGGCGACGCAGCAGCAGGTGCTGGAGAACGCAGGCATCGAGTGCGGTGCGCTGACCGACATCACCGAGCTGTCGTCGTCCGCGCGTGCCGAGTGGGAGCCGCGGCTGG
Organism: Kribbella sp. NPDC049227; assembly: GCF_043197265.1. Lineage (NCBI taxonomy): Bacteria > Bacillati > Actinomycetota > Actinomycetes > Propionibacteriales > Kribbellaceae > Kribbella > Kribbella sp. NPDC049227. Next base: position 5,710 of record NZ_JBICST010000002.1, on the reverse strand, counting down.
CGCCGTACCGCGAGGCTGTCGTCATCGACGCCGGTGATGCGGCGGTCGCGTCGGCTGCTCTCGCGGATGCCGGGTACGCCGGATTCCTGCTGGTGCTGGCGAATCGGCCCGATGCCCGCAAGGGATTGCGCGGCGGACCGAAGTCAGCGGACAAGCGCTTCACGCTGGACGAGTTCTTCGTTGTGCTCGGCGAGCGCGCGACCAAGGAGAACATCGACGACGTCGCCGGGGTCGTGGCGGTCGGCCAGTTCGACGAGCCGCTGACCGGGCGGACCGCGCGCATCGAGGCTGCTCGCCGCCGAGTCGAGGCCGCGGTCGAAGCCCGCGGCGTTGCGTCCGCAGCGCTCGACCAAGCGCGTGCACGAGTCGAGCAGGCAGAGCGTCGTACGGCGGCGGCCCGGGCGCTGGCCAACGCGGAGTCGGTGCAGGAGCAGATCCTGGCGCTGCGCGATTCCATCGACAGGCACGAGAACGACCGTGATTCGCTCGCCCCGCAGCTCCAGGCGGCGAAGGAATCCGCGGAGGCGGCGGCCGGGCAGCAACTCGTCCGCGACGAACGGCTGAAGAACCTCGAAGCGACCCGCCGCGACCACGAGCGGATCCTCGACGACCTCGCCGCGCGCCGCCTGACGTTGCTGGAGGAGCAGACCTCACTCGACCTGACCACGCGGGCCACTGCGTGGGGTACGACGCCCGCGGAGGCAGAGGAGTTCATCCTCGGACTGCCCGACGACGCGCAACGTCGTACCACCGCTGACTGGAACCACCAGGCCTGCACGCAGCTCGACGACGTCATCCGCCGCTGCTTCCCGAACGCACGGTCACGGGAGGAGATCCCGACCGAGCTCTTCGAGATCCTGAACGGCCCGGACGGCTGGACCAACGGCACGCTCGGCACCCGAGTCGGCCTGGTCCCGGCGCTGCACCGGACGCTCAGCAGTCACCTCGCACAGCACGAGACGTTCGACAGCCTGCAGCAACAACAGATCGCCAGTCAGCGCGCCGAACGCAACGCCGCGCTCGAGCGCGCCCGCGAAGGACTCGGCGAGGCCGAGAGCACCGCCCGAGCCCACCGCGCATCCCTTGCCGACGGCATCAAAGCGCGCCTTCGGCTGGTGTCACAGGAGTTCGACCGCCTCGACCAGCAGTACGGCGGCTACGGCGCGAAGCTCGAGTACCCCGAGCCTGACCCGCCCGCCGAGCCGGACAAGCCGTGGCGTTGGACGGTCACGCCCAAGTGGCGACGCTCCGAAGGCGGCCCGTACTCCGCGTTCAACGTGAAGGGCAACACCGCGCAGATGGACGAGAAGGCGGTCAAGCTCGTCTGCGCCGCCGCGCTGGCGGGTGGTTCGGACCGTCCACTGCTGCTGATCCTCGACGAACTCGGCCGCAACCTGGGTTCGCAGCACCGCCGCGAGGCCGTTGCCCTGTTCGAGCAGATCGGCCGCGACCGGAACATCACCGTCATCGGAGCCCTCCAGGACGACATGGAACGGTACGCGCTGGCGTCGTCCCGCCTGTACGTGAAGCTCCGCCGAAGCTCGGACACCATGGCCTACAACCAGGCACCCGTTGTCAAGGGCAACGAGGACTACGCCGCGCGGGTAGAGCTCCTTCGCAACTGGCTGACGTCGTACCGAGGTCCAACACCCACCCTCGAGCTCGCGACTCTCACCCCGTGACGCTGGCTTCCCTGCGGGCCGACACCTCATCGCGCACCCGATGCCGGTACCGCAGGGGGTGCGGAAGCGTTCGGCGAACGACGACCGCGACATCTCTCCTCGCGCGCCAGTTCGTCCAGACCCACGACCTTCCGGGGCTCGGAATGCATTAGACGGTCCGCCGGCCGCAGCCGATTCGTCGGTCAGCACGCGCAGCCATCCCGGCGGCAGCTCGGCTTGGTCGAGGTAGGCGCGACCCGCAACCCACCACGTTGGTAGCGGGCCGATTGTCGCGTGCGACGTCGTACCGCATGCCATCGATCCGGAGTCAACGCAGCGGCTGTGGGGCCTGAGCGAGCAGATTCTGAAGGCGTGATGCTCTCGGCGTCACCGGATTGTGTCGGCGCCGTAGCGGAGTCCGTCGACCAGGAGCCCGACCATGCGCTGACTGTACGCCGGTCCCTCATCGGTCAAGGGCATGCACAGCGTGGAGACGGCGTACAGCAAGTCCTTCGGGCTGATGTCGGCTCGGATCTCGCCGGCGGCGGCTGCTGCTTCGAGCAGTCCGCCGAGCGCAGGTCCGAGTCGCTGCATGAAGTAGTCGGGCAGCGCGTCGAACGCCGGATCGCCGGAATGGAGCGCTGTCGCGAGTCCCCGTTTGGTGGCGATGAACTCGGTGAAGCGGTCGAGCCATTTCGCGAGTGCCACGACCGGCTCGTGCTCCGCGGCGAGTGCCGGCGCCGCATCGGCACACGCATCCACCTCGCGCTGGAACACGGCCTTGACCAGGTCCGAGCGCTGCGGGTAGTGCCGGTACAGCGTTCCGACTCCGACGCCGGCCCGATCAGCGATCTCCTTCGCGGGCGCGTCCACGCCTGAGCCGGCGAAGACGGTTTTCGCTGCTTCGAGCAACGAACCGAGGTTGCGTTGCGCGTCGGACCGCATCCGGCGCGGCGCCGTCTTCTCGGTCACGAGACTCCTTCCCCTTGCTTTTCCGGAAAGCCGTTCCGTATAGTTCCGGAATAGCGTTCCGCTTCTGGCCAGCGTACGGCATCGACGGGCGCTTCACATCCCACGATCACGACCTCAGGAGAATCCCCATGCAGTACCGCACCCTCGGCGGGACCGGCATCCAGGTCAGTCCCTTCGCGCTCGGCGCCATGATGTTCGGTGCCGCCGGCAACCCCGACCACGACGACTCGATCCGGATCATCCATCGCGCGTTGGATGCCGGGATCAACTTCGTCGACACGGCGGACATGTACTCCCACGGCGAGTCCGAAGAGATCGTCGGGAAGGCGCTCAAGGGGCGCCGCGACGACGTCGTACTCGCCACCAAGGCGCGCTTCCCCGTGAACTACGACCCCACCGGCGCCACCCCCTTCGTTCCGAACCGTTCAGGTGCCTCACGCAGCTGGCTCATCCGTGCCTTGGACGGCTCGCTGCGCCGGCTGCGAACCGACTACATCGACCTGTTCCAGATTCATCAGCCCGACCCGGACACTGACATCGAGGAGACTCTCTCGGCGCTCACCGACCTTGTGCGTGCCGGCAAGGTCCGGGCTATCGGCACCTCCTCGTTGCCGGCCTCGGACATCGTCCAGTCGCACTGGGTCGCCGAGCGGCGCGGCCTGACCCGGCTGCGCACCGAGCAACCGCCGTACTCGATCCTCAACCGGGGCATCGAGCGCGAGGTCCTGCCGGTGGTCCAGCAGTTCGGTATGGGCACCTTGGTCTGGAGCCCGCTCGCGGGCGGTCTGCTCACCGGCCGTTACCGCAAGAATCAGGCGAACACCACGCACCGGTCGCAGTTCGGCTTCCGACACCTGACCGACGAGCGCCGCCTGGACGCCGTCGAGGAGCTCATCACGCTCGCCGAGGACGCCAAGCTGCCGCTCACTCACCTGGCCATGGCCTTCGCGATCGCGCATCCCGGGGTCACGTCCGCGATCATCGGCCCGCGCACGATGGAGCACCTCGACGACCTTCTCGCCGGCCTCGACGTCACGCTCACCGACGACGTCCTCGATCGGATCGACGAGATCGTTCCGCCCGGGACCGATGTCGGCGCCCTCGACATGGCCTATCAACCCCCGGCCATCCAGCGCTCGAACCTCCGCCGTCGGCCCGTCAGCGAGCGGGCCGCCGCCTGACCGAGGTCCCGGCGGTCTGGACCGACCGCTGCCGGCCGACTTCGGCCGCGTACTTTCCAAAACCCCACCCCCGCGGTCGGGCCCGACGACCCGGTGCAGCAAACTGGGTCGGTGACTTCTCTGGGGAACTGCCGCAACTGCTCACGCCGAGTAGGCGGAACCCTGGCCAACCGTCCGACTACCGGCGTACCGTCTGCTGGGCAGGTCCGACCGGCTGACGAGCGGAGGGCGTGAATGGCATCGTGGCTTCTCCGCGCCCAGTGGAACCACCGTGACGAGTCTGTCGAGCACCGTGCCCTCCGCGTCGGCCGCACCCTGACCGCAGTCGCCGTCGCGTTTCCCGACGTTCACGTCTGGACCCAGGACGAGCGCTGGGGGTACCACGTCCTCGAGGCCGACGGCTCCACGCCGCTCCAGGAGATGGTCGAGGCAACCACCAAGGTTCTCGCGAACGGGTCCAGCACGACCCGGCTGCATCTGCAGAGCACCGGCGAGCTCCCGTGGTTGTTCGACCTCTCCATGGGCGGCACGCTCACGACGGTCTCTGATCAGCTCACCCTGCACTGGAGCGACGAGGACGCGCTCGCTCAGTCCGACCGCTTCGCCCAGGTCCTCCGCGCCGTCGTCTCGATCTGGGAACCCGAATGGGCCAGCATCGCCGACACCGAACTGGCCGCAGCAGCCGGCGTCTTCCGCCGGGGCATCCCGATGGTGGGGTGGCTGACGTACGTCCGCGGCATGGTGGCCGGTGCCTATGGCATCGACATCGACCTCACGCCGTTCGAACGCGGCACGCTGCTCCAGGCTCCGGTCGCCCCCGCGGACCTCACGCCCGTACACATCTGCGCGGCCGCCGCTCTCGTCGGCATCGCCCCCGAGGCGTAGCCCTACTCCGTCACCACGACGGCCCGATCCCACCGGGCCAACTCAGCCGGCCCCGGTACGTCGAACGAAGCGCGGAACAGCTCCAACTCCTCGCGACTGATCCGAAACGTCCCGTTGGACACCGCCGCATTCCGCGCGTCGATCCGGGGCCACAACACCTCCATCGGCAGATCCAGTACGACGATCTCCGCCAGAGCACCGAGGGCGTGGGCGCGGGTCCGGAACAGATCCCGCTCTTCCTCGGACCAGCATCCGTAGTCCAGGATCGCGTCCACGCCCAACTCGAGCACCCGTGCCGCCACACCCCAGAGCATCTCGGACTCCAGCACCCACCGCCGACCGTCGACCTCGCTCGTACCGAACAAAGCGTCCATCCACTCGTCCGGAGTCAGCCGAACGCCCGCCCGCTCCGCCTCGAGCCGCCGAGCCCAAGTAGTCTTCCCCGCTCCCGGCAATCCCACGATCAACACCATCACAGCCACCCCCGAACCCTACGCATTGCGCGGACCGCTGGGTGGGCAATGTCCGAATCGTTCAAGACAGTGTCGGGAGTGTGATGCACGATCGGCGTATGTCTCCTACGCAGCGCACCAGGACCGCCTCAAGCTCACGGTCGGATCTCACCGACCTCATGAACGTGGGTAAGGCGGTGGCGGGCTACTTCCAACGCGCCGGCATCACGCAGGTCAGCGAGCTGGCCGGGCGCGATCCCGTCGAGATCTACGAAGACATGTGCGAGGCCGACGGCCAGCGTCTGGATCCGTGCCTGCTCGATACTGTCATGTCCGCAGTGGACCAGGCCGACGGCAAGCCGGCCCGTCCGTGGTGGTCCTACACCGCACACCGCAAACAACTGCTTGAGCAGTGAGGTGCAGTCCTCAAACTACCGGGACAAATGTTAAGGGCCACCCCGAGTGGGGTGGCCCTTAACAGTGTGAATGTCCGGCGGCGTCCTACTCTCCCACGACCTCCCGGTCGCAGTACCATCGGCGCTGTCGGGCTTAACTTCCA